>CAMAUX010000026.1 GCA_945861435.1 Chthoniobacter flavus | reverse complement strand
TCAGCCACGACATTGCGGGCCCCGAGTTCATCAAAAAACAGCTGACCGGTGAAACACTCTGTCGGGCTGGGTGCGGGCTTCGGGTCTCCGGTATGTGTCTGCATGCGAGGCTATAACACCGCATCCTCGCTTTCGTTACGCCCCGCGTGTGATTTATTCGGGTTAGCGCGCGAGCAGCGCGCGGAGTTTTTCCGGGTCGGTCGTGGGTTCCTGGCAGGTGAAGTTTTCGCAGACGTAGGCGGCCGGTTTTCCGTCGACGGGTGCCACGGTGCGAAGGAATTCAAGTCGCTCAGCAAGCCATTGCTGTCCGGGCCCTCCGTCAGCGAGCAGGAGGAGGCGGTGGGGTTGGAATGGTGTGCGCGCAACGCGCAGGAGTGCGCGGGTGGCTGGATCGTCGGGTGGCCCGGCGATCACGATCTGGCGGGGGCTGGCTTGGGTGGCCATGAGCGCGCAGAGCATCTGCGGCATGGCGCTGGCGGCGCGTGAGAGTTGATCGGTGAAAGCCTGCACGGTCCTTGCGGCAGACTCGTGCATTGGTGTCTGGTTGGAGATCGCCGCGAGTCGCAAGAGGTTGAGTACGCTGATGGAGTTCGGGGAGGGCTCTGCACCGTCGTAGTCCTCCTTCATTCGGAGGAGGATGCTTGGGTCACCCGATCCAGCGCTGAAGTAGCCGCCGTGCGCGGTATCGGCAAAGAGGGAGTCCTGTTTTTTCTGAAGTTCCAGTGCCCATTGGAGCCAGTGAATGTCGAAGTCGGCCTCGTAGAGGTCGAGCAGGCCCTGGATAAGGAAGGCGTAGTCGTCGGCGAAACCCGGGACGGAGGCAGCCTGCTGGCGGAAGCAGCGGCGGAGGGAGCCGTCCTTCCAAAGTTCTTTTTCAAGGAAGCGAGCGGAACGCTGGGCGGTGGCGAGGTATTGCGGGTTGTCGAAGACTTGGGCTGCGCGTGCGAACGCGGAGATCATGAGGCCGTTCCATGCGGTGATGACTTTGTCGTCTAGATGGGGTCTGGGGCGCAGGGAACGGCGGGCGAGAATGAGGCGGCGTGAGTCGGCGAGGATCTTTTGGAGTTGATCCTCGGTGATGTGAAACTGCTCTGCTGCCTTGGTGGGGGAGAGGCGTGCGATGAGGGTGTTTTTGCCGGTGAGTTCCTTGTGGGGATCGCTGCCCTCGGGGGCGTTGCCGGCTTCCTCGACGCCGTAGACGGCGTTGAACACGTCGGCACGCTCGGGGCCAAGGATGGCGGTGATTTCGGCTCGGGTCCACGTGTAGAAGGCGCCCTCGCCGTGGGCGGTGGATCCTTGCTCGAGCAGGGAATCGGCGTCCTCGGCTGAGTAGAAGCCGCCTTCCGGGGCGGTGAGATCGCGATGGACGTAGTCAAGGATGTCGCGTGCGACCTCGGCGAAGGCGGGTTGCGCGGTGATCTGGAACGCTTCGAGGTAGGAGGCGGTGAGCTGGGCCTGATCGTAGAGCATTTTTTCAAAATGCGGGACGTGCCAGAATCGATCGACGGAGTAGCGGTGGAAGCCGCCGCCGAGGTGGTCGTGCATGCCGCCGTCGGCCATTTTCCGGAGAGTGAGCAGCGCCATGCCCTGCGCGATTTTGCGGTCCGCCGGATCGAGACCGGGTTGGTGGGCGGCGCGGAGCAGGAAGTTGAGAGAAACGGGACGCGGGAACTTTGGGGCGCGGCCGAAGCCGCCGAATTCCTCGTCGAAGCTTTGGGTGAGTTGTGTGAGGCCGAGGTTGAGTGCGGTTTGAGGGTTGAGGGTGCCTTTGGGTGGGGCGGTGGTTGAGTGCTCGCGCAGTTGAGAGAGAACGGAGTCGCCGTGTTCGAGGATACTGGCGCGCTCGTTTTTCCAAGCATCGGCGATGCGTTTGAGGACGGTGGGGAAGCCTGGGCGGCCGAGGCGGTCTTCTGGGGGGTAGTAGGTGCCGCCGACGAATGGCTTGAGATCAGGGGTGAGGAAGACGCTCATAGGCCAGCCGCCGCCGCCTGTGGTGGCTTGGACAAAGGTCATGTAGACTCGGTCGACATCGGGGCGTTCCTCTCGGTCGACCTTGATGTTGATGAAGTGGGCGTTCATGAGGGCGGCGGTTTCCGCGTTCTCAAAGCTCTCGTGGGCCATGACATGGCACCAGTGGCAGGTGGAGTAGCCGATGGAGAGAAAGATGGGCTTTCGTTCGCGGCGCGCCTTGGCGAAGGCCTCTTCACCCCATGGATGCCAGTCGACAGGGTTGTGCTGGTGCTGGAGGAGGTAGGGGGATCGCTCGGAGGCGAGTCGGTTTGTGCCGGAGGGAGGCGTAGGCATGGACTTGGAAGGTTCGGCCGCTTGACAGCTCATTGCGGCTACGGCGAGAAGAGGGGGCACCTTCCGGAAGCCCCAAATGAGCCCGTGTAACATTGAGCAGATGATCGTCGTTGAGCCCAAGGAACGCAAGCGGGGCGGGTGGCGTCTGCTGACCAGTATGCTGGTGCTCTTGGTGGGAATGGCTGGGTGCGCCACGCCCGCTGCCCGGGTGCGAGACACCAGTCGCAGCTTTAGCTGCGTAGTGGTGGATGCGGGACACGGAGGGCATGACAACGGGGCGCGCTGCCGGATGGGCTCAGAGAAGGATTTCACCTTGGACATGGCGCGCCGTTTGCAGCCGAAGCTCGCGGACGCTGGTTTTCGCACGGTGATGACGCGTAGCACGGATCGGTTCATTGAACTTGATGACCGGGTGCGTATTTCCAACGGGGAGCAGAATGCGGTGTTTGTGAGCATCCACTTCAACGACGCGCGGCGGCGGGGTGCCTCGGGCATTGAAGTGCATTACAAGTCGGGGGTTTCCGAGGCGCTTGCGCAGAACATTCTCCGGGAGATGGTGCGGGTACCCGGCACGAGTTCGCGTGGAGTGCGGGTGGCGAATTTTCGTGTGCTCCGCCTCAACCAGTATCCCGCAGTGCTGATCGAGTGCGGGTTTCTCAGCAACCGTGACGAATCCCGGCGGTGTGCGAGTGCGCAGTTCAGGGAGCGGTTGGCCGAGGCGATCGCTGAGGGCATTCGTAGGCAGCGCCACGGTGGGTGAACGCGGAGCAATTTGATCTCAAGTCCGCGGTGTCTGCGTTTCTACCGAAGTGTAGGGCGAGAGGGGTGGGGCGTGAGGGGTGGGGCGGTCGCGTTTGTGCGCTCTGATGCTGAAACAGTCGGTTCAGTGCATGCGTGCCTTCGGGATGCAGGCAAATGGAGAGGTTGCGCGCTGCGGTGCGCTCGTCGCTGGCGGCCGTAACTTGAGTTGGTCCCGGCCTTATTCCTCGAGGCGCTTGAGGATGAGCTTTTCGATTTGGTCGATGCGCTCCTTGATGCTGGGGTCAATCTGGCGCATTTCGTCGGCGAGAGCCCTGTTGTAAGCGCGCATGGCTTTTCGGCTTTCCTCGTCCGTGATCGCGTTGTCGGCGCGCTCTTTGAGACGCTGGATCTCGGCCACCTCCATGGCCTTCGCCTTAGCGTCGTTGTATTTGCGGCGCTCCACGGCCTCGGAGTCGCCTTCAGCGAGGGGAGCTGAGGCCTTGGCGGGCTTCGCCGCTTCCTTCCTTTTGGGTTCGGTGGCCTTTGAGTCGGTCTTTAGCTCCGCATTGGGCCTCGCATCTGGCTTGGTGTCAGACTTTTCGGTCCTGGGTTTTTCTGGCTTCTCAGTACGGCCCTCGGTCTTGGCTGGTTTTTCGCTGGAGTCGTCCTTTTCCTGTGCCGATTTTTTGGCGCCCGGCTTCGGAGCGGGGGTGGGTTCAGGGGTGGGTTTCGGGCTGCGTGAGAAGAGGCGACCGAAGAAGCCGGGGCGCTTTTCCTGTTCCGATGCGGGGGGGGCTTCGGCGGCGGATGCGGGCTTGGACTTTCCGCTTTGCTGAGTTGTTTGAGTTGTTTGAGCTTCTGTCTTGGAGGGTTCCCTCGGGATGGCTTTTTGCGCGAGGAGTGGCGAGGTGGCGAGAAGGCCAGCGGCAAGCGGGATCAGGGCGAGTCTTGGCATAGGGAGCAGTGTAGGGGAGGGAGGTATGTGATTACGGAGGAGGGTGGTGGAGTGCAAGCATTCAGACCTCGGTGGATGTGGGCGGCTTTCGTAGGGATTGATGTGGTGCGGTTCATTGAAGAGGATCGGCAGTGCGGAGCGATCCAACTCCGTTCGTCGCGATGAGCACCGCCCCTGAAACGCCTTCCATGTCGCAGCCTGTCACCGGAGCCCACCGATGTTGGGCGGAAGTGGAATTGGGAGCGCTCGAGGTGAACCTCCGTGTCTTGCGGGAGCGGGTGCCACGCGGGGTGCGGTTCATGGTGGTGCTGAAGGCTGATGCGTATGGACACGGGCTGGCTTCCGTCGGGCGTTTTCTTGCGCCGCTTGCCGAAGAGTTTGCCGTGGCGAATGTCGCTGAGGCTGTCGCATTGGCGGAATTGGTGGACCCGCGGCGCATCTCGATTCTGGGGCCGGCGCTGCCTGGGGAGCGTGCGGAAATCGCGGCGCGGGGATTTGTTCCCGTGGTGTCGGACTGGGAGGAGGCGGTTGCCTATGCGGCTTTGGGGCGCGGGCAAGAGCCGGTGTGCGTGCACTTTGCGGTGGATACAGGGATGGGGCGCATAGGGGTCTGGCACGAAGAGGCGCTGGAGTTGGGTACGGCGGTGGCAGGGTTGCAGGGGCTGCGGGTGGTGGGGATCGGGTCGCACCTGCCTTGTGCCGATGAGGACGATGCTTTCACGGTCGGACAGCTTGAACTGTTCCATCGACTTTGTGGGGAACTGCGGGGGGGCGGGATGGGAGAAGCCTTGATCCATGTGGCAAACAGCGCCGGCGCGATTGGGTTCTCGCGGTTCGCAGGCGACATGGTGCGGTTGGGGTTGGCGTTATATGGATCCTCGCCGCGAGCGGAGTATGAAGCTCGGCTACGCCCTGCCCTCTCATGGAAGACACGAGTGACGTTGGTGCGGCGGGTAGGCCCCGGGCGCGGATTGAGTTACGGGCGCACTTTCGTGACGCAAGGGCCGATGCGCGTGGCAACGCTCGCGACCGGGTATGCGGACGGATATCCGCGTTCCCTTTCTGGTCGGGGCTCCGAGGTGCTCATCGGTGGGAGACGTTGTGCGGTGCTAGGGCGCGTGACCATGGACCAGATTCTTGCGGATGTGACTGATGTGCCGGAGGGGGATTCGCAGGCAGGCAGCGAGGCGGTGCTGATTGGCCGTCAGGGAGAGGAGGAGATCAGGGTCGCTGAGGTCGCTGCGAAGGCGGGGACGATCGCGTGGGACGTCTTCACCGGGATCGGCCAACGGGTGAAGCGGATGCATTACTGAGATGCACGTTTTCGGACGTTGCCCCGCATCTCCCAACGCCTCCCATTAGTCCACGCGATTCCACGAGCCTCATGCGGTGCACGAGGCGAGGGTGGAGCAGAATGAGGTAAGAGCGTGTTGCTCCCAGCCCCCTTCCCGTACCGGTTCATGGTAGGGGAGGGAGATGATGCCGTGTGTGCTGCAGTTTTTGGAATCCCTGAACGGGATCCTTAACCGGGCATCTTGTCCTTGGCGCGCTTGCGGGCGCCGGCATCGAGGATTTTTTTGCGGAGGCGCAGGCTTTTTGGCGTGACCTCGACGTACTCGTCCGGAGCGATGTATTCGAGCGAGCGCTCGAGGCTCATGAGGATGGGAGGAGCGAGGGAGATGCCCTTGCCGTCGCCCTGAGAGCGCATGTTGGTGAGTTTCTTGGCGCGGCAGGGGTTGACGGGCATATCGTCGGGACGAGCGTTTTCGCCGATAATCATCCCTTCGTAGACCTCGATCTGGGGCCCGATGAAGAGGCGGCCGCGTTCCTGAATGGATTCCAGGGAGTAGCTGGTGCTCACGCCGCCTTCCATGGCGACGAGTACGCCGTTGTTGCGGGTCGGGATCTCGCCCTTGTGCTCACCATAGGCGTGGAAGAGGTGGGACATGATGCCGTGGCCCTTGGTGGCGTTGACGAGGTCCGTCTCGAAGCCGATGAGGCCGCGCGTGGGGGCGATGGCCTGCACGGTGACGCTATGCGGGTTGTGCTCCATGTTGAGGATCTCCGCCTTACGGCCGGCGAGGGACTGGAGGATGTCGCCGAGGTTGTCGTGCGGGACGTCGACGTAGACTTTCTCGAGGGGTTCGAGGAGGGTGCCGTCGTCGCCGCGCTTGAAGATGACTTCGGGGCGGGAGACGAGGATTTCGAATCCTTCGCGGCGCATCTGTTCGACGATGATGGCGATCTGCATTTCGCCGCGGGCCTGGATCTCGAAATGGCCTGCGATGTCGGTGTCGCTGAAGAGGATGGAGACGTTGGTACGGGTTTCGCGCACGAGACGTTCACGGACCTGACGTGCGGTGAGCAGTTTGCCCTCGCGGCCGGCGAGGGGGCTGTCGTTGATGCAAATCTTCATCGTGATCGTGGGCGGATCGATGTCGACGAAGGGGAGCGGCTCGCGGTCTTCGTTATCCGTGATGGTTTCGCCGATGAAGGCGTCCTCGAAGCCGCAGATGCCGATGATGTCGCCGGCGCTGGCGGTCTTGAGTTCGGTCTTCTGGAGGCCCTGATGGCCGAAGATGGCGGTGGTGGTGGAGCGGGTGCGGCCGCCCTCCTTGTCGATGCGCACGAGGCTGTCGCCGAGGTTGATGCTGCCGCTGGTGATGCGGCCGAAGGCGATACGGCCCAGGTAGTCCGAGTAGTCGAGGTTGGACACGAGCATTTGGAAGTGGCTCACGTCGGACTTGGGCGGCGGGGGGATGTGTTTGATGATGGCCTCGAAGAGGGGCTCCATGGTGGAGCTAGCCTGATCGATCTCTGCCTTGGCGTAGCCGTCGCGCGCGCTGGCGTACACGACGGGGAAATCGAGCTGCTGGTCGTTGGCGTCGAGCTCCATGAAGAGCTCGAAGACCATGTCGAGGACCTTGTGAGGGCGTGCGTTTTCGCGGTCGATCTTATTGATGACGACGATGGGCTTGGCGCCGTTTTCGAGGGCCTTTTTGAGGACGAATTTGGTCTGGGCCTGTGGGCCGTCGAAGGCGTCGACGACGAGAAGCACGCCGTCCACCATTTTCATGATGCGCTCGACTTCGCCGCCGAAGTCGGCGTGGCCGGGGGTGTCGACGATGTTGACGTGGTAATCCTTCCAGCGGAACGCGGCGTTCTTGGCTTTGATGGTGATGCCCTTCTCGCGTTCGAGGTCCATCGAGTCCATGATGCGGATCTCGGTGGCCTTGGCTTCGTTGGCTCGGAAAGTGCCCGACTGCTTGAGGAGCTGGTCGACGAGCGTGGTCTTGCCATGGTCGACGTGGGCGATGATGGCGATGTTGCGGATGTGTTCCATGGCGGTCTGAAGAGGGTTGAAGGCTCGGGTAAGAGCGGTTGCTGGCTGGTCTGCGGGTAGGGTTTCCTGAAAGGGGCCGGGGAATATGGGTGTGCTGGGCCTCTGCGTCAATGCGCGGAAAATTTTCGGGGTGTGGCCGGAGCGGGGTGGACTGATTCCGTGTGCTTGCTGGCCTTGGCGGACGCGCCTATAGCTGGGCGGCATGGAACGCATCGCCATTGGATCCAGCGACCTGAGTACGAGCCGGCTTGCTTACGGGTGCTGGCGCATCGCGCCGCTGGAGAATGACAAGGAGAACCTCCCTCTCGCGCGCCGCGCGGTGCTGGCGGCTGTAGAGGCAGGGTACACGCTTTTTGATCATGCAGACATTTACTGCCGCGCTCGTGCCGAGGCGGTGTTTGGGGAGATCCTGAGGGAAAACCCGGGCCTGCGCGAAAAGGTAGTCGTGGCCACGAAGTGTGGGATCCGGTTTGCGGATGAACCGGCGGGTGCGCCTGCACGGTACGACTCTTCGGCTGAACACATTGTGAGGTCGTGTGAGGGGTCGCTGCGGCGCCTTGGGGTGGAATGCATCGATTTTTACCAGATCCACCGGCCCGATCCTTTGATGGATCCGGAGGAGGTGGCGCGCGCATTCGATCAATTGTATGCGGCGGGCAAGGTGCGCGAGTTTGGGGTGAGCAATTTCCGGACGGATCAGGTGGAGATGCTGCAGCGGGCTTGTGCACGCCCGATTCAGGCCAACCAAGTGGAGGTGAGCCTGCTGCAGTTGGCGAGTTTTGACGACGGGGTGCTTTCCCAGTGTGTGGCGCAGCGGATGACTCCGCTGGCATGGAGTCCGCTGGGGGCGGGATTGCTCGGCGATGGAGGGGTGGACTTGCTTCCGGGGCAGCGCGGGTATCGGCCTGCCGCGGTGGCGGCGGTGCTTGATCGTATCGCATCAGCCGTGGGTGAGCGGCGTGCGACGGTGGCGCTGGCGTGGCTGCTGAAGCATCCCGCCCGCATCGTGCCCATCCTCGGCAGCACTGATCCGGAGCGGATTCGCGGGGCGGTGGCTGCGGCGTCCATGGAGTTGACGCGTGAGCAGTGGTACGAGCTTTACGTGGCCGGGCGTGGCGCGCCTCTTGCCTGAGTGTTTTGTTGTTGGGAACACACGTGATGCCTAGGGTTTTTATTGCCGGATGCGGGTTTGCTGGGTTGGCCGCGGCGCGGTTGTTGCATGGGCGCGGGTGGGAGGTGGTGGGGGGGACTCACAGCGAGGAGTCGGCTGCTGCGCTTGCCGGGGAGCCGTTTCCGGTGGTGGCTTGTGATATTGCGGATCGCGAGGCGGTGCTGGCGCTCCCGGAGTTGCGGGGGTGCGAGGCGGTGGTGCATTGCGCGAGTTCCGGGCGTGGCGGTGCGGAGGCGTACGAGCGAGTATATTTGAATGGAGCCCGCAACCTTTCCGACGCGGTGCCGATGGGGCGTCTGCTCTTCACGAGCAGTACTTCCGTGTACGCGCAGGTGGATGGATCGTGGGTGGACGAGGAGAGTCCTGCGGAGCCGGATCGGGACACGGGGCGGTTGCTTCGGGAGACGGAATCTCTTGTGCTGGCGAGGGGTGGGGCGGTGGTGCGTCTGGCTGGGATCTATGGACCGGGGCGCTCGGTGCTGTTGCGCAAGTTCTTCTCGGGGGCTGCCGTGTTGGAGGGCGGGGGTGAGCGATGGATCAACCAAGTGCACCGGGAGGACATTGCCTCCGGCTTGGCGTGCATTCTGGAGGGTGGGGAGCGAGGGGTGTTTAATCTCAGCGATGATCGGCCTGTGACGCAGCGTGAGCTTTACGCGTGGCTTTCGGAACGCTTTGGGATGCCTCTTCCTCCGGCGGGCCCTGTGGATCTCAATCGCAAAAGGGGATGGACTCACAAGCGGGTCAGCAATGCGAAGCTGCGCGCCTTGGGGTGGGCTCCCCGGTTCCGGTCGTTTTTTGAGGCCGTGGAATGCGACCCTGAAATGGTGGCGGCTGCGCGTGCTTCAGGTGGAGGGGTTGGTGGTGAAGGCGGCGGTGAGGGTTGATGTGTGGTGGTCGGTGGGGTTCAGGGAAACTTGCCCCTTGCGTCTGGGGCGGCCATCGGGGACAAACGGGTGTTTGATCATATGACAAAGTACCCGACGCCTTGGCAGGAAAAGACCATGTGGGCGGCGTTGGCCGCGTTGTCGGTGGTGGTGATTGGGGCGATTTCTGTGGGGTTGATTTGGCTGGGCAGCCATGTGCTGAGGTTTTTGCAGCCAATCCTGATCCCGTTTGCGGTGTCGGGCGTGCTTGCCTATTTGCTGGGGCCGGTGGTGGACCGTCTGGTGTCCTGGGGGCAGTCGAGGCAGAGGGCGGTGCTCATCGTGTTTGCGGCGGTGTCGGTGGCGTTCGCTGGCATGGTTCTTTTGGTTGCCCCTGCGATCTATCGGCAAAGCATTGAGATGGCAGTGAAGCTTAAGGCTTCGAGGCCAGCGGATGTCGTTGCCAGAATCGTCGACGGGACCCGTGCGCGTTACAACGGCCTCAGGGAGGGAATCCGGGAGAAGTTCAACGTGGAGCTTCTTCCCGAGCTGTCTTTTCCCGTCATTCCGAGGTCCCCTGACGCGGGCGTTGCCGGTGCGGAGCCCAACGTGGGAGCTCCTGCGGGGACTGCAGAGGCGCCGGGTGGGGTCAAGGATCCGGATGCGCAGGAGGCTGGGGCGCCCGCGGCCGCTCCGAAGGGCCCTGGGGTGATGGAGGGCGGCTTGGATCTTCAGCAGTTCCTGTCCGGCGACTGGATCTGGAGTGAGCTGCCGCGCAAGGCGTGGAGTTTTGTTAGTGCCAGCGTGGGAGGCTTTCTGGGGGTGTTCGGCTTCCTGCTGAGCATGGTGATCGTGCCGGTGTACCTGTATTATTTTCTGATCGAGAGCCGGAACATTTCGGAGTCGTGGGGGGATTATCTGCCGTTGCGCACCTCGCGGTTTAAGGATGAGGTGGTGGAGACGTTGGAGGAGATCAACGGCTACTTGATTGCGTTCTTTCGCGGGCAGTTGCTGGTGAGCGTGATCAACGGGGTGGCGACGGGGCTGGGGTTGCTGCTCATCGGGCTGGATTTCGGGCTGCTGATCGGGGTGCTGCTGTGTTTTCTGGGGCTCATTCCGTACCTTGGGATTATGCTATGCTGGGTGCCGGCGGTGCTCATCGCGCTTGTGCACGGGAGCAGTTGGCTGATTCCGGCGAGCCCGTGGTGGTTGTTCCCGCTGGCGGTGACGGTGATCTTTGTGCTGGTGCACCAGTTCGACGGGCTTTTTGTAACGCCTCGCATTGTCGGGGAGTCGGTGGGGTTGCATCCGATGACGGTGATTGCCTCGGTGTTCGTCTGGAGCTTGCTGATGGGCGGGTTGCTGGGGGCGATTCTTGCGGTGCCGATGACGGCGACCATCAAGGTGGTGCTCAAGCGCTATGTCTGGCAGCGGCGGTTTCTCGTCCAGAACGATGCGCCGCCCGCGGAGGCGTGAGTTTTCGGAGCTGAGACGCGGCCCTGATTCTTCCTTGTAATGACACCGGGCAAGCCACCGTTGGTTGTGCAGACCACCTCGAGGCGGGAGGTGGTTATTGGGCTGGCTGCCGGGTTGCTGGTTCTCGCGGGACTGGTCTATCTGGCTGCCACTTTCGTATCCGGCCCCTCGAAGCTGCAGGCCAACATGCTGGAGGGGAAGATTGTTGAGAAGCACTTCACCCCGGAGCGCGAGCAGCAGATCACCTTCGGACGCAAGGGCCTCAAGCAGAAGCAGAGCGATGGCGAGTACCTGATGAAGGTGCGTGTCGGCAAGGAGGGGCGCATTTACGAGGTGCCGGTTCAGCGCAGCGTGTATTTGAGCAAGGATGTGGGGGACTCGCTCCTGTTCGTGAAGCCTCCCAGCGAGCAGGAGGCTGGTGGAGCTGCCAAGGGTGGCACCGGGGAAAAAGCCCCCTGAGCGCGGAGCGCGGACGTTGGTGGTTCATCGCTCTGGCGCCGCACGCATTCTGGAGCGCCGCACGCTGGGCGTGACGATCGTTGTTCTCAGCGTCGCGCCTTTTTCTTGTGGGCTTGGAGCCTGCGTCCGAGGTCGGAGGCCGCATCGCAGAGCAGAGCGTGGAAGCTCTCACAGGGGATGGGGTGGCCTCCGAAGCTCAGGACGGTTTGCTGTTCAGCGAGATCGTTGGTGACGACGGTGAGATCGTGTGCGACGGCGTAAGTGGCCACGAGGCGCTCGATGACTTGGTCGGCAGTCTGGCCGGTGGCTGAGTAGATCACTTGGATCTGCCCGGGATGGTTCTCGCTCGAGCACTGGGAGCCCTGACCGTCGAAGACCACGACCACACGCACTCCGCTGGAATCCTGATATTGGGTGAGCTGGGCGATGAGTGTCTCCCGGGCCAGTGCGTTGCGGCGTGCGTGCAGCTTGCGCAGTTCGGGCGAAGCGAAGATCACGCTGTGGCCGTCCACAAGGAGGAATCGCATGGGGAAAAGAGCGACTCTGGCGGGGGATGGAGGCTTTTGGTCAAAAAAAACGCGCCGGGCGAAAAGACGCCAGGCGCGTTGAGAAAGAGGCTGTGGAAGGGGTGGGGCTTGGGCGCGGGGCTATTGAGCCGCGGCTTCCGCTGCCTTCTTGGCTTTGCGGGGTTTGGCCTTGGTGGCGGCCAGTTCAGCGGCCTTGTTTTTTTTCCGGTCGAGGTAGGCGAGACGACGGCGGCGCTTGATGACTTTGTTGTATTGCTTGCCCATAAAAAAGAAGGTGGTTGCGGAAGGAGCGGAGATTGCTAGGGGATGGGGAGCCGCGGGTCAATTGCTTTTCCGGGCCGTGTACGGGTTAGGGCTGGTGCGCCTGGGAGTGGTGGCGCTGGCTGGTGCGGTTTTTGGAGGTTTCGGAGGGGCGTTCTTGAGCGAACTCACTTCCCTCGGTGAGAGCATGCGCCATTGGCCGGGTTTGAGGGGGGTGAGACGGAGGGAACCGACGCGGACGCGCCGCAGTTGGGTGACCTCGTAGCCCAGAGAATAGCACATGAGGCGGATCTGGCGTTTGATTCCCTGTTGGAGGACGATCCTGAGGACTTTGGGGGCAAGGATCTGCACTTGCTCGGCCTTGGCCAGGCCCCCCTCGATGCGGATGCCGCGCAGCATTTTGTCGCGGTGGGCGGGATCGAATGGCCGGTCGAGGCCGACCTCGTATTCCTTGTCGATTTGGTGGCTGGGGTGGGTGAGCGCGAGGGAGAGGGCGCCATCGTTGGTGACAATCAGGAGGCCCTCGGATTCCATGTCGAGGCGGCCGACGTGGTAGACGCGGGGCCAGTTGTCGGGGAGGAGGTCGAAGATGGTGCGCCGGTCGCGCTCGTCGCTGGCTGTGCAGAGGTAGCCCTTTGGCTTGAAGAGCATCGCAGAAAGCGTGGTTTCCGCGCGCACGACGCGGCTGCCGACTTTGACGACATCCTCCGGGCCCACTTGGGTGGCAAGATCCACCACCACGAGTCCGTTGATTTTCACCCGGGCGGATTGGATGAGCTCTTCCACACCGCGGCGGGAGCCGAGGCCGGCGGAAGCTAGGAAACGGTTCAGTCGCATGCGGCACATAACCCGGGGCCGGAGCTTTGCGCAAAGGCAAATTACTTGGATGCGAGGGGGAGGGGCCTTCGATGGTGGCTTGGAGGGGCTTGCTTTCCTCCCCGGGGGGGGGCTATGACGGAAGCACGGCTTTTTTCACAAAATGTCGAAATTAGTCATCCCCCGCAAAACCGTCTACCGGCTCTCGCTGTATTACCGCGCTTTGCAGCGTCTGCGTGGCAACCGGGTGGAAACCGTTTCCTCTGCTGCGTTGTCCAAGGCGGCGGGTGTCAAACCCACGCAGTTGCGCAAGGATCTGGCGTACTTCGGACATTTTGGTACGCGAGGCCTTGGGTACAACGTTCCGGCGCTCAGTGCGAAGCTCACCGACGTGCTTGGTACCACGCAGTTGCAGCCGGTGATTCTTGTTGGCGCGGGCCACCTCGGCTCTGCGCTCCTGCGGTACCCGGGGTTTGCGAAGGAGGGGTTCGAGGTGATCGCTGCCTTTGATGCGGATGTGGAGGCCAAGCGCCGCGGGATCGGCGTGCCGGTGCTGCCCATGGGGAAGATGGCGGAGGTGGTGCGCGACCGCCATGTGAAGATGGCGATTCTGGCGGTGCCTGCGGTGGTGGCCCAGGAGGTGGTCAACGAGTTGGTGGCGGCGGGCGTCCTTGCCATCCTGAACTTCGCACCCCTGATGCTTCAGGTGCCGGATAACGTCGTGGTGAACAGTGTGGATCTCGCCATCGAACTCGAGAACCTCAGCTATTTCATCCAGTGAACAACCCCTCCCGCCCCCCGGGTGCGCGGCTTCTCTCGGTGGCGCGGGATCGGCTGGATCTTGCCACCAGCCTGCGGTGCGGGCAGGTGTTCCACTGGGAGAGCCACGGGGAGGGATGGATCGGCGCACTTGGGGATGACCCCGTTTATCTGGAGCAGGTGGACGACGCCCTGTGGATTGCGGGAGCTCCCGACGAGCGCGTGGAGCGTTATCTTGCGCTGGATCATCCGCTGGAGGAGATCGTGGCTTCCTTTCCGCAGGATGATGCGATGCGGGGGGCGGCGCAGTTCAGCCGCGGGATGCGGATTTTCCGGCAGCCGGAGTGGGAGTGCCTTGCGAGCTTCATCACCTCGGCGATGAAGCAGGTGGCGCACATCACGCAGATGTCGCTCGCGTTGCGGCGTTCCTTCGGCCAGCCGCTCGTGCTGGGTGGGAGGACCCTCCACGCCTATCCCACGCCTGCGGCCATGGCCGCCGCGAGCGAGGCGCAGCTGCGCGCCTGCGGCCTTGGGTTCCGCGCCGCGAACCTTCTGAGAACGGCGCGCATGATCGATTCGGGCGAGGTCAGCCTCGAGGCGGTCGCGGCGATGGGAGACGACGAGGCTCGTGAGGAACTCTGCCGTCTTCCCGGGGTGGGCGTGAAGGTGGCCAACTGCGCGCTCCTCTTCGGGTTCGGGCGCCTCGCCGCTTTTCCCATCGACGTGTGGATCGAGCGCATCCTGCGCACGCTTTACTTCAAGGGGAAGCGGCGGGTCACGCCGCGGCGTCTGAGGGAGTTTGCGGCCACCTATTTTGGAGCGTACGGCGGGTATGCGCAGCAGTACCTTTTTCATCATGCACGCCAGACATGGGGGCGCGGGGAGCGTGGGAAAAAAGGCTGAAAAAAGACTCCCGCTCGGGGCGATCCGCCCGGAGAGTGGGGGGTGCCATGTGGATTGACGTCGCATTGAACCCAGCGGAGATCGCGCTGCTGCCCGGCCGTGCGCTGGCGGACACCACCTGCGTGGTGTTCGACGTGCTGCGTGCCACGTCGTCCATGGTGACCGCGCTTGCCCATGGTGCCACAGCCATCCATCCGGTGAGCACCATTGAGGAGGCGCTGGCGCTCCACCAAAAGCTCCCGGGTGCGGTACTCGCCGGGGAGCGTCATGGAGAGCGGATCGATGGGTTTGCGCTCGGCAATTCTCCTTTCGAATACCGCGAGGAGGTGAGGGGGCGCACCCTTGTGACCACCACCACCAACGGCACCGTGGCGCTGCGTTCCTGCGCGCATGCGGGGCGCGTGCTGGTGGGAGCCCTGCTCAACCTCGGGGCCCTCGGCGCGGAGATCCGCCGACATGCGCCCGAACGCCTGCTGCTGGTGTGTGCCGGCACATTTGAGGAGTTCGCGCTTGAGGACGCGTTCGCGGCGGCCCTCCTGCTGCAGGGGTTTGAAGGGGCGGAACTCAGCGATGCTGCGCGCGCGCTTCTGGCTCTCCCCGGGGCTTACGACAGTCCTCTGAACGCTCTGCGCAGTGCGCGCAACGGGCGCGTGCTGGAGTCCAAGGGGCGCGGGGCCGAGGTGGAATGGTGCGCGCAGTGTTCGCTTTATCCAGTGGTGGGCGAGATGCAGGAGGGGTGTGTCGCCGCCCTCGCCCCATGAAGGCTGCCGTATATCAGTTCGTCACGGACCTTTCCAACCGGCTGCCCGACCTGCGCCGGGTATCGACGAAGAGGCAGGCTGCCATGGGGCTTCTGTTCTCGATTCTGTTTCACCTGGTGCTTCTGTCAGTGGCAGCGCTCGTGGGGCTGCTGCTGCCGGAGTGGATTCAGGATCTGCCGCTTCCCGAGCCCGAGCCGGCGCGAACGATCGAGATTGAGTTGGTTCCGGTTCCGCCCGCTCCGGCCCCGCCGTCTGCGCCACCACAGGAACCCAGGCTTGTGGCAATCCAAGCGGATGGTCTTACCGAAGCCGCGCAGGCCCCTGAAAAACCCATTTTCGAGTCCAGCCAGAACATGGTGGCGGGAAGTGAGAAGCCGGGCGCTGGTACCGTGCCGCTCCCCAGTCAGGAGGGTGCGGACCTGCCCTTCCAGCAGTTCAAGAACCAGAAGGCATCGCTGTCCCAAGATCCGGCGGCAGCCGCTGCTCGTGAGAAAGCGATGGAGCAACAGCCCGTGAAGCCTGAGAAGGAGGTGCCTGAGAAAGACCCGAAGGAAGCCAAGCAAGCCGTGGAAAAGGCGCCCCCGCCGGAACCACTGTTGATGGCCAAGAACTCCACGGTCCCCATCCCTGCGGCAGAATTGCCGGAGCCGGTTGCCCCGCCCAAGCCGGCGGTGCTCCCCAAACCCGCGGAGGAGATGGCGGGTGATCCCGGGACGCAGCCCGAGCTCCGCCAGACGCGCATCGACGGGAGTATCAGCAATCGCGGGCGTCCCGGGGTGGATGCGGTGAAGACGCCGATGGGAGTTTACCGGGAGAAGATCCGCATGCAGATCCATTCGCGGTGGTTGCGGGAGGTGGAGGAGAAGAAGAGCACATGCACGCCGGGACTTGTGCGCGTGGCGTTTTATGTGGCGAGGGAGGGGCGGATCGAGGGGGTCCGGGTTCTGGAGAACACCTCCAATGGGGGGTTTGGCGACATCTGCGAATACGCCGTGCGGGCTGCCAAGCTGCCGCCGCCTCCGCCCGACGTGGAACTAATGAAAGACGAGCGGCTCGAAATGGTATTTAGTTTCTATCTTTACTGAACCTCCACGGAAACCCCATGCCCCTTCACGTCGCCAGCTTTGGTTCAGTTTATGAGTTTTTTTCGCAAGGCGGCTTCTTCATGGCGCTGCTGCTCATCTGCTCGGTGGTTTCCTTTGCCGTGATCGTGATGCGCGGTCTCGCGCTGCGCCGCATCTGGGTGATTCCATGGTGGATCGAGGGGGATATCGAGTCTTTGAGGCCCGAGATTCCTGAGGATTTGGACAAGCTTGAGCGGCGTGTGGCGGGCGACGAATCGGCGCTGGGGCGCATCGTGAAGGCGGCCCTGCGGCACCTGAACTGGTCGCGCGCTGAGAACACCGAGGCGGTGCAGACGGCGGCCCGGCACGAGGTGGTGCGCTTGGAGAGCGGGCTCTTCATCCTCGAGGTCGTCGTGGGGATCGCGCCTCTGCTCGGTCTTCTGGGGGCGGTGGCTGGTCTGGTCACCGTGTTTGCGAACCTCGGCGGCAGCGACACGGTGTCGGATCCGCGCGGGATTGCGAAAGGGATTTCGGAGGCGCTGAGCACGACGATCGTGGGTCTGGCGATCGCCATCCCAAGCCTCATTGCGCACAGCTATTACAGCAAGAAGATCGAGAACATGGCCGTGGACATGGAGTCGCTCGTCGCTGAGTTGCTGACCAAGTGTTACCAGTACCGGGCCCGGCGCATGAGCGCGCGCGTCACGCAGCCGGCGGCGGAGCCGGGTGCCGATGCTTCCTAGACTGAGCGAGCTCTGTGAACCGCCCGTGGACCTTCTGAACCTCTCGAACTCCTTGGAACCCGCTGTGAACCGCGCATCCTCGGCACTGAACTGCGAGTCGTGAACTTTTACCCGCGCAAACGCCGGTCCCCGCAGGTGATCATCGTCTCGATGATCGACATCTTCGCGATCCTGCTGATCTTCGTGATCGTCACCACCACCTTCAAGACGCCGGAAAAAAAGCAGCCCTCGGTGACCATCAAGCTGCCCGAGTCCAAGACGGCCGCACCCGCGAGCGACCCGAAGGCGGCCAGCATGGTGCTCTCCACCAGCGCCAGTGAGGAGATATTCCTCGACGGCGAGCCGGTCACCTTGGAGAAAGTGCCCGCCCTGATCCGGGAGCGCCTTGCGAAAAACCCGGGCCAGGGGTTCGCCCTCCGCGCTGACGAGAAGATTTCCTACGGGTTCCTGATCCGGCTCCTCGATGCGCTTAAGGAGGGTGGCCTTCAGGGAAACCTCTCCGCATTTACAGAAGCCAAGAAATGATCCTCGAAATAGTGAAGTTTGGGCATCCCGCACTTCGAGCCAAGGGTGTGGCGGTGCGGGAAGTGAGCGAATCCATCCGCAAGCTGGCGGCGGACATGATCGACACCATGCGCGATGCGGATGGCGTGGGACTCGCCGCGCAGCAGGTCGCCGTGCCCATCCAGTTGGCCATTGTGGACGTCACGGGGGTGAGCGACCGACCCAGCGCCCTTTTCGTCGACGGCAAGGAAGTCGATCTCGAGGAATGGATGCCGATGGTTCTGATGAATCCCGTCCTCGAGCTGGGGAAGGAGAAGGTGCCCGGGAACGAGGGCTGTCTGAGCTTTCCCGAGCTGACCGCCGAAATCGTCCGCTCACAGCGCGTGCGGGTGAAGGCCCGGCTGCTCGATGGACGCGACGTGGATTTTGAAGCCACCGGTTTGCTTTCCCGGGCGCTCCAGCACGAGGTCGACCACCTCAATGGCATCCTGTTTGTCGACCGCATGAATTCCGCCGCCAAGGCGGCGCTTGCCGGCCGGCTCAAGCGCATGCAACGGGAGTCCTGAGGCTCCGGCCTCTTTCATGAAGCTCTCTGAGATCCACGGCGCGCTCAAGGCGCTCGGCACACAACCCACGCGCAGCCTCGGGCAGAACTTTCTGCACGACCAGAACCTCGCGGACTGGATGGTCGACCAACTCGATATCCAGCCCGGCGAATCGTGGCTGGAGCTCGGGCCCGGGCTGGGGGCGCTCACGCAGTGTGCGGTGCGCCGTTCGTCGGCCGGGGTGTTGATTGAGAAGGACGGGCGTCTCGCAGGTTATCTTCGCGAGCATTACCCGCAGCTCGAGATCGTGCACGGCGACGCCACCGAGTACGACGTGCGCAGCCTCTTTGCACGCGGGCCGGTGAAGGTGATCGGCAACCTTCCTTACTACGTCTCCAGCCAGATCCTCTTCCAGTTCACGGGAGAGCCCAGCCCCGTCTGCATGCTGAGCTTCACGCTCCAGAAGGAGCTCGCAGAACGGCTCTCCGCCGAGCCCCGCACCAAGGCGTACGGCGCGCTCACCCTGCTTCTGGGGCGCCGCTGGCGCGTGAAGTATCTGCGCACCCTTGGCCCGGCAGTCTTCACGCCCGCTCCCAAGGTGGACTCGGCCGTGGTGCTTCTGACGCCGCGTCCCGCCGGTGAGTTGCCCGAGTGCGACGGCGCGCGCTTCAACAAGCTCGTCAAACAGGGCTTTTCGCAGCGCCGCAAGCAACTGCGCAAGATGCTTCCCGAGTGCACGGACCGCTGGGCCGAGCTCTGTGCAGCGCTCGGAGTGGAACCCACGGTGCGCGCCGAGGAGCTCAGTATCCTTCAGTGGATCAACCTCACCAACCTCATCGACGGGCGGGCCGGGCATGATGGTGCGGCTCTCGCCCGCCAGGCTCAGGACGTCCACGGCGAGCGCTTCGATGTGGTGGATGAAAACGACCACGTGATTGCCCAAGCCTCACGGCACGAGGTGCACGAAGGCAACCTGCGTCACCGGGCTGTCCACGTCTTCGTCTTCGACCGTCACGGTCAGCTGTTTCTTCAGAAACGTTCGCGGTGGAAGGACCGGCATCCCAGTGTCTGGGATTCCAGCGCGGCCGGTCATCTCAACGCAGGGCAGGATTACGACGACACCGCCCGGCGCGAGCTTGCGGAGGAACTCGGCGTGGAAGCTCCCGTGGAATTAGTCGCGCGCATTGCGGCCTGTCCCGAGACGGGTTGGGAGTTCGTGGGTCTGTACCGCGCCCAGCACCAAGGCCCTTTCAAGCTGCCTCCGGCCGAGATTGAAACCGGTGGGTTCTTCTCAATCGATCAGGTGAAGCATTGGATCGCCAGCCGCCCCCAAGACTTCGCTCCGGGATTCCTGCGCTGCTGGGCCGAGTTCAATCGCTAGCCCCGCCGGGTCGAAAGAAGCGGGTGTGGTCCTGCGCAAATGGCCAATGGTGGAGCTTCGCGCGCCTGTGTGAATCGTGAGAATACGAAGGAACGCTTCGCTTGATGCCACGCAACACCGTGGCGTCGCGGCTCAGCGTTCTACTCTCAGAACCACGGGCTTCGAAGCCTGGCCTCCGTCGCCGCTGGCGCGGATGAAGAAGGGGCGCACACCCTCGGTTGCGGTCTTGGATGCGGTGATGAAGAACTGGCGTTCGCTCTGCTCCTCGACGATGAGGAGGCCGTTGAGGCCGATGTTGTCGACGTAGACGCCGTGCGGAAGGTTGCGCCCAGCGTCTTCCTTGCCGAGTTCGATGCGGTCCTTGAAATCGTGGCGGGTCGCGCGCACGAGGGCGGTGATGGTCTGTCCCGGCTTGATGCGGATTTCCATGGGCCGGCCGTCTGCAGCGTTTGCGACGGGCGTGCCGGCGTCTGGCAGGATCTCGACGGTGATCTTGGCTGCGGCACCGAGGGTGAGTTTCTTGAACGCAGCGGATTCGCGCGTGATCACCTCGCCCCATGGCATTTCAGCGCGTGCCACCATGCGGCACTGGGCGGCTGCTTCTGCGGTGGGTTGCGGCGCGTCCGAGGCCGCATAGATCGCGCCGACGGCGAATTTCTGCCCCTGCTGGATGACGATGGGACCCGGGATTTGGAAGCCGGTCGGGAGGTTCTTGAACTCCACAGACACGGAACCATCGAACTGGTCCACGCGATCGAGTTTGAGGGTGAACTCGCGGCCGCTGCCCGGGCTGACGGCGGGCTCGCTACCGGCGCTCACAGTGAGTGCGAAGTCCTCGCGTGCTGCGCGGATGCGGAGTTCGTAGGGGAATTCAGTTCCGCCAAAACCGCGCGTGTCGGTGACGACGGCGAGATATTCGCCATCCTCGGGAGCGGTGAAGTGGAGCACGGAATCGGAGCCGGCGCGGCGCGCGGCGTCGTCATCATTCACGTGGTTGAGGGTGAAGATGGGGAGGCCGTTGGAGGGCGGAGTGGTGCCCGGGGCGAGTGCTCGCACGGTGTAGGCGGGCGAGCCCATGGCGTGGGAGAGAGGAGTGGTGTCGAAGCGCGTCTCGCGCGAGCCCGAGCCCGGATAGACGATGAAGCCGGAGTCCGGTCCGCGCGGGTAGTGCCAGAGTTTGAGCACCTCGCCTTCGCAGTAGAGGAGTTCGTTGAGTTCCATCTCTGCCTGGTTCTGGAGGCGGAAGTCAGAGGAGCCATTGGAATCCTGACCGCGGAAGGTGAGCCAGGAGCTGCGCAGGGCTTGGAGGAGCGCGCGAGGAACCGGCTTGTCGTCGAGGGTGCGGACCTCCAGCAGCGAGTCGAGACGGGACTTGAGCGGCGAACCGCTGCGCGCGGCGACGACATCGAGAACGAGACGTTCGCCTTTGCGCGCCTTGAAGCGGAATCCATCGCGGTCGCCCGGTTGGGAGATGGTTCCACGGACGCGAGCCGGAATGGGGAGCGACTGCCGGATGTCGGTGGATTTGTCGTTGGGTTCCTGCTCGGTGGCCGGAGGCGCTTGATCCACCATGGCGATTGGGGGCGATGGCGGTTCGGAGCCTCGCGCGGTTTGCGCTTCCGATGAATGGGAGGAATCGGCGGCGAGGTCCGTGGCTGCGAGAGTGGCGGTGGATCCGTCGAAGGTGCGCACGGTGTAACCCTGCGGAGCTGGCAGGAGCGCGGTGACGACATCCTTCTGCTTGGGAAAAACCTTGAGCGGGAGAAGGCCGGGCATGCTCCATGCCTTGAGGCTGCGGTCGCCGCCGGCGGAGAAGAGGATGTGGTGCGCGGCATCCAGCCAGAGTCCGGAGATGGGTGCTTCATGCGCGAAGCGGGATTCGAGCATGGGGTTGAGCGCGGGCTCCTTCTTGGACGTGAATTCCCAAAGGCGGATCCTGCGGTCGTTGCCTGCTGCGACGATGTGTTTGGCGTCAGGGGTGAAGTGGACGCGGAGTTGTTCACCCTGCGGTTGGTTGAGGGTGTCGAGGCGTTCACCGTCTGAGACGCGCCAGAGTTTGACGGTTTGGTCCGCGCTCGCAGAGGCGAGCACCGCGCCGTCCGGCGAGAAGGCGAGGTCGAACACGGCGCCGTTGTGGCCCTTGATGGTGCGCAGGAGTTCGCCGGTGTCCGCGCGGAACAGGCTGACGAGCCTGTCGTAGCCGCCCGTGGCGACAAGCGCACCGTCGGGTGAAAAGACGGCGGAGCAGACGAGGTCGCGGTGTTCCCCTCGGAACTCGCGCAGGAGCTTCCCAGAGGCGGCTTCGGCAAGGAGGGCGGAGCCTTCGCGTCCCGGTTGGCCCGTGGCGATGAGGATCATCCGGCTGTCCGGCGAGAAGTGGACTTGGCCGACCTTGCCCGGGGTGGAGATCTTGATTGGCTGGAACTGCGGGCCCGCATCCCGCGCATGGAGGGTGACGTTGCGGTAGTGCGCGACGGCCTCCCAACGCCCGTCGGTGCTCAGTGCAGCGGAGGTGGTGTGGGTGGCGGGTGAGGCGGTGATCGCGATGTCCGGGAGGGTGAGCAGTTGAAGGATGGAGGTGTCTGCCTTGCTGGGACCGGGTGCGCCCGCTGCGATCCAGCGCTCGATGAGAGCGATGTCCGCGGGACTGGGTTGCGGCTCCTTCTTAGGCGGCATGGCCGGCTTGCCACCCTTGAGCACCTTGAGGAGGAGACTCGAGGAATCGCCCGGCTTGAGCACGGGCCCGTTGTCGCTGCCCTTAAGCAGGTCGGCGTAGGTTTCGACGGAGAGCCCTTCCTCGGCGTCCTTCTGATTGTGGCAGCCGCCGCAGAAGTCGCGCAGGATCGGGGCGACATCGCGGTGAAAGTCCGGTGCGGAGTTTGCGGCACTTGCTGCACTGGCGGCGTCCGCTGCATTTGCTGCGCTCGCGGTGAAGACGGAAGCGGCGATGAACAGCACGCGCGGGAGCATGCAGACTGCCGTGGGTTTCGTGAAAAGAGAGAAGGGGAGGAAGCGCATGACGTCTCAGTGCTGGAAGAGGAATTCGCGGCTGGTGAGCAGAGCCCAAACCATGTCCTCAGCGACCTCGCGGCGGATGGCGCCCGGAGCGTTGAAGGCGGCGGTGTAGGCGGCGAGTTCACGCGGAAGGGGCGTGCGCGAGAGGGCGGCGAGGAATGCTTGTTCGATGAGCGGGCCGTTGTCGGCGTGGCGCTCGAGCCATTGATTGAGCAACCCCTTCGGGTCCGCGAGGCGTTTGTTAATGGTGTCGCCGTTGGAGAGATGCAGCGCCTGAACGAGGCTGGGCTGGCTGGAGCGTTCGCATTCGCAGGTGATCTCGCGCTGGTTGCGCCCAAAGGCTTTGAGGAAATACGAACGCACCGCGGTGTCGTAGAGCTGCAGCGCCCGCGTGCCCGCCGGGTAGAACTCCGTCTTCTTGGTGTCGCCGTCCTTCATGACCACGGTGTCGAAGATTTCTGGAATACCGGTGACACCGATGATCGCGTCGTTGAGGACCTCGGCCATGTGGCGGCGCGGGTAGTAGTGGGAGAAGTGGCGGGTGTCGGAGCGGTTCGAGTCCGTGGGATCGCTGGAGCGCTGGTACGCGTCGCTCTGAAGGAGGAGGCGCATGAGGCTCTTGAGATCGTAGCGCTTCTCAATGAGGAAGGCGCAGAGGTCTTGAAGAAGGGGCTCGTTGGAAGCGGGGTTCGACATGCGCAGGTCGTCGACCGGATTGATGATGCCGGTGCCGAAGAAGGCGGCCCATGTGCGGTTGACGATGGCGCGCGTGAAGTAGGGGTTCTTGGGCGAGGTGAGCCATTGGGCGAGGACCTCGCGGCGGTCGCGCGTGTCGCTGGGATCAATGGGCGCGCCATCGAGCGGGGCCGGCGGTTGGGGGCGGCCGGTGCGCGGTTGGAGGAGGTCGCCTTCGTTGGTGACGAAGAGGGTGCGGCTGCCATCGCCGCTGCGGAAGTCGCCGCCCCAGCCCTTTGCGCGGACGCGTGCGAAGAGATTCGCGAAGGCGTAGTACTGGTCGTTGGTCCACTTCTCAAGGGGATGGTTGTGGCACTTGGCGCAGTTGATGGAGAGGCCGAGGAAGGCCTGGCTCACATTCTCCGCCATGGTCTCGGGATCCTGATGGACGGCGTAGAAGTTGGTCTCGCCCTGCCGGAGGCTTTCGCCACGCGCGGTGATCACTTCACGCACAAGGACGTCCCATGGCGTGTTGGATTCCACGCGGTCCCGCAGCCATTGGTAGTAGGATTGAACGGCTTCCGGGCGCAGGGAGGAGCCGTTGATGAGGAAGATGTCGGCGAGGCGGTAAGTCCAGAGATCGGTGAATTCGGGGCGCTGCAGGAGTTTGTCGATGAGCGCAGTGCGCTTGGTCGACGAGTGGTCGGAAAGGAAGGCTCGCGTCTCGTCCGCGGTCGGCGGGATGCCGATGGCGTCGAGATGCGCGCGGCGCAGGAAGGTGGCGTCGTCGCAGAGCGGGGAGGGGTCGAGTTGAAGCCGCTGGAGCTGGGCAAGCACGGCCTTGTCGACGCGGTTCGCGGGCGCTGAGGCGGCCGCTGGCGCTGCCGTGGATGCAGCGTTTGCCGCGACGGCGGCAGGTTGCGCCGGGCGCGGGAAGGGGACGGTGACACGCGCCGTGACGATGCGGCTGGAGAACCACGCGTTGAGGGCTCCCGCACCGTGGCCGATCACCTCGATGCGACCGGAGGCGTCGTCCACTTTGGCGACGGTTTCATCCGTGGAGGAGAGTTTCGCCCAGCGGGTCACATCCTCGCGCGTGCCATCGGCGTAGTGCGCGGTGATGAGCAGGCGCAGCTTCGCGCCCTTGGAAGCCTCGATGGATGCGGGTTCCACCTCGATGTGGTCGAGTGCGGCGCGCGCGGGTTCGGGACCCGGATTACCTCCGGCGATCCATTCGGCCAGAATGCGGTAGTCGTCGCCGCCGGGTTGGAGCCTGCGTCCGCCCTTGTGCGGGACGGCCATGGTGGGCTTGGTGAGCAGCAGGCTCATGAGCGGGTCGGCGGGTTCGATGCGGCGGCCGCCGGCATCGCGCACGAGGTTGTAGAAGTCGTTGTCCGGATCGTAGGCGGAGAGGCTGAGTCGGAATCCGCCTTTACCCGCGAGCGCTCCATGGCAGCCGCCGGTGTTGCAGGAGTTCTTGCTCAGGATGGGCTGGACGTGGCGGTCAAAGCTCCACGCCTGCGGCTTCGCGGCATCTTGCACCCGGACTTCGACGCCGGCGTCCTGTCCGTTGAAGGAGGTAAGGAGGCGGGTCGTCCCATCGCGCAGCGGGCGCACGTTGCCCTCGGCATCGATGCTCGCGATCGTGGGATCCTCGATGCGCAGGGTTGCGCCGGAGGCTTCCGCTCCGAACCCCGCGCCGCGGGCATGGTAGACGAGCGCCTGCTGGCGCGCGTGCGGACCGGAGAGGCGAACGCTAGCCGGGATAATCCGGATGGACGTTTGATCCTGTGTGGAAGCGGCTTGGACGGTAGCGGGGCCGGCCGCGCTGGCGGCGCTTACGGCAAGGGCGGCGGCGAGGAAAATGGGGAGGTGCATCAGCTGAAGAGTTCGCGGATGGGGTCACGACCGAAATCGACGAGGCCGAAGGGGCGCCCGCCAGGGCCCGGCAGATGGGCTTTGTGGTCGAGGCCGAGGCTGTGGAAAACGGTGGCAACGAGGTCGCCCGGTTCCACGGGACGCTCGGCAGGGAATCCGCCGACGGGGTCGCTTTTTCCAATGACGCGGCCGCCCTTCACTCCGCCGCCGGCGAAGGAGACGGTGAAGCACTGGGGCCAGTGGTCGCGGCCGCCGGCCGGGTTGACCTTGGGCGTGCGGCCGAACTCGCTGAGCGCGGTGACCATCGTGTTGTCGAGCATGCCGCGCTGGTGCAGGTCTTCGATGAGCGCGGAGTAGGCCTGGTCGTACATGGGGCATACGACGTTCTTCATTCCATCGATGGAGGTGAAGGGCTTGGAGCCGTGGATGTCCCACGTAGTTTCGCCAAACACAGTGAGGAAGGTGTTGATGGTGACAAAGCGCACACCGTTTTCGACAAGGCGCCGGGCCAGCAGGCAGCACTGGCCGAAGCGGTTCATGCCGTAGCGTTCACGCACCGAGGCCGGTTCCTTGGAAAGATCGAACGCGGCGCGCGCCTGCTCGCTTGTCATCAGGCGGAAGGCGGAATGAAAGTTCTCATCCATGAGGCGCGCGTCCTCGCTGGCTTCGAAGGCCTTCACGCTCTGGTCGACGACGTCGCGCATCTGCTGGCGACGCTCGAGACGCAGCGCCGCCATGTGGTCCGGAGGCAGGAGGTCCGGGACCTTGAAGCCCGGTTTTGAGGGGTCGGCCATCAGCGCGTAGGGATCGTGCGCCTTGCCGAGGAAGCCGCCGGCCTGACCGTTGGGGAGGTTCCCTCCGCCGCGGCCCATGAGTTCGGGGAGAACGACAAAGGGGGGAAGATCCGTCCGGCGACCGCGCAGATGGCTGAGGACGGCGCCCATGTGGGGCGTTTGGATGCCGCCTGTGAAGCGGCGTCCCGTTTGCATGATCTGCCAGCCGGCGTCGTGGACCGCGGCCCCGTCGTGATGACAGGAGCGCACGAGGGAGAATTTGTCGGCGATCTGGGCGTGGCGCGGCAGGACCTCGGAGATTTGGATTTCCGGGGACTTTGTCGGGATGGGTTTGAAGGGGCCGCGGACCTCGGAGGCGGCGTCGGGCTTCATGTCCCAGAGGTCGATATGGCTGGGGCCGCCGAGGTTGAAGAGGAGGATGCAGGCGCGTTCGTCCTTGGAGCGGTCGACCTGGCCAGCGGCGCGCGCGGCTTGGTACTGGGGCAGCGAGAGGCCGAGGGCGGAGAGGGCGCCGACTTGGAGGAATTCGCGGCGTTTCAGATGGGAGGATCCGCAGAGGCCGCCGCGTCCGGGGATGCTGGAGAGGAAGTCGATCATGAGGAGAGGGGGCTGACGGATGGGAGGATGCGCGCGGGAGGGGCGGGGAGGCTAGCACCGGGGCGGCCTGTTTTTGTATTAAAACCGCATCGAGGTTTATTTTACAAATGCCATGTCGCGGCGTGCAAGGGGGGGCGGCGGTCCGGCGGGGCGCGGCGGGCCTTGGTCACGCCGTTTGCGTAGACAGCGCGCGTGCCCGTCGCATTACCCTCAATGCGGCGATGAAAACTTGTCGGATCTGATGTGAGTTTCTGCGGAAACGGAATTTGCAGCTTAAACAATCATTCCGTTTCAGTCTCACCCGTTGGGTGAGTCTCTTTGAGCGATCTTCAAAGTCGGTAACGACATGGCTGTTACCCTCAAGTACACAGGCACCGATAGGACTCAGCAGTCGCCTGAACCCGGAGAGTTCCCAATGGCCCACGGACCACGCAACAGACTCTCAGCCCCCCCATTCCCCCCATTCCTTCCGCGCGGTCCGTGACGGTATTCCGTGGGCCGTCCATTCACGGTTTTAGGATTACCAAAGGTGACTGACATCGGGTCTGGCAGGAGCCCCGTTGCCCACGCCGATCGCGCCCCATGTCCCCGTCTGCGAACACTGTCCGAGGCCAACCGCCACGCGATCCACGCGATCCAACCGATCCCAGAGCGCCCTCTCACGCCTCGCTGCACCGCAGGAAGATGTGCGGTGGCTGCTGCGCCGCTCCACAACGATGCCGGCATCATGGGCAAAGCCTCACCCGCAATCGGGGTGTAATGCTCGAATCTGTAAAAACTCCGCCCCCGCACGGCGTGGCGCATCAACGACCGCTCGGGGTCTGCTGGATGAGGGTTCGGGTGTCGTCCGCGGAAGCTGCGGGTTTGTGAAGGACGGCGGAGGGCGCTGATTTGGGTCGGGGCGGGAGGCTGGATGGATGACCTTCGGTGGACATCCATAGAGGGCGCAAAAATTACCTATCGCAAAGTTGCACAAGCGCTGACCTGAACTAGATTGTCAGCGGGGTTGGTGCCAGTTGGCGGCTTTCCCTCGTTGTATTCTCAGTCTCAGTTACACTCAAAAGTTCTATGCGACCCAAAACACCGATCGAATCGAAGACGGCGACGAAGTACACAGCGTTTCGCTGCCCGGAGGAGTTGCTGGAGCCCCTGCGCAAACGGGCTGAAAAGGAGCGGCGTTCCCTGAGCAACTACATCATCGTGCTCATCGAGCGCGATGTGCGTGGCGATGATACGGGTGGCGATGCTGACGAGGGTGAAGTCTCCAAGCCCGCCGCCAGCGCGAAGCCTTCCACCCGCAGGAAATAATCCGGCGGGCGCGGTGTTTCCGGGGGGAAGTGTTGCCCAATGCAGTGTTGCCGGACGCACTGCTCTCAGGCGCGTTGCTGGCAGACGATGCAGCGTTGGGGCGGGGATAACAGCGTTGGGGCGTAGCTTAACAGGATGCCAGCGGGGGGAGGGGATTGCCAGGGAGGGAGGTTGTCAGGGGGCGAAGGTTGATGGAATGGAGGCCGATGGAAGGGGGCACCAGCAAGGGCGCCAGCAAGGGCGCGGTGGGCGGTTCCGGATGATGCGGACGCGGCTGTGCCGGGAAGGGGCTATCACGGTGGAACCCTGCCTGCATCCAGTGGCAGCGTCGGCGCTCGCTGATTTGCAGCCGAAGACCATCAACAACGTGATCAATCTCCACGCTCGCGGGTGAAGCCCTGCCTGCTTCCGGGACACCCGGCCGACGGGACCGTATCAGTGAGGCTGTATCAGTGAGGCTGTGTCGGTGGAAGGTCGCGTCCTTGTTGGTCCCGGAGGCTTGGGGCTGTTCCGGTTGCGGGACGGGTTTTTTGCCGGCGCGATAATCGACGTCACTGCCCCCGTTTCCCGTCGGTGATTCATTGCTGTTTTTCCGCAGGCGCGTGAGGGATTCTCCGAACGCAATGAGCCACTCAACCTGTCGACCTACTCTGAATCTGAATGCCGGTGTTTGAAGGATCACATCAACGGAGAATGCGGATGCGAGCTTGCGGAGCGGGAGTCTGTGGGGTAATTCGATGGCTTTTAGGGCAGTTAGCTCAGCGGTAGAGCGGCTCGTTTACACCGAGTTGGTCGGGGGTTCGATCCCCTCACTGCCCACCACCACCTGACCGGAACTTGTCCGGTACTTCTTAACCGGCCCGCTCCACTCCGGAGGCATGAAAGCGGACAGCGCTCATTTCCCGCAGTCATCCCCCTTTCGCCCCTTCCAACCTTGGTGCCATGGTGCCTTGGTTTGAGATCCCCCCGCTTCACACCGTTCAGTGACCACAGGCCGCAACGCCAATAGAGGTAGCCATCAAACCTCTCACCCCACAATGCGTGGCGCCCTCGTGTCGTGAGCGCCCGCCCCCTCTCCGCTCCTTCCAACCTTTGTGCCATGGTGCCTTGGTGTGAGATCCCCCCGCTTTCACCCCGCTCAGTGACCGCAGTCCGCATCGCCAATAGAGGTAGCCATCAAACCTCTCACCCCACAATGCGTGGCGCCCTCGTGTCGTGAGCGCCGGCCCCCTCTCCGCTCCTTCCAACCTTTGTGCCATGGTGCCTTGGTGTGAGATCCCCCCGCTTCACACCGCTCAGTGACCGCAGTCCGCATCGCCAATGGAGGTGATCACCAACCTCTCACCCCACAATGCGTGGCGCCCTCGTGTCATGAGCGCCGGCCCCCTCTCCGCTCCTTCCAACCTTTGTGCCATGGTGCCTTGGTGTGAGATCCCCCCGCTTCACACCGCCCCCTCAACTCTCCGGCGCGCGGCGCACGCAGTCTACGCAGCGTTCCGACCACTTGCCTGCCGGTCGCGCGGCGCTGGAATTGCAGGCCAGCAGCGTCACCCGGTCGCCCTCCACCCAGAATATGGCGTCCTGCTCGAACTGGACTCCCAGTGCCCGCACCGCGTCCTGATCGATCCCCACCACGCCAAACCCCGGCTCGAGATGCGAGCGATCGCGCGTCCCTCCATCGACCGGAAAATGGCGGATCCCGCGGTCATCGAGCAGACGTTGGAGCGCCTCGAGTCGGGATGCATTCTCCCCGGCCCCGATTTTCCGGCCGAATGGGTTGCACGGCGTGAGGATGCCAAATGCGTCCGGCAACGGTTCCGGCACGACCGGGCAATGAAACCATACATCGAAGTATTCGGCCTTCAGACTGTTGGTATCTCCGATCATGGCTTTCGTTGGCTGGGTAAGAAGTGTGGATGACAAATGTCCGCGGCGAAAGGGGAGGGGGCCAAGCCGATGATACCAATGCAGAGTCGGTAGCTAATGAGGGCAATGAAGGCGAGGGGCGAATGGGTAAGGGGGGGCGTCTATCGCCGCGCTTTTTCAGGGGGTCGGTCTGCGGTTGTCCGTTCCTCTCGGATTCAATGGAAGCCGATCCTCAATGTATGCGCTGGTTGCGTCCGGTCGCTACTCGCTCTATGGGCTGGGTGTCGTGGTGCTTTTGGTGAGCCCCGTGACAATCCCGATGAGGATTCGTGGATGGAGGCGGGGGGCGTGGGTCCGGATCAGGTCGCAGGTGCCCAGATGGGCGGTGGAGCGTCCCTAGAGAACCAGGCTGGGTTGCCCGCCTGCAGGCAGGCGCCTCCACGGGAACAGCAGGCACAACAGGTGCTCAGGGCAGACGCAAAAGACGACGCTCGCGCCACCCAACCAGTCCCAGCAGCAGAGCTCCCGCCGCCCATGAGGCGGGTTCCGGCACATCCAGGACCTCGTAATACGCACTGTAGCTAATGGAGTTGTAACCCAATTCGCCGTTAAAAGAGACGTCATTTCGAATAAATTGGTTGATCAACGTGGCCGCCGATCCCGCAAACAAAAGCCGGCCCTTGCCCCAATGGTAGTCAGACGCAGTCAATGCCCTCGCTTGGGAGCCGCCTGGAACGCCAAAGCGGATCACGCTGGTGCCCGCACCCAGAGGAACGAAATCCAACGTGGAACTGGCGCTCAGGGTCAGGGTGCCCGGACCATCCACAGAAATCGCTCCCTGCGGATGGTCTTTCAAATCCGGCTCCGAGTTCGACGCGATCTGATGATCCCCGCCCAACAGCAGCGTGCCGGCGCTCAAGCTCAGGGTCCCGGCAAAGGGGTGGGGCGCCGAAAGTGTCGGGGTGCCGTTGCCGCTCTTGGCGCCGCTTGTCGTATTGATGGAGCGCTGAATCACGGAGCCGCCAGCTCCCCCTGCCGTGAGCCCGGAGGAAGGACCCGCCACCGCGAAGGCATTACTCAGGGGAGGCGTTCCAGAATCCGAATTGATCCGGGCGTGATCGCTGAGAGTGACGGTCCCGCCGTGGATGTTGTTTCTGCTGATGTTGCGCAGCCCAACCCCATTACTCACGCGAGTGCCGACGATCCTCAGGGACTCCTCACCCACACTGATATTGCCCTGCGATTTCAGTGCGGCCCAACTGGAAGTCGCGGTTTCCGCCGGAGTGGACCCGATCCCCGAGGGGTTCTGGACATTGAGCGCCCCAACGCTCACCGAATCTGCTCCGGTATAAGTGCCGGAGCCGGAAAGCGTCAGCGTGCCGCTGCCTGGCTTTGCATGTATACCACTTGAAATGGTCAACCCCGCCCCGGATGGCATGCGCACCGTACCGACGGCATCGCCCATGTCGCCGTTGATCAAGGCCACCGAGGCCGTGGTCGATCCCCGATTCGCAGTCGCCCCGGTCCCAACTCCGCTGAGCATCGTCTTCGGTGCCCAGAAATATCCGCTCCCATATCCACTCCCGTTGGCGGAAAGCGTCACTCCAGCTATGCCACTGGCGATATTTGCCGGGCTCCCTGCATTACTCTTCAAAGTGCCGCCATCGGGAGTCATCGGCTCACTGACGCTGCTCATGCCGTTGAGATCCAAGGTGGCACCTGCCGCAACCGTGGTGGTCGCGGTCCGTGCCCCCGGTTGGATCCCCACGGAGCCCAGCACAGATGCATTTCCCAGCAGGAGCGTGCCGGCGTTCACATCCACGTTGCCAGTGTAGGTGTTTTGACCTGAGAGCCGCCAATTGCCGGTTCCTGCCGCGGTCGCGCTGAGGACGGCAGGGGATGTCTCATCCACATAATTCGATGGGTAGGTCGCGTGATCGCTCTGCTGCCCAGCACCGTTGAAACCCGCATTCGAGCTGGTTCCCCGCGTCACCCATGGGCCGATGATCTCCCCCGAAATGGTGCTGCCGGCTCCTGTGACCACGAACATGTTCTTGTTTCCCGCAGGCTGCGGCCCTGTGCTTTCCGCCCGGAACCCGACCGAACCGGAGCCACTCCCTGCCACCTCGAAAGTGCTCGTGCCCGAATCTGGTTTGTCATAAGCGCCGGCGTTCGGGTTGAAGCCGCCAGTGCCGCCAGTGCCGCCAGTGCCGACGAGCCTCGAGTTCATCGAGAGGTCCCCGGTGTTATTTAACACCACCGAAGCGTTACCGCTTCCAAAGCCAGTAGTCCCGCCGCCGTCATTCACGGTATAATTGAACGCCGCATTATCTAAGTTACAGAGCGCCCCTCCGACAGAAATGTTCTGACCGCTGAAAGCAACGATTGAGACTGAGCCTGTCGACGCCCCGAACACCCCGATACCGTTGCTGGACCATCCGGTGTCCGCGCCCGCCAAGGGATTGCACCAGTAATTCAGAGGGAAACTGGTGCTCCAGATGGCTGGATTGAAACCTACAGAGCCGAGCCCCACCCGGCTGGCGAAAATGGCGCCGGACTCCGTGCGGCCGAGATAGCGGTAAACCGTGTCCCCCCGCGCCGAGGAGGATGCGGGTAGCATGATCGCGATGGAAGCCGCCAGCGCCGCCGCTTTGCGTCCGGGGGGAGGACGCGGAGTTATTGAATTATCGATAGGAAATTATTGATGGGTAATTATTCTTTTTGCGGTGTTTGCTGTGTCTGCGGTGCCGGATGGCAGCCTCGGCGCGACGCTCCAATAGTCCTCGCTGGTTCTGGACCACGATGATGCGCTCGCAGAGGACCGGATCTCCGGGAACCTTCCCCCGGCAGGGCGGGCCGTCAAACTTCAAAGAGAGCCATACCCCCCATCGGACCGGAGCGCCGGGTTCGTAGACTTTCTCTCAAAGTGGTTGGTTGGTTTCGCAAATCGTGACTGAAACCAAATCCAGCAGTAACGCGTCATGGTGAGTCCCCCAGCCTTTTGAAGACTGTATTTAGTCTTGGTGATATCCCTGAGTTCCAGCTTGAGGCGCCGGCCTTCCTCGCCCTCTGACGGTTGCCCGGATTGCCGTTGATAGAATCTTGGTGGAAACGGTATGTCGGGACTCTGGATCGTGGTCGCATCGGCCCATGCCGCTTTGGCATCCCCCCACCGCAACGCACGGATTTGTCGCCCGGAGTTGCACGGAACAAAGGTTTGTATCCGCTCTTGGCCGATGCCGCCGCACTCGGGGGGATGGGCTTTTGTCTTCCCGCATCCTTCGACTATTGCGTTGAGTCCAGGCACGGCCTCTTGATCGGGCGGGCGGGGGGAAGTGTTGGCGGTTTTGGGGTGGTTTATTAATAGAGCGGCGTCCACGAAGCGGTTTGTGTAGGCCTTGCAGAGCTTAAACCATACCGTAAGGCTTCCGCAGTTTAGCTCGCGCTGGAATCATCGGACATTAGTAGGGCCTCCGTTGAAGAGGCGGGGTGGATCTCCATCGCATCAAAGCAATATTGCCAGCGGTGGATTCTGGCTGGGGTAGGTGAGGGCAACCTCTTTTCTTCGAAACCACGCCCGGCCTGTAACTGACGCCTCTCGGGATCCCGTGCATGGATGGGCGGCGGCACGCGATTGTACTCATGGATGTTCTCAGATGCGCTGCTTCAAGCCGGCGACGCAGCCCGGTTAATAACGCGCAGACAAGGCCTCGTGGTCATTAGTTTTCTCCCTCGAGCGCTTTGCTTTCAGCGCAATAGGAAAAGGCCGCGCGTGTGCGGGCGGTATCCCAATGGATGCTGTCTTTGTGGGGAGCTAAGGCGCGCTGTTTGAGAATGATTTGTGCGAGTTCTTTGCGCCATGCGAAATTGCCGGGGCACAGTTGCACGGATCCCGACCGTTTCCCGTGGATTGGATCGGGAGGAAAACTAAATATGCGTCGAATAAGGGTGATCGCCCCATTCTGGGGATGGTCCGGGAGTAAACGGTGTCGGTGAAAGGGGAGGTGCGGGCGAAGGAGGTGTGTACGGACTTGTGGTTGAGCAGGCGGGGGCAAGTCCGGCCCCGGACGTGGTGCCCCAGCGCTGGGGCACCGTGTTGATGTCATGCTGGTGGCAGGCAGGGTTCTGCTTGCTTGCGTATGCAAGGGTGTGGGTGAGTCGGGTTGGAGAATGCGAAGGGTGGTATGGCCCTCGCTTTCCACACCCGAACCGGCGGCACTCAACCGGCCCTGCGCCGCGAGTGATAGCGATAGAAGGGGGATCAACTTGGTGAAGTGGCAGGGCTTTGGTTTGCGGCCTTCGGTCAAATCTCTCGCGCGTGTCATCATCGAGGGGCGTGCGCCATTTCTTGGACGGCAATTTTGCTCTGGGAGGTGGTGTGTGAGCAGCACGTAAAGGCAGGGCGGTGAGCGCGCCGCTTGCAACCGGATGGCCCGGGCACCGCACTTTGGTTGTTGGCCAGCCGTGGTAGCGGAATGATTAGGCAGGCGCCTTTTTGAGGTTTTCCCGGCGCGGGTGGGGGGCATCTTGGGCACCGCGCGTCAAAGGTGTTTCCAAATGTTCGGTTCGCATCTAGTCTATTTTATGAGGGCCGCAATTGGTCCTCCGCGGTATATTAGTTAAGCCTCTAACAACACAAAAATCACTATGGGCGACAAATCCCCGAAATCCGTAAATAAGCAGAAAAACCAGAAGCAAAAGCAGGCCGGCGCAGCCACTCAGAAGAAACAGGACTCCGCTCCAAAATCCGGCGCTCCCGCCAAAAAGAAGTAAGACCACGGGTTCTGGCGCCGGGGCTCTGAGGGAATCGCGCAGCCTTTTGATTCAGTCGCTTCAGTCGAAGTCGGCAGAATTCTGGCGGGAGATACCCGGCGGAACGTGAACCAGCAAAGAGGCTCTCCTCTCAATCAGGAGAGCCTCTTTTGATGTCTTCCCATCTGGGTTCACCCAGCCGTGGGGGGCCGGAGAAGCCTCGGTCTTTTTGTGCGAAGTCGAGTGGAATGCCACGGGATTCATCTGGCTATTGGATCGATTCAGGATGTGATTGCGGAATGTTAGCCCTTGTGGACGCGATGGGTCAGTTTGGGTGGGCCACAATGGCCGGTGCTTTTGGGGACGCCGATGCGTTCCGGTTACGAGAAGAGTGCGAGAGTGCCTGCCAGAGGGGGGAGTTTAACAGGGCGCGCGTAGGCAGAGGCGCGAACATGGAGGTGCGCGACGAGGTCCGGCGGGACCATGTGCTCTGGATTGAGCCGGGGGAGGGCTCGGCGGAGCAGCGACATTATCTGGATAAAGTCGAAACTCTCCGGCTTTTGTTGAACCAACGTTTCCTTCTGGGGCTGTTCGACTTTGAAAGCCACTTTGCGATTTATCCCGAGGGTGGCTTCTACAAGCCACACCTCGACCAACACGCAGGCACCAGAGACCGGATCGTCACAGTCATCCTTTATCTCAATCCGAACTGGCAACCCGGTGACGGCGGCGAACTCAAACTATGGACGACCAGCGGCACAAGAGACGGCGAGTTCGTTTTGATTGAACCGCGTATGGGCACAGTGGTTTGTTTTATGTCGGGCGATTTCTGGCACGAGGTGTTGCCCGCCAGACACATCAGAATGAGCGTCAGCGGTTGGTTTCGGAGGCGCTGATCGGCCCCGCCTCCCTTCGCCATCCAACCGGCAAAGGCGCTTGCTTAGATGGGTTTTTCCCAGGCTGTCCTTCGGAGATGGAGCGTCCGGGGCTTGGCCGACTTTTACCAGAGGTCCTGCCCGTCAAGTTGCAGCAAGGCGGGGGGGCGGCGGCGGCAGGCGCGGGTGGGTTTGAGTTCGGTGACTTCAACCGCGGGTCGCGGGCCGCCCTGAGTTCAGCTCCCTGAGTGGCCCGAGCACAGAAGATGTGAGCGGGGTGGACGCAGCGGGGGACGAGCGCAGGAAGCGGAGGTGTGGATGGTAGAAGAGGAACATGCATGGATTGTCTGTCCATCAAAGCGGACAAACTCATCCGCCCCTGAAGCCTTTTTGGGAGCCGAAGGGCGCGTTGGTTTTGAGCGGCGTGAAGTGTGTGGCTTCCCACCCACCGCGTCCCGCTGCGTTGCACGGTTTGCTCGCGCGGTATTGTCGCGGGGCGCGGTACGTCGGACACCCCAACTCGAAGACAGCCCAGCTGCCAAAGCGTGAGTCGCCGCAGCTCGGTGTGCTGCTGTCCACCACAAGAGGGCATTCGCCGTCGGCGGACGCGCCCGCATACATGCCGAGCAGGTCCTTGTTGCTGTAGCCCCACGCATTTGGCACCTGCATCAGGAGCATCCACGCGTCGTCATTCGACCAATCCTCGATGGGCGTATAGACGAGCGAGCCCGGCATGCTGGAGCTTGGACTGAGCCGGTCACGAACTCGCCCAGACTCGTGCTTGGTCATGTTGCGTGCGCGGGAAATACCTTCTGCCTTTTTCGTGCCGAGAACAAGAATCGCCTCTCCGCTCGCCTTCACCACGCTGTTGATAAACGAGTTGGACGGTTTGATTTTAAGCCGCTCCGTGCACCAACGGAACTTATGCATTGGGGCCGGATACCCTTTCCCAAGAATGCAAGAACCCGCGAGCCTCGCTCCCGCTTTTTGACAGCAAGCCAGCAAACCGGTAAGCTGGCTGCGTGAAAACCACCATCGATCTGCCCAGCGAACTGGTGCGCGCCATCAAACTCCGGGCGCTCAACGAAAACCGCAAACTGAAAGAGGTCGTCACAGATTTACTCCGATCCGGGCTGAAGCACGGGGGTGCCAAGGATTCCGTCCCGCAGAAAGGCCGGATGGAGTTTCCCCTCTTTGCCACGACGCGCAGTGCGCCCGCCTCTCACATGAGTGTCGAGGCGCTTATCGCTTTGGAGCAAAGCGTCCAACTCGAGGAAGACCAAGGCCGTCATGGTTAGCCTCTACGACACGGGCCTCTGGCTCGCCCTCGCCTTTTCAACCCACCCGTTCCACCAAGAGGCGCTTGCCGTTTTTGAACAGGCTGATTCAAGCCGGCCTGCCGCGTTTTGCCGCGCGACCCAGAACAGTTTCCTCCGGCTCCTGACCACCAAAACCATCTGCATTGCCTACGGGTGTGATCCCATCCCCAACTCGGAAGCGTGGGCGAAGTGTGCGGAACTGCTCGCCCTGCCTCAAGTCATCTGGCTGCCGGAACCCCTCGAAATCGAGTCGGAATGGGGCGGTTGCGCAGCGTTGGGGAGCGCCTCCCCGAAGACCTGGATGGACGCTTACCTCGCCGCATTCGCGATCTGCGGTGGCTTGTCCTTTGTGAGTTTGGACAAAGACTTCCTCCGCTTCCAACCCCGCGGACTCCAACTGCATCTGATCGCTTCCGAACGGCGCTAAAGCCCGTCGCACATTCAACCAGCACTCTGCATTTTCTCGCTGCGTGAACGCGATTCTGTCGTGGCCTCCAAGGCACTCGCATCGGACTCCTCCCGGTGGGAGAAAACCTCCAGTTCCGTTTCCCCGCTCGCGCGTTCCATCGCCCCCTGGCACTCTGAAAGAATCTTGAGCAGGTTGAAAAACGCCTCTCCAAAAAAGGCCTTAATCTCCGGCTCCAATTCATCGTGCTTTTTGGCCAGATCCGCGAGGCTTCTGAGATGCTTGCGGATTCCCGCGGCGTGGGCCTTCACCGACTGGACGTGCGTGAGCGGTTTACCGATGCCGATCGAAATTTGGGAGCCGCTCGCTTTGACGTAATCGAAGATCTCTCCCAACGAAAGGTCCCGGTCAACACTGCCTTCCACCTTGGAAATACGGCTTTGCGTGCAGCCAATCCGATCCGCGATTTGCGCCTGCGTCAAACCCGCACGGGTGCGCATCCGGCAAAGTTCGTCCACCACCCTCGTAGACGCCGCCAACTTCTGCACTTTCTCCCGGACTTTAGCCGGAGTGTTCTGCGCATTCATCAGGGCCGGGACGCTTTTGTACCTGCGTCCACTCGGAAGCAGGTCGTTTTTGCGTGGTTTCATCATGTGATCGTATTGGGCTTAGATTCCGAACGAACTCCCGGCAGGTGCCCTTGCTGCGAGGCGAATCTTCCCTTAGGCAGACACCAGGTCGATTTTCACTTTCTTCCCAAGCGCGTGGGCGGCACGCGTCAGGGTTGCCAGAGTTACGGATGTGTTTTCCGGATCCAACAGCCTGTCCAGCGCCGCCCGTGAGGTTCGCATCTGTTTTGCCATCAGAATCTTCGGCACTTCTTTTTCACGCATGATGTCGAGGATCTTAAGGGCTACTGCGCGTTTGACCGCAGCCGCCTCCACCTCCTCCAAAATGCCCTCCTCGGAAAGAAATTCATCCAGAGTCTGCCCGTCATGAGGGTTTTTAGCGGGTGTCATATCGGGTGTGCGCATCTTTTCGTTTCAAGGCCACAGCCTTGTCCTCGGCGGGTGTCTTTTGAGTTTTCTTTACAAATCCGTGCAGGAGAAGGATTCGACCTTCCGGTAAATAGAAAATACAGCGGGCAATTCGGTTTGGTAGGTTCGAGCGCAATTCCCAAAGCCCGTCCCCAAGACTGCGCACGAGCGGCATCCCGAGTGGCCAGCGAAACTGCAAGGTTTTGAGATCTTCACCAATCACCCGCCGCTCGTGTTCCGGCAACGACTTAAGCCACTCCCGAACCGGTTCTCTCCCGGCCTCTGAGCGGAAAAATACGACAGGCAAAGGACGAAAATCTGCCACCTGATGTGGAGTGTACCATTTTTGAGGCATCTGTCCAGTGCTCGTGTTCCGGCACTCTCAGCAACTGCGGGAAGGCACCAAGAGGTCCCCCTCAGGAACTGGGACAGAGCCTCACACCTTCCGGTACTTCTGCAAGCGGCTGTTCGGTTTGTCGGGAAGCGTTGAGCAATCGAGGTCGGCCGGGAGGAAGCAGGGGAGATCCTTGCGGCGGGCATGTCACGCCTCACACGCTCGCAGAGGGTCCAGTTTGTTCTCATGAACGGGATGCACGGGGCCGGGTTGTTCCTATCCCTTGCCACACTTCTCGGGCTGTGTGATTTCGAGGGCTACGCGTCGCAGGTGTGCAGGCAGTGGCAACCCGACTCGCCCGAAGAACAGGAGCGGAGAATGGAAACGGCTTACATCCGGCTCTACGGGGAGCTCGACGGGTGTCTCGAATGATCGTCGGGCTGGACCGCAGCGCAGGTAGACACGCGTTCGACTCCTGTTTTGAAGTCACCCCACCATGAAAACCAACAAACCTCGCCTCAAACTGAAGCCCGTCACTCCCAGCTCGTTCGAGGGGCAGATGGAGGAAGCAGAAAGCTACTTTACCAGTGAACCGTCCCCCTATGAGGCGGGGCGGAAAACACATGCGCTCGCGTACTTCAACGACGCCCCTGGCGGAATTGGAGGTGGGACGAAGTGCGTGGTTTGGTTCAACACGCAGGAGGAGCTGCTGGAAGTGCTGGCTAATTATTTGCTCCTGACGAACCCCGGACCGTACTCGACGGATTACCCTGTCATCTCCCGGAAGATTTGCGAAGCGGTGGAGAATCATCATCAGGGCGACTCGTCCGCCTGTTCCCTTGTCGACCGTGTGAACTCCGTTACCAGAGGATGTTTTCAGGTGGAGTGGATCGGCACCCGTGACGGGTTGTTCAACGGGATGGAGGAGTTTCCAAGAAATCTCCGCAAATCCTGGCGCGGAGCAGGCTGTGAAGGCGAGGCGCCCCTGGGGAGCGACGAGTTTGAACCGCTCCTGGAATACCTCTCCTGCGGTTACATGTGCTGAGGTTCTCACTGGTTTCATTTCCCAGCTATCCAGTGAGGCCCCTGAAACTGTGTCCCGCTTGCGCAAACGCATCGGGGCACAGACGGACCGCTCAAATATCTCCGCGGGAATACCAGACCAAGGCAGGCCGGATTTCCGTAAGGTCTGTCGGTTTTCCGGCAGTGAGATGGTATGGATCGTGTCTCACGTTCCCGTGGAGTGTGACTGGGCGTGAAGCACAGCGGGACGGGTCCGAGGGAGCGTTGTCATGGCTGCAAATGACGGCCATCGTGCGGAGTGATTGGCGCTGCGGCCCGGCATCTGCCGGAGAGCTTGCACAGGCCCAGGGGGAGAAAGGAACGACATACAGGTCGACCACTAGATACGGCTGTGTTAACTAAACCCCTCCTCGGGATCGGCGAAATCTGTCAGGATGTGCCAGTCCCAACCACCCCATGCAAACCTTCAGCCACCTGTGTAGCGAGTGGACACATCAGCACGCCTGACTTTCGCAAGGGGCGATCTGCCCCGCCGCTGCATCGCCGTTTTTTGCGGCCGCTTGGGAAAGACCCCCGGGCCGCGTATCTGGGCGACTTCATCCGTGTGCACGACTTCGGGGGATATTGCCCGCCGATGGGTGAGGCAACGCATCGCATGATCACTTTCAAAAACCGGTCACCTTTATGAGCATTAACGCCCTCTGCAAACCACGCCCCTCAGTCTTTGCTGCTGACCGACGAGCCACCGTGCTGAGCCTCGACACTTTCCTGAATGGAAAAGTTGATGGCTCCGAATTTTTCGACGAGAACTTTTTCACCAACGGCATGAACACGCTGGTGGACCGCGCGTTTCGGCATCTGGGTGGCGCGGGCGCCGGGTCGTCGGTTTTCCAGCTCTCGCAGGCAATGGGAGGTGGTAAAACCCACAGCATGATCGCCCTCGGGTTGCTGGCGCGTGATCCGGGGCTGCGAAAGAGGGTGCTCGCGGATCGGGATCCTGCTCCGTCGCTCGGTCCGTGCCATGTGGTGGGGTTCAATGGAAGAAGCACCGATGCGCCGGGTGGGATTTGGGGAGCGATTGCCGAGCAGCTTGGCAAAGCAGATCAGTTTGCGCGGTACATTGCGCCGCTGCTCAGTGCACCCGGACCTGAAGCGTGGAAGCAGCTCCTCGGTAAAGATCCGCTCGTCCTTTTTCTTGATGAACTTCCGCCCTATCTGGCGAATGCCGTGGCGGTCCCGATCGGAAACGCCGATCTCGGCGTCGTGACGACCACCGCCCTGGCGAACCTGTTCATCGCAGTGGCGGAGATGGACAACGTGTGTCTTGTGATCTCGGACCTTGCGGGAACGAACTATGGCGGCGGACAAGCTGCCTTGGAAGCGGCCTTCAACCGCGCTGTTCAAGGAATCACGTCGGAGTCTCGGCGAATCGCTGTGCCAATCACGCCGGTCAACCCAAACGGCGACGAGCTCTATCATATTCTCCGCAAACGGCTGTTTGAGCACACCGCACAGGAAGCGCAGGTTGACGCAGTGGCGGCGGCTTACCGGGATGCGCTCCGCGAGGCTGTGAGGATGAATCTTACCAGCTCCTCACCGGAGGCGCTTCATACCCGTGTTCTTGACGCGTATCCTTTCCATCCGGACCTTCGGGAGTTGGTCGGTAAGTTCAAGGAGAACGAGGGCTTTCAGCAAACCCGCGGGGTCATTCGCCTCATGCAGATGGTGGTGGCTAATCTGTGGACGTCCAAGAAGGCAGCGCGCATCGACTTGATCCACCCTTACGACCTCGATCTGAACGTCGACGAGATCGCTTCCGAGGTTCGCGCCATCAATCCGTCGCTCAGCGAGGCCATCGCTCACGATGTTGCCCACCTTGGCGGTGCGGAGGTGGAGCAGATCGACGCGGCCAACGGAAACTCCGATGCATCGGATGCCGCGCGCCTCATTCTCGTTGCGTCGCTTTCGACGACTCCCGGTGCCATTCACGGACTCCGGGAATATCAGCTTGTCGACTGTCTCCAGCGTCCCGGTCGTGACCTCTCGACCTTCAAGGCCAATGTCCTCGACAAGCTCGCGACCCGCGCTTGGTATCTCCACAATTCCGCCGACGGGCGTCTTTTCTTCAAGAACCAGCAAAACCTCGCGGCGAAGCTGCGCTCGACCGCGCTCTCGCTCCACGCTGAAACCGTGGATCGCATGCTCCGCGGGCATTTGGAGGGCTACTTCGCCGCCTCGCTCCGCGACTGCTATCAGGTCGTCAAAGTCCTGCCACCGCCCGACGAAGTTCAGGTAGAGCAGGAGAAGACCACGCTCGTCATTGTTCGTCCTGGCGGACAGGCCAACCAGTTGCCCATCTCCGCAGACTGGCAGGCGTGGTGGGGCCAGCAGCAATACAAGAACCGCGTGCTCTTCCTCACGGGTGCGCGGGATACGTTTCAGAAAGTGCTCGATTCCGCGCGCCAGACTCGCGCGCTGCAAAGTATCGATGACGAACTCCGCTCCGAGAACACGGCTGCCGACGATCCGCAGTGGCGTGCACTCGATGCACTTCGCGACCGCGTGGGGCTGCAATTCACCGCCGCACTAAAGGAGGCCTTCGACCAGATCGTCTATGCTTCCATCAACTCCGCACTGCGTTCCACGGGAATTGACCTGGCTTTCGCCGGCAATCAAAGCGGCGAGGCCACCATTCGCCACACGCTCGAAGGCGCGCAGAAGTTCACGACCAAGATCGACGAAGATAGCTTTCGCACCCGCGCAGAGGCCCGTCTCTTCGGCTCGGCGGACACGAAGGCCGTTCTGTGGTCCGACTTCAAGCGCGCCGCAGCGGTCAATTCCACGTGGCCGCTCCACAAGTTGTCAGCCCTCGATGATCTCAAGGTCGAGTGCCTGCGTCGCGGCTTGTGGCGGGAGGAGGGCAGCCACATCCGCCGCGGTCCGTTTCCTCCGCCGGTACCGGAGGTGTCCATCCGCGAACTCTCCGTTCAGGAAGATGGCGACGGGCAGACTTACCTTAAGGTCGAGCCGCTCCATGCGCCGTCCGTCGTCTATGAGACCGGCGACTCCGATCCCACTTCCGCTTCCACGCCCGTGCCGACGCCGGCCCGCTTTGAAGCCACCGGCCTGCGCTATCGTTTCCTCGCCTTCGATCCCGCCGACCTCGGCCGTGTCAGCGCCGTGAAGGAGTGGACCGCGAAGCTCCGGCTCAGATACCAACTCCACAACCGGGGCGATCATTACGAGGCCGAGTTACTGGCGCTGCCGAAAGCCAACGGCATCGCGATTCGTTACACCACCGATGGCTCATCGCCGATCTCCGTGGGCGTTGCCACCTACGATGGACCATTCCGCGTCCCTGCGAATTGCCGCATCGTGTGCGCCATGGCCGTGGCCTCAACGTACGACCTGAACTCTGAGATCATTCGTATCCCGATTCCGCAGAAGGGCCAGACAGACACGAGCTTCGATCTGACGGCTCCGGCCCGCTGGGTTCAACAGACGAAGCTCGATGATTCCGGGGCGGTCTGGGTTTTCATCCAGCGGTTGGAAAAGAGCGCGGGAGTCATTGCATTCGACATCAGCCTCACAGCCGAGAGCAGCGACCGGCAGCAGAGCGTCGATTACTCCGGCGCATTGGATGATGGCTACGCGGGCGCCGCGTTGAAATCTGTGGTCGGAAAACTTCAAGAAATCGTCAGCGACGGCAGCCTTCGCATGACCGTGGGTTCGCTCGGATTTGCCACCGGGCAGGCTCTGCTTGACTGGCTCAGAGCGACCAACCAGCCCTTCGACGCTGCAAAGGTGAAGCAAGGATGAAGGGTGAAGCGCAGCGACCGTCGTTTGATTTGCGGGTGCGGACGAAGGACTTCGCGCTGCGCATTGTGAAGATGTTTGTCGGCCTGCCGATGAATGAAGACACGCGCGATTTGGGAAATCAGGTGTTGCGTTCCGGTACCTCCGCGGGTGCTTCCTGCCGGGAATTCCTCGCCGAATCCAAGATCGTTCGCGCCGCCGAACTCTCCGCTCTCCAAGACGAGTGGCACCAGCTCCTCGCAACCCTGACGACGACCTCGAAGAATTCGAAGGCGCGCTACGCGCTTCATGCTTCATAATTCCGCTCTACTGCTTTTTCCCAATGCCCCGCACCCCATCACCTTCTGCCCGCAAGGTCGTCGGCCTCGGCTTTCTACCAGAGGAAGCCCGCCACGGTTTTCTCATCGACGTCCCGAAGGGTAGCGGGGGCGGCGATATGATCTGCATCACTGAGCACCGGGGGGCGGACTTGGATGAGCTCGGCGCCCGGGCTACACCTGCGCCGTCACCCGGGGACTCGTCGGTGCGTGTTGTCATCGACCGCGCGCGGTGGCTGGCGCTCGCCCCGGCGTTCTGGGAAGAGGCGAGTCGCCGCCTTCGCGCCAACGGCCTGCCGACCGCCAAGTTTCAGAAAAATCCCGCCAAGCCGGTGCCGGTGCATCCCTCCCTAGGCAAGGAACTCTGCATCCTGTGCTGGGCGGTGGAAGACGCCTCACCCGACGACATCCCCAATGCCCTGCGCAATTGGGAGGCGCTGGCTCCCGAGGAGCGCTGGTGGCTCTACACAATGACCGTGGCTGGCACAGGCCAGGCCCTGCAAAAGGGGATCGGCTGGCGCAAAGCACTCCGCGCCGCGATTGCCGACAATCCCTTCGTCAAAGGCGAAGGTTTTCCACCCAAAGCCCGCCGCGAGTTGCTTGGCCATTCCCAGCTTTCCCTGTCTCTCTGAGTCCCGGCGTTGCCTCCATGATCGCGAGTCTCATCGACCATCCGGAAAGCAAGACGCTGGAGTTTAAGCGCGACTTGTCGTCCCCGCGTTTGGTGCTGCGTTCGCTCGTGGCATTTGCAAATTCCGCCGGCGGACATCTGATCCTCGGGGTGGCCGATGACCGTCGGATCATAGGGATTGATAACCCGCTGGATGAGGAGGAGCGTCTGTCCAACCTGATCGCGGACTCGATCTCGCCACGCCTCGTGCCGAGTATCGAAATGATCACGGTGGAGGGGGAAACGCTGCTGGTGGTGGAAGTCTTCCTCAGTGGTATGCGCCCCCATTTTCTGAAGTCCGAAGGACTGCAAGCCGGCACCTATGTCCGACTGGGATCCACCAATCGCCAGGCCGATCCCCAACTGATCGCCGAGTTGCAACGCGGAGTCGCCGGGGTGAGCTTTGACGCCCTCCCGATGCCGGACCTGACGCTGGATGCCCTGGACCTCCAGTCCATCCGCGAAGATTTCGAGGGGCGCAAAACCATCGAGGAGCGATCCCTCCAAAGCCTGCGGATTCTCGTCAAGGATCAGGGCAGGCTGGTTCCGAGCCAGGGGGGTGTGCTGCTCTACGGGCGCGACCGGCGCCAATACTTTGATGATGCGTGGATCCAGTGCGGGCGTTTCATGGGCGACGACAAGGCTGATATCTTCGACCACCTCGACATCCATGCGCCCTTCCCACGCGCCGTTGAGGAGATCCTGCTTTTTCTGAAAAAGCACGCCATGCGCGGGGCAGACTTTTCAGAAATCCGCCGCAAGGACCTCTGGAGCATCCCTGTCCGAATTCTCCGCGAAGTGGTGATCAACGCACTCGTTCACGCCGACTATTCCCACCGTGGTTCTCCCATCCGCGTGGCCTTTTTTGACAACCGGATCGAGATCGAAAGCCCCGGCCTGCTCCTTCCCGGCCTGACGATCGAGGACATCAAGCAGGGCGTTTCCCAGATCCGCAATCCCGTCATCGCCCGTGTGTTTCGTGAACTGGAGTTCGTCGAGCAATGGGGCAGCGGCATTCCCGGCATCTACCGCATCGCCAAGGATGAAAACCTCCCGGAACCCACCATCGAAGAGCTCGCCGGGCGCATCCGATTCACGGTTCACCTTGCGGAAATCCTGCCGCTCACCCGGGAACAGTCGCGCAAAGGCGGGGCCCAGTCCGCACCAGTCACGGCACCAGTCACGGCGCCAGTCACGGCGCCAGTCACGGCGCCAGTCACGGCGCCAGTCGCGGCACCAGTCGGCGCCTATGTGAGCAAGCTGCTTCGCCTTCTCGGCGAGCGGGAGCCGCTTGGGAATGAAGACATCCGCCTGGCATTTGGGCTGAAAAGCCGGCGACGGTTGCGGGAAACCTACCTCGCCCCGGCGCTCTCAGCAGGCCTGATCCAATACACGCTTCCAGACAAGCCCAACAGCCGCCTGCAAAAGTATCGTCTCACGGAAAAAGGCAGCGAGATGAACGCTGGAGGCTGAACGACTGCTGAGCCGCACCTTGCCCCGTGTACTAACCAAGCGTTCGTCCCCCTCAACCTTCTTAATTCCTCCCTCCATGCCCTCTTTCATCGAAACCCAGTTCCCCATCGCCCGACTCTCCGCCGAGTCCTACAAAGAGCGGAAGGCGAACAACGGGCAGACGCTCACCCGGCTGGGGAAATGGTGGGGGCGCAAGCCACTCATCCTCGTCCGCGCTTCCATCCTTGGCATGTTGATGCCCGCTTCAGGTGACCCGAAGCGTGACCGGGAAATCTTCCTCAAGATTCTCACGATGGACGACGACGGAGCCTGGCAGCGCTGCAAGGGCGAAATCCCCGTCGGAGCCCGGCGTGATGCCGCTTCGCCGGAGATTCAGGAGGAGTATTTCACCGCCCGTGGCTGGCAGCGCGGCCTCACCGACGAGGAAAAGGAAGCCGCCTGCGCGCGCATTTGGGAATCGCTCGATGCCGATGAGCGCAAGGCCCTCGACGACCAGCGCCGCCGCCCCGTGCCCGACCGCGCCACCTTCGACGCCCTTACCTATGCGGAGCGCATAACTCACTGCGAGCGCCCGGAAAACATTGAAGGCCCCACGCCCGAGGCGTGGACCGAGATCAATGCCCACCTCGGCACCACCGCCAGCAGCCTGCCGGAACTCGTCGAGCAACTCGGTCAGCGCACCTTCGGCCACACGCCGCGCGTGGGCGATGCCTTCTGCGGCGGCGGCTCCATCCCGTTCGAGGCTGCCCGCATCGGCTGCGAGGCCTTTGGCTCCGACCTCAATCCCGTGGCCGGGCTGCTCACTTGGGCTAGCCTCCATCTGCTCGGCGGCGGACGCGCAGTGCAGGAGGAGGTCATGCGCGTGCAGGCCGAGGCTCTCGCCGAGGCCGACCGGCAGGTCACCGAATGGGGCATTGAGCACAATGCGGCTGGCGAACGCGCCGACGCCTACCTCTATTGCGTCGAGGTGAAGCCCGAAGGCTGCGACTACTTCATCCCACTCGCCCCAAGCTGGCTCGTGGGTGAAAAATCGAAGGTCGTGTGCCGCTGGCACCGCGTCGCTGGCTCCGACCGCCTCCAACCGGAAATGGCCATCGTCTCCGCCGACGAGGTGAAGGCCTACAAAGACAAGAAAGACGCCAGCGTCGTGGACAGCCGCGTCATTGATCCATTCAACCGCGACCGCTCTTGGTCGGTCGAGGCGCTGCGGGGGGCCGATGGGCTGCGTCGCTGGACCAACGACGACCTCATGCCCCGGTCCGGCGATGTTTTCCAGGAACGAATCTACTGCATCCGCTGGGTGAAAACCGTCACCGGCCCCGATGGCAAGACCCGCGAAATCCGCCGCTACGCCGCTCCCGATGAAGCCGACCTCCAGCGCGAGGCCCGCGTCCTCGATCTCCTTCGCGAACGCTTCGCTGATTGGCAAAGCCACGGTTTCATTCCCTCGAAGCCGATTCCGGAAAGCGGCGCGGAAACCGACCGGCTTTTCCGAGAGCGTGGTTGGACCCACTGGCATCAACTCTTCACTCCCCGCCAGCTCCTCACCCACGGTCTGCTCGCGGAGATTTCCGGACGGCTGGCAGACTCGAAGGAAGCGAAAGGAGCTTTCCTATTGAGTCTGGGACGTCTTGCAAACTGGGATTCAAGACTCTGCCAGTGGATGGCGGACACAGCGCACGAATGCACGAATTACGTCTTTAGCAACCAAGCCATAAATACGCTTTTCAACTGGGGGCACCGTCCTCTCTCAAAGTTGGACACTGCTTGGCCTCTCTTTGTAAAAACATCCAATTTCCGCGCTCACCAAGGCACGGTTTTCCTTTCTGACGCGCGAGACCTCCGCGAGACCTGCGACCTCTGGGTGACCGACCCACCCTACGCCGACGCAGTGAACTACCACGAACTCGGCGACTTTTTCCTCGCTTGGTATGACAAGCAACTCGCCCGCGCCTTCCCCGATTGGACGCCCGATGCGCGCGCTGAACTCGCCGTGCGCGGCGATGGCGAGGATTTCCGCCGTTCCATGGTCGAGATTTACAAGAACCTGGCCCGACACATGCCGGACAACGGCTTGCAGATGGTGCAGTTCACCCATCAGGACCCCGGCGTCTGGGCCGATCTCGGCATGATCCTCTGGGCCGCCGGATTGAAGGCCACCGCCGCGTGGACCATCAGCACCGAGACCGAGGCCGCCGGCATCAAGAAGGGCAACTACGTCACCGGCACCGTCTGCCTCGTCCTGCGCAAACGCGTCTCTCCCGAGCCCGGCTTCCTCGACGAAGTTTATCCGCTGGTCGAGGACGAGGTCCGCCGCCAGATCGCCTCCATGCAGGCGCTCGACGAGGACGGCGAGCCGAACTTCAACGACGCCGACTACCAGCTCGCCGCCTACGCCGCCGCCCTCAAGGTGCTCACGCAATACGCCACCCTCGACGGCAAGGACGTGGAGCACGAGGTCTTCGCCGTGCGCGACCGCAACACGAAGAGCGATTTCCAGATCGTCATCGAACGCGCCATCACCATCGCCTGCGACATCCTCATCCCACGCGGCCTCGACGCATCGTGGCGCGAGCTTTCCCTCGTCGAACGCTACTACCTCCGCGCCCTCGATATCGAGAGCCGCGGCGAGCGCCGCAAAGGCATGTATGAGGAACTCGCCCGCGGCTTCGGCGTCACCGACATCCGCCCCCTGCTCAAGAGCGACCAGGCCAACGGCACCCGCATGCACACGCCCAGCGGCTTCGCCGCCTCCGGACTCGCGCAGATGAGTGGCGAGGGCAACACCGACGCGCTCCCCGCTCGCCGAGGACGCGCTTCCGCCGGAGCACCGCATCCCTTCGCCGGCTCGCCGCTGCGCCACCTCCTCTTCGCTATCCGCGAGACGACCGCCACCGACAACAGCCCCGAGCCCGGCCGCCAATACCTGCGCGACACCTTCGGCCAGGGCTACTGGGCGCTGCGCGAACGCTTCGTCAGCCTGCTCGAATGGCTGGCCGCCCTCGGCAACGCCGAAGGCATGAACGAGTGGGTCGCCGATTCCGAAGCCGCCCGCATCCTCGCCGGTCGTCTCCGCAACGACCACGCCTGATGCCGTCAAAGTTCCCAATATGGGAACTTTCTTCTTGATTTTCCACTCCGCCCCACGAATCTGCCCATGAGAGTCATCGCCCGCAAAACACTCCGCGACTTTTATGAGCACCACGCCGACAGCAGGACTCCGCTGGAAGCATGGTTTCATGAAGCCGAGGCCGCCGACTGGCAGGGACCAAAAGAAATCAAAAACCGCTACCCATCCGCCGACATCCTGCCCGGCAACCGGGTGGTCTTTAACATCAAGGGCAACACTTACCGCCTGATCGTCAAAATCCACTACGACACCGGCATCGTCTTCATCCGCTTCGTCGGCACGCACGCGGAATACGACAAGATCGACGCCACCACCATCTGACCACCGACCATGAAACCGAAGATCATCAAGACTGAGGCGGAATACACCGAGGCTCTGGCCCGCGTGGAAGCCCTGATGGAGGCCAAGCCGGGCTCCTCCAAGGAAGAGGAACTGGAACTCTGGTCGCTGCTCGTGGAGCAGTATGAGAGGGAGAATTTCCCCATCGATCTCCCGGACCCCGTGGAGGCGATCAAATTCCGCATGGAGCAGGAAGGTCTTCAGCAGAAAGACCTGGTGAAGTATTTCCCTGGCAAGAACCGGGTGTCCGAAGTCCTCAACCACAAACGCCCGCTGAGCATCGGCATGATCCGCGCCCTGCATCGCGGGCTCGGCATCCCGGCGGAAGTTCTCCTCCGGGAAATCCCCGCCTGATGCTGCAGCGCCATTCCAGCCGTCGAAACCGACTCGACCAGGTGGTGCTGAATCAGCGCTTGGAAGGGGCGGTTTCCTACGACCGCATCGCCGGCTATTTTCGCTCCAGCCTGTTCGAGGTGGCCGGGGAGGCCATTGCGAAAGTCAGCGGGACGGTGCGCATCATCTGCAACTCGGACCTTGATCCGCAGGATCTCGTGACCGCCGCTGCGGCACAAGCTGCGCTGCGACGGAGCTGGTGTTCCGGCAAGCCGGAGGAGGCGCCACCGAGCGCGCTGCCACGTTACCGTGCGCTCTACGAAGCCCTCACGAACGAAAAGATCGAAGTGCGGGTGCTGCCGGACTCCGCGTTCGGACTGATCCATGGCAAGGCGGGCGTGGTGCGGCGGGCGGACGGCTCTGCCTCCGCGTTCCTCGGCAGCGTCAACGAGAGCGCCTCCGCCTGGAAGATGAACTACGAGCTGCTCTGGGAAGACAACGACCCGGAGACCATTGCGTGGGTGCAGGAGGAGTTCGATGCGCTGTGGAACGATCCTCGCGCCATCGACCTCGCGTGCTGTCCATTCATCGCGCAGGACGTGCAGCGAATCATTGGGCGACGGGTTATTGAGCCGGCGGAATTGAAGGCAACCATCGATTCCTCAGCGGCCGCTGCTGCCGCTGCGGTGGAGTCGCCCGTCTATCGCCGGGAGCAAGGGCTGTGGCCGCACCAAAAGTATTTCGCGCGGCTCGCACTGGAGCGTCACCGGCTCGGCGGCGCGCGCCTCGTTCTCGCAGATCAGGTGGGGTTGGGAAAAACGATTCAGCTTGCGATGGCTGCGCTGCTCATGGCGTTGGATGATCCCGAGGGCGGTCCGATTCTTGTGCTCGCTCCGAAGCCGCTGCTCCAGCAATGGCAGGATGAGTTGATGGAACTGCTGCTGCTGCCGTCCGCCCGCTGGAATGGCCGCGCGTGGGTGGACGAGAACGATCTGGAGTATCCGTCCGAAGGCGTGAAATCGCTTGGCAGATGTCCGCGCCGGATCGGGCTTGTTTCGCAGGGTCTCGTGGTGCGCGGCCTGTCGGAAGCGGTAGGCCAACTTCTCAGCCGCCGCTACACGTGCGTGATCGTGGACGAATCGCACCGTGCCCGCCGCCGCAAAGTGCCAAGGGTGGATGCCGGAGCCGATGAAATTGACGAGCGGGGTGAACCGAACAAGTTGATGGCCTTCCTCCGGGAGATCGGCCCGAAAACCAAAAGCATGCTCCTGGCGACCGCGACGCCCGTGCAACTTCACCCTGTCGAGGCATGGGATCTTCTGCACATTCTCTCCCACGGAAACGATGCCGTGCTGGGCGGATGGACGCAGACCAGCCCTTGGTTTCGGGCCAGCCACTGCCTCGACATTGCCACCGGTGCCGAAGCGGTCCCAACCAAAGATGTCCGGGATGGCTGGCAATATGTCCGCGACCCATTGCCTTCGCGATTTGAAGATTCCGCCTTTGAGCGTATCCGTCGCAGCCTGGATGCCAGCGACACCCGCTCGCAATTCAATCCCGAAAGCCTCAGCCAACTCTCTCCCGCGATTCGACGGGTTCAACTCGAGAATGGACTGCTCCCGCACTACGGGGAACGCTTCAACCCGTTGCTGCGATGCATCGTACGCCGCACCCGTGGCTATCTGGAGGCGACGATCAACCCGGCGACCGGCAGCTATTTTTTGCCGAAGGTGACGGTGAAGCTGTTCGGCGAGGAGAACGAAGGTGCTCTCGTTCTCAGGGGCTACCTGCAAGAGGCGTACAAGGAGGCCGAGGCTTTTTCGCTGCTGCTCCAGCAAAGAGTGAGGGGTGCAGGTTTCTTCAAAACCCTACTCCTGCGCCGCCTCGGGAGTTCGATGGAAGCCGGTCGGCGCACGATCCGAAAGCTGCTGGGTCAGGAACCGGACACCCCGGACGAAGAGGAAGAGGACGACTCCGAAGAGGATGAGCAGGCGCAGGCGGGGAGACCGGCACAAGGCGTCAGCGATTTCAAAAACTTCACCACCGCGGAGATCGCATCGCTGCGCCGCTGCCTCGAACTGCTCAGTCAGGGCGGTGCGAACGACCCGAAGCTCGAAGCGCTCATCGGTTATTTGCGCGGAACCCATCCGGGCGTCGAACGCGGCTGGCTCGACCTGGGTTGCATCCTGTTTTCGCAGTACTATGACACCGTCCGCTGGACCGGTGATGAAATGGCGAAGCGCGCGGAGTTTGCACACATGGACATCGGCCTCTATGCCGGCAGCAACCGCTCCGGCTTCTGGCGAGACGGCAAGTTCCAACGCTGCGACCGGAATATCCTCAAAGGCCGTGTCCGCAGTGGCGACCTCAAGCTTTTGCTTGGGACGGACGCCGCCTCAGAGGGGCTCAATCTTCAGCGCCTCGGTACGCTCATCAATATCGACCTTCCGTGGAACCCTACGCGGCTCGAACAACGCAAAGGTCGCATCCAGCGGATCGGGCAGGCGCGCAGTGAGATTTGGATCGCCAACCTTCGTTATCGTGACTCCGTCGAGGATCGTGTCCATCAAGTGCTGGCCGATCGTTTGGAAGCGATTCACGGCCTGTTCGGTCAGATCCCCGACACGCTCGAGGACGTGTGGGTGCAGGTCGCCCTCAACGACGAACAAGCGGCCCGCCAGCTCATCGACCGCACCACAGCCACCAGAAACCCCTTCGACGTGAAATACAGCAAGGTGGAAGACGCCGACTGGGAGACGTGCGGGGCGGTGCTCAACAGCGTGACGATGAAGGAGCTTCTGTCTCAGGGGTGGTGAAGAGTAAGCGGTGAGTAAAGCGCCGCTAGCGCCTGCCGACGGCGGCAGCGTACTCTTTGTGCGACCTATCGGCGGGATTGGACCCAAATCACCCGGTGCGGAGATTCCAATCTGGAATTATATGCTGACTGACGTGGGAACCCGCCCCAGCAAATCTGTTTGAAAGGTTGGAGAACCGGTACGCGAAAAAGTGTCCGGCTGAACTGACTGCAGTCCGGCGCAACCTCCAGCGTTATCTGGATCTGCTGGATGCGGCTCCAAACTCTGAAGGCAGTGCAGGCTGGTTTTCTCCATCGAGAACCGGCTGGCGTCATCGCAGGGATCAAAAAGGCGGAGGGGCCAGCTCGGCAGAAACAAGGCTCTACACGCTCGCCGATGATTCAGCCAAGGTTCTGTACCTGATCGTGATTGGAGACAAGGGAAGCCTGTCCAACGACATCCAGAGCAACCGGGAGTTCGCCCAGTAATTCAACGAAGTATCGCCATAACATGAAAACGAAGAAGAACGACCTGCCCACCAGCGGGCCGCGGTACAAGAGCGTGACAGCGATGCTGGAAGCCCAAAACATTCCGGCAGAAATCCGTGAGGGGATCCAAAAGTTGGCGGGAACAACGCGGGTGGTGGATGAACTATGCCTGATGCGCACGCGTGCAGGATTGACTCAGGCTCAGATCGCGGAGCGCATCGGGTGCCCTCAAAGGCGGATCTCGAATTTGGAAGGCAGTGTGGATCGGGACCTGTCGCTGGGGGAGATCTTCGACTACGTGAAGGCGACCGGTTCCCGGGTTTCGATAGGCATCGGTAAGCCGCTCGCGCTCGTCCAGTCTGTGAACGCTCATGCAGCGGGCATCCGTATCTGACGCGCCTCGCTGATCTGGCGTCGAGGCACGGCGAGTTGGGGACCGAGATTCAGTCCTTTTTTGGAGAGGTGTTCTTTCACCTGCTCCCTATTCTGTCCGAGTGCCAGGGGGCGATGGAGCGCGGCCGTGGAGAAACCGAATTGGAAGTTTTTCCCCAGAGAGATGAGTGTGGAACAGGAGCTTTGGCGGCCACGATCTGAGGTGGTAAGGGAAGGGGAGACAGGGGCCGGAGGGGGCAAGTTTGCAGTTGTCGGGGCTCAGCGGGTGAAGGCTGGAGGCGGATCGGCGGGCGGTATGCGGCGGATCGGAACGGCGTGAACCGCAGCCATGCCCCAAAACTCGCATGGGTTTCCCGCCCATGTTCTGGGCGACGGCCAGTCCGGTGGTCGGATCTGGAGGCCTCCCTGCCGGAGGCGAGTTCGGCTGCCGAGGGAAAGGCGTTGCGGCGTCTGGCGCTCAAAGGCCGGGTGAAGCGTAACCACACAGCCAAACGCACCTATCACGGGGCGGGGCGGGTTGGCATGAAGTGCGGGTGTTCAGGCGTGCGGCGATTTTCGTCTGCAGCCCGCTGGAGCGTCTCGATGAGTTTTGTCGCGGAATTGGGGCGGCATCGGTGGGGGCTTTTCGGGCTAAGGCGCGGGGGGCTGTGGCTGGCCAGGGCTCCCTTTGAGAAAAGCGCGACCGCAAACTCCGGGCGGAGAAGAGACCGGAGGTATCGGCGGGAAACGAGGTGTCCGCAATTTGCCGTCAGAGAAATATGCCATGATGGTGTTGTCATGGTAAGGACTCAAATCCAGCTGACGGATGAACTGTTTGCACGCGCCAAGAAACTGTGAGCTGCCCGGGAGATCTCCCTTGCGGAGCTGGCGAGGCGGGGGATCGAGTACACGCTGAGTGTGTATGCGCCGGAGGCGGATCCCGACTGGCAGATCCCGACTCCAAGGAGTCTGGGCTGGCGCGGGCTGACGGATGACGAGCTCAAGGCGCAGGCATTGGCGGCGTATTACATGGAGGCGCGTCAGACCTGGGCGTTTGCGCCGGAAAAACTGCGGCTGCTGCTGGCCGGGCTGCTGGAACTGTTGCCGTGGCTGCACCAATGGCATGCGGCGGTGGACCCAGCCTACGGGGCGAGTCCGGCGGAAGCCATCGATGCGCTGCTGGACGCCGAATGCCACGAACTGGGCCTGACCCGGGTGGATCTGGAAACCAAACGCATGAGCGAGTCCGCCCCCACCCCCCGCGAACGCAAACCCCGTGCGGCGAAAAAACCGAAGGCCGGAGAAGAGACGCCCGCAATTTGACATCATACAAATATGCCATCAGAGGGGTGTCATGGTAAGAATTCACATCCAGCTGCCGGATGAACTGTTTGCACGCGCCAAGAAACTATGTGCTGCCCGGGAGATCTCTCTTGCGGAGCTGGCGAGGCGGGGGATCGAGTACACGCTGAGTGTGTATGCGCCGGAGGCGGATCCCGACTGGCAGCTCCCGACTCCAAGGAGTCTGGGCTGGCGCGGGCTGACGGATGACGAACTCAAGGCGCAGGCCCGGATAACCTCCACGGAGGCCTCGCTTTCGTAGCCGTATGCTTTCGATTGATGCCAACATTTTGTGGCATGGATTCAATGCCGACTCGCCACAACACGGGGCGGCCTATGCCTGGCTGCAGTCGATGCAGGCTTTGGAGGAAGTGGCGATTTCAGAGTTCATTCTGGCGGAGTTTTACGGGTTGCTGCGGAACCCAGCCGTTTTGAAGCACCCGCTGGGAGCCTCGGATGCTGCGGCTGTGGTGCAGGTGTACCGCCGCCATCCCCGGTGGCGGCTGCTTGGGTTCCCGACCGAGAGTCTGCCGATGCACGACAAGATGTGGCAGGAGGCGGGGAAAGAAGGGTTCGCCTTCCGTGGGTTATATGACGTGCGCACGGCGTTGAGTCTTCTTTCCCAAGGCGTCACAGAATTCGCTACTGCAAACACGAAAGATTTTACCGGACTCGGTTTCCGACGGGTGTGGAATCCACTGGCGAGCTGAGGGGGGGGGCCGCCTGGGGGGCGGAGTGCCGGCAGGTCAGGCGCGGAAAACTGAATCCTAAAATTGCTTCTGGCTCACTAAACGTAGATTCGGAATTCATGATACGGAGTTATCTCTGGCTTTCCTGTATTGATGCATTGTGGGCCAAGGCTCCCATTGTTTGGCTTTCGGGCGTGCGTCGCGTGGGAAAGACGACCCTTGCGCGAAGTCTTCCAGACGCTGAATTTCTCAATTGCGATCTTCCCTCGGCGCAGATGCGGCTGGGCGATCCAGAAGCCTTTTACCGCAGCCTCTCAAAGCCGTGTCTGATTCTGGACGAGGTGCATCAGTTGCCGGATCCGAGCCGGGTGTTGAAAATCGCCGCGGACGCTTTTTTTGGGAAAGGAGTGCCCCATCTGCTTGGGATGCGCCTCCACCTTTGCGCTCAACGCCTCCACTTCCGATTCCAGTTCCGGCAGGGGTTTCGCATAACGCTCCGCCAGCATGCGGATGCGCCCTGTCAGCGTCTGCGAGACGCGATCCGGTTCGCCCTGTACGGCGGCAGACAGCGATGCCAGCCATTTGTCCTCCACCACCAGCGTGCGGATGTCGTCGTCGGTGAGCTTTCCGTACTGGGCGTGCACGTTCTCCATCAGAGACCATTCGCATCACTCGACGGCGCCCTGCACCGTACGCAACTCCAACTCATGCAGGGGCGTGGTCAACGACAATTAGAATTCCCTTCGGCGACAATTAAAATGACCCACGGAATGGGCTCGATTTTTGGGCTCGATTTTTGCAGGGCTCATAGGAGTTAAGGCCGCGATTTTTTAGCGTGGAGTGGAGGGCGCCTCCTTCATCCAAAGGCCTGCGTGGAGGCCCACCGCGATACGCCATGGCTGCTCGGCCCACCGCTGAACGTGGGAAGCAACGTCCTGAAGCTCGTGATAGCTCGTGATAGCTCGTGATGCGCCTTACTGCTCATCGCGTTGTGAAAGTGGATCATCTGCTCCACCGGTTCCGGAGTTGGCTCAATCGTGAAAGGATCACAGGCCTTTGAAGATATGTCTTCATTAGCGTCTGGATTGCCTGGTCGTAACGCCCATGGACAGCCTGCTGAAGGTTGTCCGGTGGCACCGCGGGATTCATCTGCGTCGGCTTTTCCTCCTTTGGAATCTGCATGAGTAGGAACCGGGGCAATTGCGAGGAATTCGCTTTTTCGGCCGGGTCACAGGAAACGGTTGGAGAGCGGATTGGAGCCAGGGGAGAGAGGGGGTCTGGTTGTTTTAATGACGTCAAATTGACTCGGATGAAAAGAGGTGCGACAGTAGTGTTTTCGTTCAGAACTTCTCGCCATTTGTTGGCGAAGCTTGGGTTGCTGCCATTGTGAGGCGCTCGAAATCAGTCGATCTCGCTCCCCATGGAATCTTCCCAGAATCCCCTTAAGTTTCCTCTGAACACAAAACACATCGCATTTCTTGGTGATTACGTGCCACGGCGCTGTGGGATTGCGACGTTTACGGCGGATATTTGTGAGGCCATCGCCGCGGAGTTTCCCCAGGCCCAGTGTATTGTGGGCTCGGTAAACGACAGGGCGGAAGGGTATGATTACCCGCAGCGTGTGCGTTTCGAAATTGCCGAGCAGGCAATCGAGTCATACCGGCGCGCGGCTGAGTTTTTAAACATCAACAACGTCGAGGTTGTTTCCGTACAACACGAGTACGGGATTTATGGGGGGGCAGCCGGGTGTCATTTGCTCGCATTTCTTCGTGAGGTGCGGATGCCTGTGGTGACCACTCTCCACACTGTGTTGATGGAGCCCAATGACGAGCAGCGGGAGGTCATGGCGCAGCTGGATATTTATTCGAACCGTTTTGTGGTGATGGCGGAACGTGGGCGCGTCTTACTGGAGACGGTTTACGGGATTGCGCCCTCGAAGATCGATGTGATTCCACACGGGGTCATAGACATGCCGTTCCTTGACTCCAATTTTTACAAAGATCTATTTAATGTGGAGGGAAAGACGGTGCTTCTGACCTTTGGTCTGCTTTCTCCCAACAAAGGGATTGAGTACGTAATTGAGGCGTTGCCAGCGATTTTGGAAAAGCATCCGGACATTGTTTATATTGTGCTGGGAGCAACACATCCGCATTTGGTGGCGAGAGAAGGGGAGGTTTACCGCGAGAAGTTACACCAACTCGCCGAAAGTCTGGGGGTGGGGGCCCGGGTGATTTTCGACAACCGGTTTGTTTCGCTGGAGCAGCTAAAAGAGTTTATCGGAGCGGCAGATATTTATCTGACTCCGTATCTGAACGAAGCGCAGATTACGTCGGGGACGCTGGCCTACACTTTTGGTGCTGGAAAGGCGTTGATTTCGACACCGTACTGGCACGCTCAGGAATTGTTGGCGGAGGAGCGTGGCATTCTTGTGCCGTTTGCGGATGCGGCTGCGATTGCTGCCGGGGTGAACCATTTTTTATCGAATCCGACGCTGATGACGGCGATGCGCAAGCGGGCATGGAAGGCCGGCCGGGAGATGATCTGGCCGGTGGTGGCGCGTCGGTACATGGAGAGTTTTGAAAAGGCGAGAGCGGCTTTGAGTGTTCCTTCGCTGGAGACCCTGGCGGCGCGCAAGGTGGAGAGTGAGAATTACCCGTTACCGGCGCTCAAGCTGGATCACCTCTTTAATATGAGTGATCACACCGGCATTTTTCAGCACGCCATTTACAATGTGCCGAATTACCACGAGGCATATTGCACGGACGACAATGCCAGGGCCTTTATTTTTACTGTTTTAATGCAGGAATCCGGCGGGGTTTCTGTGGAACTGGAGCGGCTTGCAAGCACCTATCTCGCGTTTCTCTGGTATGCATTTGATGCGAACACGTGTCGCTTCCGTAACTTCATGAGTCACGAAAGAAAGTGGCTCGAATTACACGGATCTGAGGACAGTCACGCACGAGCGTTGTGGGCGGTCGGTACGGCTCTGGGACGTTCCAAAAACGCGGGACACAAGAATCTGTGCGGGCTCCTTTTTCAAAGAGGGCTTTCACCTGTGGGACGGTTTAGTTCACCTCGAGCCTGGGCATTTACGCTGATTGCCATTCACGAATATTTGCGGACGTTTTCCGGGGACAGGGTGGTTGGCCAGACGCGGGATGTTCTCACAAATATGCTTGTGGATTTGTTCCGGGCGAACTCCACGCCGCAATGGCAATGGTTTGAACGCATCGCAACCTATGATAACGCCAAGCTATCGCATGCATTGATCTTAAGCTGGCACTGGACACAACAGCCGGAGGTGCTCGAGATTGGACTCTCTTCCTTGCGCTGGTTACTCGAGGTACAGACGGCGGAGGGAGGGCATTTTGCGCCGATCGGGTGCAATGGATTTTGGACGCGTGGCGGTGAACCTGCGCGTTTTGACCAGCAACCTTTGGAGGCGCACGCGATGCTTTCCGCATGTTTTGCGGCGTATGAGGCCACGCAGGACGAGTTTTGGAAAAAAGCTGGGCGCCGTTGTTTTGAGTGGTTTTTGGGGCGGAACGATTTGGGGCAATCGTTGTACGACCCAAGTACGGGTGGATGTCGTGACGCGTTGCTCCAAGATTCGCTCAACGAGAACCAGGGAGCGGAGTCGAGTTTGGCGTTCTATTTGTCCTATCTGGAGGTGATGAAACAGCAGGCTGTTGGTTGAAACTCATGAGTCACTTTAATATTCAGCCTTCAGGTATCATGTTGCGGCCCGACAATGCGCGGGTCCTGATCCGGCCCTTTATTCCGGGGGATCCAGTGCGGGTGTCCAATGTGATTCGGCGTGCGCTTGCCCTTAACGAGGCTGAGATGGAGATGCACCTGGCGTTGGTGCTCGAGGAGTTTGAACCCCGCCATGGCGACATCCGGGCCGCCTGGCGGCAAAATTTCGAACGGGTAAAGGCGAGTATTAGCAGCGGGGAAGTCCTGTCCGAGGCGCGTCAGTGGTACATCGGCGCCCTGTTTTCAGGCGAATACGCACTCGAATCCGCCGCGTTATTTAATCCGTCCATGGTGCTGGATCCTGACCAGAGCGGCCTGCAGGATAAGGAGGTCCGGTTTGTATTAAGCCTCAGAGCGACTGGCGAAGGGCACATTTCATCCATCGAATTTCGTTCCGGAGTGATTGGGGCGGACCATTCGATTGTGGTGCAGGCAGCGTCGCGGTTTGTGAGTGCGCCCGCGGTGAATCCGAATCCGACTTATCGGAAAGGAAACTTTCTTCATAAGTTGAAGGAGATGGGGTTTGAAAACGAGTGGTCTAACGAGGCTTTGGATTCGCTGGGAGAACTGTTTTCCCTACGCGAACTGGAGACGGCCATGGAAAACACGACAAATGGCGGGCGCGCATTGCCCAGTGATTTTCAGCGGACGATGGATTGCGTGCGCTGGCTGGCGGAGTCGAATTATCAGGTGCATTTTGCGCCGACTTTGCCCCTGGCTGAACGGATCATTTTTCCAATCTCCTCCAATGAGAGTAATGGTATGGAAGATGCCCGTTTTGTGCGATTTGTGGAAGATGATGGCAGCGTCCTCTATTACGCCACGTACACCGCTTACAACGGACGTGCCATTTTGCCCCAGTTGTTGGAGACCACGGATTTTTTGAATTTCCGTGCTCTCACGCTGAATGGCGGTGCGGTGCAAAATAAAGGAATGGCGTTTTTCCCACGGCGTATCCGTGGCAAGTACGCCATGATCTCCCGCCAGGATGACGAGAACCTGTTCCTGATGCTCTCAGACAATCCGCATTTCTGGAGCGAGACGAAGATGTTGAGACAACCCGAACAGCACTGGGAGATGGTTAAAATCGGCAACTGTGGTTCGCCGATCGAAACAGACGCTGGCTGGTTACTCATTACCCACGGCGTCGGGCCTATGCGGAAGTACTGTATCGGGGCGATCCTGCTGGATCTCGAGGATCCTTCGAAAGTGATCGGTTTTTTGCGTGAACCGCTCTTGAGCGCTGTGGGAAGTGAGCGTGAAGGGTACGTGCCGAACGTGGTGTATACCTGCGGAGCGATGCTTCATAATGGGCGGTTGATCTTGCCGTACGCGCTCAGCGACACGGCATCGACCATTGTGAGTATGGACATAAAGGAGCTGCTGAGCGAGCTCACCAGGAGCACAGACATCTCGTTGTAGTATTCAGGATTGTTGAGGTGCTCCTCGATGATCCGCTTGCGGACGTTGTTGGTGATGGTCTCCGCGACTGCCTTTTCGTTGGACCGAATGCTTTTAGTCGATGGCTTTGTCGAGAGAGGCCACGAGTCACGTGGATGAGGATCATCTTCATGGCTCTTGGTATGGATTCCAAATTGGCCCCCGGTGCTTTTCAGCGTTGATAGATGGGGAGGATCTGGAGGACCGGAGTGAGAGCGATGATGGCCATGGACGTGGAGTAACTCGGGCCATAAGCTGAGTCGGTGCCATCAGGTGGCCAGAGGCCGCCTGCGGACTGTTTGGCGAGCAAGTATTTGGAGCACTCGCCCATGCAGTTGGTCCACAATTGGCCGCCGAGTTGGATAGAGGCCTGGGTGAGGTAGTAGCAGCCATAGTAGGGCCAGTCGCGGCCGGAGGTGTCTGAAAAAGCCCGTCGGTCGCTGGCGCGAAAACGGGAGAGAAAGGTGGCGGCGCGCAAGGTCTCCGGCGCGCCGTGTTTGCCAGCAAGGGCCAGGCAAAGGGTGCCAGCCGCAGTCATGGTGAAGGTGCTTCTCTTGTTGGCAATGTAGCCGAAACCGCCATCGGCATTCTGATTACGCAGAAGATAGGCGGCGATGCGATCCATCACCGTCTGAGGAACGTCGAACCCGGCGTTGCGGATGGAACGAAGCGAGGCGGCATGCCAACCGGTGACGGAAACATCGGCCTCGGCCCCATCCTCGTAGGGGCGGGTGTAGCGGAAGCCGCCGTCGTCTTGCTTTGCGCTGGGTCTGATATCCCAAAGTTGGATGGTGAATTTGAGGCCTTTATCAATGGCGGCGCGAACGCGGAAGGATTCCTTTTCGGCGGTGAGTCCGTAAACCTCGCCCAGCATCAACATGGAAATGGCATGGCTGTAGGATTGGGAAGCCATGTTATGGAACTCCTCCCCACCGGAAAGCACCACGTTGAGTTTGGCGTAATCGATCTCCATATGGGAGAACATCCCGCTCTTCTGCTGTTGGGAGAGCACATAGTCGATGGCCCGCTGGATGGTGTCGCCATAGGGCCCTTCTCCCGGCATGTGGCCGCGGGAGAGATAAGCCATGACCGCAAGGGCGGTGACGGCGGGCTGGCCATTGGGGGCGCTCGGAAAACTGCCGTCGGCCCGCTGGAGTTTCTCGAGGGCACCAAGCCCGCGGTCCACTGCCGCCACCAACTGGTCGGTTTGCCGGGCGTTGAGCACCTCGGGCAACTCATTGGCCGGATCGACGATCCCCAGTTTGGGATTTTCCAACTGCTGCGCGAGCGCGGAGAGCGGCAGTAAAAGAACCAGAAGTAAACAGGCAAGTCGCATGGGTGTTTACTTACTGTTAGTGTCGGAGATGCTGCGGAAGTAGTCCTCGATGGCTGTGCGGTATTCCTCCGGCACTGCGGAATCAATATCCTGGGTGAGGCTCTCCTTGAGTCGGCTCTGAATGTTGTTCCAATCGTTGCGGCCTTCGAACTGGAGGGTTTCCTTGTCCTTCCACGGGACGGAAGGTTTGCGCCCCATTTGGTGGGCGAGTTGCTGGGCCTTGGCGTTGGCGAGTTGCTGGGCTTTTCCCGCGGCGGCCGCCGCCTGCTGCGCGGCTTTCATCTGCTCTTCACGCTGCCGGGTCATGGCTTCTTTTTCAGACTTCTCCTTCTTCGGATCCTTCTTCTCCTCCCAGTCTTTTTTGATCTGCACGTTGGTCTGCGCAGTGATACCGAGCTTGAGCTTGGTGGAGTTGCGGGATTCTTCCTCCAGCGAGCGCAGGAGCGCCGCCAGTGCTTCCTCAATTTCCTCTTTGCTGGGATCCGCAAGCGGCTTTGCTTCGCCGGACGCGGCTCGTTGTGCCAGTGCATCCTGGGCGCTTTCCTCCCGAATGAATTCAGTGATGGCCGAGTCGAGCAGACGGGTGGCCTTTTCCAAGTCGATAACCGCCGATTTGGTAGCGTCTAGCGAGCGTTCAAGGTTTCGTTCGGAGAGGGAATGAGAGGCCTGTTTCTGGGTGGGAAGAAGTTGTTTGGTGAAGAGGATGTTGAGTTCCTCGATCTGTTGGTCGGCCTTTGGGCTCACGCCGGTGATGTTGGCCAGTTCATCAAGCAAACCGAGGGTGATGGATTGGGTTTCCTCGTTGAGTTCGCCCTGCAACTGGCTGAGAAACAGATGGGTTGTGTTGTCGCGAAGTGATTTGGCCAGAGCCTCGCAGGTGGCAAGTTCGGTGGCCATTGCCACGAGGTCAGCAGTGCGCACGGTGCTAAAATCCCTGAAGCTGCCCTGCCACTCGGGTCGGAAGAGCGTCTTGACCGCGTCTTCGCCCGACTTGCGCACGGCAGCGGCGGCTTGTTCAAACGGCTCTTTTTCCAAAGGGTTGGCGGCAGTGAGCAGTTCGACAGAGTGCGAAAGTCCGGCGAGGGCATCCTCGAGCTCCTTGCGCTGGGCGGGAGGAGTCTCGGTGGGAATCCAGATGCGGGCGAGGCCCAGTGCTTCGGTGGTCTGGCTGGAGAACTTGCGCAGGCGTTGCCCGAGCATGCCGCTGAACTGCTGCGGCACGGCGCGGGCTGGATTCTTACGCGCGGGCGCAAGAGTGGCGGTGGCTTCCGCCAGTTCCTGCTGCTGGTCCCGTAGCCGGCTGAGTTCCTCCCGATAGATTTTACTCGATTCACTCCCCTTGGCCAAATACTTGGCCCGCAGCTCGGGGTTTTTCTGCAGGAGCTCGCTGAGTCGCTTGAGAACCTCACGCTTAAGCTTTAATTGGGCGATGAGCTCCTGGACTTCGTCGTCACTGAGTTCGCTCTTTAACTTGGCATATGGCGAAGTCGGACAGGAATCTTCAGCGGACATGTCCTTGAACATGTCTTCGAGCGTGATCGTATGCATCTTTTTGAATTGGTGCGCGAGCTCGAGCACATCCTCATATTCGATCATTTTTGCGAACTGCTGCTGGTTTTTTTCCAGTTGGCTGATGACCCAGCGCAAACGTTCATCGGCGAGGAGCAGTTGTTTGGCTTTTTCCGGGGCTTTGTCAGAAGTTGCCGCATTGTCCAGAGCCTCAAGCGCGGGAGTAAATCCGGTCTCGACCATGGCCTTGGCTTGCAGCCCAAAGAAGGCGTAGGGAGTTCCCTCGCTGCGCTTGCGCAGGTCCTCTGCGCCTTCAGCCCCCTTCTTTAATGCGGCTTTAATGAGTGGCACCTTGCTGGCGACCAGCTCCAAGTATTTTCCAGCGGGCTCTTCTGGCTTTGGTCCAGCGCCGGTTGACTCGATGTGTTTGCGGCCGGTGACGGCGCTATTAAGAATCAGGTCGAGCACCTCCTGGATGGCGATCTGCTGTTTCTTGTTGCCGCCGATGCGGTATTCCGCGAACTCGTCAACGGTGACTTTCGCTGAAGCGGATTTGGAAGGGGGCTTTTCTGCTTTGGCGAGGTCGAGGCGGCGCTTCTCCACCTCTTTTTGGTCACCGAGTTTTGCCAAGGCCTTGGCCAGTTCTTTCTCGATTTGGCTCAGGCGCTCCGGGGTGACTCCGTCGGTGCGCGCCTGTTTTGCGGTTTGGCCTGCTTTTTCCAGGGATTCGTTTATGGCGGCGCGCTCTGCCGCGTCGGACAGGCTTTTTGCGAGGGTTGCCGCTTCTTGGACCTTTTGCTCGAGGTCTTCGGCTGCGGCTTTTAGTGGGGGGCTTTGTTGACCTTGTTGACCTTGTTGACCTTGCTGGGCTTGCTGGGCTTGCTGGGCTTGCTGGGCTTGCTGGGCTTGGGGGGCTTGGAGCATTTGCTGGGCTTGTTGCGCCAGCATCTGGGCCGATTGCAGGGACTCCCTCAGTGCTTGTTGCGAGGCTTCCTGTCTCGCGGTTTCGGCACTCTTGAGCTCCTGCACAGCCTGCCGCGCCAGTTGTTTGGTCTCTGCCATCGCTTGGGCGATCTCCTCCTTCGCCGTCATTAGCGCAGGGGTGGCCGGATTGCCGGCTTGGGCGGCCTCAATGGCCTGCTGGGCCTGCTCGATGTGTTTCAACACTCCTTCTTTCGCTGCCTTCGCTGGATCGCTGGCTGCGATCCGCGCGGCCTCCTTCAGCAGGCTCTGGGTTTGCTTGGACTGTTGCCCGACTTCGGACTTCCCGTTCCCGGATGACTCGGCTGATTTGGCTTTGTTCGCGTTCTGCGCGTTGTCGCCGCTGGCTGGCTTGTTTTCGGTCGGGCCGGGGTTTTGCTGGCTCTGGTTGGCGGGATCGCTCGTTGACTCTTTGGCCGCGGCAAGTGCCTTGTCATTGGACTCTTGTGCCGCCTGAAGCGACTCGTTGAGCTTTTGAGCCGCTGCCGCAGCTTGCTCGAGGCGCGCAATGTCCTGGCTCAATGAATCCTGACGCTGAAGCACCTGATTGCTTGCCTGAAGTTCGCGCTGATCCCGGACCTCAACCGCGTAACGGAGCTGATCGCCCTTCTGGAGGGGGATTTGTTTCAAATCCAGCGTGGCGGTTGCTTGGAGATCCTTTTCTCCGGCTTTGATGTCGACCGGGAATCGAAACTCTTCCTTGCTGCCATCGGCCTTGGTGACCTCGGCGACCAGTTCCGCACTTTTGATTCCATAGTCATCGATCGCCCGGAAAACCACATCCAGGGTTTCGTCGGCTTTCATGGCAAAGGTTTCGCTGGTTTCGAGCAGTTTAACCTGGGGTTTTTGATCAGGCTTGACGGCCAAAGTGAGCGGAAAGCGCGATTGCAGGTCGCAGAGGAGCGAGGAAAGTTGAATTTCGATTTCAACGCTTTCCGTGGGATAGGTATTGAAGAGAAATTGCCCTGTCTTGCCCGGGAGGAGAGTGGTGGCCAGTTCTCGTTGGTCGCCGCGCTGGAGGATTCTGGCGCCGGGCAGTTTCTGGTTGGCCGCAAAGTTGAGGCTCACCTGGCTGCCTTCTGGAACTTCGACGCGCCGGGGCAGCACGGTCCATGTGCGTGCTTCAAGCTTGGTATAGGCGGGCGGAGTGACGGTGAGCTGAACGTCCTTCAACAGGGGGCGGTCGATGACCGAAACCTGGTTCCATGGGGTTTGGGCGTCGCCGGCAATGACGCGGTAGGCGAAGTCCTTTTCCACGCGTGGGATTGAGGCTTTTAAGGATTTTGCCGTGCGGTCGATGGGGGTTTCGCGTTGTTCGAGAGTGCCATCGGCGTTGCGGGATTCCAGAATGGCGCTGGCCGGGATTTTGCCACTGACCGCCACCGAAACCTCGAAGGGTCGCCCCCTGAGGTGGTAGTGGGTGGAGGCGTTTTCGGAAAGCAGGGTGAGGGTCTGCTCCGACCATGGGTTGATGAGCCTATCCAAGAGGGTGACAAATCCCGAACCGCTCATGGTTTTCACCAGAGCGAGCAGGACAAAGGCACAGGCGAAGGCCACCAAGGCTGACAGGAAAGGTTTGGCCAGAATGGCGCGCCGCGGGTTGTCCCGGACGCCGATCGTGTCGACTTGTTTGGCAACCGCCCCGAGCAATTCAGGAGAATGCGAGTCCTTGTCACTGAGTTCGACGACGGTGGAAAGACGCTCCTGGAGAGCGGGGTTGACCTCATCGAGCCAATTGGCCGTGCGGCGCACCCCGCCAGCAAAGGGCAGCTTGCGCCAAGTCCAGCGAGCGAGGAACAGGAATCCGCCGCAAACCGAAAAGCTGGTGAAAGCGCGTAGAGGGAGTGATCGGCTGGCGAGCACCCAATCAAGCAACAGGGCGAGGCCCACCAGAATGAGGAAGATCGCCAACAGCGCGAAGAGCAGGTTTCCCACATGAAAGAGGCCTCTGCGCCCCCGCACTATGGAGATTTGCCTGCGCACTTCATCGGACAAGGGAGATGTGCTCATAGGGATTGCCTTTAAATTCGTTCTAACAAAGGCCTTTGATCCTGCGAAGCAGCCACTCGATTCCAGAAATGCTCACGATTGCGAGGAGCAGCACCCAGGTGTCCCAGATCGCACGGCTGCGCTTGAGGGATGTGGTCTCCGGCTGCAGATCCAGCGCTTCCAGCATGAGCGTAAGGGTCTGCGGGTGGATGGTCGTGCCAAGCGGCAACTCATTGACTTTACCCCAAAAGGGCGAGGGTTCCGTCGCAAACTGCCTTTCTTCTGAAGGGAGCCCCTCCAGCACCTGGAATCGGCATACGGCTGGATCGGGCTTGGTTTGGCGGTCCATGTTCCAGAGTCGCTCGACGGGATCGCCCTCGTAGGTGAGTTGATAATTTCCTGGCGGCAGATCGGGAAAGCGCAGGAAATATTCGTCGGGTTTGGCTTCATCGGCGACAGGCTTCATCCTTGCCACCGGCTGGCCATCGCGGCTGAGGACGGCGGCAAAGTCGGCGTTTCGAACGGGATTCCCCTCCAAATCTTCGATGCGCACGCGCCCCTGCACCTCGCTGCCTGATTCCCAGAGTTGGCCGTCCAAGCGGGTTTTGACCATGCCCTCGCCGAACCCGAAGTCGCCCATGCACATTCCCCGGATCATTTGTCCCCAGAATCTGAGGTGGTAGCGGTCGCCAAAGAGGAAGCGCAGGTGATAGAAACTGGGTGCCGCGGCGAAGGCGACCCGGCCGCTGCCGATGTTTTGGACAGCCAGAAAGTCGTGGCTGCCTCCTTTGACATCCCTGGCGACCAGCAGCGTTTGCGCGGATTGTTTTGCCTTTGCCCACGCGGAAAGCCGGTATTCTGGGGTGGCGGAGAAAATCGTCCGCCACTGCGAGGCGGCATCGGTTTGGGAAATGCGCACCATGGGATGGACCGGGCGGTTTTGTGGCGGTGAAATGACAAAAGTGCCCTGGAGTTCGTTGGCTTGGACTCGAGCCATTGGCAGCAGGGTTTCCAGAGGTGCCCCGATGAACGCCTGCGGCATGGAGTTCTCGCCGGCGATGAGCAGCAGATTACCCCCTCGATTCACATACTCCACGAGCAGTTTTTGATGTTCGAGGGTGAGCTGCGACGGGTTGAGGTCGCCCAGGATCACCAGGTCGAACTTTTGCCAGGGTTCCAGAGAAAGGGGCAGTGCGGGTGGTTCAACAGGGGTCTTGCCCGGGTAGGTGTGGCGTGGTTCAAAAACGATGCTGGCCAGCTCGATCGAGGGATCGCGGCGGAAGAGGTTTTGGAGGTAACGGGTTTCCCAGCGGGGAAAGGCGTCGCAGACCAGAATCCGGTAGCGGTCCTTGGTGACGTTGCAAGTGAGGGGGCGGGAGTTGTTGTGGAGGGTCGCTTCGTCTTGGATGGGACTGACCTCCACGGTCAGGTTTTTGGTGCCGGGACCGATGGCCTGCCAGCCCAATTCCACGCGTTCGGAGCTGCCGTCGCCCTTCAGCGGCACTTGCTGGGTGGCTAGGATCCGCTCGTTCTCGCGCAGGTTCACGGTGACGGTGACCGGCCGATTGTGGTGCATGGAAACCTGGGCGACTGCTTGAAATACATCTTTCTCCCTCACCTGCGCGGGGCCCACCAGCGTGTCGATACGCACGTCGGGCCGGGTATCGGGGTCGCCGATTGGCAGCACGATCAGGGGTTGGTCACGAACCGCGGCCGAGAATTCTCCCGCCCCCCCCGAATCCACCCCGTCGGTGACAAGGAAGGAAATGCGTGTTGGCCCGGCTTTGGCACCCAGGCGGTTAAGGTTTTCGTAAAGCCGGGTGCCGTCCTTTCGGGAGACCGTCGGCTTTTGGCCTTCCTGGAGCGGGACGAGGTCGGTGGCAAAGGCAAAGTTGCGCAAGTCGCAGCCAGCTTGCTTGAACTGGGGCACTGCCTTCTCCAGCCACCGCTGGACCCATTCGATGCGCGGTTTGCTCTCGCTGGGGTCGGCCGTGCCAATGACATCGAGGCGCCGCAGACCGAGCGCCGCTTCCGTCACTAAACGAGCGTTGTGCACGAGCGTTTCCACCGGCTGGCGCTCATCGATTTCTTTTAAGCCTTTGCAGGCGCTCGCGAGTTTGGCCGCAGGGCCCGCGGTGAGCCGCTCAAGGGACGACGCGCGACCGTAGGCTTCCACCTTTTGTTTGGCTTCGGCCAGGATCGCGATGGTCTTCTGCACTTCCTGCGCCAAGTTTTTGCCGTGCAACTGTTTGGAGCTGAGGTTGAGCCGGATCTTGGCCGCTTCGCTCAAGGTGATCGATTGGTCCAGATCAGTGGCCGGGGTCGACCAGCGCGAGGTGTTTTTGCCGCCGTTGTCGGCGAGCAGCATGCTTTCAGAAACATCGATTCCCAAACTGGCCGACACCGGCAGCGTTTCCTCTTTTTCGGTGATGGCGCGCGGTTGGGCGATCAGCCACCCCACCAGCAGGCAGAGAAGGATCCGCAGTGCAATGATGCTCCAGCGCACGAAGGGCGGCTGTTCGCTCAATTCCTGCCGGAGTAGAAAGACGAAGAGCGCGACCGCAGCCATCACTCCAAGAGCGAGCCAAAAGGGCGGGAAAAAGGTTTCGATCATCACGGTGGGCGTCAGAAGACGGGCTTGAGGTCGATGCTGACACTTTGGGAGGCACGCTGGCGGGCGATCCAATGCGCCAGCAGCGCTTCGGCGATGAAGAACACGCCCGCGAGGATGGCGAAGAGCCAGGCCAGCGGCCAGAGGCCCTTGCGGACTTCCTCGGCGGCCGCTGGCGGAGGCGACGTGGAAGATTCAAAAAGCGCGGCAATTTCGGCGGGGGAGATCGGGGCGAGCTCCGACTCCGAGGCCGGGCGGCGAACACTGAAAAGTTCCGGTTTATCCAGGCTGGGTTGATCAATCTGATAGATGCCCGGATCCATGGTATCGGCGCTTCGCGACCGATCGCGCAGGGAGCCGTCCGGGCGTTTGATGGGATCCCCGGGAGAAACGCTCGCGGGGATGGGTTCTCCCGGGTTGAGATTGCGTTTGGGTAGCGCCCCCTGAATGGCCTCCAACATGCCTTGGCGCATCAACGGCACAAAACTCTGCAGAATGGGCAGGTTGGTATTGAACCGGTTCAAGTCGGTGGTCTGGAGCATGACTCGGCCGGTCCCGACAGCGAGCGAAAGCAGCACCGGGTGCCCTTCCTCAGTCTGCAGGAGTTTCTCATCATCGAGATAAACACGCTCATCGAGTTGCTGCACGGCCTGCAACTCGGCGCGGTGCAGGTCGAGCCGTGCGAAGCCTAACGCAAAGGCCCCCGCTGGATCCGATGGCATGATCTTCATGGGATGCTCAGGGTCTTTGGTGAGGGTGCGGCGGGATTTGGCCAGCGGCTCGAGTCCCAATTCCTTGAGCAACTCGTCGGCCCATGCGGGGGTTTGTTCCCACCCCATGAACAGCCAGAGTCCGCCCCCGCGCTCGACCAGCTCGTGAAGCGCTCGCGCCGCCGGAAACGAATCCGCTTGGGCAATCAACACCGCCACATTTCCGCTCAGAAGCGCCGGCGTCACCTCGCTGCTCTTCACCACCCGGGCTTGGAATAGGGAGCTTTTTGGGGTTTTCCTGCCTTCTTTCTGGAGCGGGCTACCGAGTGCGGCGGCAAGAAACTCAGAGGGAAGAATCTGTCCGGGTTGGGTTCGGGGTGTGTCATCGACGATCACGATGGGAATCCCCTCAGGCACCGAGACCACAGAGCTGAGGCGGTTATCGGCGGGAAGGATGTCGCCGTCGAGTTGGGCCTCGCACTCCACCTGATGGCAGCCGGTGTCCGCAAAGCTCAGCACTTGCTCAAGTTTGAGTTCTTCACCTGCGGGAATGCTCACCGCATTGGAACGCTCAACCTCGCGCCGATCAATGCGCCAGATCACCGTGCTTGTGACGGGGTCGGTTTTGGAGTGGTTTTTCAACGTCGCACGGAACCGTACGGGACTGTTGAGCGCGATGGTGTCGCGCTCAGATTTGACCTGCGTGACGGAAAGCTGGGGCGCTTCAAGGCTGGCCTTGGGGTCGACCGAGCGCAACGACAGACGGGGATTCCCAGCCAGGCACTGGCGGATGGCCTGCCAGCGGGTGGAATCGCTTGACTGCCAGCCCTCTCGCCGCCCGTCGTGCAGCACGACGATGCTCCGGGTCTTGGCAGCATCCTCCACCGACAAGGCCGTGAGAATTGCGGTGGCAAGTTCGCTGCCGCCGTGGTCCGCCTGCTGTTGATTGATCGCGCTTTCCACCGATTTGCGGTTGAGCGCCGAAAGGGTGAGCGGCTCGCTTCTGAGCCACCGCAGTTCAGACCCGGCCAGCAGGATTTGCACACGCGAGGCGTTGGGCAATTTGGCCATTTCCTTCAACAGGCTTTCTTTCATCGATTCGATCACCGGTTTTTCCCCTCTGGCAGTGGTCGAAAGTGAGATGTCCCAGATGAACACCGTTTCCAATTCTGAGCCGCCAATCCATAGGCGCGATGCCAGTGGTTGCGCAAAGGTCAGCACGAGAAAAAGAATGGCCAGTGTGCGCAACAAAAGCAGAAGTTTGTCCCAGAGCCGGTTGCGCCGGGAGCTGGCGCTGGAGATGGATTGTTGCAGGAAAGCCATTGCGCCCCAAGGCAGGACCCGGGTCCGCTGGCGGGCCAGATAATGAATGACCACCGGCAGCCCGATGGCCGCCAAGCCCGCGAGAAATATCGAGGCCCCAAACATCAGCGTTTTCCTTGGCGTTGGATGAAATCCACCAGGGCCCGGCCCACTGGGCGATTGGTCACGAGCGGTTCGTAGCCGGCGCCGTAATGCAGGCAGATGCGGCGCAGGCCGTCCACGTGCTTGCGCATGGCGGCGAGGTAACCCAACACGATTTCCTGGGGATTGGCATCAATGCGCAGGCTGTCCTCCAGGCTGGTGAAGCGCAAGGGTTGGCGGTAGTTCAAGCTCACCTCTTCCGGCGCCACCGTGTGCAGCACGTGAAAACGATGGCCTCGCGCGGCCAGCATCTTGAGTTCCGCCTCCAGCAATTCCAACTCCACAAAACAGTCGGAAATGAGCAGCACCCGGGTGGGATTGCGCAGGCTTTTGGCCAGTTGCCGGATTTGTGCGGGCACCGCCGTTTTGCCCTGCGGCTCAACTTGTCTCATGGTTCTGAGCAGCTGCGCCAACTGCATGCTGTTTGACTTCGGCGGCAGGATCAAGGGCTCGCTCGCCGTTGCGATCGACAGTCCCACCGGGTCGCGTTGCCCAAGCAATAGTTTTGCCAGAAACGCCGCCACCGAGCAGCCGTAGGAAAATTTCGTGCGGGTCGAGTCAGCAAACTTCATCGAACCGCTGCCATCGAGAAGGAGGATATTATCCAACGTGGAGGGATCTTCGTAGAGCTTCACTTCGAGCCGTTCGGACCTGCCGACAATGCGCCAGTCGAGCCTGCGCACCTCATCGCCGGGCGAATAGGGCCGATGGTCGGCAAATTCCGTGGTGCCGCCGCGAAGTCGTGCCTTGTGCGCACCCGTGCGCGATGCCCGGATGCGTTGCGCCGTTGGAAAGCTCGCTTTATCGAGATGGCGGATGTCCTCGGCCGTCAGGAAGTGCTCGAGTAGCCCGGCAACCGCGGTGACATTGGAATCCATTCCTGGTCAAAGAAGCTTTTCGACGATGGAATCGGCGGTGATGCCCTCGGACTCGGCGTTGAAGGTGAGTGCCAACCGGTGCCGCAGCACCGGCGCCGCCATGGCTCGCACATCGTCGGTGGTGGCGTGCTGGCGCCCGCTCAAAACCGCATGCGCCTTGGCCGCGGACGCCAGAAAAATGCCGGCGCGCGGACCAGCGCCCCAGGCCAGGTTGCCGGCCACTGCAGCTGGCGTTTCGGACGTGCCGGGACGCGAACGACGCACGATGTCGGCCGCATACTCGACACAAGAGTCTGCGATCGGAACCCGCCTCACCAGCTGCTGCATCCATTCAAGTTCCTCCGCAGAGATCAGCGGGCTGAACACCACTGGATCCCCGCTCGAAGCCCGATGAATGATCTGCGCTTCGTCCGCGCGGCTCGGGTATTTGAGCACGATTTTGAGCATGAAGCGGTCCAATTGCGCTTCCGGGAGCGGGTAGGTGCCCTCGTGCTCGATCGGGTTTTGAGTGGCCATCACAAAGAAAGGCCTGGGCAGAGGGAATGTGGTCTGGCCCACCGTGATCTGTCGCTCCTCCATGGCCTCGAGCAACGCGCTCTGGGTCTTGGGCGGAGTGCGGTTGACCTCGTCGGCCAGCACCAGGTTCGCAAACAACGGCCCTTGGTGGAACCGGAAGAACCGTTCCCCGGTTTCCATGTCTTGTTGCAGCACCTCGGAGCCCGTGAGGTCCCCCGGCATCAGGTCCGGCGTGAACTGCACCCGGCGGAAACTGAGATGCAGCAAAGAGGCGATGCACGAAATGAGCTTGGTCTTGGCCAGGCCCGGAGCGCCCTCAAGAATGCAATGCCCCCGGCATAGCAGCGCGATGAATATCTGGTTGATCTCCTCGTCTAGTCCCACAATCACCCGCGAAAGTTCACTCTTCAGATTCAAAAAAACCGACTCAATCCGCTCCGCGGTTTCAAGGTCAGGTTTTCGCGGTGGCTCAGCTGGCGGCAAGGGTTGGATGTGGCTCATACAGTCGTATGCAGAGTTCGCGTTTTTTCAACGCGGTTACTTTTTTTCATATTGGGGAGGTTCAGGAACGAAGTTTGGGAGGGGCTTTAGCGCTGTAACAGCAGCTGGGTCTTCACCTCCTGCGGGAGGGGGGGAATCATGGAAGACATGGATCACATTCCGCCGGTCTATGCGATGGGCCGAACGGCTACTGGCGGCGGTGGCAAAGTTGTATTCGCCTGCCGTGTATCAGAGGCTGGGGATTGCTGCTGAAAGGGGGAACTCCGCCCCCAGATTTGGAAGAACCGGGAGCGGAGACATATGTTGTTGTTTCTTATTTGTAGCTACCGGGTCAGGGCTATTTCAGTTCGACACTTGCGCCCTTGTTGTCAGTTGCGGGCGGCATGAGGACGTCGTCGATGATGTGAATCACTCCGTTGGAGCACTTCACGTCAGCGGTGGTCTCCTTCGCCGTGTTCAGAAAGAGAGCGCCTTCCTTTGCTTCCAGCTTGATCTTCTTGTTATTGAGCGCGGTGGCCTCGGTGAGCTTGATGGCGGTCCCGGAAGGCACGTTACCGCTGACAACGTGATAGGTCAGGATGTCGGTGAGCATCGCCTTGTTCTCCGGCTCGAGCAGATTCTCGACCGTTCCAGGCGGAAGCTTCGCAAAGGCTCCGTCGGTGGGCGCGAAAACGGTGAACGGGCCACTTTCTTGAGGGCATCCACCAGACCAGCGGCGCCGAGGGCGGCGGTCAGGGTCTTGAAGGAACCGGCGCTGACCGCGGTCTCAACGATATTCTTCGGCGGCATTCAGAGATGCGCCAGAGAAGGCGGCAAAACTGAGGGCGACCGCGAGTGTTTTGAACAATGATTGCATGCTGTTGGTGATTTTTTTTGTTTGTTGATCCGGGCTCGTTGGTGAGAACCGGTTTTAAAGAGAGCCTTCGGCGAAAGGCTGGAAATGGATTCAAAACTACTAGATGACATGAGGTTGTCGAGCGGCGCGAGATCCCGCGATCTTAAAGGCCATGACAACCATCAATCCATCCCAATCAACCGCCTCCTACGACTCGATCAAACTCGGCATCGACGCCCACGCCAAATATTACTGGGTAAGCCGTCAGATCGACGGGGCGACTCCGCAAACCGTCCAGAAAATGACTTACGACGAGCTCATGCTTTTTGTAGTTAAACAACAGAAGCTCACCCGCAACGTGGTGACCTGTTATGAAGCTGGCGCCTTCGGATTCCATCTGCACCGCCGGTTCGAGGAACTCGGCATCAAGAACTACGTGGTGCAACCTCAGGACTGGGATGAACGGGGCAAAGGCGTGAAGAACGACCGGCTCGATGCCGCAGCGTTATGCCAACGTCTGGAATTTCCTTTTTACGTACGTACGGGGGGGGGAAGGCTGCATTGCCGCGGCGCGTTAAAAGGGGTCCTCGACCCCCTTTGAGCGGGCACTGGACTTTGTCCTGGAGGTGGAGGGCGGCTACACCAACGATCCGGTGGATCGGGGCGGTGCCACCAACAAGGGCATCCTTCAGCGGGTGTACGACATTTACCGGAAGGCCGAGGGCCTTCGTCCAGCTGATGTACGCCACATCCTCAAGATTAAGGTCGAGGAAATCTACCGGGGCGCATACTGGCTGGAAGGCGACTGTGACCGTCTGCCGTGGCCGGTGAGTCTCGTCCACTTTGACGCCTGCGTGAAAACAGGTGTGACTCAGGCGGCGAGGTTCTCGCAGCGCTCAGTGGGTGCGGAACCCGACGGTCGGATCGGTCCAAAAACACTGGAGGCCGTACGCTCTTTGGTGACGCGGGAAGCGCCCCTTGCAGTGGCCGAACGGCTGGTGAGCAGGCGCGAACCTTTTTACCGGCGTCTGGCACAGGTGGACCCGAGTCAGAAGCGGTTTCTGCAGGGCTGCCTCAACCGTGTGGAAAAGCTCAAGACAACCTCGGGAATAGCCTGAGCCGATACAGGAGGATGACCATAGCCATTGACCCGGGCAAAAGCGGAGGGATCGCCTACCGGGACACCGATGGCAGCGTCCACGCCGTGCCGATGCCGGACACGGTGGCGGACTTGGATCGGCTCTTGCGGGTGTTGGTGTGCCCGGAATCGGTGTGTTTCATCGAGGAACTGCCCATGTACCGGGAAAAGATGAACCTGCGCTCAACGGCACTGATAGGAATTTCCTTTTTACGTACGTACGGGGGGGGGGAAGGCTGCATTGCCGCGGCGCGTTAACGCTGGAAGTGCCGGCGGTCTGGGAGGAACGCAAGGTGATGAAGCACGGCGACTCGTGGATGCGCTTCCTGCGTTTGCCTGCTTGAAGCGGACGCGTCCCTCCTCCTTACCTCGGCAGCTATACCCGCTACGGCGCGCGCAGGTGTGTCTCAAACAGCTTGTAGGCCTTCTCCCGCATCGCGTCGGGGAAGTCGTGGTCGCAGTCGGGATGCTCGACGAGCAGGTTCGC
>CAMAUX010000025.1 GCA_945861435.1 Chthoniobacter flavus | reverse complement strand
GAGCTTGTGAGCATGCGGTACGAGGACCTTGGCGGGACGCCGGAAGGGATCCTTGCGCTGCGCGCCTTGAAGGCGGAACCCGTGGGGGAATTACTCTCCGACCCGGTCTGGGAGAAATCGATCCTGAGCGTCCTTTCCGAAGGTGCGCTCGAGCGTGTGATGCGCTATCTTTACGACGGCAATGTGCGCAAGGAGGAGTTCGCAGACAGAATCCGCCGCCTTCACGAAGAGCCGCTTGAATCCATCATCATGACACTCGCCGACCAATTCCGAGCGGAAGGAAAACAAGATGGCCTCAAGCAAGGCATCTCACAGGGCATCTCACAGGGCATCTCACAAGGCATCTCCCAGGGGAAACAGCGCGCGATGCAGAGCGCCATCCTCCACACCCTCGAAATCCGCCACGGCCAACTCCCCCGCGGCCTCACACCAGCAGTCGAATCCATCGATACACAGGAACTCCTCGCCTCACTCCTCACGGCCGCCATCCGCTGCGCGTCCATCGAAGAATTCGCCACCCACCTTCCCTCGGGGACGACTCCGTAAAAGCAGGCAGCCGACGCCCTCTCAAATGCAGAGACGGACGCGCCTCCGCCATCCTGACGCAGGCAAGCTCTCTCACCGCACCTGCCCCGCCACGATCTGCAAAGCCACCGACCACCGACTCCACCGGCCCGCATCATCTCTCTGCCGAGCCCGGATCCGATATGTGCACCCGGCTTCACAAACCCCCGCCGGCACCGTGAAATCCAAGCCCTCCTCCTGCAACTCCCCGCTCGTCCATGCCCCCTCCAACTCGTACCGGAGCGGCTCCCCCTCCCGGTAACCCGCCACACCCGGAGCCGCAATGCGGGCCACCCGCCACTGCACCGCGCCAAACCGCGCTCCCCTCGCACCGCTGAATCCACCGGCCTTCAAGCGCAGCGCGCTTCCATCGCCCGCAACACCTGCATCCACCGCACTCACCACCGGACGAGCGGGCGCATCGGAATCCGCAGCCTCGTGCGCCAGATATCCAAACCCGTACCCACGCGGGTCTCCGTCATTGGGCGCATATTTTCCACCCGGTCGCGCATCCGTGCAGAAATCCACGATGTAGCCGCAGAAGCCCTTCAAATCCGCACTCGCGAGCACCCTCTTCCAGCGGCCTCCAAAATGATCCGCAAACGCCGGGTTCACAAAAAAATTCCCCTTCGCATTGTACCGCGGCCGCTGATTCCACACCGCCTCATCGAACCGCGCCCAGTCCTCCTCAAACCCTGATGGGGCGAGGATCCGCGACAACTCCGCCACCAACTGCCCGACCTGCCCTCCAGTGGGCGACGGGTCCTCGCAAAAAAGATCCATGATCTCCCTCGCTCGGCTCTGGTACTCGCGCTTGAGCACCGGCACCTCAAGGCAGCGCGCCGCATCGATCACCCCCGGTTGGTGATGCCGCGGCACCAGCATCATATCCAAATCCCACGGCACCGGCGCCCAGCGTCCATCGGGCCGGTGATAGTACCCGTGATTGCCGTCGGGTCTCAGGTCCACATTGCCCAGCACACGGTTGAGCGCGTGGAAGCCGTTGTAAGCAGGCAGGTCCAGGTGCTCGCGCCACCACTTCTCGGGCCGTGCGGCACGCACCCCGTCGAGGAAGGCATTCCAATCCGAGCCATCCGTCGGCATCCCGCGCGCCAGATGTTTGCGGCCGCTCTGGGTCGAATAGACGTTGCCATCGGCGAGTCCGCGCTCCTGCAACCAGTCGCCATCCATGTCCTGCACACAAAGCGCGAGCCCCCACACATCCCCCGCGTACTGATCGCCGGGTGCCGCCTCGGCTTCCGTGCTCACCACGCGCCACTGCACCCAGTGCGTGTTCGCCGACGGCACACCCGCAAGCTGGTAAGCACGGAACGACACCGCCTCGTCCAACCCCGCGATCCCGCAATGCACCGGCAAGTACGGCGTGGAAAGACCCGGGTTCAAATTCAAGCTGTCCCACCGGTGCGCATACGGTTTCCCGTGCACATCGCGCGCGGCAAACTCATGGCCCCGGTTGAACTTCAAACCCCACTTGTTCTTGCCTGCAATGTAGGTGCTCCCCGTCCCGCGATTGTGGAAACGCACGTGGTCATACACCACCCCCTCGTACACCAGCGTCCCAAAAAACGGCCGCCGGTAAAACCCCTCCTCCCACTGACTGCGCGCCACGTCGCCCCCGTCCGCCACCAGATGATAAGCGGGCAGCGTCTTTAAAAAATCCGCGCTGAACTCCCGCACCGCCGTCTTCCCGGGCACGCTCGCGCCGCGCCATGCGGGCATGCCGTCGTACACAAACCACGCGAAGTTCGCGCAGCTATCATCCTCGCCGGGGGCCTGTGCCATGCGCCCCTCCGCATCCTTCACCACCACCCGGTAACGAGCGAGATGCCGGTGCTTCTGCTGCTCCGCGGGGACCACCACCGTGTATGTCCCGTCGCCGGCCACCGCATCGCCCGCGCGTCCGTCATCGTGCATTTCCAAATCCACCCAGGCCTTTTCAAAAGCCTCGTCGCTCCGCCGCACATACCGGCCGGGCTCCACCATCTGCAGGCGCAGCACCACCGATGCCGCACCCGGATTCACCCGCGCCGTCACCGTCAACGGCTCACCGGAATGCGGCGCTGCAGGCCGATGCTCCACCGCCAGCACCCCCGGTAGCATCCGGGCTCCGTGCCCCTGTGGTGCAGGATTCGCAAGGTGCACGGAATTCACCGCACCCGGCGTCGGCCGCTTTGCCAAAGGCGCTCCGGACCGTGTGCGCAACTCCGCATCGATCGTAAGATCACTGCTCTGCAACGACGCATTGAGCGCATGCACCGCCAGCACGTTCGCCCCGGGAACCAGCCACCGGTGGGCATCCGCGAGCGGCACCTCCTCGAACTCCGGCCCCGCCTCATGATCCTGCGCCGTGGCGTTGAAACGCAGCTCCCCCTCCGGCACATGCAGACGCGCCACCTCGTGTCCGTTGAGCCACACGACACAGCCGTCGTCCACGCGCACCCGCAGCAGCAACGGTTGCGCGCTCTCCATGAACCCAGCCGGCACCTCAAAGGCGCGCCTCAGATAGAGGCTCGTGTACCGACCCTGCATGTCCGTGAGCACCGTCGCATCGTCGTCGTCCCCGTACCCCACCGAGAGTCGAACGGTCTTCCACGCCGCATCCTCCTTGTATCCCGCCATCCTCCATGCGCCGCGTGCACCGGGTGGTTCGCCCGTCCCCTTGCGCGCCCTCCATGCGCCATCGCCGGCGCCCACCAGCACCACGCCCGCAGCCGCTGGCACCGCTGCAAATCCCGAACTGCGCCACGCACTCGGCTCGTTTCCCGGCATCCATGGATCCACCCGCTCCAGCGAAGATCCACCGCCCCCGGCCGCCGAAGGCCACGGGAATCCCACCCCATACCTCACCGCATCCACCACTTTCCCGGAAGCATCCCGGAGCTTCAGACTCTCCCCGCCGTGCTTGAGCTTTCCCGGCAACGGCCCCAGCGGCCGGAACCCGAATTCCTTCTCGAACACCGCCGGATCCACCGCCACCACGGAAAATCCACCCGGCTTCAACACCGCGCCCTCAGGGAACACAAACCCCTCGAGCCTCCATCCACCGAGTCCCACGGGCGCATCACCGGCATTGTGCAACTCCACGAACTCCGTGGCCCGCTTGTCCGCCGGATGAAAGTGGATCTCGTTGATCACCACTCCGCCCGCCTCCGCCGCAACCGGCAGGGATACCAGCGCGGCTGGCCAACAAAGCAGCAACGCACGCGCAAAAGGGTTCATGGAACCTTCATCCTAACGCCAACGCCCACCCGCACGCACCCCTCAAATCCATCGCGTTGCCTGCACAAATCCCACAGCCCCCAGCGCGATGGAATCGGATTGTTTATCACCTCCGGAACGGGCATGATTTCAAACAGGAAACGCGGTCGGCTCCGCCATCCCCCCCCATGAACGCGCACCGCACCTGCTGCATAGACCGCGCAAACGCCTCTCCTTCGGCGGTGCTCCCCTGCGGGTGCCAGCGGCCATCCTTCAAGTCGGCACCGTAACGATCGCCGCACTCACCCGCGTTCCCCTCCTCCTTTCATGCCCATCTCTCACAGCAGCCGCAGTCTCCTTGGCGCCGCAACCCTGCTGGCTCTGGCAACCCTGCTGCCTCCCTGCACGGGCAACGCCCAGATCCAGATCAACGAAGTCTGCGCCACCAACGTGCGCTCTTTCCCAGACATCACAGACTTCGAGGATTACCCGGACTGGATCGAACTCAAGAACACCACCGGCAACCCCCTCTCCCTCGATGGCTGGTTCCTGAGCAACAAACCCACCAACCCCTTCAAATGGGCTTTCCCGGCCGGCGCAGTCATACCGGCCCACGGTTTTCTCGTTGTCGTGGCCGACGGACGCGACGCCGCCCCCGGCCAAAGCTACCCCCGCGGATACTGGCCGTGGCGCAACTTCCTCACTGAACGTTTCCACACCAATTTCAAACTCTCGAGCGCTGGCGACTCCCTCCTCCTCACCCACGCCGACATCAATTCCAACATCGCCTTCGTCAACGCATCCACCGCAGGCCCCGGCAACGCCGCGGTCTGGAAGTACCTCGACAACGGCTCCGATCAGGGAACCGCATGGCACGATGCGGCATTCGACGACTCCTCGTGGAACGCCGGCCCCGCACGCCTCGGCTACGGCGACCCGGTCGACACCACCCTCAGCTTCGGCCCCGACTCCGGCAACAAATACATCACCACCTACTTCCGCCACAAATTCCAGGTCAGCGACCCCGCCGCCGTCCAGCAACTCACCCTCCAGCTCCTCGTCGATGACGGCGCCGTCATCTACCTCAACGGCGTCGAAGCCGCGCGCCGCAACATGCCCGATGGCGTCCCAGCCTCCTCCACCCTCGCTTCCGCAGTGGTCGGAGGCGCCGATGAAACCACCTTCTTCCCGCTCACCATCGAGGCATCCCTGCTGCGGCAGGGGGAGAACATCCTCGCCGTCGAAGTCCACCAAGGCGCCGCCGCCAGCAGCGACGTCAGCTTCGACCTCGCACTCACCGGCACCACTCTCGCCACCACCTCTTCCGAAGAAGTCTCCTTCACCCTCCAACTCCCCGACATCTCTTACGGCCGCGATCCCGCAGCCCCCACCCTCTGGAAACAATTCGCAGAACCCACCCCGGGCGCTGAAAACGCGGGCGCCATCGTCACCGACCTCCGTCTCCAAGGCATCCCTGTATCCGCGTCGATCGCTGGTGGCACCTACGCCTCCGCGCGCACCGTCTCCCTGAGCTCCTCCGTCGGCCAGATCCGCTACACCCTCGATGGCAGCACGCCCCGCAGCAGTTCCGCCCTCTACTCCGCCCCCCTCACCCTCTCCTCCACCACCGTCCTGCGCGCACGCTGCTTTGTCCCCGGCCGCGTCCCCGGCCCCATCCTCACCCGCACCTACCTCATCGGCGAAACCCAGGGCTCACTCCCCATCGTCTCCGTGGTCGCGGATCCCGAGACCCTCTTCGGCGACACCATCGGCATCTACCGCAACCAACACGAACCCCTCCCGGACGACACCCGCTACGGCCTGCGCGATGTCTACAAAGGCAAGGACGCTCCGGGCCACGTCGAGTTCTTCGCCCCAGCCGGCGCCCCCGGCTTCCTCGCGGACTGCGGCGTCCGCATCGGCGGCGAGAACAATTGGATCCACCCACAGAAAGCCCTCAACCTCGCCCTCGACTCCAAGTACGGCGCCACCGACCTCCCCTACGTCCTCTTCCCCGCACAATCCGCCACCCTCTACTCCTCCTTCACCCTCCGCGACGGCGGCGACAACTGGGAGCGCGAGATGCTCCGCGACTGCCTCATCCCCCGCCTTGCACACGGCTATCTCCGCGCAGACACCGCCGACTACCGCCCCAGCATCGTCTTCGTCAACGGCTCCTACTACGGCCTCCACGACATCCGCGAGCGCTGGGACGACACGTGGTTTGCTCAAAACCACCACCTCCCTCCGGGCTCCGTCGATCACCTCCTCTACGGCCACGTCACCAGCGCCGATGTCACCCTCGGCGTCCAAAAAGGCTCCGACAAGGAATGGCGCGACCTCATCCAATTCCTCGCCTCCGCGGACCTCACGCAGCCCAAGGACTGGGCCCGCGTGGAAGCATCCATCGACCTCGAGAGCTTCATGGACTTCGTCATCACAGAGTCCTACGCCAACAACAGCTCGTGGCTCCACAACCGCGAGTTCTGGCGCGAACGCAAATCCGGAGCCCAGTGGCGCTGGTTCCTCACCGACCTCGACCGCACCTTCTCCACAGGCAACACCTCAGGCGTCCTCGCCCAGATGATCGCAAACGAGGACATCCTCTCCCGCCTCAACGTCAGCACCTCCTTCCGCCAGCGCCTCGCTCAGCGCTACGCCATCCACATGGCCTCCACCTTCTCCACCCAACGCGTCCAGAGCATCATCTCCTCGATGGACGCCGAGATCCCCGCCTCGGAAATCAGCCGCCACGCGGCCCGCTGGTCCACGGGCTCCGCATCCACCAGCGGAATGTCCGCCGCCACACGCGCCGCCGGCATCGCGGAGATCAAGGCCTACGCCTCCGCGCGCGCCGCCAACGTCCACGAGGAACTCTCCGCCGAACTCGGCGTCAACGCGCCCGTCCAGTGCACACTCAACGTCTCGGGCCAGGGCACCGTCCTCCTCGAGGGCATCCCCGTCCCGCCCTCCACCCTCCGCCTCTTCCCCAACATCGCCTTCCAACTCAAGGCCGTCCCAGCACCGGGCTACATCTTCAGCAAATGGAACGGCCTCTCCGGCAGCCCCACCACTCCCTCCACCACCGCCTCCCTCCAATCCAACCTCACCATCACCGCGCAGTTCGTCCCCTCCACCGAAACCCTTCTCGGCGGCACGCTCTCCGCCAACACGGTCCTCACCACCAAAGCCTCCCCTTACACCCTCTCCGACGACCTCCTCATCCCCCAAGGCATCACCCTCACCATCCCCGCCGGCGTCACCCTCCAGATCCCGCAAGGACGCCACATCCGCGTCCAAGGCGCCCTTCTGGTTCAGGGCGATCAGGCCCACCCCGTCCAGTTCCTCGGTCGCAACGGCGAACGCTGGGGCGCCGTCAGCTTTGAAAATCCCAACGCACCCTCCGTCCTCCGCCACCTCATCATCCGCGGCGCCTCCTCGGGCTGGAACCCCCTGCTCTATCCCTCCGCACTCTCGGGCCTCAACGCCGACCTCCTTCTCGAGTCCGTCGACATCCAACTCTCCGGCGGACCCGTCTTCTGCAGGGGCGGCCAGCTCACCGTGCGCGACAGCACCTTCCACACCCCCTACAGCGGCGACTGCATCAACGTCAAACAAGGCCGCGGCACCGTCGAACGCTCCACCTTCTACGGCAACCACGCCCCGGACACCGATGCCATCGACTTCGACGGCGTCGTCGACGGCCGCATCCGCAACAACCGCATCTACAACTTCCGCGGCTTGAACAGCGACGGCGTCGACCTCGGCGAGAGTTGCGTCAACATCCTCGTCGAAGGCAACTGCATCTACTTCAGTTCCGACAAAGGCGTCTCCATCGGCCAGGGCTCCTCCGCCATCCTCCGCAACAACCTCGTCGTCGGATGCGCAGTCGGCGTCGGCATCAAGGACTCCGGCTCCACCGCTCTCATCGACCAGAACACCTTCGTCGACTGCCAGATCGGCGTCGACATCTACGAGAAAAACTTCGCCATGGGTGGCGGCTCCGCAGTCCTCACCAACGACATCTTCTCCGGCTGCTCCACCGTCCCAGTCCAAGCCGATTCACTCTCCACACTCACCGCGTCCTACTGCGTGAGCGACACCACACCCATCCCCGGCATCGGCAACCGCCGCGCCCCACTCCAGTTCATCGACCCCGCCGCACTCAACTTCCAACTCCGCCCCACCTCTCCCGCCATCAACGCCGGCGACCCCGCACACTCCACCGATCCCAACGGATCTCGTGCCGACATCGGCGCCTCCTACCAATTCCAACCAACCGACTATCCCTTCCCACCCAAGGACGGCATCGTCATCAACGAGGTCCTCGCGCACACCGCCGCAGGCACCGGCTGGATCGAACTCCACAACCGTTCCTCCAAATCCGTCGACCTCTCCGGCTGGTGCCTCAGCGATGATCCCGACGACGCGGCCAAGTACCAGATCGCCCCCAAAACCATCCTCCCGCCCAAAGGCTTCCTCCTCCTCTCTGAGGCCACCCAGTTCGGTCTCCGCAGCAAGGACCCGGGCCGCACCACAGGCTTCGCGCTCGATCCCAAGGGACAGTCCCTTCACCTCCGCTCCTCCGCAAACGACGAGGTCATCAGCTACCAGACCAAAGTCTCCTTCGGTCCCTCTCAAAAGGACCAGTCCTTCGGCATGTATTACAAAGCCGCCGAGGATGACTTCGACTTCGTCCTTCAACAGAAACCCTCCCCCAAAGCAGCCAACCAAGCCCCGCTCACCGGCCCGCTCGTGATCTCCGAGATCATGACCGCCAGCACCGACCCGGATCGCGGCGACCAATTCATCGAACTGCTCAACACCTCCACCGCAAACCTCACCCTCTACGACTCCACAGTCGGCAAGGCATGGCGCATCAAAGGCGGCATCCACTTCAAGTTCCCCTCCGATCCCCCACTCTCTCTAGCTCCGGGCGAACGCATCGTCCTCACCAAAAACCTCGCCGCCTTTCACACCCGCTTCGACTCCATCCTCGCCACCAGCACGCGCGTTTTCCAATGGGATTCAGGCTCCCTCGACCCCGGTGGCGAAGCCGTCGAGATCGCCCGCCCAGACCCCACCTCCCCGCTTCCCCAAAACAACAACCCCGAGAAAGCCGCCGCCTTCCTCGCGGGCCCCATCAAATCCCTCAAAATCGTCGCCTCCGCCGATGCCATCGAACGCCTCCGTCAGGATCCGCGCACCTACGTCGAAGTCAGCATCCAGGAACAGGGCGGCGCCACTTACAATCACGTCGCCCTCAAACTCAAAGGCTCCGTCGGCAGCTTCCGCCCCATCGACGACAAACCCGGCTTCTCCCTCAACACCGACAAGTTCCCCGGTGGCGACCGCTTCCACGGCCTCGACCGTTTCCAGCTCAACAACTGCGCCCAGGACGGCACCGCACTCAACGAAAAGCTCTGCGGCGAAATCGCGCGCATGGCCGGCGTCCCAGCCTCCCGTTGCACCCACGCCATCGTCTCCCTCAACGACCGATTCCTCGGCATCTACGTCTTCAAGGAAGGCTTCTCCGAGGACTTCCTCGCCCCCTTCTTCTCCCGCACCGACGGCAACCTCTACGACGGCGGCTTCTGCTCCGAAATCAACGCAGGCTCCGAACTCGACCGCGGCAACCCCGCCATCCACGCAGGCCTGGATTCCCTCGTCGCCGCAGTCAACGAAGGCGACCCCGCTCTCCAACTCCAAAAAGTCGAGGCCATCGTCGATGTCGACGCCTACCTCCGCTACCTCGCCCTCGAAAACATCCTCTGCCACTGGGACGGATATTCCTTCAACCGCAACAACTACCGCTTCTACCAAAACCCAGCCACGGGCCGCTTCCAGTTCTTCCTCCACGGCATGGACCAGACCTTCGGCGACCCGGGCGCCACCGTCTTCAACGCCCCAGGCGCCACCGTCGGCACCAGCCTCTGGAGCAAGCCCCAGAACCAAACCCGCTACCAAACCATCCTCAAGGACGTCTGCCAAAAAGTCCTCAAACCCATCGACTGGGCTGCCCGCACAGAGCAGGTCGGCCAGAAGCTCGCCAACGCCCTCGCCGCCATCGACCCCCAGCTCGCCGCCGATTACCGCCCCGTGATCGGCGATGCACGCGAGCGCATCCGCAGCCGCATCAGCAGCGTCCTCAACCAAGCCGGCGTCACCCCCGCCCAATCCCCCGTACTGCCCAAAGCAGAGCCCACCGTCGCCTCCTCCGACGACACGAGCGAAGTCCAGTTCACCACCGTCGACCGCGTCCACTTCGACAACCACTCCCCGTGGCCACAAACCTCCGCCGCACTCTCCCTCACCCGCGTCACGAACCCCTCCTACGGCAACACCTTTAGCAACTGGGCCGCAGCCCCCGCCTCGCCGGGAATGCAGATGCCAATCTCACTCACCGTCACATCCCTTGCGCCCACCATGGGCTCCATCCCGGCCGCTCTCAACGGCACCAGTCTCTACCCACCCGGCCGCCTCCTCCAAATCAAGGCCACTGCCAAACCCGGCTTCATCTTCGCCGGCTGGACCGGCGACATCACCTCCTCACTCAACCCCCTCCCCCTCACCCTCCTCTCTCCCACCTCCATTTCCGCCCACTTCATCCCACTTCCCTTCACCGCCGCCTCCTTCCAAGGCACCCTCTCGGGTCAGGGCGTCGCCGGCACATGGAAAGTCACCCTCTCAGCCTCCGGCGCCTTCTCCGGTCAATTCCTCCTCAACTCCAAAGCCATCTCCTTCCGCGGTTTCCTCGACGCCACTGGCCACGCTCAACTTTCCCTCCCAAACGGTTCCGTCCTCCTCCTCCAGCAGGACTTTGCCACGGGCTCAATCTCAGGATCCCTCTCCTCCATCTCTCTCTCCGCCACCTTCTCCGGCGATCCTCTCCCCAAGTTCTCTGCCGCCTCCAAGTGCCCGCTCGCTGGCACCCACACCCTCCTGCTCCCTGCGGAATCACCAACCCCATCGCCCAAACCGCCCGCAGGCTCAGGCTTCGCTTCCCTCACCATTTCCACCACAGGCTCCGGCCGCCTCTCCGGCATCCTCCCAGACGGCACCCCCTTCCTCTTCTCCGCACCGCTCAACGCCTCGGACTCCCTCCCCATCGCTGTGGTTCTCTCAAGACGCGCTGGCAACCTCACCGGCGCCCTCTCCTTCACCCGCGGCTCCGACGGCGCTCCCGATATCCTCTCCGGCCCCATCCTCTGGGAACGCCCCACTTCCACATCACCCTCCCTCCCTTGGCCCGCAGGATTTTCCACCACCCTCCAGTCCATCGGCTCCCGCTGGACTCCCCCTCCAAAAGGCTCCCGCATCCTTCCCTCCCTCGACTCCTCCAACGGCGCCGCATCCCTCTCCCTCTCGTCCACGGACTCCGCACCCTCCACCGCCTCCCTGCTCATCGACTCCTCCCACCACGCCGTGGAAAACCCGGCCTCCGACCTGCAAACCACCCTCAATCTCTCTCCCGCCACCGGCCTCTTCACCGGCTCCTTCCATCCCCCTGGCCTCCCCGCCTCCAAACGCCTCTCCTTCCGGGGCGCAATCCTGCGCGCCCAACAACGGGTGGAAGGCTTCTTCCTCCCCACGCCTCAAATCTCCGAAAAGGTCTCGCTCCAAGCCGTCACGAACAACCCGTAGCCACGACCTCCGGATCCGCCACCATCCTGCATCCGACGCCGCCTCGGATTGCCCCACTCACGCTCCGGCGCTTAAGAACAGCACTGTGCCGCTCCCACTCCCGCAATCGATCCATTTCCTGCGCGCGTTCATCGCCTCTATCGCAGCGCTCTGTCTCGCCTGTGCACAAGGCCTGAGCGCAGACACAGCCCGCGATCCCGAGACCCTCTTCGCCCAAGGCGCATTCTCCAAGGCGCGCACTTTGTGGACGCAAAAAGTCGCTCTTCCTCAACTCGACAACGCCGAACGCGCACGCATCAAAACCCGCATCGCCGCCACCCACGTCGCCGAGTCCAACGACGCACCCGCCAAAACTCTCCTCTCCGAAGTTCTCGCAGAGCACGCCGCCTCCACGGAAACCCACGCCCAAGCGCACCTCCTCCTCGCACGCATCGCCGCCAACTACGGCGCCGGATCCGCCACCCTCCAGACTCGCGACGCCTGCACCGCCGCACTCTCCCTCCAAAACCTCGCCCCGACCACCGTGTTCGATGCCCGCAACATGCTGGCACCCGCGCTCCTCTCCCTCCGCCAGTTTCCCGAAGCGCGCGCGCAATTCGCCCTCCTCGCAAACCACACCCCGCTCTCCGCCATCGAACGCTGCCGCTTCCAACTCGAAGGCGCTCGCTGCCTCTGGTTGGAGGGCTCCTTCGAAGCCGCTCGCAACGCGCTCCGCGAACTCGAACCCACCCTCGACGCGGCACGCAACGAGCACACCGCCCTAAGCCAAGATGCGAGCCCCCAAAACACCCCACAGAACAACCCCCAGAACTCTCTCCAGAACCTGGATGCCGAGCGCCAGCTCCTCCTCGGCCTCACCTTCTACGACCAAGGCCTCCTCGACGACGCACGCCACGCCCTCGCCCTCGTCCCCGCGATGCCGGGCCAGTCCCCCTCCTCCCCTCAAACTCGCGAAGCCATCCTCCGCCTCCACCTGCGCAACCTCATCCCCGCACCCGCGCCCACGCTCAAAGTCCTCTTCATCGGCTCCAGCCACACCATCCGCGGCAGTGTCCCCCTCCTCGTAGAACAACTCGCCGCATCCGCACCGCCCGATCGTCCACGCATCCTCGCCGGCGAACGCGCACTCGCCGCCACCGGCATGCGCTCCCACTGGAACCACGGCATCTCCCACGACACCGCTCGCGGACGCATCCTCGCCGAATCATGGGACGCCGTCGTCCTCGAAACCTTCTACCGCAACTCACGCGAAGACCTCGCCCAAGACGCCACACGCTACGCCGAACTCCTGCGCTCCCGCGGCGCACGCATGCTCCTCTACGAAACCCCCGCCGCAAAAGCCCAGCCCTACCCCGACGCATTCCGCTCCTTCCACGAAAACAACCTCTGGCTCGCTCGCACACTCCCCTCCAACCTCGCACCAGCAATGGATGCATGGATGCGCATCCTCGGCCCGCATCCTGACGAAGCCGCATTCCAAACCCTCTACGCCGACTGGATCCACGCCACCCCGCGCGGTGCCTACCTCACCGCCTGCTGCCTCTACGCCGCGCTTACCGACCACAGCCCCGAAGGACTCTTCGTCCCCGACTTCCTCTCCGCCGCCGAAGCCCTCCCGCTCCAGCGCGCCGCATGGGCATCCGTCCGCGAAACCGCCTCCCAACTGCGCTCCGAAGCCACTGCCCGCTGAATCGCCCGCCGCGTCCCCCAATCAGCCGCCCCACCGGCAATCCACCGGTTCCCCCGTCCGGGCTGGGCCGTTCGACATGGCGGAGGGGGCGGGATTCGAACCCGCGGGACCTTGCGGCCCTCCGGTTTTCAAGACCGGCGCAATCGACCACTCTGCCACCCCTCCATGTCGAACAGCCACTCCTCTACGCCATCGGCAGCCGACTCCGCAACCCTGCCGTGCCACTCCCTCCTCACACAACCGCAGAAAACACCCGGCGACACCCGCAAACCCTCATAGGAGCGCATTCCAGACCCACGCCAACCGCCCTCATCCCCAAAAAACCCACCCTCAACTAATCAACAACAACCGCCCCGGATCGCCCGGTTGCGTCTCCGGCGCACGATGAATGCAGGGCGGCACTGCACAACCGGGATGCTCCACCGCAATCCGCCACAAATTACCCACTCCAAAACGAAACACACGAGCACCGGGCAGCGACGCGTAATGCAGGTCATAACACTCCTCGCTGAGATGCTCCACGAACGCCTCATCATCCCGCCCACCGAAGAGCCGTAAAAGCTCCGCTCGCGTCTCAGGAATATCCACCCGCCGGACTGCCTCCTCATTAGACAACCCCTCGCTGGAGCGCCCGTGATAAGTGCAGAGGTAAGTGTCCGCCTCCACCGTCGCGCTGTCGGCATGGAACGAGAACACATCGGTGTGCACCGGCCCATCAGACTCGTCGCGCCGGCACCCGTTCACACAGTTGAGTTCAGGCGCAAGATCCATCGCCCGCAACCGGCGCTGGTCCTCCAGCATCACCCCCACCGCCACCCGCCCAGCCTCGCTCAGGCACAGCCCCAGAAGCTGCTCCTCCTCCAACGCCGTGATTCCCGGCCCCGCCGCCAGCGCATTCACCACCTCCCCGAAATCCCCCGGCAGCGTCCGTTCCCAGCACAGCGCATTCACCCCGTCGGCAAACCGGGTGCCCACCAACTCCTCGAAGCTCCACACACGCCGCACACGCGCCATGCCCAAGCAGCCCAAGAACCCCATACTGGGTGAAGTACTGGATGCCTCGGAGTTAGGGGGCGAATGCATTGGAGAATGATCCTGCGCCATTTCCCCCCGCGCTACCACGGGGTTTTCCATCTCAGAATCCAATCCCCAACCCTCCACTCTCGCGGACCTAGATCAGACACCGCCCGGAACCAAACCTGCGCCGAAAAGGAGTCAGGTCCCCGGGGTTTTCCACACCAAGATTCGCTCGACCGGGAACCACTCTTCGGTTCCCGATGCGCAGCACATGGTGTCCGACGAAATCGTTCCGGCCTCACGACGCGCCCCAAGTTCGTCCACCGTAAAGGGTCCCTCGACTTGGTTGGCAATCTGCAAAAAGAAAGTGGCCGCCGGACTCGGGATGGGCGGCGGCGGAAGGCTGGGCGGAATTGGCGGAGGATCCTTATCCGTAGTCGCCATCTCAGCCCACCGGTTGTGAATATAAAACCCGTTGATGAACCAGAGGAAGGGGTTGAAAGACAGCACAGTGGCAGCGACCAGCGCCCACCGTTGACGCAGCAGAACGAGAATCCCAACCGGCCCGTAAATCGCACCCAGAAGGAGAAACACACCTGCTGCGTCCCGGTCACCGGCATTCGCAACTCCTAACAAAGGCACCAGAAAACAACTCATGCCAGTCCAGTAGCCCCACTTAAAGGGCCGCGCATCGGGCTGGTGCACGTGAAGGCGCCAGTCCAATTGAAACGCAATTGGAACAGCAATCGTCCCCACAATCGCCAGCAAGATAATCAGGCCGGGATTGGCTAGATCGAAAAAGGAGGCAAGCATCGTGTGATTGTTCTGCTTGGCCGATAACTAGCAGCCGCCCTCGATCCCGCAAACGTCAAACACGACTTATCAATAGGAGAAAAGAACGACCGCGGGCGCCGCAATCAAATTGAGCTTTCAGCCGTCCGTTAGCCGCAAAACTCCGGATGACTCTCCGGGAGGGGCCTCCCAGCACGCCGGTGCCATTGTCCCACAAGACAGTCCCTCCTCGGGACGGCTCCAACGACGATGAAGGCGGCGCGCAGGAATGAAATTCCTGCGCCACGAAAACGCCTTCACCCATGCAACGCCCAACTCTACTCCGCCCTCGGTGCGATCCGCACCGCACCCGCTTTCACACCCTTCGAAGCTGCGCGCAGCGTGAAATGCCCCACCGCCCCGGGATTCTGCGGGTCCAGCATCGCACGGAACTGCACCGTCTTCGCCGCACCCACTCCCCCAGTCTTCACCTTCAAACTGCCAGTCACAATCCCGGTCTTCTTGTCGAGCTTCACCTTCACCCCCGACACCGCGGGCGGCGGCGCAGCGCCCACAACAATCGCGTTGTTTGAAACCGTCAGCGGCACATCCACCTCGTCCACCAAACCCGCCCCCTCAAGCTCAAGCTCCGCATTGAGGACCCCCTCCTCCAGCCCCAACAAGTTCAGGTTGTCGGGTTGCGCCGCATAACGCGAACCAATCACCCCGGTGTAATTCACCATCGCAATCCCGCCAGGGAACGATCCCCGATCGCTCGGCGCCTGATACCAACTCGCCGTCCCCGCCGCATCCGAATTGGCATTGAGGAAAATCTCCCCGCTCAACGACGCACGCCCGCTGTCGTTCGTCGTGATCAGGTACAGCGGGAAACGCCCGCCCTCGCGATACTCGCTGATCCGCGTCGCCACAGACACCGGCGCGCTTCCATCCGCCGCCCAGAACGTCCCGGTCACCACACCGCTGGCCGCCACCTTGAAACTCAGGAAGCCCGTCCCGGCAGGCTGGCTCTCATCCGACCACGGATTGCGCACGAAAATCATGTTCACCCGGTCCGGTCCCGCAAACGGACTGGGATCCGCCGCGATACGCACCTGCGACTGATGCCCACTCACCCATGCTCCATTGCCGGGCGAGGAGCCGTCCTCAGCCGATCCAGCACGACGCAGCAATCCCGTCAGCATCAGCCTCTCGTCGCCGTACCAGCCCTCGTCCTGAACCTGTCCTTCAAACACCACGCCGGACTTCGGAGGCGCGATGCGCAACGCGCCCGTGTCCGCGTACGTCGCACTGGCGGGTGTAAACGGATACCGCTGGAAATTGTGGATGAGATAACCCGAAAGCTTGCCGGTCCGCGTCAGGCTCACGAGCAGACGCCCGCCGTTGCCGTCATTCGCCTGCTCGCGCTGCACCAAACAGTCGTAGGTGCCCGCTGCACGCTCCGCGGGAATCGAGTCCAGCACCGTGATCGTGAACTTCGCCTCCGCCGTCGCGCCCCCATCGGGAAGGGTTGCCTTTGCCGTGAACTCGAACACGCCGGCCTCCTCGGGAACACCAGACAACCCGTCAAAACTCCCCGGCTCACCCGCCTTCCACACGATCCCCTTCGGCAATCCCTCCAACGTGATCGTCGCATCATTGTGACGCGCACCAAACTCATCATCCACATAGAAGAAATTCCATCCCGGCTCCACCGCCCTGTTCACGCGGAAAGCCTGCCCCAGATAACCGCCAAGCGTGTAAGCGGGCACATAATCTTCGCCCACCACCTGCACGCTCACATTCACCTCGTCCACAAGCCCGCCGTCCAACCAGCTGAAGCGCAGCTTGCACGCATAAACCCCCGCCGTCGTCGGCTGCCCCTGAAGACTGTAACCACCCTGCGAGTCTCGCACCAATTCCACGCCTCCGGGCAACCCCTCGGCCTCCAAGCCCAACGGCACCCGCAGCCGCGCCCATGTGGTCGGACTTTGCAGCTCCACACCAAACCCGGCCGCCGCCATCCCCACACGCAGCTTCCTTGTCGAATCAAAGCCGTACGGCGTCGCCTTCCACTCCGTAAGCCGCGGATCGCTCACCACCATCGTGATCACCGAAGTCGTCGTGCTCTGCCCATCCTCCATCACCCCGCGCAACTGCACCGTGAAGGCTCCCAACTCCGTAGGCGTCCCCTCAAAACGCGCCAGCGATCCAAAATCAGTCCCCTTCTGCACCAACTCCACGCCGGCAGGCAAAGCGCCCGTCATCTCAATGGTGTGCGGCAGACGATACCAGTAATCATCCCCCGGACTGGGACGCAGGATCACCACGTAACTCCCGTACTGATCCAATTGCCCCCCCAACTGCAATTCCTGCGGCGCCCACACATTCAGCGAATAACGCGCCGACTGCTGAGTCCCAGATTCCCGGCCCTTTGGTGAGGTTCCCTGAGCCAGCGCACCCGCGACGGCGGTGCCAAAAAGAAGGGCGCAGAGCAGAAGAAGACGACCTGACGCAAGTACGACATTCATACGAATCAACCTTTTATCAAAGCCATCGATATACCCGCTATACGGAATTAACGCACTACAACTCAGATTTTTATTCACCCCCGAACAGTTGAATGAATGCCTCCTTATGTTCCGCATCCGCATTGCCCCCTCGCCAACACAGGCTCCTCAGCCCCCTTCACCCCGCATCCCTCAAAAAAACACCGCTCGCCCCCACTCCCGGCATCACACCGCCCATTCTATGCTTCCTTGATCAAGCACTGCCGTTCATCTCTCTCGCCCGGCTTCCGCAGGCGAACCGTCTGCGGTGATCCCACGCGGTTGCACCCACCCACCGCCCGGAACGCAAAGGTCCATCACCCATCTTCTTCCATCCGCCATGTCACGACTCCAATTCCGGCTCGAAGCGCAGGCCTCGGGCTCACGCGCACGAGCGGCCACCTTTCACACCCTCCACAATGCCGTCCAAACCCCACTCTTCATGCCGGTCGGCACTCAGGCCACGGTGAAGGGCCAGCTCACCCAGGCCCTCGAAGATTCCGGTTCCCAGATCCTCCTCGCCAACACCTACCACCTCCTCCTGCGCCCGGGCCCCGAAGTCTTCCGACGCACCGGCGGCATCCACGGCTTCATGAGCTGGAAAAAATCCGTGCTCACGGACTCCGGCGGCTTCCAGATTTTCTCCATGGCCGGCGAACGCTCCATGAGCGAGCACGGCGCCGCCTTTCAAAGCTACATCGACGGGCGCCGGATCCTGCTCAGCCCGGAGGTCAGCATCGAAACCCAGGTCGCCATCGGCAGCGACATCATGATGGTCCTCGACCAGTGCATCCCCTCCACAGCCGACGAAGCCACCGCGCGCGCCGCCCTCGAACTCACCCAGCGCTGGGCCCTTCGCAGCCTCGCCGCACGCGCCGACTCCCCCCAATCCCTCTTCGCCATCGTCCAAGGCGCCCTCTTCCCCAAGCTCCGTAAAGAGAGCGCTGCAGGCCTTTGCGAACTGCCCTTCGACGGATTTGCCATCGGCGGCCTTGCCGTGGGCGAATCCAAGGCGGAACGCGAAGACGTCTGCGAATTCACCGCCCAACTGCTCCCGCAGGACAAACCGCGCTACCTCATGGGCGTGGGCACCCCGCTCGACCTCCTCGAGGCCGTCCACCGCGGAGTCGACATGTTCGACTGCATCATCCCCACCCAGGTCGCCCAGCGCGGCGGCGCCTTCACCTCGCGCGGCTACCTTCAACTGCGCCGCGGCATCTACAAGTTCGCCAACCAGACCCTCGATCCCGAGTGCGACTGTCCCACCTGCGCCACCTATTCGCGCGCCTACCTCCATCACCTCACCAAAGCCGGCGAACACCTCGGCTGGCAACTCATCGGCCACCACAACCTCCACTTCTATCACGGCCTCATGCGCGAGATCCGCCAGAGCATCCTCGAAGACCGCTTCGCCGATCTCTACGCGCGCAAACGCCAGATCCTTCACGCCACCGACCTCGAAAACCCCGTCTTCAAACAGAAGCCCAGAAAACAGATGGCCTTTCACCTCGGCGACTACGAGGTGCACCGCGCCCCGGAAGGCTTCTGCAGCATCCGTCAGATCTCCTCCGGCGAGATCATGCACTCGCGCACCCCTCCCCTCGAAGAAGCCCGACGCCTCTACATCGAACAGTCCCACCTCGCCGCGCGGCTACTCCACACCGACCCCGCGCCCGATGCCGGCCCGCTCGTCATCTGGGACGTCGGCCTCGGCGCCGCCACCAACGCCATGGCCGCGATCCAATGCTACGAAGCCCTGACCAACGCCGAGGCTGAAACCGCCCCCCATCCCCATACCACCACCGACGCCGATCCCGCAAAAAGCCGCATCCGCCCCCTCCAGATCATCAGCTTCGAAAACGACCTCGATCCACTCCGACTCGCCTCCAAGCACAACCGCGAGTTCACCTACCTGCGCCACCCGGGCCCAGCCGCCATCCTTGCCGACGCCTATTGGAACTCCACCAAAGACCCGGGTCTCGAGTGGATCCTGCTCCATGGCGATTTCCTTGCCAACCTCGCCCACGCACCCGCTCCGGACCTGATCTTCTTCGACATGTTCTCGAGCAAAACCTCCCCGGACCAGTGGACCCTCAACGCGTTCCGTCAAATCGCCGAAGCATGCTCGGGTCGTGCTGCGGAACTGTTCACCTATTCCTGCTCCACCCCCGTCCGTGCGGGCCTCCTCGCCGCGGGCTTCCACGTTGCGCGCGGCTGCAGCACTGGTGACAAAGTCGAAACCACCATCGCGCTCACGCCCGCCGCCTGCAGCCCGCAAGCCGGTTCCCGCCACACCCTCCTTTCCACTCCCTGGCTCGAGCGCTGGAAACGTTCCAGTGCAAAGTTCCCCGCCGGTGTCCCCGAAGAAGAACGTCCCACCTTCGAACTCTCCATCCTCGGACACGCCCAGTTCAGGATCCCCTCCCCCCAAGCCTCCTAACCACCACCGCCCCTCACCGCCCTCACCGCCCTCACCGCCCTCACCGCCCTCACCGCCCTCACCGCCCCTTACCGCCCCTCACCGCTGTCATGCCGGTGGCATGAAAGAAATTAGCCGGTCGGTGACCGCAGTCCGCGCAACGCGGACGCAGGGAACCGCCGGTTCCCATCCCCCCACACGACGCGCCCCGGCAGCGGGCGCGAGAAGCTCTGCCACAAAGCCCCAGCGGCCCACAGGCACACCGTTTTCTGTCCCTTGCGGCCCTCACGCAGTCTGGCTCCCGCCCCCCACCTGCTCTCCACCCCGTGGCTCGAACGCTGGAAACGTTCCGGCGCAAACTTCCCCGCCGGCGTCCCAGAACAATTGCGCTCCGCACTCGGAACCGCGTCCCGCCACGACGCATCCGGCACATCCCCAAATCGTCGCGAAGCATCACCCGTCAACCGCGGTACTCCGCGCCTTTCACACACCCGGTGCACGGCCACGGCATCCGCCGGACACCCCGACCGCGTAACTCCACAAAGATCAATCGCCATGACCGAAAACGACATCCACCAACCCGCCTCCAATTTCGTCAAAGCCATCTTTTCCATTCCTGAAAACGCGCGCGGATTATTCAAATCCTATCTCCCAGCCGATCTCGTACCCCGCTTCGACTGGGACTCCCTGCGGCACATCCCGTCCACCTTCATCAAACCTCAGTTCGCAGCCACCGAGACCGACCTCCTCTTCTCCGTACGCATCAGCGACCGCGAGGCCTACGTCTACCTCCTCTTCAAACACACGAGCACCGAGGACCCGCGCATGGCCCTGCGTCTGCTCGGCTACATCGTCCAAATCTGGCAGCGCTTCGTCCTCGAAAACCCCCAATCCACCAAGCTTCCCGCCGTATTCCCCCTCGTTGTGGTTCAAGGCAATACTCCATCGAATTCCTCCACCAATCTCGAGGATCTCATCAGCTTCCCCCCCGGCACCGCAGATCTTTTCCGCCAGTGCCAACCCGGGCTCCTCTTTCCCCTCATGGACCTCGTGAACCCATCCTACGAAAAACTCTAGGCAGCCCGGGCGGAGTCCCCGCCCTGCACGCTCTGAAGGCCAAACCCTTCGACCAACTCCTGACCGAGATCGTCTGGGATGAACCGCTCCTGTCCCGAATCCCAACGAATGCGCTCGAACACTTCCTGCGCCACAGAGTGGACGCAGACGTCGACGAATCCCTCTTCCTTCAGCGAATCCATTCCCTGCAAAGCCCGCCACTGACTCCACACACCATGACACTCGCCGAACGACTCATCCAAAGGGGCAGAAACGAGGGCATCTCACAGGGCATCTCCAAGGGCAGATTTGAAGGCCAGTTGCAGGCCATGCGGTCCGCAGTCCTGCGCGCCCTCGAACTCAAGCACGGCCAGGTCCCCCAGCGTCTCGCCAAGGCCGTTGCCTCCATCGCCGACGAACCCACTCTCCAGCGCATGCACGACCGCGCCATTCTCTCCTCCTCCCTCGCTCAGTTCGCGCAGAATCTCTGACCCCAAGCCCTTCCCCGCGTCCCGCAGGGCCCTACTCCTGCAGATGACGCCGCAACTCCGTCATCGCCTCCAGCTGGCGCTCCCGCACAAACGCCCGGGCCGCACCCGCCTTCTGCTTCGCACCCGCCGGATCCTTGGCCATCGCAAGAACGACGCCCGGCATCCGTCGCACGTCCGCCTCGTTGTCGAAATCAAAGAGCCAGTCTCCCAGCCCGATGTCGCGCCACATGAAGCCCTTCGAAGTCTGCGAGGCCCATCGACACACGATCGCCGGGATGCCGTTGCCCACGCACAGAATGGGACTGTGCATCTCGTTCCCGAACAGACCCGCGCTCCGCACGTACACGCTCAGCGCCTCGTCCGTGAGCCAGTAGTCCGGCCGCCACACCACGCGCGGCTTCACGTCCACGGGCAGTTTCTCAAAGAGCATCTCCCTCCCGAGCGCCATCTGCGTGCGGTCTTCCGGACAAATGAGCACCTTCATCTCCGTCTCCCTCACCACCGCTGAAATGGCCTCGCGCAAAGGCGCATGGTCGTGCTCTTTCTTCTCCTCATTCTGCGCCTGCTTCGCGGCGTCAAACTGCGTCCCGGGCTTGATCAGCCAGTACGGCGTACTCCGATAACGCGGAATGCAGCACAGAAACCTGCCGTCCTCGAGACCGTTCGCACGCAGAAACTCACCGGCCTTCTCCTCGTTCCGGAGGTCCGTGGCAAATGCACCGTCCGGCCCATACGCCATCACCGGCCCCTTCACACCAGCCGCCCGCGCAGCCGCCATCGACACAGAGTCGCGGAAATAAACAAACCGCGCTCCATTGAGGATCTCGATGGTTGCAGGCCCGGGCGTTCCCTGCGTGATCCCAAGCACGCCATACGGCTTCGACCCCTGCGCGCGCCAGAGAGCCACCTGCTTCTCACCCACCAGCGAAGGACCGGAACCGTGCAGCAGGAAATCGTTCGCCGCATACAACTCCGCCACATCGGGTTTGACCGATACAATCTTGAGCTTGGGAAAACGCCGCTGAAGCATCTCCCCCACTCCGTTGTCCACATTGCTCGGCCAGAGAGTGATCTCGGCCTCAGGCAGATGACGCTCCAATAGCGCCAGCATCCCCGGCGTGTGCGCGATGTCGCCGATGTTCACCGTCTGCCATGAGGACCGCAGAACAATCCGCGGAGGCCGCCCCCGCACTGCACGCGCAGTCGCAGCAATGGACGCAAGAAGGGTGGTGTGGAGAAAGTGCCGGCGATTCATTGCTCGTGATAATTCAAGGAAGGGGAACAGGACCCGTCCTTACTCGAAAACACCCGCCAAGGACAGCACCACGTCACACCCCGCCGTCAGCCAAGACGCGCAAGAATCGACTCCGTGTCGAACACGCATCCGCCCCACACGCCACCACCCGCCTGCTGCAGCGCAGCCCAAAGACGGGTGTCGTCCGGCAGCGCAGGATGCGGCGCCAGATCCGGATGCGGGGCGCGTGCGGCAAGGACGCGGGCGCCTTCCTCGGAAGAAAACCTCCGCTCGCCCTCACCCACCATGTCCACCGTGCCGCACATCGCGATCCGATCCACGGTGATGGCGATCCAGTCCCCATCGCGCACCCGACCAATCGGGCCGCCCGCCAGTGCCTCGGGCCCGACATGTCCAATGCAGGCGCCCGTCGAGACACCCGAGAAACGGGCATCCGTGATGAGCGCCACGTGTTTTCCAAAAGGCAGATGCTTGAGAGAGGAAGTCACCTGATAAGTTTCCTCCATCCCCGTCCCCATGGGGCCGCCACCCGCGAGCACCATCACGTCGCCGGCCGCGATCCGCCCTTCGCGCAGCGCCGCGATCGCAGCGGCCTCGCTCGTGAACACCCGGGCCGCTCCCTCCTTGCGATACACGCCGTCCGCATCCACGACACTGGGATCGATGGCGGTGCTCTTGATCACGCTCCCCTCGGGCGCAAGGTTCCCGAGCGGAAACACCACCGTCCCCGTCAGCCCGCGCTGGCGCGCAGCCTCGGGCGCCATGATCACCTCGTCCGGATCCACCCCGTCGCGCTCCTGCAAAATCGCGCGGAAACGGGACCTCCGCTCGGACTTCTCCCACGCATCGAGATTCTCGCCGAGCGTGAGTCCCGTCACCGTGCGCACCGACAGATCCAGAAGACCAAGGGCTCGCAAATGCAGCATCACCTCCGGCACACCGCCCGCAAGAAAAGCGCGCACGGTGGGATGATGCCGCGGCCCGTTGGGAAGCACGTCCACCAGCCGGGGCACGCTGCGATTCACCTCGATCCAATCCTGCACACGCGGACGCTCAAGACCCGCGCTGTGCGCAACTGCGGGGATGTGCAGCAGAAGATTCGTCGACCCACCGAACGCCGCGTGCACCACCATCGCGTTGCGGAGACTGCCGGGGGTGAGCACATCGCGCATCGTGAGTCCGCGCGCCGTCAGCTCCACGAGCGCGCGTGCTGACTGCGGCGCCAATGCCCGCCACACCGCCTCGCCCGATGGAGCGAGTGCCGAGTGCGGAAGCGCCATGCCAAAGGCCTCCGCCACCACCTGCGAGGTGGCCGCAGTCCCAAGAAACTGGCAGCCGCCCCCGGGCGACGCACAGGCCCGGCAACCCAGCTCCGCAGCCTCCTGCAGCGTGAGCAGTCCACGCGAAAACCGCGCACCAATGGTTTGCACAGCACCTGCATCCTCGCCGTTGGATGGAGGAAGGGTCACCCCCCCGGGAACCAGCACGCACGGCAGATCGCGCATGCCAGCCAGCGCCATCATCATGGCCGGAAGCCCCTTGTCACACGTGGCGATCCCGAGCACGCCGGACCGCCGAGGAAGCGAACGGATGAGGCGCCTGAACACGAGCGCCGCGTCGTTGCGATAGGGCAGGCTGTCAAACATGCCGGTCGTCCCCTGCGTGCGGCCGTCGCACGGATCCGAACAGAAGGCGGCGAACGGCACGCGCCCCATCCGACGCAGCTCCATGGCGGCGTCCGCGACCAGCAGGCCGATCTCCCAGTGACCCGTGTGATACCCAAGCGCCACCGGCGTGCCGTCCGGCGCACGCACCCCACCCTGGGTGCTCAGGATGAGGAAACTCTGGTCGTTCACCCGCGCCGGATCCCATCCCATGCCGACGTTCTGTGTCAGCCCGAAGATGTCCCCGCTCGGACTGCGCTGAAGCAGATCCTCGGTCAGCGGCAGCGCTCCAGCCGGGCCTTCCGCGCAGGTGCGGACTTCGTAAACAGACGCATCGGAAGGGAACAGTTCGAAAGCCATGGTGAGGTCGCGGCAAACTGCCAGAAAGCACCGGGCGACGGAACGACTTTCCGAACCACTCGACAGGCTTCCAAACGCCCGCGCATAGTGCGCCGATGCAAACCCCCGCCCTCTCCGTCTACCGCGCCGCGACCGGCCTCATCGCCCAGCGTGGCGAGGATTTCTTCCAACTCGGCGAGGCCGAATGGGACACGCTTTTTTGCCAGAGCGAACCCGCGCAGTGGCTCCAGACCCAGCTGGCATCAGCCACGCCCGTCGCGAAGCCCGCTCAGTGGCTCGCTCCGATCCAGAGCCAGGAAGTATGGGCATCGGGCGTCACCTACCTCCGTTCGCGCGATGCCCGCATGGAGGAATCCAAGGACGCCGGCGGCGGCTCCTTCTATGACCGCGTCTACGCCGCCGAACGCCCGGAGATCTTCTTCAAAGCCACGCCCCACCGCGTCATCGCACCCGGCGGCGCCATGCGCCTGCGCTCGGACTCCAAATGGAACGTGCCCGAACCCGAACTCGCCCTCGCCCTCAACCGGGACGGCCGCATCTTCGGATACACGGTGGGCAACGACCTCAGCTCGCGCGACATCGAAGGCGAAAACCCGCTCTATCTCCCCCAAGCCAAGGTCTGGAGCGACTGCTGCGCCCTCGGACCCGGCGTCGTCGTGCGCGATCCGCTCCCCCTCGAAACCCGCATCCGAATGACAATCCGCCGCGCGGGCCAGACGGCTTTCGAAGGCGCCACGGGCCTCGACCAGATGAAGCGCACGCTGCCAGAACTCGCGCAGTGGCTCTGGCGCGACAACACCTTCCCGGCCGGATGCTTCCTGCTCACGGGCACAGGACTCGTGCCGCCGGACTCCTTCACCCTGCAGAGCGGCGACGAAGTCGCGATCTCCATCGACGGCCTCGGCACGCTCACCAACTCCATCGCCTGAAACCCTCGCATCCCATGAGCCTCCACGGAAAACATCTCGTCGCCGGAACCCCGCACGATTCCTGCAAGACCCCCTTTCACGCCGTCAGCCCGCTCGACCAGACCGCCCTGGAACCCGCTTATCCAGAGGGATCGGAAGAGGTGGTGGATGTCGCGCTGCTCGCCGCTGAGGACGCATTCAACTCCTACAGCAGCCGGACCGCGCAGGATCGGGCCGCGTTTCTCGAGGCGATCGCCTCCGAGATCCTCGCCCTCGGCGACACCCTCCTCGAACGCGCACACCGCGAAACCGGCCTGCCGCTGGACCGCCTCACCGGGGAACGCGGACGCACCGTCGGCCAGCTGCGCCTCTTCGCCGAGCTTCTCCGCGAAGGCTCATGGTGCGATGCCCGCATCGACACCGCGCTCCCAGACCGTCAGCCCCTCCCACGCCCAGACCTGCGCCGCATCCTCTCCGCGCTCGGTCCCGTGGCGGTGTTTGGCGCAAGCAACTTCCCACTCGCGTTCTCAGTCGCCGGCGGTGACACCGCAAGCGCTCTCGCCGCGGGTTGCCCCGTGGTGGCGAAGGCCCACCCAGCCCATCCCGGAACCAGTGAACTGGTCGGTGGCGCGATCGCCGCAGCAGCAGCCTCCTGCGGAATGCCGGCCGGCATTTTCTCCCTCATCCACGGACGCACCGCCGCTCCGGGATTGGCTCTGTTGCGCCATCCGCTGTGCCGCGCCGTCGGCTTCACCGGATCGCACCAAGGCGGACGCGCACTCCTCAACGCCGCCAACGCGCGCCCCGAACCCATCCCCGTCTTCGCTGAAATGAGCAGCCTCAATCCGGTCTTCGTTCTGCCCGGAGCCCTGCGCGAGCGCGGAGCACAGATCGCAGGCGGCTTGAAAAATTCCACCACGATGGGCGTGGGCCAGTTCTGCACAAAGCCGGGCCTTGTCCTTGTACAGAAGGGACCGGAGCTCGCTGGATTTTTACAGGAACTGGCGGCGGCGTTCACCGGAGCCAGTCCCGCGACGATGCTGCATGCCGGAATCTGCGAGGCGTACCATCAGGGTCTCGCGGCACTCAGCGCGGTCACCGGGGTCAGGTGCCTCGCATCTGTCGAAGGGGACGTCGCAAAGACTCTGGGCAGCCCGGCAATTCTCGCCACCGACAGCACCACGTTCCTGCGCGAGCAAACCCTCCACGCCGAACTCTTCGGCCCCTGCACCCTCCTCGTGGAGTGCACCGACGCCGCCGACATGGCGCGCGTCGCAGCCTCACTCGAGGGCCAACTCACCGCCACCCTCCATACCGCCGCTGACGAGGTCGCGGGCGCGGCTCCGCTCCTTGCACTCCTGCAACGCAAGGCGGGCCGCGTACTCTTCAATGGATTTCCCACGGGAGTGGAGGTCTGCCCCGCAATGCAGCATGGAGGCCCTTATCCGGCCACCACCGATGCGCGGTTCACCAGCGTGGGAACAGCCGCCATCCAGCGCTGGGCCCGTCCCGTCTGCCTGCAGAACGCACCGCATTCCGTCCTCCCACCGGAACTTCAAGACGCCAACCCCCGCGGACTGATGCGGCTGGTGAACGGAAAGCTGACCCGCGACGCCGTGGCCTGACGCGCTGCAGAACGCGCCATCCCAAGGCCGCACCGCATCGGAGCGCACCCGCCCGCACCCCGCACTCTCACCGTTTCACGGGGAGAGCATTCCCTGCTGCGCGTCCTGATTGAGCTCCAGCCAGTACCGCGAAACATCACTCGCCAGCTGCGTGAACTCACCGAACTCCAGCGGCTTCACAAGGTAACTGTTGGCTCCAAGATCGTAGCAGCGCGCAATGTCGGAAGCCTGCGAGGAGGAACTCAGCACGATCACCGGTACCCGGCGCAGCAGCGGCGCCCCCTTGATCTGCCGCAAGACCTCGAGCCCGTCGATCTTCGGCAGCTTGAGATCCAGCAGCACGCAACGCGGCGGCTCCACCCCCGCTCGCTTCGCGTACGCCCCGCGGCAGAAGAGGAAATCCAACGCCTCCTCCCCGTCCTGCACCACCTCGAAATGGCAGGCCGCACGGCAGCGCACAAACGCGTGGCGTGCCAGCTCGATGTCCGCCGGGTTATCCTCGACCAGCAAAATATCCGCCCGCTCGATCACGGCCTCACGCCCTCAGTTGCCGGCCCGGGTTGCCCAACACCTCCCCTGCCATGGCCATGACCGTGACCATTGCCTTCCAAGGTGAAGAAAAACGTCGCCCCGGAATCCACCACACCCTCTCCCCAGATCCTGCCTCCATGCCGATGGATGATCCGCTGCACGATCGTGAGCCCCACGCCGGTGCCCTCATAATCGTCCCCGGGATGCAGACGCTGAAACACCCCGAAGAGCTTGCCCGCATACTTGGGATCAAATCCCGTGCCGTTGTCCTTCACCCAATACACCACGGGACTGCCCTGCTGGATGGTCGCCCCCACCTCCACCCTTCCGGGATCACGCACCCGCGTAAATTTAACCGCATTGGAAAGCAGGTTCAGGAGCGCCTGACGCAGCAGGCTCACATCCGCCGTGCACTCCGGCAGAGTTGCCACGACCAGCTCCACCCGCCTCCCCGCCCGCTCTGGCGCAAGGTCCTCAAAGCATTCCCGCACCAGATGCTCCATATCCACGGGACGCCGATCCAGCGGCTGGCGGCTCAAACGCGCGAAGTCCAGCAGGTCGTTCACCAACCGCCCCATGCGGTGCGCGTTTTGAAGGATCACACCGAGCAACCGCGCGCCTTCCGGCCCGAGCCGCCCCTTCGTCTCCTCCTCCAATATCGATGCGAACCCTGTGATCGCACGCAGCGGCCCGCGCAGATCATGCGAGACCGAATAGGAAAACGCCTCGAGCTCCCGGTTTGCAGCCTCCAGGTCCGCCGTGCGTTCAGTCACGCGCTGTTCAAGGGCAAGGTTGAGCGCCAGCACCTCCGCCTGCGCACGGCGCTGCTCAGTCACATCCAGATTACTCTCCATCACCGCTCCAATCGCCGTCTCCACCGCTCCGCGGAAAAACACCATCCGGCTCTCCACGGTGAGCTGCAGCCCGGACTTCGTGCGGTGTTCCAAAAGCCCCTCCCACACCCCTGACTTCCCGAGCACGGCTTGTACCGCCTCCCGACCGCCCGCCGGATAACGCGTCGCCAGCAGATCCTCCGGACTGTGGCCCAGAGCCTCCCCCCGCGTGTAGCCGTAGAGCGTCTCCGCGGCACGGTTCCAAAAGCTGATCCCGCCCGGATCCTGCCACACCATCATGGCCGCATAGGAAAGGTCGAGCAGCTCGGCCTGGCAGCGCATCTGCGTCTCCACACGGCGCCTCTCAATGAGCTGCGCCACCTGCCGGCTCGTCGCCCAAAACAACGCCTCCATCGGCGCGTCCGGCACCCGCAACTCCTTCCCGAAAAACTCCAACACTCCCACAACACGATTCCCCGAACGCATCGGAAACCCAAACGCCGCCCGCATCCCAGCCTCCGCAAATGCAGTCGCGCGCGGAAATTCCCAACCCTCCGCTCCCGCAAATTCCGAGAGCCACAACGGGGCGTTGAGCTCCCACACGCGGCCCGCAAAATCCTCTCCCTTGGCGAACTGATGGGTTCGGCTGAAAGCCTCCAGCGCATCCGTGGGACACGACGCCGACTGCCACCAGGCCACGCAAATCAGCCGCTCCCCGTACACCTCCCAGAATGCACCGCCCTCCCACCCGCCCACCCCGCAGAGCGCCTGCAGCAGCCTCGGCGCGATCTCCGCAAGGTTCTGCGGGTTCTCCTCCGCCATCGCGAGTGCCGAGAACTCGAACACCTCCCGGTACATCCGCTCCCGCGCAAGGATGCGCAGGCGCCGGGATCTCACAACGTGCCGACGCCATGCGCGGAACGCGATCCACGCCCCGCCGCCCACCAGAGGAACGAGCAACGGCCAATCCCACCACGGCAGCGCGCCCACCCAAGCCTTCAAGCCCAGCCCAGCCCCCCACAAGTACTCCGCTCCCGTGCCTCTCATCATCCTCCCTTCACCACCCTTCCTCCATACAGTCGCGTGGCGCCACCCGATCAGCACACCATGGCGGTTCAAAAACAGGGGTTGTCCCCACCCGCTCCACCGCTATGGATGAAGCCCTGATGCAACCCGTACTCTTCCTCCAAAACGGCCCGGAAGACGGACCCGGCCTCTTCGCGCGCACGCTTCGCGACATCGGCATCCCCTGCGACATCGTCCATGCATGGCGCGGCGACCCGATCCCGGCCACGCTCGAAGCCCACAGCGGACTCGCACTCGGCGGCGGCCACATCAGCGCCTATCACACCGAAGCCCACCCGTTCCTGCTCACCGAAAGGGCGCTCGTTCTCCAAGCCCACCAGCGCGGCATCCCCGTGCTCGGCATGTGCTTGGGCGCACAACTCATGGCCGCAGCACTCGGCGCCAGCGTCCATCGCAACCACACCCAGGAGATCGGCTTCTTCGAAGTCCGCTTCCATCCTGCCGCCGCGGACGATCCTCTCTGGCACGGCCTCACCCAACCCCTCTTCCCCGTCCACTGGCACCGCGACACCTTCGCCCTCCCTCCAGACGCCACACTCCTCGCCTCCTCGGACATCACACCCCATCAGGCTTTCCGCTGGGGCCGGCTTTCCTACGGATTCCAATTTCACCTCGAATTCGACCTGCCCGTCATCAACGACATGATCCGCGAAGACCATGAGTCCCTCCTGAATTGCGGAGTCGATCCCCGCGAGTTCATCGCACAGGCACACGCCCACCTCCCAGCCGTCGAACCCATCGGACGCACCGTGTTCACCCGCTGGGCCGCCCTCCTCCCATCAGCCAACGATCAGCACATCGACCGCTGACCGGCCTCAGCGCAGGAACCGCCAAACACGCCGCCCCCCCGCTCAGCGCAGCGGATACTTCCGGCCCTTCCACCCCACACGAATCCCAAGGAACCGCTTAAGGAAAGCCACCCAGCGCGCCGCCACGAGGATCAGCACCCCCACGGGATGGAAGAGCACTCCGACCAGCGGATGCCGCAGACGGATCATCCCGAGAAAGCGCGCCAGATAAACCGCCACAGCTCCAGCCACCGCGAGGCGCATCACCGCAGGCTCCACAGAAAACCAAGAGAACAATCCGCCAAGCATCAGCACCACCGGAAGCACCTGCCCCAGCAACAGCACCACGCTCCACACCAGCAGGAATCCCAGCCCGCCGCACACCCCGCCCGCCGTGCGCTGCATCGCGCGCCACACCGCCCCGTTGCTGTAGTGAAGCCGTCCTCCGGCCGCCTCGGCACCGTCAAAAAGATCCGTCCCACAACCCGCCGCACGGAAGACCCGCGGCAGCGCCACTGCTTCATCAAGGACGCCGGGGATCATCGCGTGACCGCCGGTCATCAGATAAGCCTCTCGGCGCACCACCATCAGCCGGTTGCTCCCGGTCGCCAGAAACGGCAGCCGGCTCGAACGCATCCACCCCAGCGGAATCCACTCCATCTGCAAAACCTGCAGCAACGGCAGCAGCAACTGCTCCAGCAACCTGCGCCCCTCGGACTCCGGCACCCCGCTCACAAACGCGGCGCCGCTTTCCTCAAGAAATCTCGCCAGTCTCGCCAGCCCGTCGGGACGCACCCGCACATCGGCCCCCACAAAAACCAGCACCGGATGACGCGCCGCCTCCGCAAGCTGCCGATAAGCGTGCGCCTTTCCGCTCCAGCCCTCCGGCGGCGGCGTACTGCGCAGGAAACGCAGTCGCGGCTCCTTGGCGGCGAACTGCTCCACGAGTTCCGCCGTGCGATCGGTGGATCCATCGTCCATCACCAGCAACTCCACCTCCACTCCCTGCCCGCGGAGCGCATTGCGCAAACAGGAGGTGATTGTCTCCTCCTCGTTGCGCGCCGCAATGAGCACCGAAACCTTCGCCGCTGAAGCTCCCACCGAACGCGTCAGCGGACGCAACCGCCCGAGGTTGATGAGAAAAATCACCAGCGGCACCACCGCCAGCACGAGCCCCGCAGAGATCAGCCAGATCATGCCCGAACCGTCCTCCGCTCCCCGCCCAACAACCCTGCTTCCCCCTGCACGCACAGAGCAGCAGAGCGTCGCCACACACAGGGGCGCGCTCCATCGGCTGCATGAGAAAAAGCGTCAGGGGGCAAACGCATCTCCCCTTCTTGATCCAAGCCATGCCCTGCGTCGAGTCCCAGATTCCCCTTACAACAACCGCGGTGGCCACACGCTTTCCCATCCCCCATTCCAATCGTTGATCAGCAAATAAGTTTGACCCGCATCGACCCCCGTTGTGCGCTCCCTGCATGCCCCCCCTGCATACCCCCTCCCGTCCGCGGCGGGCTGCGCTGCTCCTCGCACTCGCACTCGCGCTCGCACTCCCCTCCACCGCCCTGCGCGCCCAAGCGCCCGGAGTCCCCATCCACGAAGACGGCGCGGAAAAGCAGCGCATCCTCCGCGCCGCAGAAGCCCTCAAGGAAGCGGGCAAACTGCGCACCCGCGCAAGCCTGCACCCGAAGGACGCACCGCAACACTGCGCCCTCCAACTCCCCCCCGCGCGCAACCAGCCTCTTCCCTCATCCGCCGTCCATGAACATGCACGCAAAGGGTTCATGGGCATCGGAACCCTCTACCTCTGCCAGAAGTGCGACCACTGGCACACCAACACCGCGGGCGGCTACGCCATCACCGCAGATGGCATCGCCGCGACCTGTTTCCATGTACTCGCCGACTCCGAGGTCCAGATGCGCGAAGGCTACGTCTTTGCCTACAACGACGCAGGCGAGGCATTCCCCGTCACCGAAGTGCTCGCCGCAAACCAAGCCGCCGACATCGCCCTCGTACGCACGGAAGCCCGCGGCTGCAGCCCCCTCCCGCTCAGCACCGATGGACATCCCGGCGACCCCGTCTTCTGCCTCAGCTCCCCCAAGGACATCCGCGGCCTCTTCACCCAAGGCATCCTCTCCCGCTACTTCCGCGACCCCCGCAAGGCCGTCTTCCTCCACGTCACCACCGACTGGGCCGCGGGCTCCAGCGGTTGCGCCATCCTCGACGCCTGCGGCAACGCGCTCGGCCACGTCGCCTCCACTCGCACCCTCCTCTGGCGCGACGAAAATCCCGCACCCAAGGACGTCCAGATGACGCTCAAGCAGGCCGCCTCCGCGCGTGAACTTCTCCAACTCACCGCACCCAAGTAGCGCTCCACACAAGCCCGTCCCGCCACCCACGGATTATGAAAACCATCCACGCGCTCACCGCACTGATGCTCGCGCGCGCAGTCCTCCAAGCGGACCCGCCCATCGATCCCGCGCTCAAAGACTTCGTCGAGAACTTCAAGGGCAAGGGCGCTCTTACCGACGGCTCCACCCCGCTCACCCCACAGGAAACCCTCAGCCATTTCAAAATCGCACCCGGTCTAGAGCTGCAGGTCGTCGCATCCGAACCCGTCATCCGCCAACCGCTCAACCTCCACTTCGACGATCGCGGCCGGCTCTGGGTCGTCCAATATCTCCAATACCCCTTCCCCGCAGGACTCAAGGTCCTCAAGTACGACCAGTACCTGCGCGCAGTCTTCGATAAAGTCCCGGAGCCGCCCCCTCGCGGCACGCCCGGCGCCGACCGCATCACCATCCTCGAAGATCGCGACGGCGACGGGATCTTTGAATCCCACAAGGACTTCGTCACCGGTCTCAACATCGCCACCAGCGTGCTCACCGGACACGGCGGCGTGTGGGTTCTCAACCCGCCCTACCTCCTTTTCTATCCCGACAAAAACCACGACGACGTCCCCGACACTGAGCCCGAGGTACGCCTCAGCGGCTTCGGCCTCGAGGACACCCATGCCGTCGCCAGCAGCCTCGCATGGGGACCGGACGGTTGGATCTACGGCGCCCAAGGCAGCACCACCACCTCCACCATCCAGGGCATCCACTTTCTGGGCCAAGCCATCTGGCGCTACCATCCCGACTCCCACGCCTTCGAGGTCTTCGCCGAGGGTGGCGGCAACACCTTCAGCCTCGAGTTCGACCAACTCGGACGCGCCTTCTCCGGCACCAACCATGGAAGCACCCGCGGCCTCCACTACGTCCAAGGCGGCGCGTACATCAAGAACTGGGCCAAGCACGGACCTCTCCTCAACCCCTACTCCTTCGGTTGGTTTGAGCACATGCCCAGCGAGGGGTACCAGCCACGCTTCGCCCAGAGCATGCTCATCTACGAAGGCGGCGCCATCCCCTCCCTCGAAGGCCGTCTCATCGCCAGCATGTCCCTCACCAACCGCGTCCTCGCAAGCGACCTGCTCCCGGACACCTCCTCCTTCAAGACCCGCGACTCCGCCGCCCTCCTCGAAACCGACGACCGCTGGTTCCGCCCCGTCGACACCAAGACCGGCCCCGACGGCGCGCTCTATATCGCCGACTGGTACGACTCGCGCCTCACCCATGTCGACCCGCGCGACACATGGGATCACGAACACGGCCGCGTCTACCGTCTCCGGGCCGCTGGCGCAAAACCCGCCGCGCCCTTCGACCTTGGCCGCGCATCCAACGCCGAACTGCTGCGCACCCTCGAGCACCCGAACAAATGGTTTCGCCAGACCGCCGTCCGCCTCCTATCCGAACGCCGCGATCCCTCCATCCTCCCCGCCCTCCACTCCCTGCTGGATAAAGCCGGAAAGGGACAGGCAATTTCTCCGACCTCTCCGACCTCTCCGACCTCTCCGACCTCTCCGCCGACAGCGACGACTGCGACGACAGCGACGACTGCGACGACAGAGGCCGCACCCAGCGCCAAAGCGGATGCCACAGCCCAGGCGAAACCCGCCAAAGCCCTCAACAACATGGGCGCTAAGGGACAGGCAATTTCTCCGGGCATCGACATCGGCAGGGACAGTGGAAGCAACGGAAGCCCCCCACTCCCCCCACCACCGCCACTAGGGACAGGCAATTTGTCCACTGCCCCCACTGCCACTGCTCGAGAGAGCGCCAAGGGCGGCCCACTAGGCGGCCCACTCGGCCCACTAGGGACAGGCAATTTCTCTGCGGCTCAGAGCAGTGCGCCTCAGCAGCAGGGGGAACAAGGTGAGCGAGCGCTGCCTGCCGGGGTCGCCAAGGGACAGGCAATCTCTCAACAACACGTTGCCTCCTCCCACCCCACCCACCCCACCCACCCCACCCACCCCGCCCTCGAAGCCCTCTGGGTCCTCCACCAACTCGGCGCCTTCGATTCAAAAACCGCCATCCGCTCCCTCTCCCATCCCGAACCCGCAGTGCGCGCATGGGCCATCCGCCTGATGGGCGACCCCAAAACCCTCCCTCCCGACGCCGTCCCCGCCCTCCTCAGCCTTGCACGCACGGAACCCGATGCTCAGGTCCGCAGCCAACTCGCATGCTCCGCCAAACGCTGGCCCGCAGACGCCGCACTACCCCTCATCCGCGAACTCCTCGGCCGTACCGAAGACGCAGAAGACCGGCACATCCCCCTCCTCCTCTGGTGGGCTTTTGAAAGCAAACTCGCCCCCGGCAGCGACGCCGCACTCGCATGGCTCGAGGATCCGCAGCTCTGGCGCAACCCCACCTTCCAATCCCACTTCGTGCGCAGACTCGGCCAGCGCTTCACCGCGGAACCCTCGCCGCAAAACCTCGCGACCGCCGCCCATCTTCTCGCCCAATCCCCCTCGCCCGAAATCACCGACTCCCTCATCACCGGCATGGAAGCAGGCCTCCAAGGCGACCCTCTCTCCTCCGTTCCCGAACCCCTCACCCGCGAAGCAGGACGCGCATGGACGACCCGCCCGCACACCCCCGTGCTGCTCAGCTTCGCGCTGCGACTCGGCCTCGCGGACGCCGCCGCCGAAGCCCTCCAAAAAGTCGCCCACTCCAAAACCCCGGACTCTGAACGTCGCAAAATCCTGCCCCTGCTCGGCGAACGCCGCATCCCGGGCAGCATCCCCGTTCTTCTCGAACTGCTGCGCACCCAGAACGCCGAACGCCTCCAACTCGAGATCCTCAGCACACTGCAGACATTCAACGACCCTGCGCTCGGCCCCCAGCTTGTCCTTTCTGCAAAAGACTCCACCCCGCGCGTGCGCGCCGCCATCGCCCAGACCCTCAGCACCCGCGAGCAATGGGCTCTCCCACTCCTCGAAGCCCTCGACTCCGGCGCGGGATTGCGCCGTGAAGACTTCGCCCCGAGCGCCATCGCCACCATCGCCGGCTTCCACGATCCGCGCTGCGAAGTCCTCCTCAAAAAACACTTCGGCCAGTCCCGCCCCAGCCCCGCGCAAAAGCAGCAGCGCATCGACGAAATCCGCCGCCTGCTCACCGCCACGACTTCAACCAAAGGCGACCCCGCCGCCGGCAAGCCCCTCTTCACAAGACTCTGCACCAGTTGCCACACCCTCCACGGCGAAGGCGGCCGCATCGGTCCCGACCTCTCAGGCTACGAACGCTCCAACCTCGACTTCCTCCTCCCCGCCATCCTCGACCCCAGCCTCGGCATCCGCGAGGAATACACCGCCTTCACCCTGCGCACCACCGACGGCCAGATCCTCACCGGATTCGTTGCGGAAAAAAGCGCCGCATCCGTCACCCTTGTCGACCTCGCGGGAACCCGCTCCGTCATCGCCGCCGAACGCATCGCATCGCTCCAAGCCTCGCCCGTATCCCTCATGCCAGAGGGACTCCTCGACGCACTCAGCGACACCGAACTGCGCGACTTCTTCGCCTACCTCACCAAACCCTGAGCCCTTCAGCGCGCGCCTTCCAACTCCCGCTCCATCGAGTCCCAGAGCCGCTTCCGACTCGCCAGCGCCGCGAGCGCAGCCTCCCTCGCCTCGCGCATTTTCTCGTCCCCTCCCCCGCTCAGCGCGCTCACCAACCGCACCGCCGCCGGCCCGTGCTCCTCGCCATCGATCTGCGTGTGCCGCTTCAGGTAATAATGGAAAACCGGCGCACGATCCTCGCCGATCCCCAACCCGCCCAGCAGCGTTTCGAACATCCCCGGAATCGCATTCTCACGGCCAAAAGCGAACGCCGCCGCCACGCGGTGCGCACCGCCTTCCTCGATCAACGCAAACGTATCGCGCATGAAAGCGCGCGATGGTTCCGGCACCCCGGGGTCCGCCAATCCCGCCGCAAGCCCCTTCTCACGCACCCTTGCAAGAAACCTCTCCACGCACCCCGTGTCCGCGCCCACCTCGCGCATCGCCATGAGGTAGAGCTCAAAGTGGCTCGTGTAGGAACGCCCGCTCGCATCCGGCTCTGGCAACGCATCCGACTCCTCCGCCACCACGATCTCGTTCACCAACCGCACCAAATCCCCGTGCGCAGGCGGCAGCCACGGCCATCCGGACGGCGCCACTGCGTGCTGCAGGCTCTTGAGCAACGACATGAAATCCCACACCGCAAACACATGGTGCTCCATGAACACCCGCAACTGCCCCAGCGTCTGCACCCGCCCAAACACGCGGTGCCTCTCGACCGCCTCACTCGCGCTTTCCACCCCCTGCATCAATTGTGTCTCCATCGTATTCATCTCCCAGTCCACCAACCATCCATGGCACCCGTGAGTTCCACGAGTAAATCCGGTTTCTGACCAGCAAGGTCCTGCTCCTCGTGCGGATCGCGCACCACATCGAAGAGCTGCGGATGCGCCCCCGCCTCAAGCGCCGTCGGCACCAGCACCTTCATCCCATCGCGCAGCATCCAGCGCCACCGCAGGCTCGCGGCGGGTTGATCAAGGTCCACCGCGTTGTGCGTGTAAACCGCCCCCTGCACCGAACGACGCCCGTTCACCTGCGCCTCCTCCAACAGATCCACCCCGTCGCAACCCGCCGGCACCTCCACCCCGGCCAACCGGAGCAGAGTCGGATACAAATCCAGCGACATCACTGGTGTGTCCACCATACGCGGCGCAATGCGACCCGGCCACCGCACAAGGATCGGTGTCCGCAACCCGCCCTCATTCGGACTCTGCTTGCTCTTGGGCGCGTACCCCGCCGCATCGCGCTGCTGAATCCAACCGTTATCCACCACATACGCCACCACCGTGTTCTCCGCCAACCCCTGCCGCTCCAAATGGCCGAGCAGCTGACCACACGTCTGATCAAACCATTCCACCATCGCCCAGTACCGCGCCAGATGGACACTGTCCGTCCGCTTCGCATACTTCTCAAAAAGCTCCTGCGGCGGATTGTGCGGCTGGTGCGGAAGCATCGGCGCGTACCACACAAAAAACGGCTTCTTCTCCCGGCCAGCCTCCTCAATGAACTCGTAAATGGGCTCCAGCGTCTTGCGCCCAATATCGAGCCCCTCGTCTCCGTGCCGCCCGCCCTTGGTCATCCCATGCGTGAATCCGCCACGCCGGAAATCCCCCTGCCACCACTTGCCGGTCTGCAGCGCCAGATATCCCGCGCCCACCAACTGCCTCGGCAACGTCGGTTGCGCATCCATGAACTGGTTCATCCTCTCGCGCCCGTCCCTGAACTCTGCACTCGCCTGAAACTTCCCACCCGCAACTCCTCCACGATTGGGCGGATCGTTGCTCGTGATCCCATGCCGGTGCGGCTGCCTCCCCGTAATGATGCTCGCAAGGCTCGGACAGCAAAGACTCGAGGGCACGTACCCGCGCCGGAAGCACAGACTCTCACGCGCCAACCGATCCAGATGCGGCGTCTCAACCTCCTTGCTCCCCATAAACCCGTAATCCCCCCAGCCCTGATCATCCGAAACAATCAACACCACGTTCGGCGGTGTCGCCGCACAGGCGGAACCAGCCAAAAGCACCACCATCATCAGCATCCGGAACAGAAGCATCCGCGCACCCTAACATCCCTCCGCGCGGTCCGTCACGATCGCGGTCGCTCATCTCCACGCACTCAATCCCGCCCGCAAACTGCTCAGGCCGCCCCACATAATTCCGGCTCCCTCCCCCCCAAACCCCTTGCGCCGCCCATTCCCACCAGTGAACAATCACCCCCATGACGACCCTGCTCCCCCGCATCGCCGCCACCCTTCTCCTTTGGGTGGCCGCTGCCTCCTCCGCTTCCGCCGCCACTCCCGAACCCTTTCTACTGAAGGACAGCGATCGCGTGCTGCTCATCGGCGACACCCTGCTCGAACGCGAGAACACCTTCGGCCACATCGAGACCCGGTTCCGGCTCGAATTCCCGCAGCAACGCTTCAGCGTTCGCAACCTCGCCTTCAGCGCCGACACCCCGGCGGGCATCTCACGCGCCAGCTTCGATCCCGCCGCCAAAGGCATCGACCACCTCCGCGAACAACTCGACCTCGTCAAACCCACCGTCGCCGTCCTCGGTTACGGAATGGCCGCCAGCCTCGAGGAAATCACCTACCGCCGCAACGACCCCGGCCTCAACCCGGATCCCACGCGCTACGGCACCGAACACACCGCCGCTCGCTTCAAGACCGAACTCGCCCAACTCATGGACCTCATCACCGAGGCCAGCCCTGAGAAAAAAGTCCGCTTCATCCTCCTCAGCCCGCTCGCTCACGAAGATCTGCGCCCCTCCCGCCCTGCACTCCCAGACCCGCGCGAACACAACGAACTGCTCACCGCCTACTCCGCCGCCATCGAGGATCTCGCCCGCGAACGCGGCGCCCGCTTCGTGAAAGCGGAATGGCAGAAGTCCGCCGGACTCACGCTCTCCCCCGCCACCGACAACGGCATCCACCTCACCTCCCAGGGCTACCGCGCCCTCGCTGAAGGCATCGCCGTCCAACTCGGTTGGAAACCCCGTCCCACCGCCCTCGCGGCCGAAGACACCCAGAGCGCCGCAGTCCGCCAGTCCATCCTTCGCAAGCACGAGCTCTTCTTCCACCGCTGGCGCCCCGCCAACCACACCTACCTCCTCGGCTTCCGCAAACGCGAGCAGGGCAACAACGCCGTCGAACTCCCCAAGTTCGACCCCCTCGTTGAAAAAGCCGAGGCCGACACCTTCGCCCTCGCATCCGGCCAACGCAAAGCACCGCCCGCACCCCTGCGCCCCCCGGCCACCCTCCTCCCACTCCCCTCGCAACCCGCTCCGGACTTCGCTCTGGACGCCGATCTCGAGATCCAACTCTTCGCGGAAAACCCCCTCCTGGAAAAACCGGTCCAGATGAACTGGGACGCCCAAGGTCGCCTCTGGGTCGCCTCCTCCAACACCTATCCCCAAGTCAACCCGGAAGACCTCGCCGCAGCCATGGCAGGCGACGCCGCCAAACCCGGCCCCTCCACCGGGAACGACAAAATCCTCATCCTCGAGGACGCGGACCGTGACGGACGCGCCGAAAAATCCACCATCTTCGCCGACGGCCTCCTCATCCCCAGCGCAGTCGCACCCGACAACCGCGGCGGTTGCTACGTCGGCGCCAGCACCGAACTGCGGCACCTCAGCAAGCCCGGCCCCGACGGACGCGCCACCACCGAGCGCGTCATCCTCAGCGGCTTCGGCACCGAAGACACCCACCACACCATCCACACCCTCCACTGGGGCGTCGACGGCAGGCTCTACTTCCACCAGAGCATCTACATCCACTCCCACCTCGAAACCCCGTGGGGCGTGCTGCGCGCCAACTCCGGCGCCGTCCTCGCCCTCGACACCGAAAGCGAACGCGTCGAGCTCTGCTCACAAGGCCTCGTCAATTCCTGGGGCCAGCAGGAGGACCGCTTCGGCCAAATGTTCCTCACCGACGGCGCGGGCGGAAAGGGCATCAACTGGGGCTTCCCAGGCTCCGCCTTCACCACCACCGAAGGCGCACGCCGCATCGTCGACAGCGTCAGCCCGGGCTCCTACCCGAAATTCTGCAGCCTCGAACTCATCCAAAGCCCCGCATTCCCAGAGGCATGGCAGGGCAGCGCAATCACCTGCGACTTCCGCGCCCACCGCATCGTGCGCTTCTCCTTCACCGACCTCACCACCGCCGAGAAACCCCTCTCCGGCTACGTCACCAAGGACCAACCCGACGTCGTCCGCACCAGCGACATGGCCTTCCGTCCCATCGACGTCCGCCTCGGACCCGACGGCGCTCTCTACGTCGCGGACTGGTCCAACCCCGTCATCAACCATGGCGAAGTCGACTTCCGCGACCCTCGCCGCGACAAGCACCATGGCCGCATCTGGCGTATCACCCACAAGGGCTCCAAGCCCGCTCAGTGGCAGAGCCTCGCAGGAAAATCCACCGAGGAACTCACCGCACTCCTCCTCTCCAACAACCGTTGGGAACAGGAACAAACCCGTCAGATGCTCCGCCTCCGTCCAGAACTCGAGGTCCGCAACACCCTCTCCTCATGGGCCGCAAAACAACCCCAGGAAAACCGCGCCGCAGCCGGCCGCGAAGTCCTCTGGGTCCTCAGCGGAAAATCCGATCTCAGTGCAGGCGGCCTTCTCACGCCCGACAACGATCCCCACTCCATCGTAGCGGGCATCCGCGAACTCTCCCGCCGCCTCCCTCTCGACTCCTCTCTTTGGAACTCTGAGGCCGCGCGCAAACTCCCCGAACTCCTCTCGCATGCCAGCCCGCGCGTCCGCCTCGAAGCCGTCCGTGCCATGGCCCGGATGCCCTCCGCCGCGAGCGCCGAACAGGTCCTCGCAAAGCTCCCGGCCGACAACTCCGATGCCTTCCTCGACTACGCCACATGGCTGAGCGTCAACCAACTCGCCCGCCCGTGGGTCGCCGCCGTCCTCGACGGCTCATGGAAAACGGAGGGCCGCGAACCGCAACTCGCCTACGCCCTCAACTCCATCGACCCCGTCATCGCATCGCCCGTCATCAACCACCTCCTCAAAGGACGCGCGATCGCAAAGGACGGTGAAGGCCCATGGATCGAACTCGCAGGAAAAGGCGGCAGCCCGGCCGAACTCACCAAGCTCTTCAAGGCCGTTATCGAACGCCAACTCGACCCCCAGCCACGCACCCGCGCTCTCGCCGCGCTCATCGCCGCAACGCGCGAACGCAACACGCGTCCCGAAGGCAGCCTCACCCCCGCCGCGCAATTGCTCGACGACAAAGATCCCACCACCCGCGCAGCCGGCGCCCGCCTCGCGGGCCTCTGGAAACTCAACGCCACCGCTCAACGCCTCGGCGAACTCGCCACCACCCAGAATCCCCAAGTCCAGCCCGCCGCCTTCGAAGGCCTCCGCAGCCTCGGCGGCAAACCTGCACTCGAAGTCCTCGAACCCATGCTCGCCGCGACCAATCCCACCGGGCTCAGACTCGCAGCTCTCGGAGCTCTGGCCCAAGTGCGCCTGCCCACGGCTCTCGCCTCCTTCGAAAAAATCCTCGCCTCCGCGAAGTCCGTGGATGAAGCAGCCGCAGTCTGGCGCAGCCTCCTGCAAACAGATGCAGCGGCCCCCGCCCTCGAAAAAGACCTCCCCAAAAACCTCACGCCCACGGCTTATGCAGGTGGCTTAAAAGCCGCCCGTGAGATCGGCCGCAAAGGCGGCAACCTCGCCAAACTCCTCGCCCCGCTCGCCGGCGAACTCACCAAGACCGCCACCACCACGCAGCAGAGCGTCCAGTCCATCATCGGCATGATGAAACAGGGCGCAGACCCCGCAGACGGCGAACGCGTTTACCGCCAGTCCGGCTGCGTCCAGTGCCACGCCATCGGCGGTGCCGGTGGAAAACTCGGGCCCGACATGAGCAGCCTCGGCGCCAGCGCACCGCTGGACTACATCATCGAGAGCGTCATCGATCCCGCCTCCAAGGTGAAGGAGGGCTACCACGCCTTCGCCTTCACCCTCAAGGACGGCACCCAGATGGTCGGCATCCCCACCCGCGAAACAGCCACCGAACAGTTCATCCGCCCGGGCCCCGTGCCCGAAATCGCCGTCATCAAGGCCAACATCGCCAAGCGGGAAAACATCGGCAGCCTCATGCCAGCGGGCCTTGTCGACGCGCTCGACGGAGTTCCCAAGCGCAACCTCTTTGCCTTCCTCGGCGAACTCGGCAAACCCGGTGTGTTCGACGCCAGCAAGGGCAACGTCGCACGCGTCTGGTGGCTCCACTCCAAACGCGACGCAGCCCAGCAGGCCGCCGATGGAGGAACCCCCGCCTACACCCTCGTCGACGGCAGACTCCCACGCGCCCTCGCCACCCCGCTCGCACAGGTCAGCGGTGGCGGCGAACTCTTCGCCCTCGCCCGCTTCGAAACCGCAGCGCCCACCACCAAACCCCTCGTGCTTTCCGGTGCAAAAACAGCATGGCTCGACGGCCAACCCATCACCCTTGATGAACAGGGCCGCAGCACCGCTCCGATCGCCGCGGGCGCCCACCGCCTCGTCGTCCAACTCGATCCCAAGGCCCTCCCTGAGGTCCTCAAAATCCAGTGCGACGACGCCCGCTTCATCGGCGATTAAGCGCCGACACAGAAGCCAACCCAAGACACCCTTCGCCAGTTGCAGCCCACGCCGCCCACAGCGGCCGACGCTGACTTTCCAACCCATTGAGTTGCTGCAATCAGGGGGCGGGGCCTTCCCCGAAGCGAGCGTGGCCGCCATGAACCGGCGCTGCCACCCAGCGCGTCGCCTGCAAATTTGCGGGTAACCGTTCCCCGAATCCCTCACCCATCAACCTCCGACCCCCCGCTTCTCCCCGCGCCGAACCCTTCTCATCAACCCAGAAATCCACTCGCAAGAAGGGGCACCCAGACGCTATCGCATTCAAGCACACCCCCCTACGTGAACTTCGCCCGCCCCTCCGTTCTCCTCGTTGCACTCTTCAGCGCCGCCCGTCACGGCCTGCTGTGCGCTGATCCCGTCCCAAACCCATCCCCGCTCGCGCCCTTCCTTGAAGCGCACTGCGCCGACTGTCACGACGCCGACTCCAAAAAGGGCGGCCTCGACCTCGGCGCACTCACCGCGAACCTCTCCAAGCCCGACAGCCTTTCCGATCCAGAAACCTTCGCCCTCTGGGTCCGTCTCCACGACCGCATCGAGTCCGGCGAAATGCCGCCCGCCAAAAAGCCGCGGCCCGCTCCCACCGACCGGGAGAAGGCGCTCCAGTGGATCGCACAGACCCTCGAAACGCAGGAACTCCAGCAAAGCCGGGACCATGTGCGCACCGGCGTGCGCCGACTCACCCGCGCCGAGTACGAGAACACCGTGCGCGACCTCTTCTCGATGCCGGGCATCCTTGTGCAGAACCTCCTGCCCGCGGACGGATCCGCCCTGGGCTTCGACAAGAACACCGACGCACTCGACCTCTCCCACGTCAACATCGCCAAGTATGTCGAGGCGGCAGAAAAGATCCTCGACCTCGCAATCGCCACGCGCCCCACCCCCCCGCCCTCCTCCAAGATCCGCCTCACGCTCGCCGGCAATTACCAGACCAACCTCACGCTCATGGGCGGCGACGCCATGCTGCTCAAGGACGGCAAACTTCACCCCGACACTCCGCCCGCCGGCGCCCACGCCCACATTGACCAAGGCGCTCACGAACGCATGGGAGCCTTCGAAGGCGAGGACTCCAGCACCGCCGTGTTCCGTCACGAGGACGAATCCTTCAACCCCTATTACCAGCGCTTCGCCTCCCTTTATCCGGGCATGTACAAAGTGCGCGCCTCCTTCTGGAGCCTCCAATGGGAAAAGGGCAGCATCCTCCCCTCCCGCACCACCGAGGCCGCACGCCTCTCCATCGTCCACTTCAACGAAAACGGACGCGGCGGCGGCCATCCCAGCACGGTCCTCGGTTACTTCGACGCCCCCTCGCTCAAGCCCGCAGAACACGCCTTCGAGACATGGCTCAACCCGCGTGAGACCTTCGGATTCAACACCGCCTCCCTCGCCCACGTCGTCCTCTACCGCGTCGGCACATGGGGCCAGCTCAACCGCACCATGGGCTACACCGGCCCCTGCATCGTCAACGACTGGCTCGAGGTCGAGGGCCCCGTCCACGACATCTGGCCTCCACGCTCCCACCGCCTCCTCTTCCCAGACCTCCCCATGGAGGAGTTCTCCCCCAAACGCAAGGACGGCCCCCGCATGCCTGCGCGCCCCGTCCTCAAACAGGACATCCTCGGCGCACGCAACCGCCCAGACCCCGTCCAGCCAGCATTCACGGTCAAGTCCGACCAGCCAGAGGCAGACGCCGAGCGCCTCCTCGCCGCTTTCCTTCCACGCGCATTCCGACGCCCCGTCCCCGATGAAATCCGCGCGGCCTATCTGGAACAATTCCGCCAGCGCCTCGCCGCCGGCGACGGATTCGAGCTCGCCATGCGCTGGGTCTACCGCGCCGCCCTCTGCTCCCCGGACTTCCTCTACCACGTCGAACCCGCCACCACGCTCGATCCCCACGCACTCGCCTCCCGCGTCTCCTACCTCCTCTGGAACTCACAGCCCGACGACACCCTCACCAAACTGGCCGCCAGCGGCACACTCTCCCAGCCCAACACCCTCGCTCGCGAAGTCCAGCGCCTCCTCGAGGACCGCCGCTCAGACCGCTTCATCGAAGACTTCCTCGGCCAGTGGCTCAAGCTGCGCTCCATCGCCGCCAACGATCCCGACAAGAAGCTCTACCCAGAATTCAGCGCCTACCTGCAGGACTCCATGGTCAACGAGACCCGCGCCTTCTTCCGCGAACTCCTCACCAAAAACCTCGGCGCCGCGCATCTCGTGAAGTCGGACTTCGCAATGCTCAACGAACGCCTCGCGCAACTCTACAACATCCCAGGCGTCACCGGCCCCGCCATCCGCCGCGTCCAACTTCCACCCGACTGCCCGCGCGGCCCCTTCCTCACTCAGGCCGCCCTCCTCAAGATAACCGCCAACGGCACCACCACCTCTCCCGTTCCCCGCGGCGCCTTTGTCATGGGCCGCCTCCTCGGCCGCCCTCCGCAACCGCCTCCACCCAACATCCCCGCAGTCGAACCCGACGTGCGCGGTGCCACCACCATCCGCGAACTGCTCGAACGCCACCGCTCCAACGCCTCCTGCTCCGCCTGCCACGCCTACATCGACCCACCCGGCCTCGCCCTCGAAGCCTTCGACGTCATCGGCGGCATGCGCACACGCTACCGCAGCCTCGATCAAGGCGACCCCGCCCCTCGCGGCAACATCGACTCCAAAATCTCCGTCCAGTTCCTCCTCGGCCCATCCGTGGACACCACCGGTGAATTCGCCGACGCGCGCCGCTTCTCCAACATCGCTGAACTCCAAAACCTCCTCGCCGCAGACCCCCACCGCCTCCTCTCCAACCTCGCCCGCCAGCTCACCATCTACGCCACAGGACGCGACGTCGCCTTTCGCGACCGAGCGGCTCTCGCACAAGTCGTCGCCCGCACCGAGGCGCAGGGCGGCGGTTTGCGCACCCTCCTCCACGAAGTCATCCGCAGCCCCCTCTTCCAAACCCGATGAACCACGCGCCATCCCCACTGCGCGCCGCTGCCGCAGCCCTTCTCCTCCCGCTCCTCTGCGCCGCCACCGCAAGAGCCGACAAGATGGACCTCCGCGTCATCGGCTTCAGTGCTCCCGAACGCGAAAAGGACTTCGCGCTCACCATGGAGAAGATGCCGGATCTGCGCGCCATCGCCCTCGATGCCGAACACGCCCGTGTCACCCTCGAGTTCAACCCAGCCGATCTCTTCCCAAAGGTGAAGGTGCCCTCCGATCCCGCCGCCATCCTCAAGCGCATCAACGACCTCACAGGCGCGGCCTCCCTGCGCACCTTCCAATTCGCCACACCCTCCGGCCTCGCCGAGGACACCCTCGCAAAAGTGGAAATCAAGGTCGGCCTCCTCGACTGCAAATCCTGCAGGTACGCCTTCTACAGCGCGGTTGCCGGCATCGACGGCGTCGAACGCGCCACCGTCCACTCCACCGCCGGCGTGCTCACCGCGTGGATCGATCCGCAGAAAACCTCCAAGGACGCCCTCTTCCAAGCACTCAAAAAACTCAAGGGCGTCGAACTCCCACCTCAATAGCCCAGCCCCGCTCCATCCCCACCAGAACCTGAACCATGGACACCCTCCACATCAGCACCCGCCAACCACTGGACCGACGCAGCTTCCTCAAAGGCGCGGGCGCCATGCTCGCACTTCCGTTTCTGGAAACCATGCTGCCTCGCCTCGCCCAGGCCGCAGCCCCCGCCGTGCCACGCCGCATGGTCGCCATCGAAGCCAACATGGGCATCATGCCCCAGTTCTTCTTCCCAGAAGCCCCGGGACGCGGCTACGCCCTCAGCCCGTACCTTGAAAAACTCGCCGCGCACCGCGACCACTTCACCGTCTTCTCCGGCACCAGCCATCCCGGCGTCACCGGCGCCCACGCTGCCGAGAAATGCTTCCTCACCGCCACCCCGCATCCCGAGCGTGGCGGCTTCCGCAACACCGTCTCGATCGACCAGGTGGCGGCGGAACAAATCGGCAGCGAGACCCGCTTCCCCTCGCTCTCACTCGCCGTCAGCAACGAGGGCGGCCCCACGCTCAGCTACACCCGCAGCGGCGCCCCCATCCCTCCCGACAAGAGCCCGCGTCAGCTCTTCAAAAAACTCTTCATGCAGGGCACGCCCGAGGAGGTCGCAGCAAGCGTCGAGGCTCTGCGCCAGGGCCGCAGCATGCTCGACTTCGTAGGCGACCAAGCACGCCGCCTCAACCGCTCGCTCACCAAGGACGATCAACAGCGCGTCGACCGCTACTTCACCTCCGTGCGCGAACTCGAACGCCGACTCCACGGCTCAGAGGCGTGGGAATTCAAACCCAAACCCAAGGTCGACGCGAAGCAACCCGAGGACATCGACGACGCCCGCGAATTCGTGCGCCGCGCCGAGATCACCCTCGATGTCGTCAAACTCGCGCTCGAAACCGATTCCACCCGTGTCGTCACCCTTTTCGTCGACACCACCGTCATCCACAACATCACCCATCACGGCAACCGACCCGAGGTCGTCGCCGAACTCCGCGGCCACGAGGAGCGCCAACTCGACACTCTCGCCAAGTTCCTCGCCGCACTCGCAGCCACCCCGGAAGGCCCTGCCAGCCTGCTTGATCGCACCATGGTCCTCTACGGCGCACCCATGGGCAGCGCCAACTCCCACAGCAACGTCAACCTCCCCGTGCTCCTCGCCGGCGGCGGATTCCGCCACGGCCAGCACCTCGCCTTCGACACCAAGAACAACTACCCCCTCCCCAACCTCTTCGTCTCCATGCTCCAGCGCCTCGGCATCGAGGCCGACCACTTCGCCAGCAGCACAGGAACGATGCGCGGCCTCGAATTAGCCTGAGCACGCCGCCCATTTCGCCCACCACCCCCGCAACCGTCCCACCTCACTTCGCCGCGGACGTTTCTTCCTGCACCACTTCCAGCTCCAGCTCACGGCACTCCAGCGCACTCCACTCGCGGCTTTCGGCATCAAAGCGCAGCCGCACCCGCCATGCCGCGTCCACAACCTCCCCGGACCCACTGCGCATCGCCTGCAGGATCACCGTCGCCTCCCCTTCCCCCAACCGCACCTCCGTCTGCGCCCGCGGCTTGAATGTCACCACCGCATGCCGGGGCAAACCCTGCGTGCGCACCACGTCCCGTGAGCGCCAGTACGCAGCACGCGGCGTAAACTCGTGCTGGTAGATTTCCCGCCACCCGTCCACCACCGCTGGCCCGAAGAGCAGCAGCAACACACCCACCACCAGCGCCACAGCCCCACCCACCGCCATCCGCCGCCACCGACGCTCCGGGCGCCTCAACCGCACCAGATCGGTCACCGGCGCCCACTGCTCCATGCCCTCGCGCCAGTACATCGCCTCCTCCCGGATCAACCCGGAATTGAGCAGGTGATCGATATGCCGGATCGTGTACGGCCCCCTCTGCTCGCCGTGCATGTGAACATAAAAAACCTCAGGCGAATTCATCTACAGAGTTGCGCCACCTTCTCAGCCGAAGCACCGCAGTCCGCAAGCCCTAAGTGCCCATAAGACACGCTCACGCCGCCCCCACTGGTCAGACCACAAATTCCACGAACCTTTCTATTGACCCAAAAAGGGGGGCTGTTAGCGTCCGAATTTCAGTACGGGCTGTGGCTCAGCTTGGTAGAGCGCTTCGTTCGGGTCGAAGAGGCCGCGGGTTCGAATCCCGCCAGCCCGACCAAGCCCGACTAGCATTTCCCCTCCTCATCCGGTGGGCGAATCTCAGGAATCAGGCTCCCAAGAACATAGGGACCCATCACGAAGTCCGAAGTTTCCCTCCGCACTCCCCCCTCCCTTCCGCGGCGATATCACCCCAATCGCCGCCCAGTTCCCACCCGCTCCATGGACGGGATTAGTCTTGCTGGAGATCGCTCGCCTGCTAAGATTCGAAGCTTCAGCAACACTGGTGGATTCGCTGGGGCGCCGGGGTGGAACTTCCAAAGAAATTCGACCTCTCGGCAGAGGCGTTCCTCATCCGATCGGATCCAGCGTAGGATGTTTCAAGAGTCGTCTCCGTAGTTCAATGGATAGAACGAGAGTTTCCTAAACTTTAAATGCGGGTTCGATTCCCGCCGGAGATACCACCCCACCACCCACCCCGGGAATGCGCCAACCCTGCTTCCTCAAGCACGCATGCTCCCAGCCCCTCGCATCACCACTTTTCATTTGCTCATCGTCCACAGGCCCCTTATCCACAGGGATTTCCCCTAGCCCGCCCTGAGGGCAAGCCACTCCGGCCCCCACCTCGCAGTGCGCACCCCTGCCATTCAAGCTCATCGCTTCAAACGCCCCCTCAGCACCGGGGTGGCGCTCCTGCTCTTTGTGCTCACCGTTCCGGCACAGGAGGCCCTCCGCCCCTCACTCGCAAAACAACGCTCGTCGCAACCTTCCACCACAGGAGACTACAACCTCAAAATCGGCCCGGTCCTGCTCAACTTCGCCACCGGAACCCGCGTGGAATTCATCGACAACGTGGGCCTCAGCAACGGCACCACGGTCCCCAAGGAGTCCGACCTGCAGATCGGCACCTCCCTCGACATCGCTGCGCGCTGGCAACTCACCAAACTCAACACCCTCCAATTCCGCACCACCGTGGGGCAGACCAGATACCTCGCCCACCCGGAATTAAACACCAGCAACCTCCTTTTCTCCCCGGACTCCGAACTGAGCTTCGACGTCTTCGTCGGAGACTTCAAAATCAACTTCCACGACCGCTTCTCCTACCAACAGGACCCCAGCGGCGAGGGCGGCGTGAGCAACACCTCCCGCCTCGGTCGCTTCACCAACGTGGTCGGCATTTCCGGGCTCTCGGATCTCAACGATCTCACCCTCAGCCTCGGCTACGACCACACCACACTCACAGTTTCAGATCAGACAGGCCCCGCCACCCAAGGCTCCACGGCAACCACAAACAGGCTCGCTTCAGGCAGCCTCGACCGGGCCACCGACCAAGTCTCCGCCATGGCCCTGCTCCACTTCTCGGACACATTCAGCGCCGGCCTCGAATCCACCGCAAGCAGCACCACCTACAAGCAGAGCTCTCAGAACGATTCCACCCGCTTCACCATCGGCCCCTTCGCTGCCGTGCAGCTCACCAGCCACACCAAACTCTCCTTCAGCGCCGGATTGATGAGTATTCAATCGCAATCTCAGACAGTGTTCGGAGCGACAAGCCTGCCCGTCCAGACTGTCCTCAACCCGGACGGCACTCCCGACCCCACCCCGCGCCTGACAACCCAGCAGATCTCCGGTGCAAGCGGCCATATCTACGGAAGCATCAACATCACCCACCGGCTCAACAGCTTTTACTCCGACCAACTGTCGATCGGACGCGAAAGCATGCCGGGCATCTTCAGTCAGGAAACCCAAACCGATTTCGCGCGCTACCGTTCCACCTGGTTGCTCACGCCAAACATCCGGCTCTCCTCCACCTTCTTTTACGAAAGAGTCCAGGAAACCTCATCGCAGCTCAGCAACAGCAGTTACGAGCGCATCGGCGCCACATTTGAAACCGGCTACAAACTCACCCGCCACCTCGGCACCTCGATCGCTTACCAGTACCTGCAGAAAAAAACGGAGAACGCGATTTACGACTACACCCAGAACCGCATCACCCTGAGCCTCAACTATCAGTTCTAAAATTCCCGACTCTCACGCTTGGTATCAAGGCCCGTATCCCCAACTATTGAAACGTCCGCACACCATGCTTATCCCAGCCCTGCTCCACCGCTGCCTGAGCTCCACTCTCAGCCTCCTCCTAGGCAGCGCATTGTTCCTGATCCTCAGCGACCTCCATGCACAGGACGCATCCTCCGCCGACCGAGGCGCCTCCCGCGCGGCTGCCCTCATGTCCGCCAGCCCGAACGTCTCCGCCGCCCCCACCGTGGGCCTCACCAACTCCATAGACGCCCTCAATGACAAGGCAAAGCTCGGCGCCGGCGACCGCCTCAGCTACCGCGTCGTCGAGGAACGCCGCGACCCCATCCCCCTCGTCGTCACCGACTCCGGCGAAGTCGAAGTCCCCTTCATCGGACGCGTCCCAGCCACAGGAAAAACCTGCAAGGAACTCGCCCTCATGGTCAAACCCCTCCTCGAAAAGGAGTACTTCTTCAAGGCCACCGTCATCATCGGTCTCGACGCCCTCAGCATGCGTTCCCGCGGCAAGGTCTACCTCACAGGCCAGGTCCGCCAGCAGGGCGCCTTCGACATCCCAGCCGACGAAACCCTCACCGTCAGCAAGGTCATCCTCCGCGCCGGCGGCCTCGGCGACTTTGCCAACCGCAAAAAAGTCCGGCTCGTGCGCCGCCTTCCAGACGGCAAATCCCAGACCATCTACGTCGACCTCGCACAGATCCTCGACAAGGGGGACTTCGCAAAAGATCCCGTCATCCAAGCCGACGACGTCATCAGCGTCCCCGAGCGTCTGATCAACTTCTAGCACCACCCAAGCATGCAAGCACCGGTCGAAACTCCGCAGTCTTTCTGGCAGCTCTGGAACAAGTGGCGCATCCAACTCATCCGCTACGGCAACCAGCTCAAGAAACGCTGGTGGGTCCTCGTTCTCGTCCTCAGCGTCACCCTCTGCGGCTCCGCCTACTACGTCTCCCAGCTCCCTCCCAGCTTCGCCTCCTCAGGCCGCATGATGGTCGCCGGCCAGATCCGTCTCGCTGAGGGCGGCACCGCTTCTTACAACGAAGAATTCGTCAACTTCTTCGGCACCCAGCTCGAACTCATGCAGAGCGGAGAGGTCCGCAAACGCGCCGAGGCACGCGCCCTCGCACTCCATCCCGAACTCAAGCCCGAACCCATCAACCTCATCGTCGGCCAGCTCCCCCGCACCTCCATCTTCATCATCCGCACCACAGGCACCAACCCCGCCTACACCCAGGCCTACCTCGACGCCTGCATGGATGAGTACATCTCCACCAAAAAGGAGATGCGCTCCCAAAAGTCCGACACCACCACCGCCGCCATCCAGGACGAACTCGTCCGCCTCGAAAAAGAAATGGCCTCGCGCGATGACCAAGTCCACGAGTTCCAAAAAAAGAACAACCTCGGCTTCCTCCGCGAAGAAGGAAACAGCGCCGGCCTTTACCTCGCCCAACTCAACCGCCAGCTCGCCGACCTCAAAACCGAGTACGACCTCCTCAAACTCCTCGACCTCGATCAGAACGTCACCCGCGAGCCCAGCATCACCGCCCAGGACGGCTCTCTTCGCAAGGACAACCCACTCGCCAACATCGGCCCCCTCAGCGAGTACCAGCGCGCCAAGCAACAACTCCAAGTCTTCCGCGCCGAACGCGAGGATTTCTCCCGTTACCTGCGCCCAAAACACCCCACCATCGTCACCCTCGACGAGGCCATCGCACGCGGCGAAAAACTCCTCGCATCCTTCCGCGAGCAAAGCATCGAGGCCCTCCAGAACCGCCGCGAATCCATCCGGCTCCAGATCGAAAACATGGAGAACGTCATCAAGGAATGGGACACCAAGGCCCTCGACCTCAGCAAACGCATCGCTGAGTACGACCGCCTCAAGTCCAACGGCGAACGGCTCAAGAGCCAGTACGAAAGACTCCTCGCCAACCTGCGCAGCATCGATGTCACCAAAAACCTCGATCAGGACACCATCTCCATCCTCGAACGCGCCACCCCGGCAAATTCCACCCACCCTCTCCTTCAAGCCGTCCTCTTCAAAGGCTTCATGGTCGGCCTCCTGCTCAGCGTCGCCATCCTCTTCGTCATGGACAAACTCGACGACCGCGTCAGCTCCTTCGTCGAGTTCCGCTCCCATTTCCCAGAACATGTCCTCGGTGAAATCCCCCAGGAAGATGTCACCGGCGAATCCGCTCTCCTCCAACGCGAAGACCTCCGCCACGGACTCCTCGAATCCTTCAGCACCCTCCGCTCCTCCCTCGTCTTCCTCCCCACCGATGGCAAGCGCCCCCGCACCATCATGATCACCAGCGCCGCCCCCAGCGAAGGCAAGACCACCATCGCCGCCAACTTCGCCGTCACACTCGCCTTCGCCGGCGCAAAGGTCCTCCTCATCGACGCCGACTTGCGCAGGGGCCGTATCCACGGCCTCTTCGGCGTCGCACGCGGTCGCGGCCTCTCCGAAGTCCTCTGCCAGCGCGCCACATGGCGCGAGGCCGTCGTCCCCACCAATGTCGAAAACCTCCACCTCATCCCCCGTGGAAAGGCCCTTTCACACCCCGCCGAATACCTCCTCGGAAAACTCACAGACAATCTCCTCCGCGAGACCTCCGAGGAATACGATTACGTCATCCTCGACAGCGCGCCCGTCATGGTCGCCGACGACGCCCTCAGCCTCGCTCCCAAAACCGATGGCGTCATCTTCGTCATCCGCTTCGCCCAATCCTCGGTCCGCCAAAGCCGCCACGCCATCGAGGTGCTCAAGCACCGTCAGGTCAACCTCATCGGCATCGTCTGCAACGATGTGAAGGCCTCCGAGGGCGAGTACGGCTACGGCGCCTACGACCACTACTCCGACCGCTACCGCGACCTCGACTAGCGCCAGCGCAGCCCTCGCTGCCAGCAACGCCACCGCTCCCCTCGGCCCAATCCCACGGCAACCCGCCGGCAGGCTCCCACCGGAAAAACGCCCCGCCGTGGCCCATAGACACCATGGAGGCACCCCACCCGCCGCCCCACTCCGCCGCTCAGCCTCAATGCGGCGATGAAAACTTGTCGGATCTGATGTGAGTTTCTGTGGAAACGGAATTTGCACCTTAAAATCATCCCGTTTCAGTCTCACCCGTTGGGTGAGTCTCTTTAAACGATCTTCAATGTCGGTAACGACATGGCTGTTACCCTCAAGTACCCTCAAGTACCCAGACACTGAGAGGACTCAGCAGTCGCCTGAACCCGGAGAGTTCCCGGAGAGTTCCCGGAGAGTTCCCAATGGCCCACGGAACGCACTGAATGAACGGACCACGCAACAGACTCTCAGCCCCCTCTTCCCCCCCATTCCTTCCGCGCGGTCCCCGGATTCCGTGGGCCGTCCATTCACGTTTTTAGACTCAGTCCACCGGAACCAGCAACCGCCCGGCCATCTCCTCAAACGCGGCCTGCGCCTGCGCCAGATGCGGGAACCCGGCCACAATCACTTCCAAACTCTGCTGACCAAGGTTGCGCCGCCCCATCCATGCCCGCTGCAGACGCCCCTTCGCAGACCACTCCTGCTCAAGACCTGACTCTCCCAGATCCTCGTTGCCCTCCTCCCACAAACAGAAAAACACGTGCAGCACGGGACCAGCACTCTGGAACTCGTAAACCCGAAACGGCACCTCCTTCCCACCCACGCGCACCTTCACCGCAGGAAACTCGCCGGCAAGCGTACGCCCGGTCGCTGGCAAACAAACCTCCGGACGATGACTGCGCGCCGCCTGGGTCGATGTCCGCCCCGGTGCCCAATGGAAAAAGAAAAGCCGCCACCGGCTCCCGTCATCCCGCTCAAAGTCCACCGAACGCCCCTTCTCATACGCTAGAATCTTGCGTACCTGCGCGCTGATGGGCTGCTCGCGAAGCGCATCACCGATCCGATCCCAGCGCACCTCCCATCCCATCCGCCCCGCACGCCCGGCCTCCCGCGTCCGGTACCAGGCCTCCGTGCCGGCCTCCACCGCAGCCACCCAGAGCAGAGCCGCCACCACACCCACACCTCCAAGCCCCACCATTCCCCGCTCCCCCACCCCAGCCTCCGCGGCCTCGTCCCCCGCCGCCCTTTTCCCACCCAAAAGGCGAAGCACTCCGAGAAGCGCCCCGAGCGACAGCACCAAAATGCCGAGCCCTGCCGAGTCGTGCCACTTCTCCAACTCCTGCAGCCCCGAACCAATGGCGATACCCACAAGCAGCAGCGAACGCAGAAGGTTGAACAGCAGCGCAAACCCGATTCCCGCTGCAACGAGCACGATCCGACGCACCGCACCCAGCCTCTGCAGCTCCCCGAGAAGGAGCGATGCCATCAACATGGACTGCAGGGAACGCACTCCGCTGCACGCCTCATCCACTCCCACCATACCGCTGCTCAACTCAATGAGGTTCCCCTTCGCATTGGCTTGATACCCCATCCAACCCACGACCTCCGCCGTCACCAGCGCCACCCTTTGCATCAAACCCTGTGTCACTTCCAACTCCACTCCTGAAGGCCATGGCACCGCCACAAGGAGAAACCCCAGCGGCCATGCAAAATGCAGCGCAAACGCGCGCCCGCCCATCCATCCGAGGAGGGCCCACATCAGCGCCACCACCTCCAACCCCAGCGCCCACCTCACCACCGCCCAGTCCGGCGACGACTCCCGCAGGATCCGTGTCGGCAGCAGCACCAACCCAAGAACCACCACCAGCAAAAGCCAACGCCCACGCACACGCCCTCGCCAACTCCCGCCCTCGCATTTTACTGGCGCGGGCCGCGACGCCCACCGTTTCCAAAACAAATAGGCGCTGAAGAAGGGCACCAACCACCCGTAACTATACTGCGGATTCACCTCCCAATCCCACCGCAGCGAATCCACCAAAATCCAACCAAGCACCGCAAACACGATCAACGTCGCCCGCGGCCAGCAATCGCGGACGCCTTCCTGCTGCGCTGCTTGCTCTCCCGGCATGCTCCACAGACAAGCCCAGCACGACCACGCGGCCCAGCGCAATCTTTCGCACACCCCGCAGACGCCCCCCGATGCAACCGCTTGCGCCCTCTACTCCAGCGGCACCAAGTCCCGATCCCGCAACCGCTGCCCCAGCACCTTCCACCCCCCCTGCGAACAACGCGAAATCAGCAGCCGTGGACGCACCGTGGCAACAAAGCGCGGCGCCTCCCCTGGCAGCCTTCGGGACTCGTCTTCGTAATCGGCCAACTCCAGACCGTCCTGACTCCAGCAAAGCCTGAAGAGCTCGTATCCGTACTGCTTCAAGAACGGCCCGCAACGCCCGCCCCCATCATGAAAAATCACATGCTCGATGCGATGCTCTGCGAGCGCCTGCTCCGCACTCTCCAGCAAACTGAGTTCGGATCCGCCAGCCTGCAGACCCATCACATTCACCGAGTCCATACCGATCAAATCGCCCAATGCGGGCGCATCCGATCCGCTCCCCGGCAATCCCCCATAAATCTTGTACTCGGGAAAAGTCCCGGCGCTTCGCAGCCGCTCCAGATTGTTCGTCAGATCCTCCTGCAGCTCTGGATCCATCTGAAAAACGTGGAGACGCCCGCGGCTCCCAAGCGCCCTCCCATTCACCGCACCGACATAACCCACATCCGCAGCCACCTGGATCACCACGCTTCCCCTCACCACCAAACGGCTGAACGCCTCCGCCAGCGCAAGGTCATGCGCCCCTTCCTGCCACAGGCTCTTCCCCAAAGCGGAATCCAGCCCCACCTCAAGGATATCGCCCCATGGAAGCCGCACGCTCGCCCTCTTGGGGAGTTCGCCACGCCACCGCTTCCGGATCCAACGCATCCAGAACATCGGGTGCAGCCAGTGGTGAGGCGTACCGTGGGCGTGCATATTGTCGGGGTGGAAGCAACTTCGGATCGGATATTACACTCCGAACCGCAGGCACTTGCTTCTCCCTAGCGACTGCATCCGCAGCTTGACAAGCGCGATCTGTCAGCAAAAGGCCCGCGCCCCTCACTTCTGCTCGCCACCCACACCCCTTAAAAACCATCATCCCCATCTCCCTTCCCATGCGCGCACCCCTCCTCCCCGCTCTCTTCGCCACCGCCATCCTTGCGTCCCACTGCCCCGCTCAGGACGCCCCCACCGTTCAACCCCAAAAGTCCACCAACCAAAAACCTGCCAACCCCAAGGACCCAACGCCCAAACGCAAATCCCTCCAACTCCGAATGCGCGACGGCCTCCGCTTCGACCCCCCACGGCTCAGCGTCAAACCAGGCGAACCCTTCTCCATCACCGTGGAAAATGTGGATTCCACCCACCAAACCCACAACCTCGTCCTCACCCAACCCGGTAAAATGACCGATGTCGTGCAACTCGCCCTCTCCATGGGCGAAGCCGGCCCCGCGCGAAACTTCGTCCCAGAATCCAGCGCCATCCTCGCTTCCACAAAAATCCTCAACCCCGACCAGAAGGCCTCCGTCCAACTCGCCATCCAAGAACCCGGCGTCTATCCCTACGTCTGCACCTTCCCGGGACACGGCGCCATCATGTACGGCGCCCTTTACGTCGGCGTCCCACTCCCTCCTCTCGCCAAGGACCCCAACGTCCCCCCCACCGCCGTCCAATCCATGCTCGCCGGTGGCGGTCGCCGCCCCTTCGTCCAACGCATCTTCATGCCCAATAGCGGACCCGCCGCTATCGCCGTCGCTCTCGAAAACGACCTCAACTTCTGCTGGGACGCCGGCGCCTGCAAACTGCGCTATGCATGGAAGGGCCCTTTCATCGACGGCAGTGCCCACTGGCGGGGCAACGGACGCGAACTCGCCAGCCTCCCGGCAGACCCATGGTGGAGCGCACCGCCGGATTTCCCACTCCGCTTCAACACCAAGGATGCGCCGCCACCGCACTGCGAATTCCTCGGCTACAAAATCGAAAAAGGCCTCCCGGAATTCCACTTCCGCGCGGACGGCGTCGAGGTCTTCGAAAAAATCTCAGCAACCCCCGACTCCGGATCTCTCCAAATCCGCTTCCGCATTCCCAATCCCACCAAGCCCGTCGTCCCGATCCCCCAATCCAACCAACTCTGGACCACCAGCGGCGGCCCCCTGCAAACCAGCCCTCTCACCCCCTCCCAGTCCCGCGAATTCTTCCTCTCCATCCCCAAGCCATGAAGCTCCCGCGTCTCCTCCTTCTCCCGTGCGCCCTCAGCATCTCGCTCTGCGCCGCGCAACCGCTCCTTCACGCCCAAGGCAAACCCGACCCCTCGGCCGCGTTCTACAACGTCGGCACCATCCCCACCCCGCCGGGCGTCAACTCCCAAGTCGGCGGCCTCGCAGTCATCGACCCTGAGCACTTCGCCTGCGCCTTCCATCACGGAGAAATCGGCATCTACCACTCCAAGCAGCAGACATGGAAAATCTTCGCTGAGGGACTCCATGAACCCCTCGGCATCCTCCCCCAGAAAGATGGATCCCTGCTCGTCATGCAACGCGCAGAACTCACACGCCTCGTCGATACCGACAGCGACGGTGTCGCCGACCAATACCAATCCTTTTGGTCCCAGTTCGGCATCTCCGGCAATTACCACGAGTTCGCCTTCGGCCCGGTCCAAGCCCCCAACGGAAAACTCTACGTCTCACTCAACCTCGCCTCCAATGGCGACACCGTATTCCGCGAAGTCCGCGGCGACTGGTCCCCCATCGGCTTGCCCCGCGAAAAATTCCACTCCGGCGAATGGAAAAAAGTAAACACCGAGGCCGGCCGTATGTACTCCCGCGTCCCGTGGCGCGGATGGGTCATCGAGATCGACCCTCAGACGGGCTCCGCCACCCCCTTCGCTTCAGGCTTCCGCTCCCCAGACGGCATCGGCTTCACCCCAGACGGCCAACTCCTCGTCTCCGACAACCAAGGCGACTGGCGCGGCACCAGCGAACTCCACGTCGCCCAGCGCAACGGCTTCTACGGCCATCCCGCAAGCCTCGTCTGGCGCAATGACTGGGACGGCTCCAATCCCATCAAACTTTCCATCGAAAAACTCAACGCCCTCCGCACCCCAGCCGCCATCTGGTTCCCGCACGGCATCTACGCCAATTCTCCCACCCAAATGATCCCCATCCCCAAGAGCCCCGCATGGGGACCCTTCGGCGGCCAGATGCTCATCGGCGAAATGAACAGCCCAAAACTCATCCGCCTCCTCCTCGAAAAAGTCGACGGCGTCTGGCAAGGCGCCTGCATCAACCTCGCCGAAATCCCCGCACTCAAGCTCGGCCTCCACCGCCTCGCTTTCCAAGGCGACACCCTGCTCATCGGACGCACCCACCTCTCATGGGCTGGTAGCGAGGGCATCGCAACCGTCACCCCCACAGGCTCCACTCCTTTCGACCCCCTCCAGATCCACGCCACTCCCGATGGCTTCCGCCTCGAATTCACAGAACCCCTCGCCGATTCCGCATCCGACCCGGCCCTCTGGAACATCGACTCTTATTCCTACTCCTATCACGCAGCCTACGGATCGCCCCAAATCGGCAAGGCTCAGGCGCAGGTCTCCAATGTCACACTCTCCAACGACCGCCGCACTGCCACCCTCCAAATCTCCCCCCTCCGACGCGACTTCATCTACGACTTCAAACTCCAATCCATCCGCTCAGCTTCCGGCCAATCCCCGCTCAACCCGCGCCTGGCATACACCCTGCGCCGCATCCCCTCCTCCACTCATTAAACCGGCCACAAAAAACCAGAGGCCGCGCGAGTCGATCTGGTGACGCTTGAACATTGCACATCGTCTGCATCCCTCGCTTGCCGGGCACCGAGACACCGAGACACCGAGACACCGAAACACCGAGACACCGAGACACCGAAACACTGCGCGCACCGCATCATGACCGCGGGTATTCAATGGCCGGATTAATCGTTCAAAATAAGGAGAGAAGGAAAAAGACCACGTAGGCCGAGCCCAAGAGGCAGCCCCCCCGGCTCACTCATTTTCACCTCCCGTCCCACCTCTCACTTTCCCTCCTCCCCCAGCCTCCCCGACCACCCGCAACCATCCACCACACGCGGGCCCGGGAAGGCCATCCCCAACGGCCAAGGCCAAGGCTCAATCAAGCCTTAATCAAGACCTCAACCGCTTCAACCCACCCGCGTGGTCCGCGCCGCACGATCCCGCACCAGCACGAACGCCACGTCCTGATCCTGCCTATTCCCCTGCCTGAAACCACGGGCATATCCTTGGTTATAACCACGGCCATACCCATGGCCATACCCGTGGCCATAACGGCTGTATCCGTACCCTTGGCTGTCGTGCCCGTAATTGCCGGACCCACGGTCACTCCACGGACCGCTCCACGCCACCGTCCGCCGCACCCCACAGTGCCCGCATCCCTCCGTCATCGTCACACGAGACCCCACCCAACCCACACGCGCCGACTCCACCAACCGGTACGCAAACACCGGAGGCCGCCCGAAACCACCCACCTCCACCAATTCCAACTCCCGCCCCCGCGCATCCACCAATGTCGATACCGGCGCCGTCGTTTGCCCGGCAGATGCTCCCCCAACCCAAGGCCCAAAAACCCCGGCCACCGCCACCCCCCACACCAACACCCCCGCAACCCAACCACGCCCAATCCCTCTCCGCTCTCTGCGTTCTCTCCACTCCCTGAGCCCGCCACCCCAACTCACCAGATCACGCCCCCCCTGCTGACGACTCTGATGATTGTCCCGCTGATAGTTGTCCTGATGTGTGTTTCCCATAAGAATATCTCCTGTAATCCAAATCGGGCGCAGAGACCAAAATGGACGCCATCCCCATGCCAGCCCCTCGCAAACTGATCCTCTTTTTCTCCCTCCTCCTTCCCCTCTCCCCGCTCTCCACCCCACTCGCCTTCTCTCAGGACTGGCTCAATTCCCTCTCCCCAAAATCTCCCGGCCCCTTCCCTCCACCCCCCAACGACCGCTCCACCTACGTCCTCGGATGGAGCGTCTTCAAGGTCGGCGAGGCGGCCCTCCACTTCTCCCGCCCCCAACCGCACAAACTCCGCCTCCTCAGCGAAATCCACACCAGAGGAACCGTCCGCGCCCTCTTCCAACTCGACGCAGAATCCCTCTCCGAAACGCTCGCCCAAGGACTACGCCCACTCTCGATCCACCAGAGCGAGGCTTACTCCGACGAAACCCTCCTCTCCAAACTGCAGTTTGATTCCCACGGCGTCTCCCAACAGCGCCATGCCGAGCAACGCCCGGCCCCCAAGCCCAAGCGCTTCAACTTCGACCCGCTCTTCTCCCCTCAAGCCGCCCTCCTCTGGCTGCGCAGCCAGAAACTTCAACCCGGAGAGGTCCACCGCCTCGTCGTCTACGCCTCATCCGCTCCCTACCTCCTCGATGCACGCGTGACCGACGACACCCCACCCGGAAATGCCCGCATCCGCGTCCCCATTCATCTCACCGCACTCAACGAACAACTCCAACCCGTCAAATACCGCAAGTTCCGCTCCGCCTGCCTCTGGTTCTCCAACAACACCCGGCGCGACCTTGTCCGCGTCGAGGCCGACGTCTTCATCGGAAAAGTCTGGGCCCAGCGCACCCCCTCACCGAACGCAGAGTGAACCCCTCCCCCCAACCCGCTCCGCAAAAACCAACCCAAGCCGCAACAAACGCGCCCATCTTCTCCACACCATCCACGCGCGCGCCGACCCCCGCGTAAATCACCCGCCCATTGCATTCCCCGCACGCAGCCATCCCACCCATCGGACCCCCACGCGCAGCCCCTTCCACACTCGCTTCGGCATTGACTCACCTCCTCGTTCACAGACATTCCTCAACCCCATCCGCCACCCCTCCCGCATTGCTCCGCAGACAACGGCTCGCGTCTCTTCTCCACCCGACGACAGCCTCCATTTTCCGCCAAGATATCCTCAGCGCACCGCAGCCCACGCGACCATGCGAACCCAACCGCGCCTCCACTCCCTCCGCAAATCGCCCACGGCCCTCAAGGCCCTCCCTGCAGTCCTCCGGGCCCTAGCCTCCGCCCTGCTCGTCCTTTCTGAAAGCACCTGGGCGGCGGAGTTGCGCATCCAGATCGATCACCGCTGGAACCAGTCCCCGCTCGCCCTCGGAACCCCAACAAACGAGCACGCCTCCGGTGAACCCATCACCCCCACGCGGCTCGCCTACCTTCTCTCCCACGCAAAGCTCCAGCGCTCCGACACCCGCTGGATCGGAGCAGAAAACTGGAGCGCCTACATCGACCCGTCCAAACAACGCACCAGCTTCCTCCTCAGCAACATCCCCGAAGGCCGCTACCGCGCACTCCGATTCGACCTCGGCCTCGATCCACACACCGACTCCAGCGACCCCGCCGCACGTCCACCGGGCCACCCACTCCACCCCGAACTCAACGGCCTCCACTGGGGCTGGCGCGGCGGCTACGTCTTCCTCGCCTTCGAAGGCCGCCGCACCAAAACCAACGCAGGATTCTCCTACCACCTCGGCGGCCCCCAAGCCCGCGGCACCGTGGAAATCCCCGCCGAGTTCGAACTCAAAGGCCCATGGCTCGTCACCCTCGCATTCGACGCCGACCGCCTCCTTTCCACACCCCACTCCATCAACCCCGACAAAGAATCCTCCACCCACTCACGGGAAGAAGACCCCCTCACCGCACGCCTTGCCGACAACGCCGTCGCCGCCTTCTCCCTCGTGCGCGTCGGTCCCGACACCGAGCCCGACAACACACCCAAGTGGATCGACGCACTCCCCGCCAAAACCGACTGGGACGCCCGCATCCCCGCCTACGTCCCGCGCCCCTCATGGCCCGCCGACAACCTCCCCTCCAACGCAGGCATCGCCCTCGGTAAAAAGCTCTTCCACGACACACGCCTCTCCATCAACAACTCCCAATCCTGCGCCTCCTGTCACCACCCCGCCTTTGCCATGGCCGATCCCCGCCCGCTGAGCGCAGGCGCCGAAGGCCACCCCGGTTCCCGCAACGCCATGGCCCTCTTCAACCTCGCATGGAAGAACAGCTTCTTCTGGGACGGCCGCACCAAATCCCTCCGCGATCAAGTCCTCGAGCCCATTCAGGACCCGCGCGAAATGCGCGAAACCCTCCCCGCCGTCCTCGCCAAACTCTCCGCCGACCCCGCGTACCCCTCCGAATTCTCCCGCGTCTTCGGCTCCCCCACCATCACCTCCGAACGCCTCGCCCTCGCCCTCGAACAGTTCCTCCTCGCCCAGCTTTCATGGAACTCCAAGTTCGACCGCGCATTCCGCGGCGAAGCCCAACTCTCCCAAGAAGAACGCCGCGGCTTCGAACTCTTCTTCTCCGAATACGACCCCCGCATCGGACGCTTCGGCGCCGACTGCTTCCACTGCCACGGAGGCGCAGATTTCTCCAACCACGACTTCGCCAACAACGGCCTCACCCCGCGCACCACCGACCCCGACCTCGGCCGCTTCCTCGTCACGGGCAAACCCGAGGACCGCGGACGCTTCGCCGTCCCCTCCCTGCGCAACGTCGCCCTCACCGCCCCCTACATGCACGACGGCCGCTTCCACAGCCTCGAGGAAGTCGTCGCACACTACGACCACGGCATCGTCCGCTCCCCCTCCCTCGACCCCAACCTCGCCAAACACCCGCCCGAAGGCATCAACCTCAGTCCCGAAGACCAGAAAGCTCTCGTCGCCTTCCTGCGCTCCCTCACCGACGCGGACCTCGCCCCGGCCACCCCCTGATCCTTCTTCAAAAAACCACCCGCGTCCCGTCCACGCTCTTCCATGCTTGGCCGCGGCACCCAAAGCTGGCAGAAGCCGCCCCTCGTGGATCCCACACCGCCCACCCCAGCATCCCCGGCATCCCCCGCGCCTCCGGCAGTCCTGCAGGACACCGCCCGCCACAACCTCGCGCGCTTCATCGCCTTCCGCGTGTTCTTCAACGCGCGCTGGTACTACCCGGTGATCACCGTGGTGTTCCTGGACTTCGGTCTCACCCTTGAACAATACGCGCTCCTCAACGTCTTCTGGGCCGCCAGCATCGTCTGCCTCGAACTCCCCCTCGGTGCTGTAGCCGATCGCATCGGCCGCCGACGCGTCCTCGTCCTTGCCGCCATCTGCATGGTGCTGGAACAAGCCATCCTCGCCTTTGCACCGCTCGGTGTCTCATGGCTGTTCTGGCTCTTCCTCGCCAACCGCATCCTCAGCGGCACCGCTGAGGCCCTCGCCAGCGGCGCCGACGAAGCCCTCGCCTACGATTCCCTCCGCGACGCAGGCCGCGAAGCCCAGTGGCCGCACATCCTCGCACGCCTCATGCGCTGGCAATCCGCCTGCTACCTCCTCGTCGTCCTCGCCGGGGGCGCACTCTACGACGCCCGCTTCCTCCAACAACTCGCGGACGCAATCGGCCTCCCATGGACCTTCCATGCGCAGACCACCATGCGCTTCCCCCTCTACCTCACCCTCGCCAACGCCCTTGCCGCACTCGTCATCACCCTCCAGATGCGCGAGACCCAAGGCCATCCCGCAAATGCCGGCCCCGCCGCATCCCCATCCGTCTCCGGCCCAGCACCGACACCGACACCGACACCGACACCGACACCGACACCCGCTCTCAAGCAGCGCTCCACCCTTCACGCAATCCGCGAAGCCGGCCGCTGGCTCTGGCTCACCCCGGCCGCCCTCGCCGTGCTCCTCGCCGGCGTGTGCTGCGACTCCTCCGTGCGCCTCTTCCTCACCATCGGCAGCAATTACCAACGCCTCATCGGACTGCCCGAACGCGCCTTCGGCCTCATCGGCGCTAGCACCGCCATCATCTCCTTCTTCACCCCGCGCCTCGCACAACACCTCGTCCGGACCCGCTCCCAAAACGCCAACTTCCTCCTCGTCGCGGGCCTCGTCCTCCTTGGCCTCTGCGGCGTCGCCATGGCATGGCCGCTCTGGGGCGTCCTCTGCTTCCTGCCCCTCGGCCTCTCCCTTGCCCTTCTCAATTTCTTCGCCTCCCATTACCTCAACCTCCACGTCACAGACTCCTCGCGGCGCGCCACCCTCCTCAGCTTCCGCGGCCTCCTCTACAACCTCGGCTACGGCGCCGCCGGCCTCGCCCTCGCCTCCTACAGCCGCTCCACCGCAGCCGCGCATCCCGGCGAAGACTCCTTCCCCCGCGTGCTCGCTGCGCTCCCCGCCTACTTCCTGCTCAGCGCAGCGCTGCTCCTCGCCTTCGCGCTCCTCCACCATGCGCGTTCCTCGCGCCACACACCGCCCACTGCAACACCCCTCCCATGACCGCCCCCCTCTCCTTCACCCCACGGGCACGACTCCTCGACTTCATGCGTCAGGCCGATGAACCCGGCCTCATCAACCTCGCCGCCGGCATCCCGGGCCTCGACGCACTCCCCACCGAAGCCCTCCACTGCGCACTCGAAACCGCTCGCACCCGCGATGGCGCCGGCCTCTTCGCCTATCACCATCCCGAGGGCGACCACGCCCTGCGCGACCTCCTCGCCGCACGCCTCGCCAACCGCGACGTCGCCGTCCGCGGCACCGACCTCATCACCGTCACCGGCTGCACCCAGGGCCTCTCGGTCATGATCTCCCTCCTCGTCCAACCCGGCACCGTCGTCGCCGTCGAAGCCCCCGCCTACTACGGACTCCTCGAACTCCTCAGCGCCGCCGGTGCACAGGTGCTCCCGCTCCCCCTCGACGGCCCGCACGGCCTCGACCTCGCAGCCACCGAAGCCGCCTTCCGCCAGTGGAAACCGCGCGCACTCTTCGTCTGCAGCTCCCTCTCCAACCCCTCCGGCGCCACCCTGCCTGCGCCCGCACGCGAGCGCCTCGTCGAACTCTGCCGCACCCACGCCGTGCGCATCGTCGAGGACGACATCTACGCCGAACTCGTCGACACCGGCGCCCCGCCTCCCCTCCGCGCATTCGACGACGGATCCACCGTCTCCTACGTCACCAGCTTCTCCAAAACCGTCTCGCCCGGACTGCGCGTCGGCTTCTGCGCACCGGGCTCCCTCTTCGAAGAATTCGCCGCGCGCAAATGCCAGTGGGACCTCCACAGCGCCGTCCCCACCGAAGCCATCCTGCGCGAATTCCTCGCCGCGGGTTTCCTCGACCCCCACCTCGCCTCCCTCCGGACCCGCAACCAGCGTCGGCGCGCCATCGCCCTCCAATCCATCGCGCGATCCTTCCCAGCGGGCACCACCATCCACGAACCTGCTGGCGGCTACATGCTCTGGGCGCAACTCCCCGCCCTCATCGACCTCCCCGCAGCAGCCGCCGCCGCACGCACCCGCCGCATCGCCTTCGCCTCCGGCAACGTCTTCTTCGCCAACACACCCACCACCAGCTGTCTGCGCCTCAACTGCGCACGCGCCTCCGAGGAAGACCTCGCACGCGCCCTCCAGGAACTCGGCCCCCTCCTCCACCCCACCGCCCAGTAAACGCCGCGCGCCCATGCCGCCCATGCCGCCCATGCCGCCCATGCCGCCCATGCCGCCCATGCCGCCCATGCCGCCCATGCCGCCCATGCCGCCCATGTCGTCCATGTCGTCCATGTCGTCCATGTCGTCCATGTCGTCCATGTCGTCCATGTCGTCCATGTCGTCCATGGAGTCCTCCGCCATGCCGGAGGCATGGGAGCGATTAGCCGGTCGGTGAACGCCATCCGCAAAGCGGATGGCGGGAACCACCGGACCCCATCCCCCCACACGACGCGCCCCGGCGGGGCGCGAGAACCGCGAAGAGACGAAGGCACCACCATCGCATTTTCCCACCCCGCTCAGCCACGGAGCACTGCCATCAACCGGCTGCCGAGCTCCTCGGAATCGACATCCACAAGGAAGCGCCTCGCACCATTACGCCCGGGCGCATGGCGCAGCGAACGGCCCTCCCGATTGACAGCGCGCCATTTGATGTAAAAATGTTTTTGTGCGAACCACCCTCGACCTCCCCGATTCCACCTTCCGAAAACTGAAGGCCGAGGCCGCCCTCAGAGGACTCAAACTAAAGGAAATCCTCTGCCAGCTCATCGAAGCCGGTCTTGCCGCCGGACAACCCGCGGCATCCGCCCCCCGTCGCAGCAAACTCCCTCTCATCCGAAAAGCCACCGGGAAGCCCCATCCCGCACTTTCCAATGCGCGCTTGAACGAGATCCTCGCGATGGAGGAGGGCCATGCCGGCCGTTGATCTGCCGGACATCAACGTCTGGCTCGCGCTGGCGGATCCCGACCACGAACATCATGATCGCGCCCGGCACTATTGGGAGCAGGAGGCTGCAACCCGTCTCGCTTTCACACGCGTGACGATGCTGGGGTCGGTGCGATCGCTCACCAATCGTCACGTCATGCAGGGCGCCCCCTTCACCATCGTCCAAGCGTGGAAAGCGTATCGTGCATTCCTCGATTTGCCGGAAGTCACCTTTCTTGCAGATCCTGATTCAGCGGAGGCCCGCATGCGGATGTGGTCGGAGAAAACAGGCTTCTCACCATCCCGGCTTACCGATGCATGGCTTGCCGCCGTCGCCTTCACGACGCGGTCACGCCTGGTTTCTTTCGATAAAGACTACCGCGAATTTACCGGCCTCTCCTTCTTTCATCTGAAGGGGTAAGCGACGCGGAACCCCTCCTTTTCTCACGAAGCCGAGGCCGTCAAAGGGTCCGCCGCCCAACTCCCCTCCACCACGTCCTCGGCGGGATAAACGCAGACACAACCCCCGCAAACGCTGACCCGGACACCTTCCACCAAGAATCATCTCCCACCGACCAATTCCGAGCGAAAGGAAAACACGAAGTCCTTTCAAAGGGCCGCACCAAGAGCCTCGCTCAGGGCCGTTCCCACCAAAAACTCCGCATTCAGCGGGCCTTCAGCACTTACTCGAAAGGCACCCATCAACCTCCCATCAACCTCCCATCAACCTCCCATCAACCTCCCATCAGCCGCCCAGGGGGCACTCGGGAAGCACTCGGCATTCACTCAGCCTGCATTGTCCGCTCCGCCCTCACTCCATGCCGGAGGCATGAGAGAAAATGAGCCGGTCGGTGAACGCCATCCGCAAAGCGGATGGCGGGAACCACCGGACCCCATCCCCCCACACGCCGCGCCCCGCAGGGGCGCGAGAAACGCGAAGAGACGAAAGCGCCCCCATCGCATTTCTCCGCCCCGGGCCCTTCACCAGCCTCAAAAAACAGCCCCCTCCGCGGCATGGCCTCCGCTCCCTCCGCTCGTCCCTCGCTGCGGCCGCTCCGGCCACCCCGCTCCGCTCTCCTCTGCTGTGCTCAGGCCGATCAGGGAACTGAACTCAGAGCCAGCCGGCACCCGACGAAGTTGTCGCTGCGGGTCGGGGCGTTGTAGTACCGGCTCCCCACCGCGCAGTTCTCCGCGTTGTCGTACCCGCTCCCGCCACGGATCACCCGGGCCGTGCCCGAACCATCGTAATCGTCAAAGCACCACTCCCACACATTCCCGCTCATGTCATACGTCCCCAACTCATTCGCTGCTTTCGTTCCCACGAGATGCGTTGCAGAGCCAGAGTTGGAACCATACCACGCCACCACATTCACGTCGTTGCTCCCGCTGTACGCGTACCCATGCGTCTGCGTCCCTCCACGCGCAGCCCATTCCCACTCCTTCTCACTCGGCAGCCGGCACCCATTCGCTGACGCATTCACCACGGGCTCCTGATCCCCTGTCCGATACACCGCCCCGCCCACCGTATACACAGGTGTCTTCCCCTCCTTCTGACTACGCGCATTGCACCACTTCACCGCCTGATACCAACTCACATCCGTCACGGGATAAGTGCTCCCACTCCCCGCACCCACATTCCCAATGTCATACCCATTGGACGCAGCCCACGTCCGCACCGCCTGAAACTCCCCCCACTGCACCTCATACTTCCCAATATAAAACGTGCTCACTTCCACAGCTCCAAGGTCTGAAGAAGACGGCAGCGTCCCTCCATCCACCTTCACAAAACCCACCGGCGGCCCGCTCGTCCCCCCAGATCCCGCAACAACTACCACACTCTTCACCACCGTCGTCGTATTCCCCTCCGAGTCCGTCGCCACAAAACGCAGCGTCTGCGTGCTGCCACTCAGCGCGCCCGTCTCCCCCGCCAGATACCCGGTTCCTTTCCCATTCAAAACCACCACACCCTCCACCAGCGCATTCCCACGACTGTCGCTGTAACGCAGCGTAAAATCCGCATCCACACCGACCGCGGGCGTCTTGTTCACATACACCGCCACCTCCGGCGCCTCGTATCCAAGCGCCCCGGGCGTCGAATAACCACTCGGCGCCACGCGATCCACCAGCACCGCAAACAACGGCGCCGTCTCGCCATCCCCCACCTTCGCCGGTGCGCGCACCGTCAACTGCGGCCCGCGCGTGTCCGCTCCACCGGCCAGCACCACGCTCGTCGTCACTTGCGGCGCCTCCGCTCCTGCCATCTTGACCAAACGCGTCCGAGTCACACCTCCCACAAACGCATCCCGACTCCCTGCCACGCTCCCAAACTGCATCCCCACCGGCACAGGACAATTCGCAAACCGACGCTCCCCACCCTGCGGAACCTCCACCCCAAGCGCCCCAAATTGCACGCTCGCGATCCCCGTGACACCCGCCGCATCCGCAATCCCGCCACCCGGGATCACCACCGCCAGCGTCACGGTCACCGTCTTCGCCGACGCGCTCCACGCCCAGCTCAACGTCCCTATCTTCACCACGGTAAACGTCTCATTCCCGTCCTTGTCCAACTTCGCATTCCCATCCACGTCGAGCACGGGCACCTGCACGTTGAAACTGAAAAGGGCGTTGCCCGTCGCCGCGATCGTCTTCGTCCCCGCCTCGCCCAACATCGCCCGGAACGTGAAGTCACCCACCGCAAACGCCACCTCCGTATCCGCGGTGATCTTGCTGAAATCGAAATCCCCCATCAACGCCACCACCTTCGCCGCCACCTTCTCCGCATTGGGCTGCAGCTCATAAACAGGTCCCGTGTCCGCATCGCCCGCAAACGTCTTCACCACCTTCTCCGAGTACGAATTCGCCACCGTCACCACAGGCTTCAGTTTACCTTGATTGGCGAGGATCCCACTCGGCGCAGCAGCGAATGCGGGGCCAACACTTGCGAGCAGGAGGAGACAGAGAGAAGGGAGCAGTTTTTTCATGATGCCAGCGGGGTGATGCGTTTCCCACCGCCAGTCCGACGGAGGAAAACATCGCCTGTGTAACACCACCCCCCCCCCCCCCGGCAACTTATTGTTCATCCGATCCCAAAGCACCTGCATGGCGTTCCCTGCACACCGCAGGTCCACCACCTCTCCGCACGCGCCATCCACCGATTCCCGCCCCACATCCCAACCAACAACATTTTGTCTGTCCCCATCGGAGCCCGATGGCTCCAATCCTTGCATCCGTCTTCCTGCCAACGCCGTCCCCCCAACGCCGCAACGAAGCCCCTTTATCCCAGTGCCATTCCTCCCCCCCCAATCCACCCGGCCCCCCTTTTCCTCCAAACATCCCCCTAAGAACCAAGAACTAAGAACCATGCACCCCGCCCCCCTCCTCCAAACCATCCTCCAAACCACCACCCGGTACGCCGCATCACTCGCCCTCGCCCTCGCCTCCACCCTCTCCCACGCCGAGGACACCCTCCCCCTCTGGCCCGCCAACGCCCCACAAAACCACACCGTCACCGGCGAGGAACGCAACACCTCCAAACCCGACGACCACTCCGTCATCCGACTCGGCAACGTCTCCCATCCCACCCTCTCCGTCTTCCCCGCACCTGCCGACCGCAACTCCGGCGCCGCCGTCCTCATCTGCCCCGGAGGCGGCTACAACATCCTCGCCTACGACCTCGAAGGCACCGAAATCTGCCAGTGGCTCAACTCCATCGGCGTCACCGGCATCCTTCTCAAATACCGCGTCCCGGCGCCCAAGCAAGGCACCCGCCACGCTCCGCCGTTGGAAGACGCCCAGCGCGCCATGGGCATCGTCCGCAGCCAAGCCACACGCTGGCAGATTGATCCCAAAAAAATCGGCGTCCTCGGCTTCTCTGCCGGCGGCCACCTCAGCGCCGCGCTCAGCACCAACTGGTCCCAGCGCACCTATCCCGCCATCGACAAAGCGGACCAGGAATCCTGCCGCCCGGACTTCGCCGTCCTCGTCTACCCGGCCTACCTTGCCAAGGACAACGTCGTCAGCCCGGAACTCAAAATCGACGCCCAGACCCCGCCCTCCTTCCTCGTCATGACCGCCGACGACAAGCTGCGTCCCGAGACCGCCATCACCTATTACCTCGCGCTCAAGGACGCCAAGGTCCCTTCGGAACTTCACCTCTTCCCCACGGGCGGCCACGGCTACGGCCTGCGTCCCTCCGAGCATCAAGTCACCCGCTGGCCCGTGTTGGTGGAGGCATGGATGAGCGGACTCGGCCTCCTTCCGAAGCACTGAATTCCGCAGATCAAAAATTAACCGATCTTTTTTTCTAACGAACTCACCCCCCGGTGGTCTCAGTAATTGTTCCGGGGGGAACTGGCGGACGTGCCCATCCATTCGGGTGGCACGTTCGCTATTTTTTTGCCCCCTCCTCGTCTTCCAGTCGCACCACCGCGAGGAAACGACAATCCCGGCCCCTCCCTGCATTTCCCGCGCCCGCGCCAGCGCCCACGCGGCCTCAGACCAAAAGCGAGCGTCACATCCGCTTCCCAAAACACCGCCTCCTTCCAAAAACCGAACACCCCTCCACCGCGCACCCCCGTATTTCCCAAAGCTCGTCGACGATAGAAAAGATTGACTCCCCCCATCCCCAACCAGCCACCTTCTCCCCACCCCGGCCGCCCCCACCCCTCGGCCTTCCCCCCACCCCTGCCATGACCAATCCGTCGCGCCCGTCCACCACCCTCGTCCCCGCCCTGACCCTGGCGCTAGCCGCCATCCTCCTCAGCGCATCGCCCACTCTCCGGGCCGAAGACATCCGTCTCAAACCCCCGAAAGATCTCAACGGCTACTTCCCCTTCCAGCCCCCCACCTCGCTCAGCGACTGGGAACCACGCAAGGAAGAGGTCCGCCGACGCATCCTCGTCTCGCAGGGCCTCTGGCCCATGCCCACCAAAACCCCGCTCCACGCCGTCCTCCACGGCCGCATCGAACGCGAAAATTATGCGGTCGAAAAAGTCTACTTCGAAAGCGCCCCCGGCTTCTTCGTGACCGGCAACCTCTACCGCCCGCTCCATCCCGTCGGCAAAGTCCCCGGCGTCCTCTTCGCCCACGGACACTGGAAAGACGCACGCCTCGCCCTCGACGATCCCGACCGGCTCCGTCGCGACATCGCCTCCGGAGGCGAACGCTTTGAAAACGGCGGCCGCAGCCAGTTCCAGTCCCTGTGCGTGCAACTCGCCCGCATGGGCTGCGTCGTCTGGCAATGGGACATGCTCAGCGACTCCGACTCCCTTCAGATCCCGCGCGAAGTCGTCCACACCTTTGCCAAACAACGTCCGGAAATGAACACCCCCGAGAACTGGGGCCTGTTCAGTCCCCAAGCCGAATCGCACCTGCAATCCATCATGGGCCTGCAGACATGGAACGCCGTGCGCAGCCTCGACTTCCTGCTCAGCCTTCCCGAGGTCGATCCCGCGCGCACCGCCATCACCGGAGCAAGCGGCGGCGGCACCCAGACGATGCTCCTCGCCGCAATCGACGACCGCATCCAACTCTCCTTCCCCTGCGTCATGGTCAGCACCGCCATGCAGGGCGGATGCACCTGCGAGAACGCCTCCCTCCTGCGCATCGGCACCGGCAACGTCGAGTTCGCCGCTCTCTTCGCCCCCAAACCCCAGGGCATGAACACCGCCAACGACTGGACCAAGGAGATGTCCACCAAAGGATTCCCCGACCTCCAAAACCTCTACGCACTCCACGGCGCAAAAGACCGCGTCATGCTCCTGCGCGGCGAACATTTTCCCCACAACTACAACGCCGTCACCCGCAGCGCCTTCTTCACCTTCCTCAACAAACACTTCCGCCTCGGCCTCCCCTCCCCAGTCGTCGAACGCGACTACGAACCCCTCTCCAGCACGCAACTCTCCGTCTGGGATGCACAACATCCCGCCCCCACCGCGCGCGGCCCGGAATTCGAACGCACCCTCCTCCGCTGGTTCACAGAAGACACCCGGCAACAGCTCCAATCCGACATCCAAACCGGCAGAACCGGACCGCTGCGCAAAGGCGTCGAAACCGTCCTCGGCCGCTCCTACGCACAAGCCGGCGACGTCCAATGGACCCTCGGCGACAAACACGACCGCGGCTCCCATCTCGAAATGACGGGCACCCTCACCAACTCCACCCATCACGAGGAACTCCGCACCACATGGCTCTATCCCAAGCAATGGAACGGACGCGTCGTCCTCTGGCTCGATGACCGCGGCCGCGCTGCGCTCCCCAATCCCGAAGCCGCCAAGATCCTCGCCAGCGGCACCGCCGTCCTCGGCGTCGACCTCCTGCTCCAAGGCGGCGAACCCGTCACCCAAACGCCCGTCGTCAGCAACCCGCGCGAATTCGCCGGCTTCACCCACGGCTACAACCACGCCCTCTTCGCCCAGCGCACCCACGACGTCCTCTCCATCGTGCGATTCCTTCACCACGCAAAAGTCGGCTCCCATCCCAGCCCCACCTCCGTGCGCCTCGCCGCCTTCGGCCCGCAAACCGGCCCCATCGCCCTCGCCGCCCGCGCCCTCTGCGGCGACGCCATCGAACGCGCCGCCATCGACACCCACGGCTTCCGATTCGGTCGCGTCGCCGACTATCGCGACCCCATGTTCCTGCCTGGCGGCGCCAAGTACCTCGACGTCCCCGGCCTCATCCGCCTCAACGCCCCGCACCCCCTCTGGCTGCGCGGCGAAGAACCCCAGCCCACCACCCCCGCCACCAACTGGCTCCTGCAGTAACCGCCCACCGCGCCCGCCCACGCCACCGGCCAACCGAGCGCAACCCTAGGCGTCAGGGCGCCGAACTGAGTGCGCGCGTCCACCGCATTTCACGGAATGGGCAGCGCGATGTACGAGTCGCTCTGAGGTCGTTCTCGGCGTCCGCGGAGAAGCGCGCTTCCCAGTGTTCCCTTTGCCCAGAGAGCACGTCTCGCGCTCAGAAAGAATCCTCTCAAGAAAGCCGAGCCTCCACACCACCGCGCTGACGGCATGGTGAAAGCATCGCGCGCCCTTTCACACTCCCCGTCCATGTCGTCCATGTCGTCCATGTCGTCCACGCCGTCCATGTCGTCCATGTCGTCCATGTCGTCCATGTCGTCCATGTCGTCCATGTCGTCCATGGAGCGCCCGCCCCCTCCCTCCCGTCCCGCCCCCCCCAAAAAAACTACAGCTCCCGAATCCGCAGATTCCGAAACCGATACGTCTGCCCCTTCTCGCCATGATGCTGGATCCCGAGCACCCCGCTCGCATCCATCCCATCTTCCACATCCGTCACCAACACCCCGTTCACCTCGATCTTCAGCCTGCGCCCCTGACACGTGATCCGATACAGGTTCCATCCCTCCCGCTTGAACGCCCCGCGCGCGCGCTCCCGAAACGCCGCCTCACTCGCCGCATCCCCCTTGATCGGACAGATAAACCACATCCGACGCCCCTCATCATACAACCCCCCGGACCACATCCGACCGGCATCCCCGTCCACCTCCGCCTGATACCCGAAGACCTTGTTCGGCTCTGCATGCGCACGAAACATGAACCCGCTGTTCGCCTGCCCCGAGGGCAGCAGCACCTCGCCTTCGAACACAAAATCCCCGTACACCTTCTCCGTCACGAGGAAGAACTTCCTGTCCCCGGTGAGATGCACCTCCCCATCCACCACCTCCGCCTTGCCCCACGCGAACGGATTGCGCCAGCCGCCGAGATCGCGTCCGTTGAAAAGCTCCACGAACCCCTCCGCCCCCATCGCCCCCATCGCACCCACCGTCATCCCCAGCGCACAAATCCACGCACAAAGTTTTCTCATCCCCTCCATCTCGCACAGCCACACCCCGCCGTGCCAACGCAATCTTTTGGTCGCAAACTCCGGCCCCTGTTAATACCTCCCCCATGCAAGCCACCCCCACCCGCTCCCGCCGCCGCAACTGGAACGTGCGCGGCGCCGTGATGAGCACATGGCATCCCACACGCCTCCTCACAGGCTACGGCTGGGACGCCATCACCGCCGCATGCCTGCTCGGAAGCCAACCGCCGCGCAACATCCTCATGCTCGGCCTCGGCGGCGGCACCGTCGCGCGCCAGCTCCTTCACCTCCTCCCCGAACTGCACATCACCGCCGTCGACCTCGACCCAAGGGCCTTGCAAGAGGCACCCCGCAACCTCGGCTCCGCAGCAAAACACCTCACCGTCATCGAAGCCGACGCCTACCAGTGGCTCCCCAGCGCCCCGGGCCCCTTCGACGTCGTCATCGACGACATCTACGCCTCCGGCCCCGAAGACGTCTACCGGCCGCGCCCCATGGATCGTTCCCTCGCATCCCAACTCCGCGCACTCACCACACCGGGCGGCATTGTCGTCGCCAACTTCGTTCTCGGACAAGGCCACCGTCAGCCCCTCTCCCTTGCGCGCTCCGCCTTCCGCGCCACCTTCCAAAAAAACCGCGCCCTCAAACCCCCGCGCGGCTGCAACACCATCCTCGCCGGTGGCGACACCCTCCAACCGCCCTCCTCACTACGCGCATGGCGCGACCACTGGGGCCCTCGCGAGCGGAACCTCTGGGACCAACTCCGCACCGCCTCCCTCCGTTAATCCGGCGAGGAAAAAACCCCGCCCCGCCGCCCCACCGAAGGCGCGGGAACACAAAGCCGCTGCTCACCGCAGTCCGGAACGAAACGCAGGGAGCCACCGCACACCCAATAGCGCCGCGCCAGGCATGGGAGCGCAAGAAGGCTCCCCTTTTCAAAAAGCCCGACAACGGACTGCGGCCACCCGACCTACGTCCATTTCGTCCATGTCGTCCATGTCGTCCATGTCGTCCATGTCGTCCATGTCGTCCATGTCGTCCTCCACCATGCCGGAGGCATGAGAGAAAATTAGCCGGTCGGTGAACGCCATCCGCAAAGCGGATGGCGGGAACCACCGGATCGCATCCCCCCACGCGACGCGCCCCGGCGGGGCGCGAGAAGCGCGAAGAAACGAAAGCGCCCCCATCGCATTTTTCCGCCCCGGACCCAGCACAAACCTCGAAAAACCGCCCCCTCCGCTATACTGTGCTCACGCCGATTAAGGAGCAGCGTTAAGCGCGAGTCGGAAACCGAGATCTGCCGCATGGCCCGAAAGTGCGGCTGGATATTCGCCGTGAAATGCTACGTCAAACTGTCCCAAAGGTAGGGACGCAGCCCATCCGCCACCCCTGAAAGAGCGGAGTTCAGAACCCCCGTCAAAGCACCACTCCCACACATTCCCGCTCATATCATACGTACCCAACTCATTCGCTGCCTTGGTTCCCCCTACATGCGTCGCACCACCAGAGTTGCCGTCATACCATGCCACCGCGTCGATATTGTCGCTCCCGCTGTAAACATACCCGTGTTTCTTCGTCCCACCACGCGCTGCCCATTCCCACTCCTTCTCGCTCGGCAGCCGATAACCGTTCGCCAATGCGTTGACCACAGGCACCGATTCCCCAGTACGATACACCATCCCACCCACCGTATACACTGGCGTCTTCCCCTCCTTCTCACTACGCGCAGTGCACCACTTCACCGCCTGATACCAGTTCACATCCGTCACGGGATAATTACTCCCACTCCCCGCACCCACCACACTCCCAATGTCATACCCATTGGACGCTGCCCACGTCCGCACCGTCTGAAACTCACCCCACTGCACCTCATACTTCCCAATATAAAACGTGCTCACTACCACGGCTCCCAACGGCGAAGTAGACGGCAGCGTCCCTCCATCCACTTTTGCAAAACCGGCAGCTCCTGACATTGAGAGCGTCTTCTGTACGACCGTCGTATTCCCCTCCGAGTCCGTCGCCACAAACCGCAACGTCTGCGTGCCCCCGCTCAGCGCGCCCGTCTCCCCCGCCAGATACCCCGCTCCTTTCCCATTCAAACCCACCGCACCGTCCGTCAGCGCACTCCCACGACTGTCGCTGTAACCCAACGTAAAATCCGCATCCACACCCTCGCCAGGCGTCTGGTTCACATACACCGCCACTTCCGGCGCCTCGTATCCAAGCGCCCCGGGCGTCGAATACCCACTCGGCGCCGCGCGATCCACCAGCACCGCAAACAACGGCGCCG
>CAMAUX010000024.1 GCA_945861435.1 Chthoniobacter flavus | reverse complement strand
GCCAGCAGCGGATCGCGCCGCAGGTGGGTGTGATCGTTGAGGTCTTCATAACCCAGCGCCAGCGCGTAAATGCGCTGAGCGAGCAGTTCCCTCACGCTGTGGTCGACGAGCGCGGGATCGCGTCGATCCACAAAACAAGCCGCCAGAGTGCGGGTGACGCCCAAGCCCGAATCAATCTGTCGGAGCAGGAGTGCACCGCCATCGCTACTGAGCTGTCCGCCGGAAAAATCAGCCACGACATTGCGGCCGCCGAGTTCTTCAAAAAACAGCTGACCGGTGAAACACTCTGTCGGGCTGGGTGCGGGCTTCGGATCTCCGGTATGTGTCTGCATGCGAGGCTATAACACCGCATCCTCGCTTTCGTTACGCTCCGCGTGTGATTTATTCGGGTTAGCCCGTCGATGAACGCAACCCGCAAAGCGGATGGCGGGAACCACCGGAACCCGTTTCCCCACGCGACGCGCCCCGGCAGAGGGCGCGAGAAGGACGACTATAGAGGAAACCTTGCTTGCCCTCATCGGCTCCACTCTTCGCACGCGTCCGCCTGCCGGCGTCGGCCCCCTGAAATACCACGGCGAAGCCCCTTGTCTAAGTGCCATTAAGGACAGGCAAAAGTTCCGCCCGATTTCGCGGATTCATGCAGCTTATCGATGATCTTTGAGTGGACGTTTGGGATCCAGCCTTCGCTTCATCCTTGCGAATTGGGCGACGCCGCGCGCCGCCAATTCTCATCGCGACCGGATCCACTTTCGGTGCGCAGGTCAGAGCATGCCGTCTAGCTCACCGCCCACATTTCACCCCCCCCACCTCCCGGCTCTCTTATTCAAGACCACTCCACCGCCCCACGAACTAGGCCGCCGGCCCGTCCCAAACAAACTCCACCGCCTTCTCCACCTCCGGATGCAGGCTCTGAAAAACCGGACAACTCAGCGCTGAACGCTCCAGCGCCTCGCGCTGCGGATGCTCCAGAGCAAGGGGCATCCGCATCTGCACCCCAATCTTTGCAATGCGTCGTACCGGCGCCGAAGCCATCTCCTTGGAAACCACTGCACGCGCGCCCCGCAGCTCGATGCCGTGGCGTTGGGCGTAGATCCCCATCACCGTCAGCATGCAATTGCCAAGCGCCGTCGCCACAAGATCCGTCGGCGAAAATGCCTCGCCCTTCCCGTGATTATCCACCGGCGCATCCGTCAGCAACCGATTGCCCGACGGCCCGTGTACAGCCTCGCAACGCAGGCCACCCAAATACTCTATCGTCATCTCAACCATCCCCACACCTTCAGCTGGAAAACCGACACGCCGCCAGCAGCATTTTGAACACCCCGGGCTCCACAGCCTCCAAATACCCACGCGCATCCAGCTCCCACCGCCGATGCAACTCCCCAAGGTGCCCCTCCGGAAGCGGATCCGGACGCGCCACCGCGGGATCATAGGGCAACTCCAGCGTGACGATCGATGGCGCACTCCCATCCGCGTACCGCAGATCGTGCCCGCACCACTGCCCAAGCGATCCCGGACACTCAGCGCTCACCGCCTCCTGCGGACTGAGCCGCAGCCTGTACGGCCGCCGATCCTCCTCCCCCAATGCGTCCCACAGAGCTTGCGCAAACACGGAGGACTGCGGTCCGTCGCTATCCAATTCCCCCAACGCCCAGTGCAGCGTCACGATATTCCTCGGCTTCCATCGAAGGATCACATCGCGCAACGCCACCGACTCCGGCTCAGACCACGGCTCCCCTCCCGAAGGCTCCGCACTATCAACACGCCACGCCCGCGGAAAATTTCGGTTCAAATCCACCCCGCGTGCGTTCTTGCGCGTTCTGCGCTCGTACCCATCGGGATTGCACACCGCGATGATCGCGGTCGGCGTCCCCACACGCCCCAGCCACTCCTCGGCAAAACGTTCCAGCAAAAGCACCCCAGCAGCCTCATCCCCATGAATCCCCCCGAGCAACAGAGTGACGCCACTCGGACCCATCCGCCCTTCAGCTCCTGCAGCACCTGCAGCACCTGCAACGCCCATCGCATCCCCAACCGCGAAGTTTGCAAAGTTCGTGCGTGCAATAATCGGCCGCCCCTCCACCGAGCAGCCTACGGGAAAGATGGGAGAAGCATCGCGAGCCGTCATGTCTGGGTTCCAAACTCCCCCGATGCAATGCCCTGCACAAGGCCCCAAACGACTCCATGCAAACTTTTCCACCGCCACCCCAATTTTCCCTTGATGTTTCGCCCCTCCAACCGCATTTTTCCCGCCCTCATTGCAGCGGACTCCATCCGCTCACGGAGGAATCAAGCACCCGTAGCTCAATTGGATAGAGCATCTGACTACGGATCAGAAGGTTTCAAGTTCGACTCTTGACGGGTGCATTCCTCCGGTTCCGGCGGGGTTTAGCGGAAAATCTCAATTCCGAGATTTCATCCGAACGCAATCTTCACCGCCCTCGCGAATCCTTCCATGCCCCTGTCCTTTCGCGCCCAAGGGCCAAAGGTTCGCAGGTTCGCAGGTTCGCAGGTTCCGTGAGCATCCCCACCGCGATGGACAAAACCTTTTTGCCCCCACCTCAGAAGCCGCCAGCTTCAAAACCAAAAAAAACGGGCCGACGCTCTTAACGCCGGCCCGCCCCAACCAAGGGAAACCAACAAAAATCTCTGCCAAGAAGACTAGCGTACTTTCTCGAAAATCGCAAACGCTCGTTTCCCTTTTCTTTCAATCCCCAACCCCATCCGCCCACCCCCACGCGCCTCCCACTGCCGAAACATCTCCCCAAACGCAGCCACGTCCCCAACCCCCTTCCCATCCACCTCCACCACCACATCCCCAGCCTCCACCCCGGCCCTCGCCGCCGCACTCCCCGCTCGCACCTCCTCCACCACCACACGGGCCCCAGACCCCTTGCCAACCCTCAAAATCATGCCCCCGACACCGTCCGACGTCCCCCCGGATTGATCCACAGGCAGCTCCCCTGTCTGCACGGATACCTTCAAAAAAGACCCACCTCGCCATACCCGAAGCACCATCGCCTGGCCCACCCCCTTCGCCAAAACCCGCTGCTGAAGGTCGCGCACCGTCCCCACCTTCACTCCATCGGCCTCCACGATGATGTCCGCCACCCGCAATCCGCTGCGAAAAGCCGGCGTACCCTCCTCAATCGTGCTCACCACAACGCCGCCCGCCACATCCTCCGGCACCCGCGCACGCAGTTCCCTCTCCTCTTCCAGCGCCTTCACCCGGATGCCCAGCCATGCCCGCTGCACACGCCCCTTCTCGATCAGCTGACCAACCACCTCCTGCAACACCTTGGAAGGAATCGCAAACGCCAACCCCCTCGCCACGCCGTTGATGAGGGTGTTCATCCCCACCACACGCCCCTCCACGTCAAATAAAGGCCCACCGCTATTCCCCGGATTAATAAACGCGTCCGTCTGCAGGTAATCCTCGTGCAAAACCGCACTCGAACTCGGCCCCAGCAGATTCGTGCGCCCCTTCCCGCTGATCCACCCACACGTGAAACTGTATTCCTGACTATACGGCACCCCAATCGCACCCACCAACTGCCCCACACGCACCCGCTCGCTGTCCGCCCAACGCGCACTCGGCAGCCCCTGCGCCTCCACCTTGATCACCGCGATGTCCGTCACCGCATCCACCGCCACCACACGCGCCACAAGACGCCGCCCATCCCTCAACCGCACCTCCAAACTCTCCGCACCCGCCACCACGTGCTGATTGGTGAGAATGTAACCGTCCGCCCTCACGATAAACCCGCTCCCCTGGCTGATCACCTCCGGTTGCAGCGAAGACCATCCCTCCCGTCCAGGCTTCGAAGGCGCCGCATCCTCCGCCTCGCGCAGGTTCTTCCCCAGATCCTTATCCAACCCCTCGCGCCTTTCACTCCCTTCGTGCCCGGCTCGCCGCGCATCAATCACCACCACCACCGGTGCCACTTCCTCAAACATCGCAGCGAACCCCTCATCCAACTGCCGCAACAATCCACGCGCCGCCTCCTTCTGCGCCGCCACCCCCTGCACCCCCTTGGAATCCTGCGCTCCGGGTTTTTCCACGGCCGCCCCTGCACCGCCGGAGCCCGCTCCAGCCTTTGTTTCCTGAGCGAAACCCTTCCCGATCCCCCCCCCGTCCGAGCACAGCAACCCGCTCAAACCCAAACCCAAAAGCAGCATCCGCCGCAACGCTCCCCCATCCCATGCAAAGGACTCCACGCGCCGAGATAAAAGGGGAGGTAAGTTCACACCCCCAACTCTGACACCCACGGGGGGGGCGCGTTCAAACCCAATCCTCCTCACAGCGCGTAGTTTGACTTCACGCATCCCCGCCCTAACCTGCCTCCCCCTCTTCACCAACAAGCCCCCCTTTCTCCACCACCCTACCCACTCCGCATGGCCGGCCTCGTCGTCAAACCCCGCTCCCGCATCTTTCACGGCCATGAATGGGTCTACTCCAGCGAGATACTCAAGTCCTTTGGCAATCCAGAGGATGGCGCCGTCATCGCCCTCAAAGATCCTGCCGACCGTTTCCTAGGCAGCGCACTCTACAATTCCCGCTCCCAGATCGTCGCACGCAGGTTCTGCCGCCAGCGTCAGGATCTCGACCTCGACTTCTTCGAACGCCGCATCGCCCAAGCCCTCGAATACCGCCTGCGCCGCGGCATCAACCCCAACCTCTCCCGCCTCGTCTGGAGCGAAAGCGATGGCCTCCCAGGCGTCATCGTCGACCGTTACAACGACTGCCTCGTCCTCCAAACCCTCACCCTCGCCATGGACCAGCGCAAGGACCTCATCGTCCAAGCCCTGCTCTCCCAACTCCGCCCCTCCACCATCCTCGAACGCAACGATTCCCCCATGCGCAAGGCCGAGGGCATGGAACTCCAAAACTCCCTCCTCCACGGCCCGGATCCAGGCCTGCAGCCCATCTCCCTCGACGGCCTCCAGTTCGAAATCAACCTCCTCCACGGCCAGAAAACCGGCTTCTACCTCGACCAACTCCCCAACTACGCAGCTGTAGCCCGCCACGCCACCGGACGCCGCGTCCTGGATTGCTTCTCCAACCAAGGCGCATTCGCCCTCGCCTGCGCCAAGGCCGGTGCAGCCTCCGTCACCGCCCTCGAAATCAGCGAGGAATGCGTCGCCCAGATCCGCTCCAACGCCGCACGCAATCAACTCCCCACCGCAGTCGACGCCCGTGCCATCAACGTCTTCGACGCCCTCAAGGACCTCGAACGTCAGCAGGCCGAATTCGACCTCGTCATCCTCGACCCCCCCTCCTTCACCAAGTCCAAGGGCAAACTTCACGACGCCATGCGCGGCTACAAAGAGATCCATCTCCGCGCCCTCAAACTGCTCTCCACAGACGGCATTCTCGCCACCTTCTGCTGCTCGCACCACGTCTCCAGCGAACTCTTCCTCCAGGTCATCAACGAAGCCGCCGTCGACGCCCGAAAAACCCTCCGCCAGATCGGCTCCTTCTCCCAAAACCTCGACCACCCCATCATCTCCAGCCTCCCGGAAACCGAGTACCTCAAGGGCTACCTCTTCGAACTCGCCCCCGGCCGCTGAAGCCCGGCTCACACGGCTCACACGGCTCACACGGCTCACACGGCTCACACGGCCAAAGGGCCAAAACGTAAACAATAGCGCACGGCGCACCGGCTCAAAAGGCGATCCCCTTTCGCAACCCGCCGCCTGCGCCACAGCCACCGAGGTCTGCTCTCTCAAGATCTTCCCTCCGGGGACTCCTTCCCCCCCTACAAACTCTTGCAGCCTCCACCCGATTCCCTTTTCCTTCCCACCCCTATGCTCCGAATCAAAGCTTTCCAAGGCCTCCGCCCCGACCCCGCACGCGTCGCCGAAGTGGCCTGCGTCCCCTACGACGTCGTCAACCGCGAGGAATCCGCCGCCCTCGCCCAAGGAAAACCCGATTCCCTTCTCCACGTCGACCGCGCCGAAATCGGCCTCCCACCCGACACCGACCCCTATTCCAGCGCCGTTTATCAGAAGGCCCTCGAAAACTTCCTCGCCCTTCAGCAACGCGGCGCGCTCGTGCGCGAATCCGAACCCTGCCTCTACCTCTACCAGCAGCGCATGGGCGCCCATGTCCAGACCGGCCTCGCCGCCGTCTGCCACATCGATGATTACGACAACGACATCATCAAAAAACACGAGAAAACACGCCGCGACAAAGAGGACGACCGCACACGCCTCATCGACACCCTCAGCGCCGACACCGGCCCCGTCTTCCTCACCTACCGCGACTCCACCGCCATCGACACTCTGGTCACCGAAGCCGCAGCCACCGCTCCCCTCTACGACTTCACCGCCCCCGATGGCATCCAGCACACCGTCTGGCGCATCGCCACCGGCGACGCCTTCGTAAAGGCCTTCGCCTCCGTCCCTGTCAGCTACGTCGCCGACGGTCACCACCGCACAGCCAGCGCCGCTCGCGTCGGCCGCGAACGCCGCTCCGCCAACCCAAGCCACACAGGCAACGAGGAATACAACTGGTTCCTCGCCGTCCTCTTCCCCGCCAGCCAACTCCAGATCCTTCCCTACAACCGCGTGGTCAAGGACCTCAACGGCCGCTCCAAGGAACAATTCCTCACCGAGCTTTCCCAAGCCTTCACCCTCCAACCCCAGAGCACCGCGCGCCCGGAACACCCCGGCCAGATCCGCATGTATCTCGACGGCCAATGGTACGGCCTCTCATGGCAGCATGCCCCGGACGCCGACCCCATCTCCCAACTCGACGTCAGCGCTCTCCAAGACCGCGTCCTCGCACCCCTGCTCGGCATCGACGATCCCCGCACCAGCAAACGCGTCGACTTCATCGGCGGCATCCGCGGCACGGACGAACTCGTGCGCCTCGTGGACTCAGGCAAAGCCGGCGTCGCTTTCTCCATGTTCCCCACCACCGTGGACCAGCTCATGGCCATCGCCGACGCCAACCAGATCATGCCCCCGAAAAGCACCTGGTTTGAACCCAAGCTGCGCTCCGGCCTCTTCATCCACACCTTCTAAGCAGCGCAATCGCTCGCAGCCCCCTGCACGCTGCCCACTTTGCGGGTGATCCCCATCGCGCGGTGATTCGGAGCCGAGGTGCAATTCCCGGCGGGCCTCTCTTGATCAGAAGCCCAGCTCGCGGACCAACACCATCACGCCCTGCCGAATATAATGCCAAACCGGTGCTTCCCAACGCCCATGAAGCACCAGCTGCCCTCGCCACGATTGATGCATTAACTCCGAAGGCACAGCCTCAGGAGTCAGCGTCACCCGATAAATCGCGCTCTCGGGAATCAGCTGCCCGTTCCTTGCCCGAGTCAGAATATGTCCCCCATACATACTCGACAGCTCAGGCCGGAGCAGAACCCTCGATGCATCCTTGTCGATTGACGTGACGGACGCTTTGACCACCGCGCAAAAAACATTGTCCGTTCTAAAAACGGCGCTGTCTCCCTGTCGTAAACGCTGGACGGCAGATTCCTCCAACCACGTCTCCAAAACCCAGCGCCCATCCTCTTTCACCAACACAGCCAGTTTTTCCTTTCTGCTCACCCACTGGCCCACGTGCAGGTCCGGATCCATGTCCCTCAAGCGTCCAGCAAAGGGTGCCCGGGGCTCATACTGCGATTGCTCCGCCCTCAGCCCCGCCACCTCAGCTTGGGTCGTGACTAAGTTCTGCTGGTGAATCAGCAGTCGCTTCCGAAATTCCTCGTCCAAAGTTGAGGCCGCCGCCTGCCAGCGCGACTGCTCCAGCTTTACCTGCAGCGCCGTTCCTCGCATTGCCAGATCGGGCACGTGCAAGCTCAACAATTGCGCCCCAGCGGACACCTCGTCGCCTTCCTTGTAAGGGAGTTGCCTAATGATCGCGCCCGAAGGCGCAAAGACCGGCCATACTTCGGCCGGGTGTAACATCGCCGAAGCAGAGATCCGTCCCGGCCATGGGATCACCGTCAACAAAAGCAGACAAAGGCCGCCCAGCGCGCTCCAAACACTCCGGGGCCGGTTGCGAATTTCCGCCCAGCGCTTGCGCCACTCATGCACCTCGCTGCGAATGGGTGACAGCACAAACCAAACGATCTCCACGCCGAATAAAAAGACACCGAGCAGCTTGAACACGGACACATAGACCAAGACCGCGATGCCGATAAAAACCACCAGACGATGAATCCACGTCACCCACGCAAACGCTATCAACGCCCGCCTCATCGCCGGCTTGAAGAACTCCGGCACGGGCTCCTGTAAGTCAAAGAGCCACTCACGCAGCTTCCAGCGCGCCAGTGCAAAACTCCGCGCATGCAGGTTCGGCAGGTCCAATGCGTCGGACAGGATGAAGTAACCATCAAAACGCAAAAACGGACTCGCATTCACCGCCAGGGTCGTCACCCAGGTGGTCGTCGCCAGAAAAAACACGGCGGATCTCAATCCACCATCCGGCAAAAGAGACCACGCAAGGGTGGCCCACGCGGCGATCATCAACTCCGTCAAAATCCCCGCGCATGCCACATGCAACCTTTGCATCCGATCCTTCAACCGCCACGTCTCATTCGTGTCCGTATAAGCAAGCGGACACATCACCAAAAAGGCCACGCCGATCGTCGGCACCCGGCATCCATACCGTTTGGCAGTAAATGCATGCCCCAATTCATGCATCAGCTTCACGACAACCACCGCAATCCCATAAGACCAGATTCCATCCCAGTTCAGAGTATCCACCAGGGAGCCGAAAAACCGATCCCACTGCCTGAACACATTGGAGAGCCCATAAGCCAACGCCACCGCTGTCATGACCACAAATGCGCGCGAATAAAACGCCTCCGCAACAGGCATCCAGCGCGTCAGCCACGCGTCCGGCTTGAGCAATGGAATTCGGAAGAACAGGTAATGATGCAAGATCCATTGCCATGCACCGCCGCGCATCTTCGCCCACCGATACGCCATCTGCCTCGGAGCCTGGATCCCGGAGACCTGCACCAATTCATTGTTGACCATGAATTCAACCACGGCAGACACATCCTCATCGTGCAGCTGCAGGGTTGTCCCGGTCGAAATATCATCCGCAATCGCCCCCACATCCCCAAGCACCCAGCGCTGCAGGACTTCAAAGGTCGGCCAGTCGATGCGGAAAAACAAATTACGCACAGGATCGTGCAGCGTCCAACTCGGCTGACCATCCGACAGCGATGGGCCGTCGATCAAATCCACCTCTTCTCTCAGCGGTGGGAATGCCATGCCCTTAATATCCCAGATGCCCACGCAGCATCGCTAACGGACGCCGCATCATCCAATAAATCAAAGACACCCGCTCCCCCTGCAGCTTTGCGGTCCCCTTCAAGCCCACGCGATGCTTTGTAGCCTCGGTGAGAACCGCTCGAACCCGGTATGCCTGATACCCCTCGGGCCTGAGCACGGACTCATGCGCCATATATCGCAACTGAGCCGACACCGGAGAGAGCGGACTGGCATTCAAGTAAAGCGAGACAGAAGCATCTTTGGGCAGGGCTATCGCATCGGAAAGAGCCACCCAAGCCTCCACCTCCACGTCCCCCTCAGCCGCGATTCTCAGGACTTTTTCCCCAATGGCAACCGGCTTGCCAATCCACTCAGAGGGATCATCCATCAATACCACACCTGCCTTCGGCGCGAGCACACGCGAACGTCCAAGCTGCTCCTTTAGATAACTCACCTCCGTACGTTTCTCTTCAATCTTCCCCATCAGCAAAGCCAGCTGCGGCTTGGACCTCGCATCCACCAGCGCCATCTGGGATGTCTGCCGGTAATCCGTCTCCGCCGTCACCAGCGCCTGCCGCGCCACTTCCACACGACTCTGGATCAAGGCTTCGTCGAAACCAAACAGGGGCTGGTCTTTTTGAACCAGTTGATTGGGTTGCACATGAAACACATCAACCACCCCCTCCACCGGAGCCCTCACCACCACAGGTTGCGCCGGCACCAACTCCCCAGGCGCGAGCACCGTCAGATGCACCGGAAACAACAACACGCCTATCACCACAGCCGCGAGTTGAAACCGCAGCTGCCGCCACCAGGGCCGCCCCGCCCCTCCCGCCACGCCACCAGCCAGCTTCCCACGCCATGCCCGCCACGTGCTCAGCCGCGGCGCATGTTTCGCGACGAATGCATGCCGCCACACATCCATCCACTCACCCACCAATGTCCACCCCTCGCTCGACCACGGCTCATCGCGGACCAGCAAACAATAGCCCACACCACGAATCGGCACGCACACAGCATGGCTCGGCCACCACTGCGCCCACTCCTCCGCCAGTTCAGGTGGTAAATCCCCGGCAGAAAAACCCTGCGCGGTCTCCGGCCGCTTTTCCTGCAGTGCTTCACAGACCCGCGTCAGCCAATGCACATACGGCGCATTCGCCTCGATTTGCACCACCCCAGAAAGCGAGTAAACCCCCTCATCAGAAAGCCACAACGCCGCCTGTCGATAAGGCACCAACGCATGCGTCTCGTTCACCAGCAAAAATCCCAATTCCCGCTCCGAATCCGCCCCCCTCGCACGTCGGGACAAATTCAACAAGCTGGACAGCGCTTGCGCTGCTGCAGAGTTATCGAACATCCGCCAGTCGGCCCTCGCTTGGGGCATCAATCACACCAAAGGGCCCGGACGTGTTCGATGCCTCCACAATCAGCCCACCCACCGAGACCGGCAGAAAAGCCCCTTTCACCGAACCGGGATTGCGCTTCACAGCCATACGCAGCTTCTCGCTCAGACTATTGCGACCCTGCGGTTTCCCGGCAGGCTTCTCAGCAGGCTTTTGACCCTCGGGCTGCTTGCCCACAAAGATCCTGAAGATCACCGCCGCCTCACGACCCTGATCATCACGGGCGGTCACCTTGATATCCAGCTTGCCCTTGAATTCCGGAGGCGCATTCACGTCGAAAGTCCCCGTCTTGGAATCAAACACCACCCAACTCGGAAGGCTGGTGTTGTCCACCTGCTTGGCTTCCACCTTCACCACTGCCTCCTGCACGGAGTGAATGAATGCATCCGCAGGGATCGTCACCTTCGCCGAATCCGATCCATCTACAAACTGATCGGTCACGCCTCGATATACATTCAATCCGGCCGCCGCGCTTTCGTTCACCACCGTTCTGAACCCGAGATTACTCGTGAGAATATCCCCAATGAGCGGGATGATGTCCCGGACCGGGATCAACCGCGCAGCCATGTCCGAAGTGGGCGGAACAAACTGCGCCACCTGCACCACGGGCTCCTTCGAGGGCTCAGGTTGCGGCATCACCGATTCCGAAACCTTTGCAGGCGGCTTTCCACCGGCCGCAGGCTCCAGCGGTTTGGGTCGGTCGTCGTCCTTCAATGTCGATGTGTCCTCCGATCCGTCCGCCCTGAAGAGCGTTCCGCTGCCATCATCTACAATCTGCGCAGTAACCTCCGTGGTAATCCCGCCCGTATTCACCGCGGTTAAGTTCAGATCCTCACTATATTCCAAGCTGTTATCCGACACCACCCGCGTACGCACCAGCAGCTGCCCCTTGCCGTTGAGCGCCACACGCGAATCCGAAACATAGGCCGCCCATGTCGCGCCATTATCCGTGGAAACTTCCATGCCGGGGCCGAAGTCCGCCAACGTGGCGGTGCCACTCGACAAAGACAACTTCGCCAACTGCCCCTCCCCACCAGTCACCGTGAAGAATGCGTACGGTGAGCCCTCATTCACCACAGGACTCGTGACCGCCAAGATCCGGTCGTCATCATTGACTGCGTCCGTGTCGACCGTCCCATCATTCCTGAAGATCACGCCCGTCCCATCGTCCCGAATGGTTGCCGTCTCCGCACCGCCCTTACCCCCGGTGTTTGTTGCGATCAATTGGAATGTCTCGCCAGTGTCCCCGGCCGCGTCGTTCACGATCGCTGTGCGCACCAGCAACTTCCCGCTGCCATCCAACCCCACAAGCCCGCCGGTGTAGACCCGCCATGTCGTGCCATCCAGATACTCAAGACCCGTTCCGCTGGCCGCACCGTAATCCACGCCCGAACCCCCGGCGGAGTTCGTCGATCCCGCCCCAAGTGCCAGACTCGTCAGCTGACCACCTGCTCCGGAAACCTCGAACACGACATACGGAGAGGCTTCATTCACAACCGGGTCGCTGACGGTCAATTCCCGGTCATCGTCCTTCACGACGCTGGAGTCCGTCGTCCCATCACTCTTAAAGATATCGCCCGTGGCATCGTCTTTGATGGTCGCGGTTCCCTCAAAGCTCGTCCGCCCAGTGTTTGTCGCGATCAACCGGAATGCCTCGCCTGTGTCCAAGGCCAAGTCACTGACTATCGCCGTTCGCACCAACAACTTCCCGCTGCCATTCAATGCCACAAGCCCGCTCGTGTAGGCTTGCCATGTCGTGCCATCAAAATACTGAAGGCCGCTCCCGCTGGCTGCACCGTAATCAACCCCAGCCCCCGTGGCGGAGTTGGTCACTCCTTCACCAAGCGCAAGGCTCGTCAATTGACCGGCCGCTCCCGAAATCTCGAATACGGCATAAGGCGAACCTTCATTCACGCTCGGGCTGCTCACGGTCAGCACCCGGTCATCGTCCTTCACAACGGAAGAGTCCGTCGTCCCATCATCCTTGAAGATATCCCCGGTTGCGTTGTCTCGAATCGTCGCCGTCCCCGTTCCAGTCGTCCCCCCCGTGTTCGTTGCGATTAATCGGAATGTCTCAGCAGTCTCGGAAACCACGTCATCCCAGATCGCCGTGCGCACCAGCAACTTCCCACTCCCATTCAAGGCCACGAGCCCACTGGTGTAGGTCTGCCATGTCGCCCCACTATTACTCGAATACTGAAGCCCGCTTCCGCTGGCTGTACTGTAATCAACACCCGATCCGGCCGCGGAATTGCTCAGCCCCGAACTCAGGGCCAGACTCGTCCACTGACCCGCAGCCCCAGAAACTTCAAACATCGCATGCGTCGAGCCCTCGTTCACGCTCGGGTTGGTGACGGTCAGCACCCGGTCATCATTCTTCACAGTGACGGAATCCGTCGTCCCATCACTCTTGAAGAGATCCCCTTCTCCGTCGTCCCGAACCGTCGCCGTCCCCGCTGCCGTCGTCCCGCCTGCGTTCGTGGCTAAGAGTTGGAATGTCTCCCTATTGTCAGGAGCCAGATCATCCACGAGCGCCGTGCGCACCAGCAACTTCCCACTCCCGTTCAAAGCCACAAGCCCGCTGGTGTACGCCTGCCATGTCGCACCACTATCACCGGAATACTCAAGGCCGCTTCCGCTGGCCGCACCGTAATCAACACCCGCCCCCGTCGCGGGACTCGTAAGCCCAGCTCCGAGCGCAAGTCTGGTCAATTGACCCGACACTCCCGAAATCTCAAACACCGCATACGGAGAGCCTTCATTCACACTCGGGTTGGTCACGGTCAGCACCCGGTCGTCATTCTTCACGGTGACCGAATCCGTCGTCCCATCATTCTTGAAGATATCCCCTGTGGCGTCGTCCCGGATCGTCGCCGTTCCCGCCGCTGCCGTCCCACCGGTGTTCGTGGCTAACAGACGGAATGTCTCGCCATTATCAGGAGCCAAATCATCCACGATCGCCGTGCGCACCAGCAACTTCCCACTCCCGTTCAAGGCCACAAGCCCGCTGGTGTAGACCTGCCAGGTCGCGCCACTATTACTCGAATACTCAAGGCCGCTTCCACTGGCCGCACTGTAGTCCACGCCAGAACCCGTCGCCGGACTCGCAAGCCCGGCTCCAAGCGCAAGGCTCGCTAATTGACCCGACGCCCCCGAAATCTCGAACACTGCATAGGGCGAGCCTTCATTCACGCTCGGGTTCGTAACAGTCAGCACCCGGTCGTCATTCTTCACGGTGACCGAATCCGTCGTTCCATCATTCTTGAAGAGTTCCCCTGTGGCGTCGTCTCGAATGGTCGCCGTACCCGCCGCCGTCGTCCCCCCGGTGTTCGTGGCTAACAACTGGAAAGTCTCGGCAGTATCAGGCGCCAGGTCGTCCACGATCGCCGTGCGCACCAGCAACTTCCCACTCCCGTTCAAGGCCACATTCCCACTGGTGTACGCCTGCCATGTCGCGCCATCAAAATACTGAATGCCGCTCCCGCCGGCTGCTCCGTAATCAATCCCAGAACCCGTCGCGGAGTTGCTCAGCCCCGCACCCAAAGCAAGGCGGGCCAATTGACCGGCCGCTCCCGAAATCTCGAACACGGCATAAGGCGAGCCTTCATTCACGCTCGGGTTGCTCACAGTCAGCACCCGGTCATCACCCTTCACGGCGACGGAATCCGTCGTCCCATCATTCTTGAAGAGTTCCCCAGTGGCGTCGTCGCGAATCGTCGCAGTCCCTGCTGCCGCCGTCCCCCCAGTGTTCGTCGCAATCAATTGGAATGTCTCTCCACTGTCTGGGGTCGAGTCATCCACGATCGCCGTACGCACCAGCAACTTCCCACTCCCATTCAAGGCCACAAGCCCACTGGCGTAGGTCTGCCATGTCGCCCCACTATTACTCGAATACTCAAGCCCGCTTCCGCTGGCGGTACTGTAATCAACGCCCGAAGCCGTGGCAGGACTCGTTAGTCCCGAACCCAAAGCCAGATTCGTCAACTGACCGGCCGCTCCCGAAATCTCGAATACGGCATAAGGGGAGCCTTCGTTCACGTTGGGATTGGTGACCGTCAGCACCCGGTCATCATTCTTCACGGTGACGGAGTCCGTCGTCCCATCACTCCTGAAGATGTCCCCTGCTCCGTCGTCCCGAATCGTCGCCGTCCCCGCCGCCGTCGTCCCCCCGGTTCTCGTGGCCACAAGTTGGAATGTCTCGCCATTGTCAGGAGCCAAGTCATCCACGATCGCCGTGCGCACCAGCAATTTGCCGCTCCCGTTCAAGGCTACACGCCCACTGGTGTAGGTCTGCCATGTCACGCCACTATCCCTCGAATACTCAAGGCCGCTTCCGCTGGCTGCACCATAATCCACGCCCGAACCCGCGGCGGGACTCGCAAGCCCAGCTCCAAGGGCAAGGCTCGTCAACTGACCCGATCCTCCCGAAACCTCGAACACAACATGCGACGAGCCCTCATTCACGCTCGGACTGCTCACCGTCAGCACCCGGTCATCGTCCTTCACGGTGATTAAGTCCGTCGTCCCGTCATTCTTGAAAATATCCCCTCCAGAGTCGTCCCGAATCGTCGCCGTGCCTGCTGCGACCGCCCCACCGGTGTTCGTGGCTAACAGTCGGAATGTCTCGCCATTGTCAGGAGCCAAGTCATCCACGATCGCCGTACGCACCAGCAACTTCCCGCTCCCGTTCAAGGCCACAAGCCCACTGGTGTACGCCTGCCATGTCGCACCACTATTACTCGAATACTCAAGGCCGCTTCCCCCGGCTGTACTGTAATCCACGCCCGAACCAGCGGCGGGACTCGTAAGCCCAGTTCCAAGCGCAAGGCTAGTCAACTGACCCGACGCTCCCGAAATCTCGAACACGGCATAGGGCGAGCCTTCATTCACACTCGGGTTCGTGAGCGTCAGCACCCGGTCATCATTCTTCACGGTGACCGAATCCGTCGTTCCATCATTCTTGAAGAGTTCCCCAGTTGCGTCGTCCCGGATCGTCGCCGTCCCTGCTGCAGTCGTCCCTCCGGTGTTCGTGGCTAAGAGTCGGAACGTCTCGCCTGTATCAGAGGCCAGGTCGTCCACGATCACCGCCCTCACCAATAACTTCCCACTCCCGTTCAAGGCCACATTCCCACTGGTATACGCCTGCCATGTCGCACCATCAAAGTACTCAATGCCGCTCCCGCTGGCTGCTCCGTAATCAATCCCAGAACCCGTCGCGGAGTTGCTCAGTCCCGCACCAAGGGCAAGGCTCGTCAATTGACCGGCCGCTCCCGAAATCTCAAACACAGCATAGGGCGAGCCTTCATTCACGTCTGCACTGGTGACCGTCAGCGCACGGTCGTCACCCTTCACAGCAACGGAATCTGTAGTCCCATCGTTCTTAAAGATATCCCCGGTGGCGTCGTCCTGAATGGTCGCCGTCCCTGCTGCAGTCGTCCCCCCGGTGTTCGTGGCTAAGAGTCGGAACGTCTCGCCAGTGTCAGAAACCGAGTCATCCACGATCGCCGTACGCACCAGCAACTTTCCACTCCCGTTCAAGGCCACATGCCCACTGGTGTACAGCTGCCATGTCGCCCCACTATTACTCGAATACTCAAGCCCGCTCCCGCTGGCTGTACTGTAGTCAACGCCCCCACCCGTGGCCGGACTCGTCAGCCCAGCTCCAAGCACAAGGCTGGTCAACTGACCCGCCGCTCCCGAAATCTCAAACACGGCATAGGGCGAACCCTCGTTCACACTTGGATTAGTGACCGTCAGCACCCGGTCATCATTCTTCACGGTGACGGAGTCCGTCGTTCCATCATTCTTGAAGATGTCCCCTGTTCCGTCGTCTCGAATCGTCGCCGTCCCTTCAGCCACCGTCCCCCCGGTATTGGAGGCTGACAGCCGGAATGTCTCGCCATCGTCACTCGCCGAGTCGTTCGCAATCGCTGTCCGCACCAACAACCTTCCGCTCCCGTTCAAAGCCACAAGCCCGCTGGTGTAAGCCTGCCATGTCGCGCCATCAAAATACTGAAGACCCGTTCCAGTGGGGGCTCCGTAGTCAGTGCCCGCACCCGTGGCAGGACTCGCCAGTCCTGCACCGAGAGCCAGGCTCGTCAACTGACCAGCCGCCCCCGAAATCTCGAATACTGCATAAGGCGAGCCCTCATTGACGCTCGGGCTGCTCACTGTCAGCAACCGGTCATCGTCCTTGGTGGCCGTTGCATTCGTCGTCCCATCCGTCTTGAAGATGTCGCCCGCCCCTTCGTCTTGAATGGCCGCCGTCCCTGTCGCGCTTGTCCCCGCCGTGTTCGCGACGATCAATCGGAATGTCTCGTCCGTGTCCCCGATCAAATCGTTCACGATCGCTGTGCGCACCAGCAACTTTCCACTGGCACCCAAGGCCACATAACCACTGGTGTAAGTAGTCCACGTCCCGCCATTATTACTGGAATACTCCAGACCAGTCCCTGTGGATGCACCGTAATCAGTGCCGGAACCCGTGGCAGGATTCGTAAGCCCGGCGCCCAGCGCCAGGGTGGTCAGCTGACCGGCCGCCCCCGACACTTCGAACACCGCATAGGGTGATGCCTCGTTCACAGCCGGGTTGGTGACTGTAAGCAACCGCTCGTCATCCTTGATCGCGCCCAAGTCTGCGGTGCCATCCGTCTTAAAGATGGTCCCTGCTCCATCGTCTTGAATAGTCGCCGTCCCCGTCCCACTCGTACCCCCCGTGTTCGTGGCGATTAATCGGAATGTCTCGCCAGAGTCACTGCTCGTGTCGTTCACGATCGCCGTTCGCACCAGCAACTTCCCGCTCCCGTTCAAGGCCACATTCCCTCCGGTGTAGGCCTGCCATGCCGCGCCATCAAAGTACTCCAGACCGCTTCCGCTGGCGGCACCGTAGTCCACGCCCGCACCCGTGGCGGGACTCGTCAGCCCAACTCCAAGCACAAGACTGGTCAACTGACCCGCCACTCCCGAAATCTCAAATACCGCATAGGGTGATGCTTCGTTCACGCTGGGGCTGGTGACTGTCAGCACGCGGTCATCCTCCTTGAGGGCGGTGGAGTCCGTCGTCCCATCGGCCTTGAAAATATCCCCCGTGGCGTCATCGCGAATCGTCGCAGTCCCTGTAGCCACGCCGCCCCCGTTATTGGTGGCCAACAATCGGAATATCTCGCCGTTGTCACTGACCGTGTCATTCACGATCGCTGCGCGCACCAGTAACTTCCCACTCCCGTTCAAGGTCACAATGCCGCCCGTGTACGCCTGCCATGCCGCGCCATCAAAATACTCCAGACCGCTTCCGCTGGCCGTGCCGTAGTCCACACCAGAGCCCGTGGCAGGGCTCGTCAGTCCTGCAGCCAGAGCGAGACTCATCGGCTGCCCCGCCACTCCCGAAACTTCGAACACCGCATAGGGCGATGCTTCGTTCACAGTGACGCTGTTAACTGTCAGCGCCCGGTCGTCATCCTTCAGCGCGACGGAGTCCGTCGTCCCATCATCCTTGAAGATGTCCCCTGTGGTGTCGTCCCGAATGGTCGCAGTCCCTGTGGCCGCCGCCCCACCGGTGTTGGTGGCTAACAATCGGAATTTCTCGCCATTGTCAGTGACCGTGTCGTTCACGATCGCTGTGCGCACCAGCAACTTCTCACTGCCATCCAAGGCCACATTCCCGCTGGTGTACGTCGTCCATGTCGTGCCATCAAAATACTGAAGGCCCGTTCCAGTAGAGGCCCCATAGTCCGCGCCTCCCCCTGTCGCAGGAGTCGTCAGCCCAGCCGCCAGAGCCAGACTCGTCAATTGACCCGCCGCCCCCGAAATCTCGAACACCGCATACGGCGAGGCTTCGTTTACGGTCGGGCTAGTGACCGTCAGCGCCCGGTCATCGTCCTTGGTGGCCGTCGTGTTTGTCGTCCCATCCGTCTTAAAGATGTCGCCCTTTCCGTCATCCTTGATGGTTGCGGTCCCAACCGCGCTTGCGCCCCCCGTGTTCGCAACAACCAGCCGGAAAGTCTCGTCCGGGTCACTGATCAAGTCGTTCACGATCGCCGTCCGCACCAACAACTTCCCACTGGCGCTCAAGGCCACATACCCACTGGTGTAGGTATTCCATGTCGAGCCGTTATTACTCGAATACTGAACACCCGTACCACTCGCTGCACCGTAATCAGTGCCAGAGCCCGTGGCGGGATTACTAAGCCCGACGCCCAGAGCCAGGTTCGTCAACTGACCGGCCGCCCCCGAAATTTCAAACACCACATAGGGTGATGCCTCGTTCACAGTCGGACTGGTGACTGTGAGCAACCGATCGTCATCTTTGACCGCGCCCGAGTCTGCGGTGCCATCCGTCTTAAAGATGGTCCCTGTTCCATCGTCTTGAATGGTCGCCGTCCCTGTGGCACTCGTGCCCCCCGTGTTCGTGGCGATTAATCGGAATGTCTCGCCCGAGTCACTAGTCGAGTCGCTCACGATCGCCGTTCGCACCAGCAACTTCCCACTCCCATTCAAGGCCACAGTCCCACTGGTGTAAGCCTGCCATGTCGCCCCACTATTACTCGAATACTCAAGGCCGCTTCCGCTCGCTGTGCCGTAATCCACGCCCGCACCCGTGGCAGGACTCGTCAGCCCAGCTCCCAGCACAAGACTGGTCAACTGACCCGACACTCCCGAAACCTCAAACACCGCATAGGGCGAGCCTTCATTCACACTGGGGCTGGTGACTGTCAGCACCCGGTCATCCTCCTTGAGCGCGGTCGAGTCCGTCGTCCCATCATCCTTGAAAATGTCCCCCGTTGCGTCGTCGCGAATCGTCGCCGTCCCGGTAGCGACACCGCCCCCGTTATTGGTGGCCAACAATCGGAATTTCTCGCCGTTATCACTGACCGAGTCGTTCACGATCGCTGTGCGCACCAGCAACTTCCCACTCCCGTTCAAGGACACAATGCCTCCGGTGTACGCCTGCCATGCCGCGCCATCAAAATACTCCAACCCGCTTCCGCTGGCCGTTCCGTAATCCACACCCGAACCCGTGGCAGGGCTCGTCAGTCCTGCAGCCAGGGCGAGAGTCATCGGTTGCCCCGCCACTCCCGAAACTTCGAACACCGCATAGGGTGATGCTTCGTTCACGCTGGGGCTGGTGACTGTCAGCGCACGGTCATCATCCTTCACGGCGACGGAATCCGTCGTCCCATCATCCTTGAAAATGTCCCCTGTAGTGTCGTCACGAATGGTCGCCGTCCCGGTTGCGACGCTTCCCCCCGTGTTGGTGGCTAACAATCGGAATTTCTCGCCATTGTCAGTGATCGCGTCGTTCACGATCGCTGTGCGCACCAGCAACTTCCCACTGCCATCCAAGGCCACATTCCCGCTGGTGTACGTCGTCCATGTCGTGCCATCAAAATACTGAAGACCCGTTCCAGTGGCGGCTCCGTAGTCCGTGCCCGCACCCGTGGCAGGCGTCGTCAACCCGGCGGCCAGAGCCAGACTCGTCAATTGACCCGCCGCCCCCGAAATCTCGAATACCGCATACGGTGAGGCTTCGTTTACGGTCGGGCTAGTCACCGTCAGCGCACGGTCATCGTCCTTGGTGGCTGTCGTGTTCGTCGTCCCATCCGTCTTGAAAATGTCGCCCGTTGCGTCGTCTTGAATGGTTGCCGTCCCAGCCGCGGTTGTCCCCGCCGTGTTCGCGACGATCAATCGGAATGTCTCACCCGCGTCACTGATCAAGTCGTTCACCACCGTCGCCCGAACCAGCAATTTCCCACCGGCACTCAAGGCCACGTACCCACTGGTGTAGGCCGTCCATGTCGTGCCGTTATTACTCGAATACGCAAGCCCCGTCCCGCTGGCTGCACCGTAGTCAGTGCCTGAACCCGTGGCGGGATTCGTCAGCCCCGCGCCCAGCGCCAAGCTCGTCAACTGACCCGAAGCCCCCGAAACTTCAAACACCGCATAGGGCGACGCTTCGTTGACAGTTACGCTGCTGGTGATTGTCAGCAACCGCTCATCGTCCTTGACCGCAGTGGTGTCTGCCGTGCCATCCGTCTTAAAGATCGTCCCCGATCCATCGTCCTGAATGGTCGCCGTCCCTGAACCGCTGGTTCCGCCCGTGTTCGCAACAATCAGCCGGAATGTCTCGCCCGAGTCACTGGTCGCGTCATTGATCATCGGGGTTCGCACCAGCAATTTCCCACTGCTGTTCAAGGACACCAACCCACTGGTGTAGGTGGTCCATGTCACGCCACTGTTACTGGAATACTGAAGTCCGGTTCCAGTAGACGCGCCATAGTCGACCCCCAAATCCGTCGCAGGATTCACAAGCCCTGCCGCCAGCGCTAAGGTGGTCTGTTGATTCGCACCCCCGGAAATTTCGAAGACTGCATAGGCCGATGCCTCATTCACACTGGGACTGGTGACAGTGAGCACCCGGTCATCGTCCTTCGTCGACACGGCATCCGTCGTCCCATCCGCATTGAAGATCGTTCCTGATCCGGTGTCCACGATAGTGGCAATGCCACCCGAACTCAGCACGCCGCTGGTCGTGGTTGCCACCAACTTAAACGACTCGCTGCTCTCAAGCGCTGTATCCTGCTCAGGACTCAGCGCGATACGAACCAGAATACTGGAAGCCTCGCCATTGTTGGCCACGCCCACCGTCGGCAAAGTCAAAATATCTCCAGAATTGTAGGCCAACCAAGCGGTGCCGTCGAAATACTCCAGATTTGTCAGCCCGGTGGTTGTTGTGTTTGCGAAAGTGAGAACCCCCCGCATCCCTTCCTCGCCACTCACAGTAAACACCACATAAGGAGAGGCTTCATTGACGGTTGGATTGGTAATTGCCAGCACACGGTCATCGTCCTTCACAGCGGCAGAATCCGTCGTCCCATCATCCTTGAAGATATCCCCCTGTGCGTCGTCGCGAACCGTCGCATTCCCTGTCGCCGCAGACCCACCCGTGTTGCTGGCTAACAATCGGAATTTCTCGCCATTGTCACTGATCGCGTCATTCACGATCGCTGTGCGCACCAGCAACTTCCCACTGCCGTCCAAGGCCACATACACCCCACTGGTATAGGTCGTCCATGTCGTGCCATCAAAATACTGAAGGCCCGTTCCAGTGGCGGCTCCGTAGTCCGTGCCCGCACCCGTGGCAGGCGTCGTAAGCCCGGCCGCCAGAGCCAGGCTCGTCAACTGACCGGCCACTCCGGAAACTTCGAACACCGCATAGGGTGAGGCTTCGTTGACGATTACGCTGGTGACACTCAGCGCCCGGTCATCGTCCTTGGTCGCCGTCGTGTTGATCGTCCCATCCGTATTAAAGATGTCGCCCGTTGCTTGGTCTTGAATGGTCGCAGTCCCAGTCGCGCTTGACCCCGCCGTGTTCGCGATGATCCATCGGAATGTCTCGTCAGTGTCACTAATCAAGTCATTCACAATCGTCGCCCGCACCAGCAACTTCCCACTGGCACTCAAGGCCACAAACGACCCACTGGTGTAGGCAGTCCATGTCGAGCCGTTATTACTCGAATACTGAAGACCCGACCCACTGGCTGCACCGTAGTCAGTGCCGGAACCAGTGGCCGAATTCGTCAGCCCCGCTGCCAGCGCCAAGCTCGTAAACTGACCAGCAGCTCCCGAGACCTCGAACACCGCATAAGGTGACCCTTCGTTGACAGTGACGCTGCTGGTGACTGTCAGCAACCGCTCATCATCCTTCACCGCGGTCGAGTCTGCCGTGCCATCCGACGTCTTAAAAACGGTCCCCGTTCCATCGTCCTGAATGGTCGCCGTCCCTGAACCGCCGACCCCGCCCGTGTTCCCAACAAGCAGCCGGAATGTCTCGCCCGAGTCACTGGTCGCGTCATTGATCATCGGGGTCCGCACCAGCAATTTTCCACTGCCGTTCAAAGCCACATACCCACTGGTGTAGGTCAGCCACGTCGAGCCATTGTAATACTGAAGGCCGGTTCCGCTGGCCGCCCCATAGTCACCCCCCAAATCCGTCGCAGGATTGGTAAGCCCGGCCGCCAGGGCTAATGTGGTCAGCTGATTCGCACCCCCGGAAATTTCGAAAACCGCATAGGGCGATGCCTCATTCACACTGGGACTAGTGACTGTGAGCACCCGGTCGTCGTCCTTCATCGACACGGCGTCCGTCGTCCCATCCGCATTGAAGATCGTGCCTGATCCGGTGTCCACGATGCTTGCGATGCCACCCGAACTCACCACGCCGCTCGTCGTGGTTGCCACCAACTTAAACGACTCGCTGCTCTCAAGCACTGAATCCAGCTCAGGAGTGAGCGCGATACGCACCAGAATACTGGAAGCTTCGCCATTAATAGAACCGCCGACGGTGGGTAATGTCAGCACAGCCCCGGTGGTGTAAGCCTGCCATGTGGTGCCATCAAAATACTCCAGATTGGTCAGCCCGGTGGTCGTTGTGTTGAAGTAGGTCAGAACTCCTCTCTGCCCTTCCTGCCCACTCACCGTGAACACCACATACGGAGAGTTCTCGTTCACAGTCGGATTGGTGATCGCCAGCACCCGGTCATCGTTCTTGGAGGCAGTGGGGTCCGTCGTCCCATCCGTATTGAAAACGTCTCCTGTCGCGTCGTCCCGGATCGTTCCAACGCCATAAACCGATCCGCCGGCAGCGTTGATCACCTGCAGCCTGAAGGTCTCAGCCGAGTCACTAATGGAGTCGTTCGCGATCGGCGTGCGCACCAGCATCCTCCCGCTACTGTTCATCGAGATGGACGCATTGCTCACGTAACTGCTCCAACTCACTCCGTTATCAGTCGAATACTCCAACCCACTGCCGCTCGCTGTGCCGTAGTCCACCCCGCCCCCAGTGGCCGAGTTACTCGTGCCCGCCACCAGCGCGTACCGCGCCACCTGCCAAGGCGCTCCAGCCACCTCAAACACCCCGTACGGAGACGCCTCATTCACGCTGATCGAAGTCACCGTAAATGGCACATTCGTCCGGAAAAGCAGGTCACCGCTGAGCGCCACCGCATTACTCCCGTTGGCGTTCACCCCCGTAAAGCGGCCAAGATTAAAGCTGCTCCCGGTCAGGGTCTCATCATTCACATCAAACCCATCGTTGACGTTTGAGCCTTCAAAAATGTCCAGCAACCCATCGCCATCCGTGTCCGCTGTCGAAGTGCGCGTCGTGGGCTGCCCATCGTAACGCTCCGCAATGTCCGCCGTCCCGTCATTGTCACTGTCCGAGTCGATGTAATCCTTGGTGCCGTCGGAATCCGTATCCACAGGCGTCAGCGTCGCATACGCATCGTCACCACCATCCCCGTTGGCATCAATTCCGGAAGGCGCAATATAGGCGCTTGTCCGCTGGAACTCGACGTTGTCCGGGATGCCGTCGTTGTCAGAGTCGATATCCAGATGGTTCGGCTTGCCGTCCCCATCCGTGTCGAGACCCAGGGCCCGCGTGTACGACCCGAACGCAAAGTTGCAATAGGTCTCGTCGTTCTCGTACCTGAACGAAAAGCTGCTGATCTCCCCGCTCAGGCGCGCAATCAAATAGCCTTCCCGCCCGGTCACGCTCGTCGGGGAATTGATCGTGACACTCTGGCTGAAATCAACAGTTACGGGACGGTCGAAAGTAATACCGACGTTCAGTCCCGGATTCCCCACCGACGCAAACATCAACGACGGGTTAAAGATAGGAGTGTCAAATACCAGCGTGTTATTGGACGCATAGAGATTGGCAATCGTCAGGTCAGTAACGGGAACGTTGTAGCTCGCTGGGAACAACTGGCCATTGAAGACACCATATCCAGCCGACAGATTCATCGCACCACCCCCAAGGTTGGTCAGCGTGTAGGTGAAGTTCGAACCCGCCAGCGTTCCCCGGACCGTATTGGTCGCCCCAGTAATGGTGCTGGTATAGGTCGCCCATAAAAACCTCAGCGGCACTTCGTAGTCGTCCAGAAGACCGTCGTTGTCGTCGTCCACATCCGTGGCGTCGGAAACGCCATCGCCATCCGTATCCGTTGACACCGCAAACTCCACGTCCACAGACCGCCCATCCAGTTGCAAAACACCATGGTCATCCCGGTTGGACGTCGCCGATTTCTCACTGGCCTTCACATGGTCCAGAAGCACGCGGGCGAACTGCTCGCCCTCATCCCCGCGTGTATCGCCGCTCCCATTCAAATTTGCGTCGATGGCATGCCCCAACTCTTCCACGAGCACCCGGGCCACCGATTCCGCGTTAGCCCGCTCTTCATACCTCTGCACATCGTTCACCGTCGGCGTTCCTTGAAAAGAGAAAGCACCCGGAGTCACCCCCTCCGCCAACCAATCCTGGCTCAGATAGATCACAGGCGTCCCATCCGTCCCCTCTCTTGAAAACGCACCCTTGGCGCCTTGAAGGCCATCCTTGCTTAACAACGAAACACGGACACTAAACTCCCCCCGCCCCACCCCTTGCAGCAGCGCATTCGCACGCTCCTGCCATTCAGCCGTCCGCTCCGTACGCCCGCCGTTGAACAGACTAAACAACTGCACCTGCGCATCGGGTTGTGCCAGAAAACTCATCACCACGCGCTGCACCTCCGCCTCCGCCGCCGTAAGTACGGAAGAGTACTTCTCCGCGGGCTGCGCGATTTTCAAAATCTCAGGAGTCACCGGTGCAGTGGCTGCGGCGCGCACATCCTGCGCCGGTTTATCCACCAAACCCGCCACATCCTTCGCAGCCGCACCATCGAACATAAACCGCGGCTCGAGCGCCATCGCCGCCGGAGCGCGACGAACCAGTTTCCGGGCGGGTTTCCCCCCGCTCGATTTACCTTCTTTGGTCTGACGATTCGGATGGTTGTTCATTGGGCTCTCCGCTGACCTGACACAGATACAGGCGTGTTATCTCAATCACTCCACTACTCATTTGGCGGGCTGAGGAACCTGCACACTGCCACTCATCCCCGCCATTAGTTCAGGAAACTTCCCATCAATGGCGCCGGCCACCTTGATGGACTGACTCACAGAATCCACACGCGCTCCGATGCGGATGAACCGCGCAGGGTACGTTTTGCGCGTCTCGTCAATCTGGACCTCGAACGCCTCACCCACCTTGAGCCAGTTCAGCCAGTGGGATGGAACAAGAAATTCAATCTCCAGAACGCCATCGTCTATAATGTCCAGCAAAGGCTGCCCGGCCTGAACATATTGCTGCTCGCGCACCTTCTGTTCAGCCACACGCCCTCCAAAAGGCGCCGTAACCTCGCACTTCGACAACACAGCCTCACAGCAACTCACCTCCGCCTTTGCCCTGTTTAATGCGCTCAGAGAAAGCTCCACCTCCAGTTGACCAATGGAATTCAACTCGGCCAGACGCTTGTTCGCAGTGTAAGTCTGTTGCGCTGAATCCTGCTCAGCCTGCGCTTTCTTCAACTGCGCCCCCTGAAGCGCGCAGTCGAAGCTCACCAGCAGCTCACCCGCCTTGAACGCACCACCTTCCTCCACAGAAATCCGGATGATCTTCGCGCCAATTTCAGAAGCGATCGTGGTGTAACGCCTCGGCGTCAGCTGCGCGCGAATCTCCTGCCGCTCAAGAACCGGCCTCCCGACCTCCGGAAGGGATTGCCCAAATGCCCGGCAAATGAACAGAGCGCATAAGCCACTGATACAAATGCGGCGCATCATATCTCACATTACTTCGGACCTTCTGAAGCTGCCTTCCCACCAGACGGCTCCGCTGGCTTCACCCCATCTGTCCCAACCCCTTCCGCCGGCTTCTTCCCATCCGCCGCCGCCTTGACCACATCCTTTTTGGGCGTCTTATCCCCAGCCGGTTCCGCTGGCTTCGCCCCGTCTGCCTTGCCCGCTTCCACCGACTTCTCCACACGCAGCGTGGTCTCTCCCGCCGCTTTTTTGGGCGACTCCTCCCCCGCCGGATCGACTGCCTTCGCCCCGTCCGCCTCAACCGCCTTGGCCGCCTTCTCCCCGTGCGCCGCCGCCTTGACCGCAGCCTTTTTGGGCGATTCCGCAGGAGCACCTGCCTTGGCACCCAACGAACCCCATGGCTGATCCAATGACTTCTTCAGCTGCCTCTTGAGCTCGCCCAGTTCCAACTCGTGGGTGCTGCCAATGGGAGGCTCCACTCCCAGCGTGGCCACCAGACGGTTCTCAGCCGTTTGCACCTGTGCCAGAGCCTGGTAACGACGCAGCAGGCTCAGAATAGTGGCTGTCTCGTTGCTGACCATGTCCAGCTTGCTCTGGGCCTGCGCAGCTTCCCGATTGCGCATCAAGTCCGAGATCTTTTTGTCGGTATTATAGATCTCATTAGCGCGCTCGAACTGGCTCTTCGCATTCACCAAATTCATGCGCGCAAGATGCACCTGCGCAATCACCCCCATTTGCGTCGCAACACGCCTCTGATCCGCCAGTTTCACCCCCGCCTTCGCCAGCTTCAACTGCGTCGGACCCGTCAGTAGATTGAAGATATTGAACGACAACTGGGCCCCAGCCTCAGTCCAGACCCGGTTCACAAGATAGCTGTCCGAGTCGTACTTCGTCCCGTAGTTGAATACGACATTCGGAAACAACCGGATCAACGTGCGGCGCGCCTCCTCCCTCGCAATCCGCGCATTGTAATGCTGCTCGCGCAACTCCGCATTCTGCGCCAGCGCAGCCTCCTCGAGCCGCTCGATAGAAATCTCCAACACGGCGCCACTCGTGTTCTTCAACTCCCCCTCGGCAATCCGGATCGGCTGACCCACCGGCGCGTTGATCAAATAAGCCAGATCCACCTGCGCGGAAGACAGCTCCTGCTCGATCGACGACAGCAACCTCAGGTTCTCCAACAACTGCCTCTGATACCGCAGCGCATCCAACGGCGCCTTCACCCGCTCTTCAGCAGCCGTCCTCGAATCGCTCAGCGCTTCCTCTGCCAAAGCAATAATCTTGGCCACGTCATCCTTGAGCAACTGGGCACTCGCCGCCCGCCAAAATGCCGAGCGCACGTCCTGCATCAGCAAATGCAGAGCCTTGCGCCGCTTTTCCGAAGCAATCAGATACCGGTTCGCCTGCTGCTTGGATCCGTAATATCCCAGCGCCACATCGAGCAAACTCCAACTGGCTCCAAGCTCCTTGGTGTAATGCTCCCGATCAGACGAAATAAACCGGTTCGGAACCGCCGTGTTCGTGGCCGGATCGCGGCTGTTGCTGATCCGTTCATTGTCCCGCCAGGAATAGCCCGCCTGCTGGATCCATTTCGGGAGCATGTCAAACTTGGTGACATCGAGCTGCCCCAAGGCCAGCGACTCCTCCATCAGCTTGGCGCGGCGATCCAGATTGTACTTGAGCGCACGCGCAAGCGCCTCCTCCAACGTCAACGGCGCATGGATAGGCGCCACATCCTTGCGGATCTCCAAAGCATCCGCCTGCGTCCTTGCCAGCAGGTCTTTCGAGCCCATGGGCTTCGGATGCAAGCCGCTGCAACCGCATAAAATCAGGGCGCAGGTAATTGCGCTCACCCGCCCGGACACCCGCGGAAGTCTCTGACGCTCGGTCATAATCAATCTTGAAAAGTGGAAACCACTGGCAACGCCCATCCCCCAACCCGCCGACTCTAGCGCGGTTGCCCCCTCCCTTTCATCTGCCTGACAGCAAGCCTCACCGAACACTGGTTTACAGGGACGGATGATCGAGGGTGGTACATGGTTGTTAAGATCGAGTCCTGTCTGCACCCACGCCCCTCCAAGGGGCCGTGAGCACACCGAATCCGCACTAACCTCCGATGCCAAACATCCAATGATCCCGCCACTGATTATCTACGAAATGGGCGAAATCGTGTCTGAAATGGGCGGCAGCTAACACCTCCACCCCTCTGAAACTAATGACACCAAAACCCCGCCGGCCCCTATCAAGCACGCAGAGTCACTAGCCATCCCTGCCAATCCAACCAAGGCATTCCATGTCCATCGATGGGCCCCTACCGGAGCCCCCCCGCCCGCCTCCCCGCCCCCGCCCGCCGGTTCTCAAACGTACAGAGGCACGTTCACTCCGCGCCCGCCCCACCCGCCCCACCCGCCCCACCCGCCCCACCCGCCCCACCCAACCCCGCACAACCCCGCTCAACCCCGCTCAACCCCGCTCAACCCCATCCAGCCGCATCCAACACCGCCGTGCCGGAGGCACGGAAGCGCATAGCCGGTGGTGGACGCAGTCCGCAACGCGGACGAAGGGAACCACCGGATCATGTCCCGCAATCCGATGCCCCCCGGATGGGGGGCGAGAAGCCCGATGATACGAGCAAACGTTGCCTGTCCATACCGGCTCTCGTCCCGAGGAACTCCAGCAATCCGTTGGCAGCACCCTGTGTCTTATTGTAACTAATGCGTGGGTGCCTAATGCCACAACCCGCGACTCCACCACCCCCAGCCGCCCCTCTCTCCGCCACCCCATGAGCCACGAAAAACTCTGCGCCATTCTGGATTCCTGCGGCCACTCGGATTACCTGCCGCTCTTTGTCGAAAACGACCTCGACGATTCCCATCTCCAAAATCTCTCCTCCGACCTTTCGCCTAATAACCCAAGACGCCCGCTGGCCTTGGGTTGTGAGCTTGAGGGCAGGTGGTAGAGGTTTGCCTCCGCCTGCACCTTGGAACTCCACCGCCGCACCAACTCGCCCGATCACGCTGCGCCGCGCCCTCGAGCGCCTCAACGATCCTCCGCCGGGCCACCCCTCCCTCCGTTTCCATCCGCGCGGAGAGCTCCTCCACAAAAGCACGGCTTGGCCCATAAACGAGTTGGGATAGGCCACCTCTCAGGGAACCGCCCGCCTGAGGGCCGGAAAAGCACAGCGCGACGTTGATTCCCCCCATGCGCATGCGCCATGGTCATGTGCTTGGACTCCCCGACGGCGCCGCTTTTGTTCGACACCGCTTTCCTCTCAAAGCTGGAACAGCTCCATCTGCTTTCCAAAAAGCTCCTGCGCAGCCAGCACCGAGCGGAAAGACCCTCGCGCCAAATCGGCTCCAGCCTCGAGTTTGCTGATTACCGCAACTACGCCCCCGGCGATGACCTGCGGGGCGTCGACTGGAACATCTACGGCAGGTTGGAGAAACTCTCCGTCAAACTCTTCGAACAGGAACAGGACCTCCCCGTGTACCTCCTCGTAGATGCCAGCGAGTCCATGCGCTGGGTGCCAGGCGTCACCTCTCCAAAGGACGCACACGCTCCGCGATCCAAGTTCGACCAAGTGCGCCGCACCGCCGCTTCACTCGCCTACGTGGCTCTGGCAAATCTCGACCGCGTCGGCATCCAGTGGTTCGGCAGCCAGCTCGGACCGCAACTCGCCATGACGCGCGGTAGAAGCCAGTTCCACAAGGTCCTCGATTTCCTGCAAACCGCGCCCCCCCTCCCCGGCCCCACATGCCTGCTGGACAGCGCACGCGAATTCACCCAGCGCACCACGCGCCGCGGCATGGTGATTCTGCTGAGCGACCTCCTCGACCCCGCAGGCTGCGCCCCAGCCCTCACGCACCTCCAGCACTGCCAGTTCGAAGTCCAAGTCGTCCAAATCCTCGCTCCCGAAGAACTCGACCCTGCATGGCGCGGCGACATCGAGTTCCTCGACGCGGAGACCGGCGCCCCCCTTCCGGTCACCCTCGATGAGACGCTGCTCGCAAGCTACCGCGAACGCGTGACTGCATTTCTCAAAGAATCCACCGACTTCTGCAGGCGCAATGCCGTGGGGCACGTCAGCGCGAGCACGGCCGTTCCCTTTGAGGATCTGGTGCTGCGCGTCCTCCGGGAAGGGAGGCTGCTGCGATGAACTTCCACGCGCCATGGGCCGCATGGTTCCTCGCGGGCATCCCGGTGCTCGTCCTCCTCTACCTGCTCAAAGTCCGCCGCCAACCGCAGCCCGTCTCCTCCCTCCTCCTCTGGCAGCAAGTGCTCGGTGAAAACCGACGCCGGGCCCTCTTCCAACGCCTGCGCCATCTGCTCTCTCTCCTTCTCCAGATCCTCATCTTCCTGCTGCTCGTGGGCGCACTCGCAAGGCCGGTGCTCGACCACAACACCCTCCGCACTCAGGCCACCGTCCTCGTTCTGGACGCCAGAGCCCGGATGCAGGCTGTCGAACCCACGGGCCGCACCCGCTTCGCCACCGCAGTGGAACGCGCCTCGGCCGCCACCGCCGAAGCCAGCGCATCGCGCCCGGTCGCCATCCTGAGCGCCGGCGCCCAACCCACGGTGGCCTGCGCATTCAACGCCCACCCAAAAGCCCTTGCAGAGGTTCTAGAAAAAATGACGCCCGAGGATTGCGGCGGCTCGCTCGAACCCACCATCCGCCTTGCCCGCGAACTCGCAGCCGCGCACCAACCCGCCGCACGCATCCTCGTCTTCACCGACACCGCCCCGGAGGCAACAAGCGCCAACTCCGGCATCGAGTTCATCGCCCTAGGCAGCCCGCTCGACAACGTCGCCATCACACGATTCGCAAGCCGCGCACAACTCAACAGCCCCGACACCAGCGAGGTCTTCCTCGAGGCGCGCAACTTCGGATCCACCGCCGCCGAAGGCAGCATCGAACTCTCCCTCGACGGCCGACTCCTCGATGTGCGCCCCTTCCAACTCGCCCCCGGTGCGAGCTTCACCCAATCCTTCCCCTCCCTCACCCCGCCACCCGATTCCCAACCAGGCGTGCGCGGTTGGTTGCGCGCCCACATCGACCGCGCCGACGCCCTCCCCCTCGACAACACCGCCTACACCCTGCTCCCCGCCCCAAAGACCCGCAGGGTTCTTCTGGTCAGCAAAGGCAACTGGTTCCTTGAAAAACTCTTGGAGGCCGATCGCAAACTCCGCTTCGAACTGCTCTCGCCCGAGGACTTCGACGCCCCCATGAGCGCCCAATTCGACGTCGTCCTCTTTGACGCCACCCTGCCCACCGGTTTCGACCTCGAACGCACCGCCGGCAATCTCCTCTTCCTCAACCAATCTCCATGGGGCCCGCTCGGCGCCGAAATCCCCGCGCCTATCACCCTCGAAGCCGACTCCACCCACCCCGTCACCCGCCTCGTCAACCTCCAGAACGTCAACGTGCGCAAGGCCAGCCACATCGCCCCACCCGACGCCGCGCCCGGCTGGCGCTTCGCCCAACCACTACGCGCTCTGGACCAGACAGTCCTGCTCACAGGCGAGCAACTCCGCGACGGCCCAACCCGCCGCATCGCCGTGCTCGGCTTCGAACTCACCCAAAGCGACCTGCCCCTGCGCATCGCCTTCCCCCTTCTCATCAGCAACACCCTCCAATGGCTCGCGGGATCCCCGGAAGAACGCCCGCTCCAAATCCGTGCCGGGGAACCACTCTCGCTCGCTCCACAACAAACGGCATCGCTTCGTCCGCAAACCACGCCCCCAGCACTCACCGCACCCCCATCCGCATCCGCTCCGGCGCAGGACGAACGCGTGCACGCGCTGCTGCGTCCCTTGCACAACGGCTACTACCGCATCGACGATCCAGCGGGCTCCTCATGGCTCGCGGTCAACACGTTCGATCCCGCTGAATCCGACTTCTCTCACATCCCGGCGGCATCCACCGCTCCATGGAACTTCACCCAAAGCGTCGCTGCCTCCCCATGGATGACCCCATGGCGACTGCTCGCACTCGCCGCCCTCCTCCTGAGCGCACTCGAATGGGCGCTCTTCCACCGCAGACGCACTGAATGAAGCTCCCGGACTTCATCCCCGTTGAGATCGATCACCCGGCCGCGTTGCTGCTGGGAGCCGTCGCTGCCGCCTACACCCTGTGGCCCGTGCGCCGCTCGCTCGCCGGCTTCCCCCCGGTGCAGCGCCGCATCACCCTCCTCGCGCGCATCCTCTTCCTGCTGATGCTGGCATGCGCACTCGCAGGAATCCACGTCCGCCTCCCTGCCCGACGACTCGCCGTCCTCTACGCCCTTGATCAATCCGCCAGCGTCTCCCCCGAGGCACTCGCAGACGCCCGCCGCTTCATCGGCGAAAGCGCCGCCGCACGCGGCGCAACAGACCAGATCGGTCTCATCGGATTCGCCGGAGACGCATCGCTGCGGGACGCCCCCTCCCTGTCGCCCAAACTGGACGCCCCATGGGAACCGCCAGCAAAACCCGCGCAAACCGATATCGCCGGCGCCCTGCGTTTCTGCGGCGCGCTCTTCCCAGAGGGGCACAGCAGACGCTTGGTTCTGCTCACTGACGGCAATGCCACCACACCCGGCGCCACCGAGGCCGCCGCCACCCTCGCCGCGTCCGGCACCGAGATCTTCACCGTCCCCCTGCGCAACCCCTCCAAACCCGAGGTCCTCGTCGAGAAGGCGGACGTCCCGCACAGGCTCAAAAACGGCGAACCCTTCGACCTCACCGCCACCCTGCGCAGTAACCATCCCGGTCCCGCCAAGGTGAAGCTTTACCAAAACCAATTCCTCCTCGAGACGCGGACCGTTGAACTCACCCCCGGATCGCAGCAGGTGCTTTTCCGCAACCTCCGCCCCGAAGGCAGCTTCATCGAGTACGAGGTGGAGGTTCTTTGCGAAGAGGACACGCTGCCGGAAAACAACCGCGCACGCGCCATCGCAAGCCTCCGGGGCAAACCCCAGGTGCTGCTCGTCGATGGCGAAGAGGCACGGATCCGTCCGCTGGCCGAAGCCCTGCGCCGCGAACAGATCGACGTCCAGACCCGCGGCCCCATGGGCGCCCCCAAATCGCTCGAGGAACTCCAAGCCTTCGACCTCCTCATGCTCAGCGACGTCTCCGCACTCGCACTGAACCGCGACCAGATGGAACTCTACCGGCGCTGGGTCCAGCAATTTGGCGGCGGCTTCCTCATGCTCGGCGGCGAGAGCAGCTACGGAGTCGGCGGCTACTACCGCACCCCGGTCGAGCAAATGCTCCCCGTGCGCATGGAGCACGACCACCGGCAGGACCTCCCCAGCGTCGCACTCCTCATCGTACTCGACCGCTCCGGCTCCATGTCCGCCATGGTTCAGGGCCAGACCAAGATGGCCCTCGCAAACCAAGGCGCCGCACTCGCACTCAACGTCCTCCAACCCCGCGACTACTTCGGCGTGCTGGCCGTCGACATCCGCTGCCACACGGTTGCACCGCTCCAGCAGCACTCCTCCAAAGCCCCCGTCGAACAGAAGATCCTTTCGGTCACCGCGGGCGGCGGCGGTATCTACATCTACACTTCCCTCGCCGAAGCCTTTCAACTTCTGCGCGACGTGCCCGCGCGCATCAAGCACGTCATCCTCTTCTCCGATGCCGCAGATGCCGAGGAAAAGGCCGCTGGTGAGATGGGCGATGGCGCCCGCGGTGCAGGCACGGCCGTCGACCTCGCCGCCGCCATGAACGCCGCGCGCATCACCACCTCCGTCGTCGCTCTCGGCTCGGAAACGGACAAGGACACGCCTTTCCTGCGCGAACTCGCCGATCGCGGCAACGGAAGGTTCTACCTCACCAGCGACGCCACCAGCCTCCCCCAGATCTTCACCACCGAAACCATGAAGGTGGCTCAATCCAGCCTCATCGAAGAACCCTTCCTCGCAGTCCCATCGGCGAGCACCCCTCTGCTCTCCGGCATCGACTGGTCGCAGGCGCCGCTCCTGCTCGGTTACAATTCCACCAAGCCCAAACCCACGGCCGACATCCTTCTGGCCACGGAACGCGGCGAACCCCTTCTCGCCGTATGGCGCTACGGACTGGGACAAGCAGCCGCATTCACCAGCGACGCCAAGGCACGCTGGGCATCGGAATGGATGAACTGGCCGGGTTACACCCAGTTCTGGAGTCAGGTGGTGCGAGGCGTCATGCGCAAGACCGATCAAGCCGCCTTCGCCGTGGACGCCACCGAGGATGCCGATCAACTCCGAATCCGGGTCGATGCCCTCACTCCGGAGGGAGCCTTCCGCAATCAACTCCCCATCGCACTTTCCGCACTCAGCCCCACACGCCAAAGCCTCACCCTTCAGGCTCAGCAGGATGCTCCGGGCGCCTACACCGCAACAGTCCCCCTCGAACCGGAAGGGACCACCCTCTTTCATCTCACTTCCACAAACCTCCCAGACGGCGGCTATGACTTCGGCCACACGCGCTCCTATCCCAGGGAATTCCTCGCTCTGGAGCCGAACGAACCCCTCCTGCGCGACATCGCACAAGCGGGCCTCGGCAAATTCAACCCCTCACCCGCCGCAGTCTTCGAAGCGCCACGTCAGGCACTGCCCCACCTTCGCGATCTCTCAGCGAGCCTCCTCATCGCCGCCCTCTGCCTCTTTCCCATCGACCTGTGGCTGCGGCGGAGGACCTGGCGTTAGTAGGCACCACCGTCCGAAGCGCCAGGAGACCACGCTTCACCCTGCACCCCGCACCCCAGATCCCTCCCACAAGCGCATTGCCAGTGCACGGACCCCAATGCCATTTTGAACAGTCACGCCCGCATCCTGTCACAAGGGCGAATAATCCATGAAAACCCCGGTCCTCCTCCCCCACATCCACCTCCCCCTCCTCGCGGCCGCATCCCTCCTCTGTTCCCCGGCCCTGCTGCGGGCAGAGGACATCAAGGAGTCGAAGGGTTCATCCCCTTCTCCTGCCTCCGCAGCCCCGGCACAGGAAGGCGCCACCACCCCGCCCAAAGTCACCATCGACCCGGCGCCGGTCCAGACCAAGCCGGGCTTCATCACCAGCTTCGCCCCTGTGGTGGAAAAGGTGGCACCAAGCGTGGTCACCATCTCCACATCCAAAAAAGTGAAAAAGGGCGCGTCTGCGATGCCCAACCACCCGATGTTCAACGACCCCGCGATGCGGCGCTTCTTCGGCCTGCCTGAGGGCGACGAGGAGGAAACCCCAAAGGCCCCGGGGCGCAAGCGCAACCCACAAAACGGCCAGCAGAAAGAGGAGACCCGCAAACAGTCCATGGGCCTCGGCTCCGGAGTGATCGTGAGCGCCGAAGGCCACGTGCTCACCAACAACCACGTCATCGAAGGCGCTGACGAAATCGAGGTCACCATCGGCAGCAACGGCGCCACCGGCCACAAATACAAGGCAACCAAAGTCGCCGCGGACCCTGGCACCGACATCGCCGTGCTCAAGATCGAAGCCAAAAACCTCCGCCCCATGGTCTTCGCGGATAGCGAAAAAGTCCGCGTCGGCGACATCGTCGTCGCCGTCGGCAACCCCTTCAACCTCACACAGTCCGTCTCCATGGGCGTCGTCAGCGCCACCGGACGCGGCGGCATGGGAATCGTCGACTACGAAAACTTCATCCAAACCGACGCCTCCATCAATCCGGGCAACTCCGGCGGTGCGCTTGTCGACATTGAAGGCCGCCTCATCGGCATCAACACCGCCATCTTCAGCCGGACGGGAGGAAACCTTGGCATCGGATTCGCAGTCCCTGCCAACCTCGCCCGCAGCACCATGGAGAGCCTCATCAAGAACGGCCGCGTGGTCCGGGGCTATCTGGGCGTGGGCATCCAAGACCTCACCGAAGACCTCGCTCAAAAATTCAACCTCCCTGAACAAACCGGGGCGCTGGTCAACCGCGTCGAAAACGACGGCCCAGCCGGCAAGGCGGGCGTCCAGAACGGCGATATCATCCTCGAGGTGAACGGCCGCAAGATCGAGGGTACCCGCGAACTGCGCCTCATGGTCAGCGGCATCGCCCCCGGGTCCACGGTCCAAGTCAAGGTGCTGCGCAAGGGCAAACAACAGGTCGTCCCCGTGAAGCTCGCAGAAATGCCCGCCAAAGCCGGTGCGCCCACGACTAGCGAACCTCAGGAGGAGGAGGCACCCGACGTCCTCGACGGCGTCTCCGTGCAGGACCTCACTCCGGCGGTGCGCAAGGAACTAGGCATCGACGAGAAACTCAACGGCGTCGCCATCATGGCCGTCGACCCCGACTCACCGAGCGCCGCCGCAGGCCTGAAGCGCGGGGACGTCATCATGGAAATCGAGCAGCAATCCATCACCTCAGCCAAGCAGGCGGAGGAACTCAGCGAGAAGATCAAGAATCAGAAGCAAGTGCTGCTCCGCGTTTCCACCAAAGGGCAGACCCGCTACGTGGTCGTGAAAGACAAGGAGTAGTCCCCCCCCTTCCACCGAACCCGATCCGACATCACGGGCGGCGCCTCCTCACCGGGGCGCCGCCCTTCGCTTTTGCCCCCCTCCCACCTTCATTTGAAGGTTGAGCCACTCGTTTTAACGCATCACGCTCGCACCCGTGAATTCCCCTGTCCTTACTCCCGCAACGCCCTCCGCCGCCAGTCCGCACGGCAAAAAACTCTGGCTCACGCTCTTCGCCGCATTCTTGGGCTGGATGTTCGATGGCATGGAGATGGGCATCTTCCCCCTCGTCGCCAGTCCGGCCCTCAAAGCCATGCAACTCGCACAAGGCATCGAGGGCGACTGGTTCGTCAAATTATGGATGGGCCGCATCACCGCCCTCTTCCTCCTCGGCGCCGCGGCCGGAGGCCTCGTCTTCGGCTGGCTCGGCGACCGGATCGGACGGGTCAAGGCGATGACCTACAGCATCCTCACCTACTCCCTCTTCGCAGGCCTCGCCTACTTCGCTCAGCAACCATGGCAACTCGGCGCACTGCGTGCCCTCGGCGCTCTCGGCATGGGCGGCGAATGGTCCCTCGGCGTCGCGCTGGTCATGGAATCCTGGCCAGCTGACAAACGCCCGTGGATGGCCGCCTCCATCGGAGCCGCCGCCAATCTCGGCTACTGCCTGATCGCTGGCATCGGCATCCTCTTCCCCATCACACAGGACTCCTGGCGTTGGGTCATGCTCGTGGGCGCAACACCTGCCATCCTCACCTTTCTTATCCGACTCTTCGTTCCCGAGTCCGAGCTCTGGAAGGAAGCTCAGAGCAAGCCCGCCACCAACCCTGTCCGCGAGATCTTTGCGCCCGCCCTGCTGCGCAATACCACACTGGCAATCGTCTTCGCCAGTGTCGCCCTCATCGTGACATGGGGCATCGTGCAATGGATCCCACTCTGGGCCGACGAAATGGCCAAGAAGGCCAACCACCCGCTCAAAGACACCGCCAAGGCCTATGCTCAACTTTTCCAAAGCATGGGTGCCGTCATAGGCAGCCTCTCCGCCCCTCTGCTCGGAATCTACTTCGGACGCCGTCCCATTTACTTCGTCCTCTGCTTCAGCTCCCTCCTCGCGTGCACACTTCTCTTCCAAACTTTTAGCGCCGTATCCCCCGGCTTCTTCGCAGTAGTCCTGCTCGTCGGCGCGTGCACCTCCTCGTTCTACGGATGGCTTCCTCAATATCTGCCGGAACTCTTCCCCACCCGAGTCCGCGCCACAGGTCAAGGGCTCGCATTCAACTTCGGCCGCGTGTTCGCCGCCACCGGCGCATGGCAGATGGGAGCCCTCCTGAGTCTCTTCGGAGGCAGCTACCCAAAAGCCGGCATGACCGTCTGCACCGTTTACCTTGTCGGCATGGCCTGCGTCTGGCTGGCTCCGGAAACACGCGGCAAACCGCTCCCGGAATAACAAGGGAACCAGCGCGGCAACACCGCGAGACGGGGTAAGCCCATCGCCTCTGACCGCAAGCTGCAGCCCAAATCCTGCAAAGCCTGGGCCTTGTCCGAGACGCTCTTGGACGAACCCTTGGTCCCCAGATCCAAAGCCAGAGCCACCATGTCTCCTTCGGGAACCGTCATGGACCACACGCTGCAGAACAAAGCCATCCGCCGATCGGAATGATCGGCAGACGCAGGCGGGAGCCCAGCGCCCTCGCGCCGCGACAACCCAAACCGCTCTGCGAAGCGCCGCCTACTGGCTGTCCACCGGCTTGAGTTCGCGCAGCCAGATACTGCGAAAACGCACCGGGTTCCCGTGATCCTGCATCTTGATCGCCCCCTTCTCAGGATGCGGCACATAACGCCCCACCTGCTTGTGCGGCGTGTCTCCCAGCAATTCCGTGTGGTTCTGCACCAGCACACCATTGTGGAAAATGGTGATGAACGCCGGCTTCACCAACTGCCCATCCTTGAACCGGGGCCCGTTGAAGACCACATCGTACGTCTGCCACTGACCCGGAGCGCGTGAGGCATTCACCAGCGGCGGCGTCTGCCCGTAAATCGCGGTCGCCTGACCGTCGGGATAAGTCTGGTTCTCGAAGCAGTCCAGAATCTGCACCTCGTACTTGCCGTGGAAGAAGAGACCGCTGTTCCCGCGCCCCTGTCCCGTGCCACTCGGAGGCACCGGAGCCGACCACTCGATGTGCAACTGGATGTCCGGCCCGAACTCGTCCTTGGTAAAAACATCGCCGGTCTTATTGATCTCCACCACACCACCTTCCACCTTCCACTTTGCGTCGCCGTCCTTGCCGCGCCACTTGGAGAAATCCTTTCCGTCAAAAAGCACCACAGCATCGCTGGGCACCGTGGAAGCCTTCTCCTGGGTGCCAAACTCGCCCGGGGTCACCACCTTGGGCTGTGGGCGGAGGCCATCGTGCACATGCCAGTTGGTTCCGGGAATCAGCGGTGTGTCTTGATAACCCAGCGGCTTCTTCTCCTGCGCACCAAGGGGGAGAGTCGCTGAAATCACGGTGGCCAAAATGGCAATTGCGGGGGTCTTCATAGGGGTGTGTGAGACCGCCTTTCTGACACCATCGGCTCCCCATGGGAAAGAACAAACCTGCCATGAGGTTGGTCCACCTCGCGGGTGCAGTCGTCCGCGGGTTTGAGTTGTTGAGGTTGTTTCTGGCTGGACTCGAGGGAAGCGTGGGTGGGGCGACTGAGCTTTCCGAATGTCTTTCCCACCACTGGGCACCCTCACCTCACAGCGACTTCAGAAACCGCACCAGTGCCGCGCGATCTACGACCGACATCGTGCGGAAGAACTCCTTCGATTTCCCGCCTTCGCCGTCGTGCCAGAGGATGGCTTCTTCAAGGGTGCGAGCGCGACCATCGTGCAGATAGCCGCCGCCCCCACTCACGCCTTCGGTGAGACCGATGCTCCACAGGGGGGGCGTCCGCCAATCCGCTCCGGCGGCCTCGTGCTCGCCAAGATTGTCGGCAAGGCCTGCACCCATGTCGTGCAGCAGCAGGTCGGTGAACGGATGGATCTTTTGCGCGCGCAACTCGGCGAACGGATGATGCTTGCTCGTGGTGAAATTCGCTGTGTGGCATGCTGTGCAGCTGGCTTCCGCAAAGAGCTGCTCGCCACGCTGCGCCTCTGGGTCCTCGAGATCGCGACGCGCGCTCACACCGAGCGTGCTGATGTAGCGCGTGATGTTGGCTAGGTCCGCATCAGAGAGTTCGGGTTTGCCGCCCGTCCCGACGTCGGGTTTCGAAAAGAGCGAAGTCGTCACGCTCATGTCGCTGTTGAATGCGCTGGCGATTTGGTGCCGCACACTCGGCTGGCCGGCTTTGTAGCCGAACCGCCCGAGACGCGGCTGGCCGTTCTCGTCCAACACGATTTGCGCGCGTCCACGGATGCCGTCGTCTCGTTTACCGTTCGCCTCGGCGACCGCAAGCACATCGGCCTCATCAATCGCCTCCAGTAATCCAAGGCCCACGAGTTGCGGCGTCAGTCGCACCGAGAAATGCGAGGGGGTCTCGCCCGTGAAAGCATACACCGGCCTGCGCAGCGCGAATGGCGTGCCGTCGGCGTAGTTGCCCTCGACGCTCTGCCATCTCGCGATACTCGCGACGGCTTCCGGTTTGCCATTGATGGAGTGCGGCAGCAACGCGCTACCCAGTTTCGGATGCGGCCCGCCTTTCTCGTCCGCGCCCAGTTTCATGACCGTTTGATACATCGGCTTGCCAATCTCCGGCGGCAGCGCTCGGCCGTTGTTCACGTGGCACGCGATGCAACTGTGCGCGACGAACTGAGGCCCGAGCTTCCCTTGCTGCCCTTCGAAAACCGGGTTGCCTTTCTCGGAGTGCGAGCCGTCCCCGAAGTTGGTGTGATGCAGCCGACGCCCAAGCATGAAGGGCTGCGCACTGAGCGGCGCAATGTTGCCAGCCATCTGCTTGAACCGGTGCGCTGGCTCGTCGGAATACGGATACGGCAGCGTCGTCAGCCCGCCCAGCCATGCCTTCTCCGGTAGCGGGAACGAGTCGAGCTTGTCGCCTTTGCCCTCCCACGGCACGACACCGCGCCCCACGACGTACAGGAATGTGGTGCCGTAGTAGTTCTTCTGGCCGTGCTGCGGCGCTTTCATGAACTGGCTGATTTCCACCTCGATGCGGTCGCCCATTTGCAACGGGCGCTTCTCCATCACGTTGTGCGTCACCTTCACGCTATGCCGGTTCGGCGCGACGAGCGGCGCCAGCGTGTTGAAATGATACTCAGCCTCGGTGTTGATACCGCGGAAGAAGCAGCGAAACTCCGGCGCGCTCAGTTCGGCGAGCGTGTCGTAGCTGAACACCACGTCCTTCCCGCCCTTCGCGACGTGGTCAACAATCTCGATACCAATGGTGCGCTCCTCCCAGTAAAAGGTCGCGTAGAGGTCATACGAATGAAACCGCCCTTCACGCGCGTGTCGGCTGCGTGCGCGGTCTGCGAGCCGTGTAATCAACGCGTCGGTCCGTTCCTCCTGCACGGCTGGCTCCAGTTTCGTCGTCGCGTCAAAGAGCGGAACGATCTGCGGCGCGGCGTTCAGTGTGGCGGCGGTCGCGAGGACGAGTGCCATGGTCTGACGGTGCTTCATTAGGTAAATGGACTGGGCTATTTCTTCAGCGAGTCCAGATAGACCACAAGATCCACGAATTCCTGCTCGGTCATCATATTTTGCAAACCGGCGGGCATGGGCGAAAGGCGCGCGCTGGTGCGGCGGCTGATGTCTCTGGTCGGAACGAGCACGACTGTGCCATCAGCGCGGGTGACCGTTACCAGCGTGCGGCTTTCGCTTTGCACGGAGCCGCCGATGACTTCGCCGTCCTTGAGTTGGAAGATCGTCTGCTGGTAGCCATCGAGGATCCGACTCGATGGGTAGAGGACTGCGTCAGCAAGAATATCGCGACCGTATTGCGAGCCGATCTCGCTGAGGTCGGGGCCGAGGATACCGCCGATGCCTTTTACTTTGTGGCAGGCGACACAGGCGGATTTCATGAACACGGCGGCACCACTCTTCGGGTCGCCGTTGCCTGCGATGGCCGTGGCCATGAGCTTTGAAATGGTGGCCTCGATGTCGTCGCCGCCGCTCTGTGGTGTCGCTGCGGGTGCTTTCCACTGCGGAAACTTCTGCGCCGCATACTCGACGAATTTCTTCACGGCTGCGGCGTGCGATGCGGGCGGGCCGAAGTAGCCGAACTCGCCCTTTGCGGTGTTGCGCAGCAAATCCACGATGGTGCGTCCGGCATCGCGCGAGAGGCGGCCGTTTGCAAGCCAGTGGACGAGCATCGGGTCGCGGCGTTCAACGAGGCAGGTTGCGCAGGCTTCGACGATCTCGATCTGCATCGCCTCATCAGTGGGAGGGATCGCGAGCAACAACGGCGCGCATGCGTTCACGGCGGCGCTGTCACCAATGCGCCATAGTGCGATGAGCACCTGCGTCTGCAATGCACGGTCACCCTTGCCCGCGGCCTCGGCGAGTGCGGCGGTGACGACCGCTTCGCTGCCTGCGAAATGGATCACGCCAAGTGCACGCGCGGCGGCGGGTGCGGTCTCAGGCGCCCCGTCTTTCAAGTGCATGATGAGCGCGTTCGTCCCGGCCGTGTCCTTGCGGCGCGCCAGTCCGTCCATCGCGGCCAACACGAGCGCGGGGCTGCTCGCCTTGTCGCTCACGATGGCGCGCAGGGCTTCGAGGGATGCGGGCTCTCTGCCCAGCATGAGATAGCGCGCGGTCTCAAAGCGCACGGCTTCGGCGCTGCCTGGCGCCACTAGGTATTCCGTGAGAACGGACTCGGCGCGCTCATTGCCAGCAGAGCGCAGGAGAATGAGCGCCGTGGAGTCGTTGAGCTTCAACTTGCCTGCTTTGAGATCAGCAAGCACGACCTCGACGACCTTCCCGTCGCCGAGCCGCTGCAAGGCCCCGAGCGCGGAGGCCTGCACGGTTCTGTCGGGATCGCGGATGAGTTCGTAGAGTCGTGCGAGCACCCGCGGCGTCGCGAACCATGACTCGGTGAGGATGGATTCCTCCGGGGCGGGATTGCCACCGCGAATGTACTGCCGACCCTTCTTCGCGATGACGCCGAGGAACTCACCTGCCCGCGCGCGCAAGTCCGGCGAATACCTCGATGCAGTGAAGTCGGTGAGCACCGTGACGGCCTTCTCATCATACAAATCGCGCAGCGCGTAGAGCAGCGATTCTCGCGACGCGGGGTTCGCAGCGAGGATGGCTTCGCGGATACCCTCGGCATCGCGGCTCGCACGCAAGCCCATCACGAGGGCGTGCCGCACGTGGCGGTCCGTTTCCTTTTCAAATGCAGCCGCGAGCACCGCGGTGTTTGCGGGATTCTTCAACTCGCTCAAAGCACCCGCAGCACGCAATCGCACATGCGCATCGGCATCACCAAGCAACTTCAGCAAAGCAGGGGCACCCCCGGCGTTCTTCGCTTCACCCAGAAACAGCGCAGCCCGCCCCCGCTCGTCCCCATCGTTCGACCCGAGCTTCTTCACCAACTCTGCAGTGGGCGTTCTCGGTGTGAGCGCAGCACCCGCGAGCGGCCCAAGCGGTGGTGGAGTGGGGCCGGTGTACTTTACGCGCAGGATGCGGCCGATCCGTTCGCGCGAGTGCAGCCATACCGTCCCCATGTCGGCGATGATGAGACTTTCGTCCGGCGCGAAGGCGAGCGCGGTCGGACGGAACGAGTAGCGTGCACCCTGCGTATGCATGTCGGCGATGAACGGCGTCTCGGGCAGGTCAAAGGTCGCGCCCCTTTTCTCCGGTCGCGCGAGCATCACCTTCGCCATCGTCCAATCGCCGCAGAGCAGGACGTTGCGGAACGGTTCCGGCCACGCGGGCGCATCGGCCCACAACAGCATCGTCGAGGATCCGTGCCCCTGATCCCGCGAGAACGACAGCACGTCCGGCGGTGGCGTCTGCGAATCCGCTTCGCGCCAGCGGAAAGGCCAGCCGAAATACGCGCCCTTGAACAGGTGATAACTCCGGCAGTTGTAGCCGCGACCGTCGTTGTCGTTCTCACGCGTGAATGCGTTGCCGAGACGGTCCATGCCGATGCCGTAAATGTTGCGGAAGCCGTGTGCATAGATGTGCAGTTCCGAGCCGTCGAGCCGGCAGCGCAAAATCGCGCCGTGGTCGAGTTCAATGACCTCCCCTTCCCTCGTCGCCACCTTGCATCCTTGGTCGCCGTGGCACATGTAAAGCCAGCCATCCCGCACGAGCAGACCGCTCGCCTGATGCGTCGGGCTGAAGCCTTTCTTCCCGGCGCCAATGCCGGTGATGAGATGCGTTTTCTCCCCCGCCCTGTTGTCGGCGGAAATGGGCAGCACATCAATGTAGGGCGAGTTCGCGATGTAGAGTTTGCCGTCGTGAAAAGCGAGTCCCTGCACGCTGTCGAGGTCCTCCGCGATGGTCACAGCGCTCGTCGCAGCGCCCCCCTTCTCCGCACCGATAAGGACCTTCACCACATCGCGTGTGATGCCTTTGATTTCCGCATGCACATAGTCCTCCGCAACAAAGATGCGCCCATCCGGCGCCACAGTCATGGCTGCCGGATTCGCTATCATCGGCTCCGAGGCGATGAGTGAAACTTTGAAGTCTGGCGGCGCGCTGACGCCTTCGCCCGCATCGGCAAGCGAGGAGGTTCTTCCCGATTGCGTGTGCAACGGCCAACGAGCAAAGACCAGAAGTGCTGCGATGGATAGAATCACGCGTTTCATGTCACCGGGAAATGTGTGGGGCACGGTGAAGTTACCGGGCAGATATTTTGAAACCGGCCTTTGCCTCAGGGCCTGCCTGCGGAGAACAGTCGCGCAATTTCCGTGTCGCTCATCGCGCGGTCGAGCACGGCAAACTCATCCATCGTCGAGGGCAGGTGGTGCTTCACGGGATCGCGCGCGTTGCTCAGTTCGGCGGTGCCGAGGTTGAGCGCGGGCGGCGTGAAGGATGCACCGGAGGAGATGAGTTCACCGTTGAGATAGTGCCGCACCGTGCGGCCATCGAACGTGGTTGCCAGCAGCAGCCACTGGTCGAGACGCTCAGGCGTGATTGCTGCGCGACTGTTCACCGCCTCCCAGTCAGCATAGTTGCGGCCGAGGTCACGTGCGATTTCCAGACGCAGTTCACCCCGCTTCGTGATTTGCCAGCGCAGTGAGCCTGCCGTCGCCTCATCGGAGTAGAGCAGCGAGTTATCGTGATGCGGCAGCCCGCTGATGCGCACCCATGCGAGCAGCGTCAGCGCATGCATCGACTGCGCCACGGTGAAGCGCACACGGTCGGCCTCGCCATGGAAGACGAGCCCGCGCTTCGCCTGCCAGCGCCCTGCGGACCACTCCGCACCGACGATGCTCCCGTGGCTTTCCGGCGCGGCGTAGGTGGCGCGATTCGTGACCTGACGCGTCCCCTGCGTCGGCTCGAAGACAAAATGCACGCGTACCGCCGCATCACTACTCAATGCATCGCTCGCAACGCGCCATTCGCTCATGCGCCTGCCCGACTGCTCGGCGGCGCGCTGCACAAACTTTTTCTCATCGAGGAAGTCCGAGGGCCGTGCAGACGTGGGAGTGACCGTCTTCGCTACGCGCACGGCCTCTCCAGTGATGAGCGTGCTCGTCCCGCCAGGCAACGCCACCTCGACCTTCCCTCCGAAAACATGCACCTCGCCCGTGGTGTCGCGGTTCATCGCGAGCGCGAAGTCGGTACCGTGATCAACCACACGCATCGTCGGCGTGCGCACTGAAAAGCCCCTCGCCTGCGGTGGCACGTGCGCCGTGAGCCGCCCACTGCCGAGCCAAGCCTCTCCCGCAGACACCAGTTTGAACTCGCACGGCCCCTCCAGCACGACGCGCGCCCCGTTGTAGAACGCAATCAGAGCCGCGCCGGACTTCAGCGAAAGATCGCCAGGTGGGAGCACTGCGCCATCCACCATCGCGGCCGACGACTGCAACCACTCCGCATCCGTGGACTGCGAGAGCAGCGCAACGCCGTTTCCTGTTTTCTCGCGCGACGGGAGCAAAAGCCACAAGACGAACCCAGTCACCACCACCGCCGCCGCTGCCGCGAGCCGGAGCCAGCGCGGACGCCGCGGAGGAGTTTGCATTGCGTCCGGTGAGGCACGACGCGCCGCCGACCAATCCGCGAGCGCAACATCCATATCGCAGTGCAGATACCAGAGCCGCCGGGCTTCTGCGCTGCCTGCAAGCAGCCGATCCAATTCGGCCTGTTCCGCTTCAGAGAGCCTCCCATCAAGCAACGCCGCAAACTTCACGCGCAGAGCGTCCGCATCGAACTCCGCGCTCATGCAGCGCCTCCTCCCGCGAGCCGCGCCGTCACGCACTCAGCGAGCTTGCGGCGGATGATGTTGATCCTGTTGTAAAGTGTCTGCGGCGCGCGGCCCAGCTGAGCGGCAAGCGTGAGGATGCTTCCCTCCTCGAAATACGCCGCTTCCACGAGCCGTTGCGACGACTCATCGAGCTTCCGCAAACAATGCTCCAAGGCCTCGGCCCGCGCGCTCACGTTTACGAGGTCGCCCACGCGTTCATCCGCGATGCTGGCGAGGAGCTCGTCGCTAAAATGAAGCCGCGACCGCGCTGCCGCCCGCTGAAAGTTCTTCGCCTCGTAGAACGCGACCGTGCATGCCCAGGAGAGGAAGTCGTCGTCCACCTTCACGCTTGAAGCGTCGAACGACTCAAAGCGCTTCCACATGGTGATACTCGCTTTCTGCAACACATCCTCCGCATCGTGCCGGTTGCCCAGCAGCGACACGAGATACGCGAGCAGGCGCCGGTGCGCCGCGTTCAGCAGGCGGATGAAGTGGGCATGGCGGTCGTCATTGAGGGGCATCACTTTGGGTATGTCCGTGCCCTGTTGATCTTACCGGCACCGAAGCTGTCGAGAACGTCGTCATCCACATGCGTTCAAACGACTGCGAACTGCGGCTTTCGCCCCCTGATCCACAAAGTCGTCCAGACCTCCTTCCCACCGGCTCCCGTTCGACGTCCGGCCGCTTCCGATGCACCGGGCGCGAAAACAGTTTCCGACCAATAATCCCCAGACCTAAAATCCACCCCGAGCCAGATGAATCTGCCGGTTGATCGTGGCCGCCGCATAGGCCGCGCCGAACCCGTTGTCGATGTTCACAACCGTCACCCCGCTCCCGCAACTGTTGAGCATCCCCAGCAACGCCGCCAGGCCCCCAAAACTCGCCCCGTATCCCACCGAGGTGGGCACCGCCACAATCGGCTTGCTGACCAAGCCCGCCACCGCACTGGGAAGCGCCCCCTCCATCCCCGCCACTACCACAATCACGTTGCACCCCTCGATGCGCTCCCGCTCGGCAAGCAACCGATGGATCCCCGCCACACCCACGTCGCTGATCCGTTCGACCACATTGCCAAACAACTCCAACGTCACCGCCGCCTCTTCCGCCACAGGCAGGTCCGAGGTGCCCGCGCACACGACCGCCACCTGCCCGCCGATCTTCTCCCACGGCCGCCGCTCCACCACGATGCAACGCGCCCGCGAATGCCAAACCGCATCCGGAAACTGCGACTGCACGGCGGCAAACTGCTCGTCCCGGGCGCGGCTCACGAGCAGCAACCCCTCACGCTCCACGAGCACCTGCGCAATCCCAAGCACCTCTTCAGGCGTCTTTCCCTGTCCGAATACCACCTCCGGCAACCCGCAACGACGACGCCGGTCGACGTCGACCCTCGCATAACCGAGGTGCACCGTCGCCGGATCGCTCATTCGCTTTTCGCGGCAGCCGTGGAAAGCACCAACCGCATCGGGATCATCGCCGACTCGCTAAACCCATGCGCCTTGAAGAAGCGCGTGCCGTGCGCGTTGATGCGGTCCGTGAGCAGGGTGATCCGCAGAAAGTCCTTCTTGCGCGCATACTCCACCGCATGGCGCAGCAGCGTTCCGCCGAAACCCATCCCACGGCAGTCCCGCTTCACAATCACGTCCTCGAGCAAAATCACGAAGCCGCCCTCGGCCGTGCTGATCGTAAAAAGCAGATTGATCATCCCCACAATGTGACCGTTGTGCCGCAGCACAAAAATTCGTCCCCGGCTGGGTTGTTCCAGAATCAGGCGCAGGCCACGCATCTGCTTCACTCGGTCCGGAGTGAAATCGGCTTCCTGAGTGAAAAGGTCCACCAACAGATCGGTCATCTGCGGCAAATCCTCGAGCGTACCCTGCTCTATATGGTCGTTTTCCATGGGTGATGCGCCTTCTAGCCTATTGTTGAGCGCATTCCAAGGGCCGCCTTTGCCTTGCGGGACTTAAGCAAAAATCCAAGGGCGGGTTGCGTACTCAGGAGATGGAGCCCGAGGAAGGAAGCCCGGCGATGAGCGTCCGGGGCCAGTCCTCGGCCGGTTGCCCCTCCACCATCAATCGTTTGAGCTGACGCTTCCCATCCTTGAACACCGCCAAGTACTCGACGCAGAAAACGCTCCCATTCTGGCGCAACTGCCAATCCACCGACTCGATCTTCTCCCCCTGCTTCGCCAGCCAATCCTGAAGCTCCGTCTCGCTCACCGCTGTCTCCCTCCAAAACGCGACCTCCTCCACCGCAAGCTCCTGAAAGCGCGTCCGCACAAAACCGGGTTCCAGGAACGCCAGCAGATTGCCCGCCTTTGGTCCCGACTCGCGGTCAAGAAGCACACGGTAGATCGCCCGAAACGCCTGTGGTTGCTCAATGGGGGTAAGCCGCGCGACCTCAAAAATCCTGCTCTGGAGCGCGTCGTCCTCCCACGAAACGCCATCCAGTGATTCAGCCAACTGACGAAGGAACGCCCTCTGAGCGCACCCGAGTTCGGCGGCCCGTGTGGGAATCACCTCCTGCAGGCGCGTCTTCTCCTCTTCGCTGGCGTAATGCTCCACCCACATCCGTGCGGCAGCGATGCGCTGGTCGAGATGCCGCTGCTCCACGGGAGTCAACGCGCTCCCCTTGCGCTTGGTCACCTGCTCCACCACATCGAGGTGAGGCATCTGAACAAGGGCTGTCACGAGTTGGAAATTGGCGTTGAAGTACGCCCCCTCCGGTGTCAGTTCGGCCAACCGATACACGCACCCCTCGTCGGGGGTCCCCTGGCCGGTGGTGGCACGCAGTTGATAACGGTCGAACTCGTTGAAGAGCTTAATAATCCCCTCCTCGTGCACGTCGAAATTCACGGGCGAATTGGGCTTCGTACGCGTCATCAGAAAACGCAGCACCTCGGGCGGAAGAAGGTTGGCCATGTCGCGCGCACTCGCACCAACCCCCCGCGAGGAACTCATCTTCGCCCCGCCCACGAGAAAGAACTCGTAGGGGACGTTTAACGGCGGCTCCTTACCAAAAATCGCACGCAGACAGGCCGCAGACACGTCGCGCGAGCCGCCCTTGGTGGAATGGTCCTTCCCCGCCCCCTCGATGGTGACCGGAAATGTCACCCACTTCGCCACCCACTCCAGCTTCCACGGAAGTTTCCCACGACCGTCGAACGGAGACGTGGCGCCCTCATAGCCGCACCCGCGCGCCCATTTCACCATGTCCGGACGACACCGATAACTCACCCGCTCACCATCGTAGGCGTACACTTCCGTGGTCCCAATGCGACCGCACTGCTCACAGATCGTCTGGAACGGGAACCACGTTTCATGCCGGTCGGAATTGCTCACCTCCTTGTACACCCGACGCACCGTGGGCGCCGCGCGAAGGATCGTGTCGATCGCCGCGTTGAATCGCCCCGAACGATACACGTCCCGCATCCGGTACTTCTCCACCCGCACCCCCAGCTCCTCGAACACCTCGAAAAATTCGCCAATGTAATGCTCGGCCATGTCGCTCGCGGCTGAACCATCGGGCGGCGGCACGTTGCACAGGGGTTGCCCAAGAAACTTCTCAAAGTGCTCCCCCTTCCCCGCCGGGATCTCATCGAGCGGGTCGTAGTCGTCCACCCCGAAAAAATAGCGCGCCTCCACCCCCTTCTCCCTCAGCGTCCGGAAAATCGCATCGTGAATGAGCACACCCCTCAGAGCACCCACGTGCACCCTGCCCGAAGGCGTCTTCGAGTCGTTGATGATCTGTGCCCCGGAACACTTTGCGGCGACGTCTTCAGTCCAAAACATAGGGCGCTCTTGGATAGCCAAGAAAGTCCCGGAGTCGAGCGAAAGCTCTCCTCCGCACCCACCCACACCCGGGCGAAAGCTGCAAATGTAGAGGCCCTCTACCTCAAGGGAATGGTGAGCGTCTCACCCGAGGAGAGCTCACGCACCACCGCCTGCTCCGCACGCAGGTCGATCACGCGGTAACTCGTGCCGGCCCGGGTCGGATCAGCAAAGTCCTCCCCCTGACGCACCAGAATTTCCACCCCATCCGGCGCAACAAGCACCGCGTGCGAAGCAGCGCTGCGCGAAGGCATGTCCTTCACGAGAATCACGCGCACCTTGGCCTCCGAATCCATGAGCTCCACCCGCGAGCGGTCCATCATCTGGCCGCTCTTGTCGCTCTCATGCGTCTCCAAAACCTTGAGCACCCGCATCCCGTGCACCGTCTGTCCAGCCTCCACAGTCACACTTCTCTGGGCCTCAGCCTCCAGCAACCGGATCCTCGCGGTGTTGCCGTTCACCGACTCCAGCAGAAGCGGAACCCTCACCTCCTTGTACTCCTTAAGCCGCAAGGTCTTGTGGATTCCAGGCCGCGAATTCGCATCCCGGGGGTCCGTGTCTGCCAAAAACTCCTCCCGATTGGTGAAACCATCCCCATCGGGATCCGCGTCCAGCATCCTAGGATCCTTCAGGTCAAGCCCATGGCGCTTGAACCATCCTTCATAGGCCTGATCACCCGCCAGCAACTGCGCAGGAATTCCGTCTCCACCCACGCTCGCAGCCGTCGCAGTCCCGACATTCGGATCGCCCGCGCCTCCCACAGGGAAGCGGGAATCGGGCAATTCCCTCAAAGCCACCCGGCGATCCCCTACGGAAGGATCCCCGGCCGCAACCGTGCTGTTTGCGCCCGCCTCGCGTTCCTGCGCTGAGCCATCAGATCCCGGCCCGCGGCGACACCCCGCACACAACAATAACAACGCGACCGCCAACAACGTACTGAGCGTTTCTCGTGTCATCACCTGACACCCTTATCCGGGCATCGGGGAATATTCAACCCCCGCAACGGGCGGCCTTGCAGGGATGAAACATCGGTTGTCGATCGCAATCAACTGGGGCGTGTGGCCGTGCACGGCGATCAGCGCATCACATCCCCGCACCTGCTGCAGCGCATAACTGACCGCATGCTCAATCCCCTCAAACTGGGCCCGCTCAATCCCATCCACACAGACCTCCCAGCAAACACCACTCATAGGTCGGACCTCGACCTGACACAACGCCCCCACCTTATTCATGCGTCACGGACCCGCCTGAGCAAACACAAAGACCCGAAGATTCGCGGCGTCGCCAGATGGAGACGACCCGGGTCCTCGCATCAATCCGGCGCAACCGTACGCGCTCGCTCGTCGTATCCAGATCCAAGGTCCATCCATGCCTGTCGGCAAATGCCTCGAGTCCCGGCCTCCATTTCCCAACGTACCCGAACTGGGCCAGATCCCTGAACGCCAGCGTACAGCTGCCAGCCTCCGCGATTTCCGTCGCGATTCGCCTGCAGAAGGCAACCTCCTGAGAAAGCTCCTGAACATCCATGAATCCACTCTTCGTCACTGCGACCAGGCACGGCCCCCCGAAGCGCTCATGAGGCGGATTCTACAACTGCTGCTGCCCCAGCCAGTCGATGGCAAAGCGCACCATCTCCGCACTGTCGCGCAAACGCAGCTTGTCCTTGATGTGCGCCCGATGGGTCTCCACGGTCTTCGCACTCAAACTTAGTGTGCTCGCAATCTCCCTCGTGCTAAAGCCAGCACCCAAAAAGCGCAGCACCTCCAACTCGCGCTCCGACAGTCGATCCACCGCAACTCCGCCACCGGGCTTGCTCACAAAGTTGCGAAATGCCAACTGATCGCGGAATCGAGGACTCAGGTAACGCTCGCCCTTGAGAACCGCGCGGACCGCGGCAAGGATCAATTCAAAGGGCTCGTGCTTGATCACATAAGCGCCGGCTCCCGCCTGCAGCGCTCCAACCGCGTGCTGGGAGGTGTCGTGCATCGAAAGCATCACCACCGGCACTTCCTCCCCCGCCCCGCGCAACTCGCGCACCCATTGCACCCCATTGGTCATCGGCATCGACAGGTCCACCACCACTGCATCTGGCGTCAACTCACGCACAGCCGCCAGTGCAGCCTGCGAGTCGCCGACCTCGCCAGCCACCTCCAAGTCTGGCTCCTGCGCCAGCAACTGCGCCAAACCGTGACGGTAAACCGGATGGTCATCCACCAGAAGCAGACGTGCAACGGAGGGGACGTTGACTTGGGCGATCGCAGGCGGACACACAGAGACAGGTTGAAGTGTTTTCATGGAGAAGACTTTGAACCTCTTCCTAGGCGCCATCTCCCGTCGATCAACAAGGACCCGACAGCTTACTGAACGTGCCATCGGGACGAATCAGGGAGGTCACATGACCACCCACCTCACCATACGCACCGACTCCTACCCCTGCCCAGCCGCCGACCCCAGAGCCTCCAATAGTTTACGCTCCTCCGGCCTCAACTCCTCCACCCGGATCCCTCGCAACTCAGTCCGCGCCTCCTCCACCTTGCCATTCGCACTCAAAACCGCCGCATACACGGAGCGCTGACTCCCAGGCACCTGATCCCAAGGTATCTTGAGCCCCTCGTAAACTGAGAGCGCCACCACAGGTTGCCCAAGACGCAGCAGCGCCAGTGCAAGCGTGGTACGATGAGGGAGGCTGCTAGGATCCGCCTGCACCAAGCGCTGGGCGGAACGGAAAGCCGCGTCCACGTCAGTCTCCTTGAGCAGGCTGAAGTAAGCGTAATCGTTCTCCACCGCCGTATCCCCCGGCCAGCGCTCGCGCATCGCACGAAGCAACCCCCACAGAGCTCCCACATCCTGCCGTTTACCCGCCATGCGCAGCAAAGCCTCGTAGGCTGCGCGGGCAGTGGTTGCCTTCGTGGTGAGGGAACGGTACGCAACCTCCGCTTGCTCTGTCTGCCCAAGGCGTTCTGCATAGCTCGCCACAAACCACGCGTGCTCAGGGGAGGCCGCACCCGCCAGATGCGCCCGCCGCCAGTGCAAGTCCGCCTTGCTGTTCTCCCCCTGCTCCATTGCACAACGAGCAAGGAAAAGCTCCCGGTACACCTCGTCCAAGGGCACGTCCCGCCGTTTGAGGATCTGCTTCACCCCCTCCCACTGGTTGAGCGCCGCCATCGCGTCCAGACGCACCAACAGCAGGTCCTTGCGCCCGAAAGCCTCCTTCTCTGATACCAGCCCCAGCGCAGCCTCAAAACGTTTACGCTGATTAAGCCACGTCCCCAGTGCACGCCGCCTCTCCGGCGCCCCCTGCATCGCCTCCTCCACCGCCTTCCTTAGAATCTCCTCAGCCTGATCCTCGTGCAACCGCAGCGCGATCTCAACTCCCACCAGACGTTGTTCATCGCTCGCCTCGGGATTGGCACGAACCAACCCAACCAACGGCTCAAGCTGTGCCGTTGTCAGGTCCCTGCGTCGGCTGAGCGCCGTTAGCGCGTCCAACCCGTGCTTGTTCGGCTCCCCAGCTAGCTCCAGCAACAAAGCAACCCCGCCACTGCGAATATCCGGCACCGCCGACTCGGCCTTGAGCAGCGCCACCAGCAACTTCCCATCCCGGTTCTCAGGTTCGACTTCGAAAGCCCTCTGAGCGAGCTCCATCGCATTTTCCGCTCGCCCCAGCCGCGCCGAAAGCTGGGAGGCAAGCCGCAGCGCAGTCACATCAGCCGGACGCTTCTCGAGAAAATCTTTGAGCTCCTGATCCGCCACCAACAACGCCCCAGCGCGCAGCAGATCCTCCACCAACTTCCGCCAGTCCTCTGTCTCCATCGCCCCCATCTCCCGAAGTTGCTTCCAAAACGCCAGCGCTGACGGGGAGCGCCCGTTCGCGCTCTCCGCCCGCGCAACCGCGCGAATCACCAAGGGCTCGGTCGCCTTGAGTTGGTACGCCGCGCGGGCTTTCTGCGCAGCCTCGTCCAGCAGCCTCTGCCCAATCAACTCCTCCACCTGCGACGCCAACTGACGCGCCCTCCAGCCCTTCACAGCCCGATAGGCAGGCTTGGAACCGAACGCGAGCATCACCGCCAAGCCCGCAATGAGGGCCCACTTCCGAACCGCCGACTTCTTCTCAGGCGATCGGTGATGACGGTAGGCGGATTCCACGGGAAGGAGACCCTCTCAAAATCTGCCCCCCTGCGCAAGGCCCCGGAGCAAGAGCGGCCCCCGTTTGGAAGAGCTGAAAGCGGTCCGCCTTTGTGCATCATTCACATCTAAAAGATCCCTGTCCCCGTACTTACACTGCTTTTCAGCAATCCCACCGGAGCATCCCCGCCTCCGGCTTTCTGTCCTTGACGGTTGTTTACAGCGCCCCTACATTTCCCGCCACTCTCCGGGTCTTGAGGAAGTGGGTTTGCAGCCCACTTTTTTTTGTCCCCAGAGGTTGCGTTGGAACGCATCTACCTATGAATGCAGAATTTATTGCGATGTTGGACTACCTCGAGCGCGAGAAGGGAATCAAGCGCGAGGTGCTCGTCGAAGCTGTCCAGAACGCCCTGGTTTCCGCCGCCAAGAAGTCGGTGGACGCCGGACGCGATCTGCGTTGCGATATCGACCCCAAAACTGGCGCCATCCGGGCTGTGGCAAAACTGATCGTCGTCGAGAAAGTTCAGAACAAGCACGACGAAATCAGCCTCACTGCAGCACGCCGGATCCGGTCCGATGCGGAACTCGCCCAAGAGGTGGAAGTCGAAGTCACCCCGAAGAACTTTGGCCGCATCGCCGCCCAGACCGCCAAACAGGCCATGATGCAGCGCATCCGTCAGGCCGAGAAGGAGATGATCTACGACGAGTTCAAGGACAGGGCCGGCGAAATCGTCAGCGGCACAGTGCGCAGATTTGAGCGCTCCGACGTCATCGTGGACCTCGGCAAGTTCGAGGCCGTCATGCCATCCCGCGAACGCGTGCAGACCGAAGACTACAACATCGGAGACAGGATCCGCGCTTACGTGGTGGCGGTGGAAAATGGCATGCGCGGCCCGGAGATCATCATCTCCCGCAGCCACCCGAACTTCGTACGCCGACTTTTTGAAACTGAGGTCAGCGAAATCGCCGACCGGACAGTGGAAATCAAAGGAATCGCTCGCGAGGCGGGTTTCCGCACCAAAATAGCCGTCCACAGCGCCAACGAGAAGGTGGACCCCGTGGGCGCCTGCGTAGGCATGCGCGGTTCGCGGGTGAAGAACATCGTGCGCGAACTCAACAACGAAAAGGTCGACATCATCCGATGGAGCGCCGACGTGAAGGAGTTTGTGCTTGAAGCCCTCAAGCCCGCAAAAATCAAAAGCGCCACCCTGGACGAAGCACGCCGGGTCGTTCAAATCCGCGTCGACGAAGACCAACTTTCGCTCGCCATCGGTAAGCGCGGCCAGAACGCACGACTTACCGCAAAACTCGCAGGCTGGGAGGTGAACATCGAAAAAGATGAGACTGCCACACAGATCTTCGAGAACCGCGTTCAGCAGGCCGCCCGCCAGCTCAGCGAGGCTCTAGGAATTGATCAGGCCACGGCCACCTTGCTGGTCAAGGGAGGCATGGCCAGTCTCGATACCTTGGTCGAGGTGGAAGCACAGGACATCGCAGATGCCATCGGATTGGACCTCGCTCTTGCACAGCAAATTTGCGACGCGGCTAAGCGAGCCAGCGACAAGGGACTGGCATCGGCCTAGAGCCAGAGCACAGCCCGCCTATTCTCTTCTAAAACTCACCGGCCAAAGACCACAGGAACCCAGATCCCGCAGGTAATCAGCCACTCTCACCAGCCCAGCCCCGCTCCCACTCATCCCCGCGAGATCGCAATCAAGGAACCCGTTTTAATGGCTATCAAGTCGACGACTGGCGTCAAAAGCGCCTTCAAAAAAATCACCGCTACAAAGCCCGCATCCGCTGAGGCAAAGGCGGCCGCGGCAAAGCCCAAGGCAGAGCCCCCCCCAGCCAAGCCAAAGCCGGAGCCGCCCAAGGAGGCGGTATCGTTGATCGACGAAAAACCAAAGCGCATCCGCAAGGCAGCAACAGCCGATCACAAGCCGTTTGCACTCCCGAGCATCTCGAAGATTCTCGCGACCGAACCGCCCCCGGCGCCAACACCGGATCCAGAACCTGTTGCTGCTGAGCCGGAACCAACCACACCGGCCGCCGGAGAGGCTCCGTCCAGCGACAAAATCATCCACATCAAGCCGCCCATCATCGTCAAGGAGTTGGCGAACCAGATGGGCCTCAAGCCTTTTGTGATCATCTCCGACCTGATGGAGATGAATATCTTCTCCGCCATCAACCAACCCGTGGAACCCGATGTGGCCGCCAAAGTCTGCGCCAAGCACGGGTTCACTTTCGAGCGTGAAAAACGCAAGGAAGGCGGAGGGGTCCACAAGGTGGTGGAAAAGATCGTCGAACCCCCGAAAGAGGTCGAGAAGCCAAAGGCCGACGAACTTCTTTCGCGCGCGCCCATCGTCACATTCATGGGCCATGTCGACCACGGCAAGACCACCCTCATGGATGCAATCCGCAAAACCCGTGTGGCAGCGGGCGAGGCGGGCGGCATCACACAGCACATAGGTGCCTATTTGGTCACATACAAGGCGCAGCACATCACCTTCCTCGACACCCCTGGTCACGCCGCGTTCACCGCGATGCGCGCCCGGGGAGCCAATGTCACTGACATCGCCGTCATCATCGTCGCTGCCGACGACGGCCTCATGCCCCAGACCCTCGAAGCCATCAACCATGCCAAGGCCGCAAAGGTCCATATCATGGTCGCCATCACAAAGACCGACGTCCCCGGGGCCAACGTCGACAAGGTCAAAGGACAGTTGCAGGAAAAAGGACTCACCCCTGAGGATTGGGGCGGCGAGACCATCGTCTGCCCAGTTTCCGCCATCAAAGGCCAAGGCATCGACCACCTCTTGGAAAGCATCCTCCTCGTGGCTGAGGTCAGCGAACTGAAAGCCAGCAACCGCGTCATCGCGCGCGGAACCGTCATCGAGAGCCAGATCGAACAGGGCCGTGGACCGACCGCAACCGTGATCGTTCGTTCAGGCACATTAAAGGCCGGGGATGCCTTCATCTGCGGCAACTACAGTGGCAAGGTCAAATCCCTCATCGACGATGCCAACAAGCCCATCAAGAGCGCAGGCCCCTCAACCCCCTGCAAAGTCCTCGGCTTTTCGGGCCTCTGCAACGCTGGCGACGAACTCGTCGTCATGGAAAACGAGCGCGCCGCCTCCACCCTCAGTCAGGAACGTCTCGCCGAACTGCGACTGACCAAACTCGTCACACCGCAGCGCGCCACGCTCGAAAATCTCTTCAGCAACCTCGCCGCCGGGAAAAAACCCGTCCTTCGGATCATCCTTAAAAGCGATGTCCAAGGCTCCTGCGAAGCCCTTCAGTCCTCGCTTGGACAGATCGATAGCAAGAAGATCGACCTCGAAATCGTCCATGCAGCCGTGGGTCCCATCACGGAGTCCGATGTGCTTCTTGCTACCGCATCCAACGCGATCGTTGTCGGCTTCAATGTCAAAACCGAGTCCAGTGCCGCCAATACCGCGCGTCGCGAGGGCGTCCAAATCAAGCTCTACTCCATCATCTACGAACTCATCGATCAGGTGAAGGAGGCCATGGCAGGCATGCTCGAGCCCGAAAACCGCGAGACCGTCATCGGCCATGCGGAGGTGAAGAAGGTCTTCGAACTTTCCCGCGGTCTCGTCGCCGGCAGCCTTGTCACCGATGGACGCATCTCCCGCACCGGCCGCGCACGGGTACTCCGCGGCCGACAACCCATCTTCGACGGCGCCCTCGCAACGCTCCGCCGCTTCACTGAAGACGTTAAAGAGGTCCGCAGCGGTTTGGAATGCGGCATCAAACTCGGCGACTTCAACGAGTACGAACCTGGGGATATCATCGAGTGCTATACACTCGAGAAGGTCCCCCAGAAACTCTGAACCCGCACCCTGCGGACTCAGAGTGCGGCACGCGCAGCAGCGCAACGGCGCAACTTACCCGCGTCCCCCCGCACCTATCCGCTTTGCCTCTGCATCAACAGTTGATTCCTGAGACGACCGCGCCATGAAACACCGACTCGAACGCGTCAATGAAGTCATCCGCAGGGAACTCGGCGAGATGGTGACCCGGGACCTGCGCTTTCAATCCAAGCTCGTCACGGTTCAACAGGTAGACATCACCCCAGACCTCAAGCACGCGCACGTCTACGTCAGCTTCATCGGCACACCCGAAGAGTTGCGCAGCGACATGGCCGCCCTCCACGGCAAGCGCACAGATCTCCAGTCAGCGCTCGCCCGCCGTATCATCCTCAAATTCACGCCCCAACTTCATTTTCGCGTGGATGAAACGATGGAACGCGGCAGCCGGATTCTCAACATCATGAGTGAGCTCCCCCCACCGGCCCCGGACACCGATGGGCCGCCCGAAAACCCGGCGAACTGAAGCCCACGGAGTCCCGACGGATCCAATATCCGTACCACCAGCGAAGCCTCCACGCTCCGCACGCACCACCCCTCCATGAAACCCAACTGCAGCCTCCAACAAATCGCTGATGCCCTCCGCACTCACCAGCGCTTTGTGGTGATCAGCCATGTGCGTCCCGACGGTGACGCGTTCGGCTGCGAACTGGCGATGGCTCTCTGCCTCAAGGGCCTGGGTAAGAACGTCTCTGTTTGGAACGAAGACGGTATGCTGGACAAACTCCGCTTCCTTCCTGGAAGCGATCTCGTCCAAAAACCACCGGCCCTGCCTGAAAGCTTCGACGTAGCCATCTTGCTGGACACGGCCGTCAAAAGCCGCGCGGGAACCTGCCTGAAGTCCGTTGCGCACGCCGACCTCTGGATCAACATCGATCACCACGTCACCAACGACCACTACGGCGACCTCGCGTACATCGACCCCAATGCTCCTGCGACAGGACAAATCCTCTTCGAGCTCTTCCACCACCACCAGTTCCCCGTCACCCCGGCTATTGCCGACAATCTCTTTGTCGCCATCTCCACAGACACCGGCTCATTCCAATACTCCAACACCACCGCCCGCACCTTTGAGATTGCCTCCGAACTCGTCCGCGCTGGCGTCAACGTAAGCGATCTCTCGCAAAAGCTCTACCAAAGCCACCCGCGCCGCCGACTGGAGTTGCTCCGAGCCGTCCTCAACAGGCTCCGCTTCACCTCGGCCGACCGGGTCGCAAGCTTTTCCCTCCCCCAGCAAACCGCTCACGACCTCGGCGTCCTGCCCGAGGACAACGAAGGCCTCATCGACTACATCCGCGCCGTCGAAGGCGTCGTCGTCGCCGCCTTCTTCGAGGAACTCCCAGATCAACTCGTCCGCATCAGCCTGCGTTCCAAAGACCCCAGCATCGACGTCTCCAAGATCTGCTCCTCCTTCGGTGGCGGCGGCCACACTCTCGCTGCAGGCGCTCGCGCCAACGGTTCCCTCGCCGAGGTCGAGGAGAATGTCCTCTCCGCTATCGCTCATGAATTTCCCCACCATTGACGGTGTTCTTCTCGTCGACAAAGCCAGCGGCATGACATCCCACGATGTCGTCGCCATCGCCAGACGCGCACTCGGGACAAAAAAAGTCGGCCACTGCGGCACTCTCGATCCGCTCGCCACAGGACTCCTCATAGTCGTCGTCGGACGCGGCACCAAAATCCAAGACCTCCTCATGAGCGAGGACAAAGAGTACGTCGGCACCATGCAACTCGGCGTCCTCACCGACAGCCAAGACGCCGACGGACAGATCGTCGAAACCCGCCAAGTCCCTCCCCTCTCACAGGAACAGGTCGAAGCCTCTTTCGAGAAGTTTCGCGGTGACTTTTACCAAACCCCTCCCATGGTCTCCGCGATCAAAAAAGAGGGCGTTCCGCTCTACAAACTCGCGCGTCAGGGAAAGACGGTCGAACGCGAACCCCGCTTCGTCCACGTCTACGCCCACGAGATCCAACAAGTGCGCCTTCCAGAGATTGATTTTCGCGTGGTGTGCTCAAAGGGCTTCTACGTCCGCACCTACGCTTTCGACATCGGCAATGATCTCGGATGCGGCGCGCACCTCAAAAGCCTGCGCAGAACCAAGAGCGGAAAGTTCGACCTCGAACACTCCATCACCGTCGCCGAACTCAAAACCCTCCCCGCCGAAGAGGTCCGCGCCCGGATGCTGAGCCTACCCACCGTATCTCGCATGCGTGGTGCCTGAACCACCGCTTCCGCCCCCGCAACCCAACACCCCACCCCATGAGTACGGTGCTCAATGCCGTCTCCGAACTGGACCACGTACCGGGTCCCGTTGTGCTGGCAATCGGAGTTTTCGATGGCGTCCACATTGGCCACCAAGCCGTCATCGGCCGCGCCATGGCGGATGCGAACCGCGCCAATGGCAGCGCCGTCGTGGTAACCTTCGATCCACACCCCGCGCGCCTTCTGCGACCAGACAAAGCTCCGCGCCTCCTCACCGACACCGCCCACAAAACTGAACTCATCTCACGCATCGGCGTCCAATGGATCCTCATCCTTCCCTTTGACCAATCCCTCGCCGCGCAACCGCCCGTGGACTTCATTGAGTCCCTCGCCCATGCCTGCAAGCCACTCCACGAAATCTGCGTGGGCCACGAGTGGTCCTTTGGCAAGGGTCGCGCTGGCAACCTCGACCTGCTCAGAGAACTGGGCTCCCGCCTCGGCTTCGAAGAAGTCGGCCTTCCTGCCATCAAATCCGGAGATCTGATCGTCAGTAGCACCGCTGTCCGCAACGCCCTTGAACACGGCGACCTCGATGCCGCACGCGCACTCCTCGGACGCCCCTACGCACTTCGAGGGTCCGTCGTCCACGGCAGCCAACTCGGACGCGAAATAGGCTTCCCCACCGCCAACCTCCAACTCTCCAACGAACAACTTCCACCCGATGGCGTCTACTGCGTCCATGTGCGCCACGCCTCCGGCACCCACGGCGGCGTACTCAACATCGGCATCCGTCCCACGCTCGGCCTGCCCAATCCGGTGCGCACCGCCGAGGCCCATCTGCTGGACTTCTCAGCCGATCTCTACGGCGCAACACTCGAAATCCACCTCCTTTCCAAGATCCGCGACGAGCGCAAATTCGAGGACCTCGCCGCCCTCCAAGCCCAGATCGGCCGCGACATCACCCGGGCCCGAACTCTTCTGGCTAACACCGCCCAACCGCCCGCCTGAGCACCAGCACCAGCTGCCGCCCCCTTCATCTCTCCGCTCCCTACCGGGACGCACGCGCCTGTACCTTCAGCGCCTCGCGCATCAGTTCCACAGGTGCTGGTCTCCCAAACCAGATCTCAAAAGCCAGAGCCCCTTGGTAAAGCAGCATCGAGAATCCGTTCGCGCTGCGCGCACCCACCGCATCCCCCGCCAGCATCAACTGCGTGCGCGAGGCAGTGTAGATCGTGTCGTAAAGTATCAGCCCCGAATGCAGGATGGCAGCTGGCAGCGGCGACGAATCCCCGGCACCCATGCCAAGCGAGGTGCAGTTGATCACCAGATCCACCTCCCGCAACTCTCTGCCCAACGCCTCACGCTCCCACTCCACCGCACTCACTCGGGCTCGGTGCGCTGGCGCTCCGGTTCCCCTCCACAGTCCACTGAGTTCGCCAGCCAAGTCCCGGGCCTTCTCTGCAGTCCGGTTCACCAGCACCACACGCCGGCACCCCTCCAGTGCGCACTCTATGGCAATCGCGCGCCCCGCACCCCCGCCAGCCCCAAGCACCATCACCCGCAGATCCCCCAGCCGAGCGCCAAACTCCGCATCCACCGCCCTCACGAGTCCAGGACCGTCCGTGTTGAAACCCGCCAACGTTCCGCCGGGCTCCACCATCACCGTGTTCACCACACCCACGCGCTTGGCATGCTCATCCACACGATCCATCGCAAGCAGTGCCGCAGCCTTGTGCGGAATAGTGCAGTTTACCCCCACAAAACCCACGCCAGCAATCATGCTCAACCCCTCCCGCAGTTCCTCCGCGCGCAGATGCAGCCGCACATAACGCGCTGCAATGCCGCAGTGCTCCAGAGCCGCGTTGTGCATCGCAGGAGAAGCCGAATGCGCCACCGGATCCCCCACCACCGCTAAGCGTACCGATAAAGGCTCCCCCTCCGTCGCGCGGGCCCAATCCCGCAGGTCAGCCAGCGTGTAGACCGCCTTCATCGAACGCCTTTCAAACCCCACGAAGCGCCAGACGCTCAAGCGTCTTCTGAAAGCGCGCAAGCACCCGATCCCGCCCCAACACCTCCAGCATGTGGTACAGGCTCGGACCAACCGCACGACCGCTCACAGCCACGCGTGCAGGGTGGATGAACTCCGCTGGTTTGCAGGCCTGCTGCACCGCAGTCGCCTTGAGCTGCAATTCCAGCGCAGCGGCGTCCCATGCTTCCACTGCTTGATAAGCCGCCTCCAATTGCACAAGACGATCGCGCGCACCCGGCTTCGCCAAAGTCTTGAGCTCCGCCTCCGGATCGTACGCGTAATCTTCAGTGAAGAAATAGTCGATCCACCCGGGCACCTCCGGCAGTTGCTTGATCTTCTCCTTGATCAACGCAACCACGGGCAGCAGCGCGGCCCGGCTCCCATAGGCGATCCCCGCTCGCTCGATCCAAGGCAGGCTGGCATCGGTAAACTCCTCAACACTCATCGCCACCAGATACTGCCAGTTCAGCCAGTTACACTTGTCCAAGTCGAAATGGGCCGCCTTCCGGTTGATGTTCGCAGGATCAAACCGCTCCACCACCTCCGCCAAATCCATCTTCTCACGGTCATCCTTCGGCGACCATCCCAGCAGACACAGATAGTTGCGCACCGCCGCCGGCACGTACCCCTGCTCCATGTACGCCGTGATGCTCGCTCCCTGGTCGCGCTTGCTCATCTTCGAACCGTCCCGGTTCAAAATCAGCGGAATGTGCCCAAAACGCGGCACCGGCAGCCCCAGCGCTTCGTACAACTCAATGTGCTTTGGCGTGTTGGAAAGATGATCCTCCCCACGAATCACGTGCGTCACCCGCATCTCCGCGTCGTCCACCACATTCACAAAGTGGAAGATCCACGACCCGTCCGCCCGCCGAATCGTCATGTCCGGCTCAGGATCCCCACTCGGTGTCGTCGACTTCCCTCGGTCCACAAAAATGCGTCCGCGCACCATGTCCCCAAACTCCAAGGGCTTGCGCGGAAGCCGGAACCGAGTCGCGCCATCCTCCCCCACGTACACCGCTCCTGCCGCCTGCAAGCGCTCCAAGTACCGCTCGTACACAGCCCCGCGCTCGCTTTGGAAATACGGCCCGCAATCCCCGCCCACCTCAGGACCCTCGTCCCAATCCAGTCCCAGCCAGCGCAGCCCGTCCACGATCACCTGCACCGCCTCCTCCACATGACGCGCCCGGTCCGTGTCCTCAATCCGCAGCAAAAACTTCCCGCCCATGTGGCGCGCATACAGCCAGTTGAAAAGCGCCGTGCGCGCTCCGCCCACGTGCAACATACCCGTGGGTGAAGGCGCAAATCGTACCCGTACTTCAGAACTCATAAGGACGTGGAACCTGCGTGATCACGCCCCCCATGGAAAGCGGGAACTGCTCCCAGAGCCGCACGGAAAACACCACAACTGGATCGTGAAGCCACCAACGAATCCATCCACGCGAGCTTTCAGCCTCGAGCCACAATGATCGATAACCCGACGAATATCCTCAATCCCCCTGCCCCCCTGCGCTCAGTCTCTCAAAACCGCTCCAACCACTCCGCCGTGCCGTACTTCCGTTCCACGAGTTCCGCCGAGCGGTCATCCTGCGCCGCACCCCAACGCAACGGCTCAACAACCCCTGCCAGCGCGGACCCCATCCGTTTCCAAAGTGCGTCCCGCTCAGTCAGCCCCACTTGGATGCTCCCTTGATGAAGCAGCCCGCCCCGTGTCCGCCGCTGTGCCGCTCCCGCCACTTTGCTCCCGCCCACAAGGAGGTCATGTCGCACCGGGTTCTCAAAACACGCACTCCCCGCTCCCGCACTTCCTTCCGTCGCGAGCGACGGCACCCCCGCCACCAATCCATCCAGCACGCGCCCCAACGCCGCATGGATGGCGCGGTACCCGTCCAACGGAGCCAACTCGAAAAACGCCGCACCACGCGGCACCACCAGACTGTAGGTGAGGTCATTCCCATGCTCCACCACCCCGCCCCCGGTCCACCGCCTCACCAACGCGCACGCCGGATGCAACGCCCGCACCTCCTTATGGCTTGCGAAATATCCGAAGGAAACCGAGGGCGCACTCCATTGATAAAGGCGCAACACGGGCTCCACGGCGCCCATCACCTCCCCCAGTAACACTTCGTCCACAGCCATATTCCAGGCCCCGTCGCGAGGCCCGTCCTCCATCAGCCGCAGTCGTTCGAAAAGCACCCGCCCATCCTAGTGCCAGAAGCCCCTCCCACAAGGTTGCCTTTCCCGCCTCCCCCTCCTACTCTCAGCCCTCCCATCTATGGTGAAACCTGCACTCGGCAAAGGACTCGGAGCACTCATTAGCACTCGCCCAGCCTCGCCCATCGTCTCCCCAACACCCGTCGTCGAACAAGGGGAGCGCGTCCAATCCATCAGCCTCACGGAACTCATCCCCACCCCGCTGCAGCCGCGCACCGTGTTCCGCGAGGAAGTCCTCCTCGAACTGGTGGACTCCATCAAACAGCACGGCATCGTCCAACCCCTCATCGCACGCAAACGCGGCAACCAGTTTGAGATCATCGCCGGAGAACGCCGCTGGCGCGCCGCACAAAAGGTCGGCCTCCTCGACGCCCCCGTCATCGTTCGCGAGGCCTCAGACCAAGACGTCCTTGAACTCGCCCTCATCGAAAACCTCCAGCGAGAGGATCTCAATCCCATCGAAGAAGCGGTCGCATTCTCCCGCCTCGCCCGCGAGTTCGGCCTCAAACAAGAAGACATCGCCCAAAAGGTCGGTAAAAGCCGCGCTGCAGTCGCCAACACCATGCGCCTCCTCGACCTCCACGCAGAGGTCCAGTCTTGGCTCACCCAAGGCCGCATCTCGGTCGGCCACGCCAAGGTCCTCCTCTCCCTCAAGTCCCAGGACGAACACCCCCTCCTCGCCGAGGAAATCATCCGCCGCAATCTCACCGTGCGCGCCGCTGAAAAACTCGTGGCCCGCCACTTCTCCCACACCGGCGTGCAGAAACCGCGCCGCAGCAACTCCGATTCGCACGCCGGCGGCGCCCTCCAGCCAGCTCTCCAGAATCTCCAGAACCGCCTCCAACAACACTTCGCGACCCATGTGGCCCTTCACCACGCCGAAAAACGCGGTCGCATCGAGATCGAGTACTACGGCCTCGACGACCTCCAGCGCCTCCTCAACGCACTCGGACTTCCCGCCGAACAAAGTTGAGGCACTGATGCTCCCGCACGCCTGCCTCGCTGCCCTCGGGGCCGCATTACTCGCCACCACCCTCACCGCCTGCGACAACGCTCCGCAGCAACCCCCTCCAGCCGCAGCCCCAAGCGCTCCGGCCTCACCCGCTCCAGTCACCACCCCCCTCTGGCGTGAGTTCTCCGGAGAAAAAGCCCTCGCGGAGGCCCGCAGCCAGTTTGACATCGGACCACGTCCGGCCGGCTCCAAGGAACTCGCCCAGTGTCGCGAACTCATCACCCGCTCCCTGACCGCCTCCGGCTGGGAGGTCGAAGAACAGGCCTTCACCAACGAAACCCCACGCGGCCCCGTCCGCTTCGTCAACCTCGTAGCGCGCTGCTCCGCAGTCCCCGGCAACAAGCCTGCGCGCGACACCCAGCGCGCCATCGTCTGCTCCCACTACGACACCAAACGCTTCAGCACCATCCGCTTCGCCGGCGCCAACGATGGGGCCTCCAGTAGCGGCGCACTCGTCGAACTCGCACGCGTACTCGCCCTGCGCCCCTCCCTCGCCGCACGGGTCGAACTCGTCTTCTTCGACGGCGAAGAGGCCTTCGTCCAGTTCACAGAAACCGACGGCCTCTACGGCAGCCGCCACTACGCCCGCTCCCTCCGCGAAGCCTCCCGCGCAGGCCAGTTCACCTACGCCATCCTCTGGGACATGATCGGTGACAAAGATCTCACCATCACTCTCTCCCCAGATTCGCCCCAACCTCTCACCGCCGAAGTCCTCGCTTCCGCCAAGGAACTCAAACTCCACTCCTACTTCTCCTACTTCGACCGCCCCATCCTGGACGACCACGTCCCGCTCAATCAGGCGCGCATCCCCTCCATCGATCTCATCGACTTCGACTATCTCCCGTGGCACACCGCCGACGACACCTTCGACAAGCTCAGCCCGGAAAGCCTCCGCAAGGTCGGTGCCATCACACTCCACCACCTCGAGCGCACAATCTCCAAGTGAGCGCCGGCACCGGCTCTCCCATTCCACGGGCTTCCCAAGCCCCCGCATTTTCCTAAAAGCCTCCCTCGAATCTAAAAAAAAGATTGCCCCCCAAAGCCCGCTCGTCCATAACGCCGGGCTCTCTTCACCGAGGGTAATTCCTGAGTAGCTCAGTGGTAGAGCGATCGGCTGTTAACCGATTGGTCGTAGGTTCGAGTCCTACCTCAGGAGCCATCCTCCGGGAGAGGTTGCTCGGGAGTAGCTCAGTGGTTGAGCGATTCCCGATTTCGTCGGGATTAACCGATTGGTCGTAGATTCGAGTCCTAACTCAGGAGCCACCCCCTCCGTCGCGACCATCCCTGTGTCACCAAGACCGTGGCTGCTGCTCCTTACCCACTTTTACGAAAAGTAGGCGGATCCGCACTTCACCCGAGACCTACAGGGCGTGTTCCGCTTGGAAACGCCGCCTGGATTTCCGGGTCGTGAAATGAGTGCTACGCCGTCCCCTCAACGGGGCGCCACTCCGCGATCTTAAATCCTACAGCATCCCGTTGGGGAAAAGCGGCAGTGTCGCATTCACCGAGCCGTGGCCGTCGGCGTTCAACTTCACCTCCGTGCGCAGGCCACCCCCGAGACTCAGGATGCCGGGAAGCAGCGGGAGCTGCGCGTGATTCGCAGGAAGCACTGGTCGCAGCCGAGCGGCCAGTTCGGTCATCGCTGCGTCGCGGCGTCGGTCCCAATCCCCCGGCTCATTTCCGGGACGAAAGTTTGCGATGAGCTGCTGCGTCTTGAGCCGCGCGAATTCGCTCTCGAGGAAAGCGCTCACACGTCCCGCCGTCGCGTCGTCGAGGCCGAAAACTTCGCGCAGCGTCGCGGCTTGGAAGCGCGCGATCTCGCGCGGATCGTTTTCCACGGCGCGCAGTTCGCCGAGTTGAGCGAAAAATTCCGCGAACCCGGCTTCCTCGTCTGCAGTCATAGCGGTCACCGGCTTTCCGCCGGGTTTTTTCGCGGCGATCTGCGCAGCGACCTGCCGCGCAAGGACCATCAAGCCCTTCCCCGCCCGCTGCCCCATTTGTTCGATGCGCCCGAAGGACGCGACCACATCGCCGTCACGCGTGGGCAGGCGAGATTCGAGTTCGGCAATTTTTCCTTCGGCAGCTTCGCGGGCGGCAATTTCGCGCCGCGTTTCAGCACGCAATTCTTCGGCACGAAGCGTTCCCTCTGGCTGCCCGTTCACCGCCTCGGGCATCGCTCGCGCCCCCGGTGAAGCACCGACCTTACCCGCCATGGCAACGGAAGCACGCAGTGCTGCGTTTTCGCTCCGCAGGTGCCAGCCGGCCCGCGCGAGCCACACGACGACGCCGAGTGTCACCGGCCACAGCCAGAGCGGACCAAGCCCGCGCGTGGATTTCATTTCCGAGCCTCCCCCGCAGGACCCAGTGGCATGAAATTAATGCCGGTAAGATCGATGACTCCGCCAAACATCTTTGCCTCCACGCGCCGCTCCGGCGGCAGGGTCGCGAGCAGCGCAGCATCGAGTTCAGCAAAGGATCGGCGACGCGATTCCATCCACGCGGAATCGTCGCTCTGCGGACGCGAAGCAGCGGTCAGCCCGGCGCGTTTCATGTCGGCGAACCGCTCGCGGGCTGCGCGCACAACCGGTTCGCGCGCCGCCTCGTCGAGTCCGGCAAGTTCGCCTAATACCGTTGCGTAAAAGCGAGCAGCCCTCTCGGGGTCGGACTCCAACTTCTGCGCCTCGCGCGCAAAAGCGAAGAGATCGCCGATGTCGTTCATGTTCGTCGCGAGTTCCCGTGCGAGACGTTCGCGCTCTGCGGGGGCCGCCTTGTCTTTCAGGTCTTCGAATTTCTGGAACTCGCGCGCCTTCGCCGCGACCCGGCGCGCGAGGTCTTCAACCTGACCGTAGGAGACCACCACCTCCGTCTTGATCTGATCGAGCTGGCGCTTGAGCGCCCCCAGCCTTTCCTCGGCCGCGTGGCGGCTGTTCTGCGCGGCGCGGAGATCATTCCACGCCGCGAGCACGTCGCCGTCGCCGGGCTGTGGCGTCGGCGAAGCGGAAGCACTCGCCGCCGGACTCACGGCCGTAACCGAAGAGGAAGCGTGTGCGGCCCACTCGGCAGTGAGGCGGGCGTTGGTCTCCTGGAAAAACACGACCGGCAGCGCGGTGAGCGCGACCGCGGCGAAGGCGAGTTTGACGGGTGTGTGGGACATGATCGTGGTGAAAAAAAGCACGGACGGTGAGACAACGGCGCTGCCCGAAAGCGCCGCCGCCGCCAACCCCGCCTGCGCGGGAAGCGTGGTCTGGAGTGCCGCACCACTGGCAAGCAGCGCCGTAGCCGAGGCTCCGACGCCACGCCGCCGCAACCGATCGCCGAGCGCTCGCAGGCCGCGTGATACGCGCTGGCGTGCTGCAGCCTCACTGAGTCCGAGTGTCGCCGCCATCTCCGCGTAACCGCGATCTTCGAAGTAGTGCAGCACCAACGCCTCGCGTTCCTTCGCGCCGAGCGCGCTGAGTTCATCGTCGAGCACCGACCACTCCCTCGCGTCGCTCACCATCCCGGCAGATTCCCGCGCCAACTCCTCGTGACGCGCTCGCGCCCGCGCTTCTGCGCGCACAGCCCGCGCCCCAAGATAACTCGCGGCCCGGTGCAACCATCCCGCGAGACTCTCGCGCCCGGCGAGCCACACCGCCTTGCGTGCGAGAAGCGCGAACACCTGCTGCGCCACATCGCGGGCCATCTCCGCATCGCCCGTGCGCCGCAGCGCCGTGCCGAGGACCATCCGCTGGTGCGCCTGCACCAGCGCGGCAAACGACGACTCACAACCCTCGCGCAGATAACGCGAGAGCAGTTCGGCATCGGAAGATGAGAACGCGACGGCAGACATCACTATAGAGTTCCCCGGCTCATGGGCGCTTGTGACAAAAACTTTCCGCGGCACGCATATCCGCACGAATACCCTTCCAGCCGCCAGATCTGCAGCATTCCTGATACGGAGAAATCACACGAGGATGTAGAGCCCGACGAGATCCCAAGATCTTAAAGTCTATTGCAACCTCACCCCCTCCCAATCCCGCCACTTTGCCATCCTTGCCCTGAAAAAGATGGAGGCGGCAATCCTTCGTTGGCGGATTGAAGTGAATGCGGCCAGTGGTGGACACCTACCGCCTTTGTTTGTCTGCATGGGCGAGACCGCGAACGGGAGGTGAATCCATCCATGCCAGCCGCGCCGTTACCCAGTCGCCTGAAAATGACGGCCCTCAACTGCACCCCAAAAAAGGCGCACCACTCGCACCACTCGCACCACTCGCACCACTCGCACCACTCGCACCATTCACACGAGGTACGTCACAGCATTCACTCTCCCCCCCTCGCACACACCGATCAGCACCGGGCTCAGCAACGCCCCCCCGCACTTCACTCCAGCGAGTGGAAGCGCCCCCACCGCCTACCACCCGCCGATCAAAACCGCTGCCAGACAGGCTTGTGGTCGTACACCCAGCGGTAGTACTCGCTGCGGCTCAACTCAGCGGCAGCCGCCTCGTCCAAAAGCACCTTCGCACTCCCGTGCATCTGAAGCACGGACGCCGGCACCATCGCGCTTAGAGGCCCCTCCACCGCCTCGCGCACCGCCCTCGCCTTGCCGGCCCCGAACGCCAGCAGCAGAACCTGCCGCGCCTCCATGATCGTCCCCACTCCCATCGTCACCACGTGAAAGGGAACATCCTCGGCAGCCTCAAAAAACCGCGCGTTGTCCCGACGCGTCTGCGCCGTCAACGTCTTGATCCGCGTCCGCGAAACCAGGGACGAACTGGGCTCGTTGAAACCGATGTGCCCGTCTCCTCCAATCCCCAGCAACTGCACATCAATGCCTCCCGCCGCCCGGATCGCCTCCTCATAACTCGCGCACGAAGCGGGCACGTCAGCCGCCAACCCATCGGGAATATGGATGTTCTCTCGCCGCACATTCACATGCGCAAACAGGTGCTCCTCCATGAAGTGCCGGTACGACGCCGGATGCGCCGGACCCAACCCCACATACTCGTCCAAGTTGAACGTCTTCACCCCGCTGAAATCCAACCCCTCCTCCCGGTGCATCCTCACCAACTCCCGGTAAAGCGCCACCGGGGTCCCGCCTGTCGCGAGCCCGATCACCGCTCCGGGCTTCTCACGCACACACTTCGCCACGATCCGCGCCCCCACCACGCTGGCCGCCTCCGCACTGGCTTGAATGATGATCTCCATAGAAATTCTCAGCGCCCAAGACGCGCACGCAGCCGGCCGGTCACATCCGTGTGAAACCGCGCAATGGCCTCCCCCGCAAAATCAGCCAGATCCCGCGTGTCATCCTCAAGCAGTGGCGTGAGATCCATCGCAAAGCTCAGCGCCGTCGCAGCGTCCGTCGAGTGGCTCTGGAAAAATGTCGCGTTCGCAGCGCGCCGTCCCGCCACCGCGAGGTCGTAACGCTTTCCCCCAGCAATCTGCGAGTCGAAGATCCCGGCCAACGCCGCCGCGAAACTCGGACGCGCACTGCAGTCCAGAACCACCTTCTCTCCATCGCCCATCCAGTCGAGGTCGCGCCACACTTCGCAGCCGTAGAACTTCCGCGGCCGCGCCTCGCGGGGCAGCGAACGCAGCGCCTCCAGCGTGGCAACCAGCACACCAATGTGCGTGTCATGCTTGTCGGCGGGATTGTGCGTGTACACCACCTGCGGCCGACACCGCGCCACTACCGCCGCAAGATCCTCCGCAAGCGCACGCCCCGCCGGATCCTTCACCGCGCGACTCGGATAATCCAACTGCGCCATGAATCCGTACCCACCCACCACCGCCGCCGCACGCTGCTCCGCCCGCCGCACATCCTGCATCTGCGCATCCGTGAAGTGCGCATACGGACCCGTGCGCGCGCTCCCAGCTCCATCGGTGCACGTCACCCCGCCAAACCAGAGGTCCGGCCTTTGGAAACATTCCACGATCCCGTGGTAAGCCATGAACTCCAGATCGTCCTGATGCGCCCCAATCCCCAGATGCGTCACCCGCCCCATCGCCTCCTCCACCGGCAGGTGGTCAGGCACAAAAATCTCAGCGTTGGCGTTGTGCAGTCTCATGGCTGGGATCCAATCACGGGAAGACTCGCTGCCGCAATCGCCTGACCAACGCGCCGACTCTTTTCATCAGGAATCTCCACCGTAAACCGCCCCGCGAGATCCGGAAACTCACGCTCCAACACACCGCGCGCCTCGCCCAAAAGCAGCTCCCCGCCGTAACCCGTCGTCACCCTCCCCAGCACCAGCAGGTGATCGAAATCATAGAACTCCGCGTAATGCGCCGCCGCATACCCAAAGCAAACCCCGATCGTGCGGTAGATGCGTTCCGCACGGGGATCGCCTCCAGTCATGAGCTCCTGCACCGCCTTCAGCTTTTCAGGAAGCCCCATCGCGGCATCCAATTTCACACCCGCAGCAGGCAGCAACCGATTCACCGACTGCTGCGAGAAGTACAGTGCTCCCACGCCGCGATCGCCGCTCCACTCCTCAGCTGCGGCCTGAGGGTTCAGGTCCACCGGCGAAAACGCCAGTTCGTTCAACCACCCGGTCACACACCCCTGCCTGTCGATGTAGCCCGCGGCCTCGCTCGAACCCATCGCCACTCCCAGCGTCGCCCCGCCGCCTGAACTCATGGTGCCAGCCAGCGCCGTCACATCCCCATCGTTGGCCACCTCCAGCGGCACACCCCAAAGCCCCCGAACCCGCAGAAACAAATTGCGCGCATGCTCCATGCGCTCCGCCGGGATCGCCCGCAGAAGCGATGCCACCATGAAGCGGTTGTTCACAATCACACCCGCCGAACTCCCTCCAATCGCGTCCACGCGCGGCAGATGCGACGCTGCCGTCACCAACCCCTCCTGCAACCGCGTGAAATGGTATTCCGGATCCGCCTGCACCTTCGGCTCCCACGGGAACTCGTCGCTGTACACCACCTCCCCGTCCAGCACCGCAGCCACCTTGAAATCGCTCGCCCCAAGGTCGAATCCCAGCCGGCATCCATCCAGATGCCCGCCCACCGCACGCGGCTTTTCACAAGCCTCCGGCACCTCCTCCGCCCGCACGCAATGCACCTCCAGCGCTCGCTCGTAAATGCGCCCCAGCAATTCGCAGTCGAAAGCCCGCGCTCCCGAAGGCGTGTAATGACTCGCCACCGCACGGCAAAGATCCCCGGGACCTCCCAACCACAAACGCCACCCGCCACGCGCCCACATCAGAAACTTCACCGTCCGCTCAAGGAACCGGCATCCATCCGCATCCGCTTCCGGCAGCACCCATGTCTCATAACGCGACACCGCGCCGTTCTCGCGCTCCAGCCCAATCACCATCCTCTGCCCGCGCCCACTGGCCCTCACGCGCTCCTGGTAAGCCCGGTGGAAAAGCACCGGCGCAACAAAGGCCGGATCGAGAAGGGGTACGGTGGGTCGGTTCACAGGTGAGATGCTTACGTCTGCTTTGTCCAAAGTGGATTCACTCTTCATCATGCACAACTCTCCGCAAGGGCAGCCGACGAAGACGGCGTCCACTCTTCCACCATCCGCTCCATCGCCTCCTCCTGCTCCTCCATCGAGCGCACAAGACGGAACTGCGCACGGCTGCGGTCCAGATTCTGATCCGCCCGGTGAATGCGAAAATACCGGTCCCCCTCCAGATGATCCGTCAGAAAGCGCATCCCGATTTCAAGGGTGATCAGCCGCCCGCAGAACGCGAGCTCCGCTTTCTCCGCCGCCAAAAGAAACCCGGATGCGGCCCCGAGATAACCATCCACGAGCGCAGCAAACATCGGCATCCGCATGCCCACCTTGCTCAAGTCGCGCTCATCCTCGGCTGTCGGACTGGTGCTCGAACGCACAAGGTCCCCGAAGTCATACAGCGCAAGGCCCGGCATCACCGTGTCGAGGTCGATCACACAGATCCCCTCCTGCGTCCGCGCATCGATGAGGACGTTGTTCAGCTTCGTGTCGTTGTGCGTGATCCGCTCCGGCAGCAACCCCGCCTCCTGCGCCTCCACCAGACGCCTCACCTGCGCCTCACGCCCAAGCACAAACTCCACCTCCGCCGCCACGCCACACGCACGGTTGAACGGGTCCCGCTCCACCGCATCCTGGAGCGCCCGCAACCGCGAGGGCGTGTGATGAAACCCCGGGATCGTCTCGTGCAGCCGCTCGCCGGGCAGGTCTGCCAACTGCCCCTGAAAACGCCCGAACGCACGCGCCGCCTCACGCGCCTGCCCGGGGGTCTCCACCGCCTCAAGACTCGATGCCCCCTCAATAAACAAATAGCTGCGCCAGGTGTTCCCCTCCGCGTCCAAGTAAAATGGCGCCCCTCCGCTCGTCGCAACCGTGCGCAACGCCCGGCGCTCCGCATCCGCACAACCCTCCTCCGCCAGCCTGCGGTGCTGATGCGCCGTCACACGCACGATGTTCTCCATCACCGCCGCAGGATTGCGGAACACCTCATGATTGATGCGCTGGCAAATGAGACGCCGCTCTCCGGACGCATCCCTGTACCGGGCCAAAAAAGTATCATTGATGTGCCCGTTGCCATACGGCTCCACCCCAAGCAATTTGCCCTCCTTCGCAAACTCCATAGCCACGCGGCGGACGTCCAACCGGCGCTCTCCACTCATCGCTCTAGAGAGCTGGCGCAATACGCCCGCAAAGGGTGTTGAAGCTGGAAGTCGATGACGGAGGGCATCGATTTCATGCAACGGCGCTTAGGATCACCTTGTCAAACCATTTAACAGTTTCGATGACACCCTTTCTCACCCGCAAAAACCCCTCTCCCCAACCTCCACTGCGCTCAATTGACTCGCCCCAGCCACCCCCACACGTTTTCATCCCCGACCCGACAAAGACCGCACTCATCCCGTGACCACACCGTCCGCACCTCCCGCTTCCGCAATCAAACGTTCCCTCCGGAGACTGGCGCCGCCCAAGAGCCTCTTCAGCGGAGTCCTCGTGCAGCAGGGTTTCACCCCGGACAACATCCTCTGCTTCAAACGCACGGACACCGCAGCGCTGCGCCCGGAATGCGTGAGCAACAACTACCACCACCGCTTCGAACTCGTCACCGTATTGGAAAAAGCCGGCCCGGGCCGCATCGACCACGCCACCCACGAACTCCATCCCGGCGAATGCGCGCTCATCTTCCCCAACCAATTCCATCACTTCATGGACGTGGCCCGGGGAAAGATGGAGTGGCTCTTCATCACCTTCGAACTCGCTCATAGCGAACCCATCGAATCCCTGCGCAACAGTCCGCGCATCCTCACCCCACGGGCACTCGGCCATCTCGAACGCGCCCTCGAAGCTTACGTCCACGGATCGGAACCCCACCGCGGCGGGCTTGAACTCTCCTACGAACTCGCCTGCCTTTTGCGCGAACTCTCCAACGCCCCGCTCATTCCCAAGGCGCGCCGCGACATCCACTCCAGCGACGACGTGCGCGACGTGATCCTCGAGGGCATCAACACCTACGTGCGCGCTCACCTCCGCAAAGCCGTCACCATCCAGCATCTCGCCGATGAACTCGGCTACTCCGTCAGCCACCTGCGCGCCGTCTTCCGCGACCGCCTCGGCGTCAGCCTCGGACGTTACATCCGCGAATCCCGCCTCTCACAGGCTGCACAGCTCCTCCAAGGTCCCGACCTCAACGTGTCGGAAGTCGGCGAGGCCTGCGGATTCGATTCCCTCTTCGCTTTCTCACGCGCCTTCCGCAAGGCCTACGGCGTCCCCCCGCGCACCTACCGCACTCTCGTCGCCACCGGTGCTCCGCTCCCTCAACCCTCCATCACCCTCTAAACTCACGCACCCTGCGACGCCCCCGAAACGCTGAACCCGTCCACCCCTGTCATCCTTCCCGCCTCCGCCTCTTCGCTCCTTCACAAAGTGCGAGTCAATGGGGCCGGCGGGACTTGAACCCGCAACCAAGCGATTATGAGTCGCCTGCTCTGACCATTGAGCTACAGCCCCTCGGAAATCCCCATCATCCGCGCCCGCCTCGGAAGCGGCAAGCGTTTCATCCAATGAACTGATCTCGCCCCCCTCACTCCTCCCTCAACCCACCGCAATTCCCATTGCCCCCACAAGCCACCGCACCGCAACCTCACCCCCCCCCATGAAATTCGGCATCTGTAACGAAATCTTCAAAGACTGGAGCATCGAAGACACCTTCCACTACGCCGCCGAGGTCGGCTATGACCAGGTCGAGATCGCGCCATTCACCATCGCCCCCTACGTCACAGAGATCTCCGCCTCCCAGCGCGCAAGCATCCGCGAGGCCGCAGCACGTGCTCGCATCGGCATCTCCGGCCTGCACTGGGTCCTCGTACAAGCCGAGGGCATGCACCTCACCCATCCCGACGCGGCCGTGCGCCAGAAGACCGCCGCCTACTTCGTGGACCTCGTCGATTGCTGCGCGGATCTCGGTGGAACCCGCATCATCGTCGGCTCGCCCAAGCAGCGCAGCCTCACACCAGACGTCAGCCCCGAGCAGGGCTGGAACTGGTCCACCGACTGCTTCCGCAACGCCGTCCACCGCGCCGAACAACGCGGCGTCGTCATCTGCTTCGAACCCCTCGCCCCTTCGGAAACCAACTTCGTCAACACCGCCGCCGAGGGCATCCGCTTCGCCAAACAATTCGCCAGTCCCGCCATGTCGATCATCCTCGACGTGAAAGCCATGAGCTCCGAAGCCAAGCCCGCCCCGGACATCATCCGCGAGAGCGCCGGCTGCTTCGAATACTTCCACGCCAACGACGTCAACCTCAAGGGACCGGGCTTCGGCGATGTCGACTTCCACCCCATCGCCCAAGCCCTTCGCGATGCCCGCTACGATGGCACCGTTTCCGTCGAGGTCTTCAAGTTCGAGGAGGGCGCGGAGGCCATCGCCACCCAAAGCCTCGCCTACCTGCACCGCGTCTTTGGCCGCCAAGCCTGAGCTCCAAAGCCACTCCTGCAGCCACCCCGTTGCCCGCAGTTCGCTGAATCAAAGCCATCCTGCCAACGCAACCGCTCCGGCCGCAGCTCACACCGCCGTCAACCCACCCGCGCCTGCCGGATGAACTGCTCCGGCGGCACGCCGTACACCCGCTTGAACACACGCGAAAAGTGGAATGCGTCCGCAAAACGCAGCTCCGCCGCCACCTGCTTCACCAACATCCCCCCCTCCAGCAAAAGCTCCGCAGCCCGGTTCATCTTCAAGCGGATCAGAAACTGGTAGGCACCCGTGTGTGCATAGCGCGCAAAGAGACGCGACAAATACACCGGCGTCATATGGCACGCGCGTGCCGCCTCCTCCACCGTGCGCAACTGCAGGTAGTGTTTCTCCAAATGCCGGCGCGCACGCTCGTAAGCCGCCTGGGAGCGCGGCTCCGCACTCCCATACGCCAGCGCACGCTGCTGGATCTTGAGCAGCAGCACCGGCACCAACGCATCCCCCAGCGCCTGCACCGCGGGCCCGACTCCAGCCGCCTCCCGCTGCAGCATTTCAAAAACCTCCACCACCTCCTGCGGACGGGACACCTGCACCGGCACCCAACTCCCGAGCACCCCCAGCACCTCCGGTACCCCCTTCCCTGAAAGATCCACGTAATACTTCCGCATCGGCCTGCGCGCATCGTTGCGAATCACATGCGGCACCCCCGGCCCGTACGCAAACGCCACCCCGGGCTGCAAACGGTACTCGCGCCCCATCAACGTCAGCGTGCCCGCACCCTCCGCCACAAACTCCACCGCGAAGAACGGAAACGTCTTCCGGCTCACCACATAATCCGCCGCCAACCGCTCACATCCACCGCACACCAAAACCGGCCGGGCAGATTTCCCGGGCTTGAGATCCAGATAGTAGCGGCGCGCCTCCGCCACCTGTCTTGAGACAAATGCAGGCTCCTGCGCTTCAGCGTGCGCACTGGCAGACGCGGCCACATTCGATCCCGGGGACTTCATGCAGGTAAATAATCGACATGCAGCGGGCAATTCCAAGGAATTCCCAACCCCCTCCAAACCCATCAATCTTGAAACAGCGGCCCATCCCGTCACCCACCGGCCGCAAAGCCCAGCGCAAGAACCAGCATCCACCTCGCCATGCAAACCCGCCTCCTCGGCCGCACCGGCCTTCCCCTCCCCATCCTCAGTTTCGGCGCTTCCTCCCTCGGACAGGAGTTCCGCGCAGTCAACCTCGACGACGCTCTCGCCAGCGTCCACACCGCCCTGGACTGCGGCCTCAACTTCATCGACACCTCCCCCTTCTACGGCCGCGGCATGAGCGAGGTGCTTCTCGGCATGGCCCTGCGCGGCGTCCCGCGCGAAAGCTACACGCTCTGCTCCAAGCTCGGCCGCTACGACCTCCAACACTTCGACTTCTCCGCGCGCCGCGTCGCGGAAAGCATCGACGTCTCCCTCCACCGCCTCGGCACAGACCACCTCGACATCATCCTCTGCCACGACATCGAGTTCGTCCCCATGCAGCAGATCGTCGATGAAACCCTCCCCGCTCTGCGCAAAATCCAGCAGGCCGGGAAGGTCCGTTTCATCGGCATCTCCGGCTACCCCATGAAGCTCTTCCGCTTCGTCCTCGACCAGACGGACCTCGACTGCGTCCTCAGCTACAACCAGTACACCCTTCAAAACACGCGCTTCGCCGACGATCTCCTCCCATTGCTCAAGCAACGCGGCGTCGGAGCCATGAACGCCGGCCCCTTCTCCGCACGCCTGCTCACCAACGCCCCGCTCCCCCCCTGGCTCAAGGAAGCCGAGGAGGTCAAGGACGCCGCCCGTCGCGCCGCCGCGCACTGCGCACAAAAGGGCGTCGACATCGCCAAACTCGCCCTCCAGTTCTCCATCGAACACCCCGACATCGCCACCACCATCGCCGGAAGCGCCAACCCCGCCAACGTTCGCAAATGGGCCCAGTGGGCCGCCGAACCTCTCGACCGCGAACTGCTCGCCGAAGTCCAGGCCATCTTCGCTCCGGTCAAGAACCTCGGCCACACCGAGGGCCTCCCCGAAAACAACTAGCCCACTCTTCCTTCCTTTCCCCACCCACACCCCCTTCCCACCATGCAAGCCATCCAACTCGAGAAACCACAGGCCTTCCGCTACATCGAAGTCCCGGAACCCTCCGCACCCGCACCCGGCGACGCCCTCGTGCGCGTCCACCGCGTCGGCATCTGCGGCACGGACTACGGTGGCTTCCTCGGCAAAATGCCCTTCTACTCTTACCCCCGCATCCCGGGTCATGAATTGGGCGTCGAAGTTCTCGCCGTCGGAGAAGGCGTCACCAACGTCGCGCCGGGAGAACGCTGCTCCATCGAACCCTATCTCAACTGCCAGCACTGCTACTCCTGCCGACGCGGCCACACCAACTGCTGCGAAACCAACCAAACCCTCGGCGTCCACTGCGACGGCGGCCTGCGCCCTCTCTTCCACATCCCCGCTCGCAAACTCCACGCCTCCGGTTCCCTGAGCTACGAACAGCTCGCTCTCGTGGAAACCCTCGCCATCGGCTGCCACGCCGTCAACCGGGGCAAACCCAATCCCGGCGAACACGTCCTCGTCATCGGCGCAGGCCCCATCGGCCTCTCCGCCATCGAGTTCGTCAAACTCTCGGGCGCACGCAGCATCGTGATCGACGTCAACGCGCAGCGCCTCGAGTTCTGCAAAAAGGTCATGGGCGTCGACCACGTCATCCAAGCGCACGGCGACGGCTCCGAACTCAAAGCCCTCGAGGAAATCACCGAAGGCCAACTCGCCGACGTCGTCATCGACGCCACCGGCAGCAACAAGTCCATGAGCCACGCCTACAACTACCTCACCTTCGGCGGCCGCCTCGTCTTCGTCGGCATCACCCAGCAGGAGGTCTCCTTCACCCACCCCCTCATGCACCGCCGCGAGATGACCTTCCTCGCCAGCCGCAACGCACTCCCGGGCGACTTCACCCGCATCATCCAACTCATCGAAACAGGCAGCATCGACACCCGCCCCTGGATCACCCACCACGCCTCCTTTGGCGAAATGGTCGACGCCTTCCCCACATGGCTCAAACCCGAGAGCGGCGTCCTCAAGGCCGTCGTCACCCTCGACTAGCCCACCCCTCATCCCGCCCCAAATCACCAGCCACCTCGCTCGCCAATTTTGCGCTCCTTGAGAAAAGGCATCCGCCTCATCCCAACCTCACCGCTCATCATTACTGCGACTGATCAATTGCCCTGATCAATCACCGGGGAGCCCCAAGACCCCACATCCATCGGACTTCCCAAGCCTATGCGCCTCGACGCCCACCAGCACTTCTGGTCCTACGATCCCGCGCAGTACCCATGGATCCCCGCCGGCTCACCCCTCCAACGCGACTGGCTCCCCGACGACCTCGCCGCACTCCAACACCCGCTCGCACTCCAAGGCTCCATCGCCGTCCAAGCCCGCCAGAGCCTTGAGGAAACCCGCTGGCTTCTCGCCCTCGCAGACCGCTTCCCGCGCATCCGCGGCGTCGTCGGCTGGGTCGATCTCCGCGCGCCGGACCTCGCCACCGTGGTCAAGGAACTCAGCGCCCACCCACGACTTGTCGGCGTTCGCCATGTCGCACAAGACGAGCCCGACGACCTCTTCCTCGCCCGCGAACCCTTTATCCACGGGGTCGCCCAGCTCGCCCACTTCGGCCTCGCCTACGACCTGCTCATCTACGCGCGCCAACTCCCCGCCGCCATCACCCTCGCACGCGCGCTCCCGGATCAACGCTTCGTCCTCGATCACATCGCCAAGCCCGACATTCGCGTGGGCTCCCTGGATCCATGGCGCGCCCACATCGCCGAACTCGCCTCACTGCCCAACGTGCACTGCAAGCTCTCCGGCATGATCACCGAGGCCGACCACAAACACTGGCAACCCGCCGACCTCCTGCCCTACCTCCAAACCGTCCTCGCCGCCTTCGGTCCCGACCGCCTCATGTTCGGATCCGACTGGCCGGTTTGCCTCCTTGCTGGCTCTTACCAACAGACCTTAGAACTCGTCGCCACCTTCCTCTCCGCCCTTCCTGCCGACCAACAGGAGTCCGTTCTCGGAGGCAACTGCGCCCGCTTCTACGGCATCACCTCCTGAGCTCGCCAAGGCCGGGCTCCCGCGCAGCAATCAGGCCACTGCATCTGCCCGAGTCACCCTGACTCGCGGCGGCCGCCCCCACCCGCAAGCCCCACCCGCAAGCCCCACCCGCAAGCCCCACCCGCAAGCCCCACCCGCAAGCCCCACCCGCAAGCCCCACCCGCAAGCCCCACCCGCAAGCCCCACCCGCAAGCCCCACCCGCAAGCC
>CAMAUX010000023.1 GCA_945861435.1 Chthoniobacter flavus | reverse complement strand
CGCTGCACCTGCTCAAGGATCATCGAATCGACGACCTCGTGGTGCTGGATGCGCAGGGGCGTCCGATGGGGATGGTGGATTCGCAGGACCTCGCGCGTTTCAGATTGGTGTAGCTCCACCCGAGCGAGTGGCTCAGGCCGCAGACCGCCCGTCCGGGAATTCCTCGGGGCCGTCCGGTTTATTCGATGCACGACCGCGCCAACGACGGCGGAAGGTACGCTGGCTGGGGCTGGACCGCGGGCATGCGCATCAGTTGGTGACCGCAAGGCGTTTGCTTTCGAGCCCGGGCGCACCGGAAACGGTCGCAACGCGGACAAGCGTCGGCGGGGGAGTGGGGTGGCAATTTCGTTTCTGGTCGTTTGGGCCTGAATGCGGCGGTGAAAACTCGGCGGATCTGATGCGAGTTTCTGTGGAAACGGAATTTGCAGCTTAAAACCATCCCGTTTCAGGCTCCCCCGTTGGGTGACCCGTTGGGTGAGTCTCTTTGAGCGATCTTCAAAGTCTGCAACGACATGGCTGTTACCCTCAGGTGCCCAGGCACTGATAGGACTCAGCAGCCGACTGAACCCGGAGAGTTCCCAATGGCCCACGGAACGCGCTGAATGCACGGACCACGCAACAGACTCAGCCTCCTCATTTCCCCATTCTCTCCGTGCCGTCCGTGGACTCCGTGGGCCGTTCATTCACGTTTTTAGGTTGAGTAATCACACGACGGGGGCAGTGCGCCGGATTGCTGCGTGCCGCAAATCCCGGACCGTGAATAGCCACGCCTATCCGCTACTCTATCCGTTATCCCCCGCGCGTACGGTGGTGGAGCGGGAGCAGGAAGGAGGAAGAGAAATTGCCTGTCCCTTGCAGAAGAGGCGAAGAGGAAGGAGGAAGAGAAATTGCCTGTCCCTTGCAGTTTGCTACGTCGCCAGCCTTTGGGCCATGGCTGCGTTTTGCCTGATGAGCATCCCGGCGGCCGTGAGCTTTCGGTGGATCGAGAAGCCATTTTTGCGCCTGCGCAAACCTTACCTGCGGGAGGTCGGCGGACCTGCGTCGGAGGAGGGGGGACGGGTCTTGGGAAACGCCGAGGAGAGGGGGAAAGCGCTTGGTACTCGTGGTGGGTGATCAGCGCTGGACGCGCAGACAGAGGCGGGGCGATTAGGCGAGGAGATTCTCACACTGAGGCACCATGGCACGGAGCTGGGAGAGAGAAGAGGGGGGAACGAGAGAATGCCTGTCCCTTGCAAGCAAGAGCAAGAGCAAGGGGGGGCTTAGCGCTGGACGCGCAGACGGAGGTAGCCGCGGGGCGAGGATGCGTCGGCACTCATGGGGATGGAACCGCGCGCGGTGACGCGTTCGGTGTTGTCACCCAGGGATTGGGGGGAGCCGAGGATTTGGGAGGAAAGGGAGAGGGTGTTCCACTGGAGGAGGTTGGTGGATTCCTGGAGTTGGTACTGGAGGAGGGTGTCGTCGGTGCGGCGTACGAAGGAGAGGGTGAGGTAACGGCGGCCGTTGATTTCTGTGGGAGCCTCGACACGCGGGGTGCGCGCACCTGCATCCGCGACGATGGGGCTGGAGCCGTAGGCGTATTCGAGGAGGTTGCTGAGGCCGTCGTTGTCGGAGTCCAGAAGGGGGCTTGCGAACGGGTCGAGGCCGTAAAGGGCTTCCCATGGGTCCGGGAGTCCGTTGGCGAGGTTGTCGATGGAGCGCGAGGAGGAGAAGGTGATGCGTCCGTTGAGGACGGCCACGGAGTCGATCTGAAGGAGGTCGACGACGGCTTCGCTGTCGGAGAGCGCGATGTTGGCGATGGCCAGTTCGGTGAAGGTGTCGACTGGGAGATTGGGTTTGGCGCGGAACTTGAGGTAGGCGAGGGGAGCCGCAGCGTTTGTCGTCCCAGTGGTGGTGGTGGTGAGGTTTTCGGAACGGGCAAAGAGGATGCTGACGAGGCCGTCGTCGCGTCCCTCGGAGAATTGGAACTGGGAGCCGAGGGGGCCTGGGGTGACGGAAAGGAGTTCGAGTTGGGTTTGGTCGAAGTTGACTTGGATGCTGAGGGCGGCGAGGCCCTTGGCGTTGTCGAGCGAGAGGGGGACGTCGAAGGTGGCGCCCGGATTGGCTTGGTAGCTGGGAAGGGCGAAGGTGCGGTTCTCAGCGAGCGCGCGCGGGGTGGTGGCCGTGAGCAGGGCGAGTGCGGCGGCGAAGAGGAGTGCAGCGGAGCGGATTGGGCGTTGCATGGGAGCCAGGGGTGCGAGGGTTTCCACGGGGGCCTTTGAGGTGAGTGCGGACATGGGGACCGTTGCGGATGGGGTGGGAAGGGAAAGAGAAAAAGGGGGAAGGAAGGGAAGGGAGCGGATCATTGGGTGACCTCCAAGGATTTGCCTTCGATGAGGCGGGTCAGCAGTCCCCAGTCGTTCAGGCTCAGACGTCCGTCGCCGTTGAGGTCGCCAGCGGTGAGTTCTGCTGTGGTGGGTGGGCGGGACTTGGGTCTGAGGAGTGCCTTGAGCAGGTCGGCATCGGTCTGGTTGACGAGGCCGTCGCCGTTGAGGTCGCCTTGGAGGAAGGAGGCGCCGGCTTCAGGAGCGGGTTGCGGGAGGATCTCGGTGGCGAGATCGCGCGAGGTGAGATTTTTGAAGGCGGCACCGAGCAGGGAGGTGGCGAGCACGGAGTTGTTGGCGACGGTGGGCGCGACTTCGAACTGGAGGGTGAAGACCTTGCCAGAACCGGGCGCCATGGAGCCGGCGGTGCCGGTGATGGTGAGTTCGCCTGTGGCGGTGGCGGCGTTGTCGGTGTAGACGAGGCGTTTGCTGAGGCCGGTGGGCAGGACGGAGGGCTGGCCTGCATGCGTCTGGGACCACGGACGCAGCTGGGTGGGATCGTAGCCGATGCGCAGCAGGAGGCCTTCGCCGGAGACGCCGGTGGAGAGTTCCATGGAGAGTTGGATCTGGAGCAGTGCGCCCGGGCGTCCGTAGGCGGGGCGCAGGGAGACGCGCACTTTGCCCGCAGCGTCGCCTGCGGTGTCGGAGGGGAGGCTCTGGAGGATGCGCGGCACGGAGTTGCCCGGGGTGTAGAAGTAGCTCACGCCGCTGACGTAGTAGTAGTAGGGGATGCCTGCGCTGACGGTTTTGTCGATGGTGTTGGGCAGGGGGGTGAAGTTCGGCATCAGTTTTTCAAAGGGGCCGTCTGGCGATTCGGAACGGTAGATGTAGTAGCCACGGATGCGGGACTCGACGTTGGCGCCCCAATCCAGACGGATGGAGTCCGCGCCCGGGGTGGCGGTGACGCCGGCGGGGCGGCCGACGCGGGGATCGCGCAGGGCGACGAGGCCGCCATTGGTGAGGCCGCCGACGACATCGAGGTCGCCGTCGCCTTCGATGTCGACGCCGGTGAGGGTGAGGCCGGAGGCGAAGCCGTCGTAGGTGCCGCCCCACACCTTGCTCTTGAGGGTGAAGGAGCCGGTGGCCGATGCGCGGATGAATTCGGAGATGCGCCCCGCGGTGTCGGAGAGGAGGACATCGCGGATGCCGTCCTGATTGATGTCGCCGGTGGTGATGCTGACGGCGTCGGAGACGGTGGTGCCAAGGAAGTTCGAGGTGCCTGTGCCGGAGAAGTATGGCGGGGTGCCGGAATTGATCCAGAGGGTGACGGAGCCGTCGGCCAGGAGGACGAGGAGGTCGGGTTTACCGTCGCCATTCATGTCGCCGAGGGCGGGGCGGGCCTTGGTGGAGCCGGTGGGGAATTCGACGCGGGTGCCGCCTGCGGAGAGTGCGCCGGTGGAGGGGAAGAGGAGGAGGGTGCCGGTGTCGCCGCCGACGACGAGGTCGCCTTTGCCGTCGCCATTCCAGTCACCGCCGGCGAGGACGGGGTGGTTGATGGCGGCGATGAGAGCGGCGAGGGGTTCGAAGCCGGTGGTGACTTCCTGGAGGGCCATGGAGCGGGCGGTGCCGGTGTTTTGGAAGAAGCGGAAGGTGTCTTCGCCGACGACGAGCATGTCGAGGTCGCCGTCGCCATCCCAGTCGGTGAATGCGGCGGAGGAGGAGGCGCCGGCGGTGATGCCGGAGACGGCGGCCGTGTTGGTGGAGAAGAAGGTGGTGAGGGCTCCGTTGAGGGGGAGTTGGGAGAGGCGCTCGTAGGGTTGGAGGTTGGCGACGAGGAGGGCGGTGTCCACCCAGCTCACACCACCGAGCAGGGTGGAATTGGCGTAGAGAGGATTGGTGCCGACCGTGACTTCCTGCAGGAAGGTGAAGCCGTCGCCATCGGTGTCGGAGTCGGCCTTCTGGTCGAGGGAGCCGTAGTAGTACATCTCGAGGGCGTCGGCGATGCCGTCACCATCGGAGTCGCCGCTGAAGAACATGGCGACGGCGTTGCGGTCGACGTCGTTGACGGGGAAGGCGAGTTGGCGCAGAGCGGCGCCCCATGGGTCTGTCTGGCGGGTGCCGTCGAGGGTCCAGTAGCCGAAGGTGCTCTGGGTGAGGGAAGCGGTGGTGACCACGGTGCCGGTGGGCACGATGTTGGTCTCGTTGACGGTGCCCGCGGGGAGGCTGCTCAGGGTGTAACGGTGGAAGCCTGCGAGGTTGACGGTTTGGAGGAGGGAATCGACCCAGGAGACGCCGCCGAGCAGGGAGAAATTGCCGTAGAGAGGATTGGTGCCGGCGGTTTTTTCTGCGAGGAGACCCACGCCATCGCCATCGGCATCGGCGGTGGCGCCATTGCCGAGGGTGCCGAAGTAGTATTGCTCGTAGGCGTCCGGGATGCCGTCGCCGTCGGTGTCGCCGGTGAAGAGGTAGGCGATGGCGACGCGGTTGGGGGTGCCTGCGGCGCCTGTGGTGAAGGTGATCTGGGGATAGGCGACGCCCCATGCATCGGCCTGGCGCACGCCATCGAGAGTCCAGTAGCCGAAGGCGGTGTTGGCGGAGAGGTCGGTGGTGGTGACGACGGTGCCCGGGAGGGCGATGGTGGTGGAGGCGGTGATGGTGGTGTCGGCCGCGGCATTCTTGATGCTGGAAAGGGAGTAGCTCGGGTACCCGGCGAGGTTGCAGGTGACGAGCGCGGAGTCGACGACGACCACGCCGCCGGCAAGGGTGGTGTTCGGGAAGAGGGGATGCGTGCCGGCGGTGTATTCGGCCAGGAGGTTCACGCCGTCGCCGTCCGGGTCGGAGGTGGCGTTGTTTGCGAGGGTGCCGAAGTATTCGAGTTCGTACCAATCGGGGATGCCATCGGCGTCGGTGTCGCGGATGGCGGTGCCGGTTTTTTCTGGCAGATAATGGGCGGTGGCGGTGGTGTCCTCGAGGAGGGTGATGGAGATGGGGTTGAGGGAGCGGCCCCAGGGATCGCGGTAGGAGGTGGAGGGGGTGTTGGAGACGGTCCAGTGGGTGAAGCGGTAGGCGACCGAGGAGATGGTGATGGTGGCGGGAGCGGTGAGGGTGGAATAGGTGGCGGCGGTGTCGAGGTAGGCGGTGGAGGCGACCGCGGTGATGACGACGGGCGTGGAGGTGGCGTCGTTGACGGAGTTCTGTTCAAGCTTGACCGTGGCGCCTTGGAGAGAAGCACCCAGCAGGAGCAGGAGGGAGAGGAGGAAGCGCGGGTGGTTCATGGGATCAGAGGGCTTTGGCTTTGAGGGCGAGAACGTGGAAATCGTTAGTGATGATGGAGGTAACTCCAGAAAGAGAATTTGGGTTGTCGAATTCCCACAAAATTTGCATGGGCCATTCGACGATCGTACCATCGGACTTGAGGGCGAAGTTGTTGTATCGGCCCGCAGCAACGGCGACGACGCTGGCGAGGCCCGTTGGTGGGGCTGTGGCAGTTTCACCCCATGCGACCACGGTGCCGTCGGATTTGACTGCAATGCTGTGTGCTACCCCAGCCGCGATGGCAGTGACGCCCGTGAGGCCTTTGGGAATGTTGAGTTGGCCGTTGCCGTTGTCTCCCCACGCTACTACGGTGCCGTTGGATTTAAGTGCCAAGGAGTGGTACATGCCGGCAGCGATCGCTGTGACGGACGAAAGGTTGGTGGGGACGTTCGTTTGGTCAAACCAGTCGCTTCCCCATGCGACAACAGTGCCGTCGGACTTGAGGGCGAGATTGTGGTTTAACCCCGCAGCAATGGCGACGACGCCGGTGAGTCCGTGGGGGACGGTGGGGTTGAAGCCCCAAGCGACGACTGTGCCCTCAGATTTGAGTGCTATGGACTGTGCGCCGCCAGCAGCGATGGCGGTGACATTGGTGAGATCGGAGGGCATGTTCATCTGGCCTGCCCAGTTGTTGGACCCCCACGCGAAGACGGTGCCGTTGGACCTGAGAGCGAGGCAGTGGGTATCGCTGGCGGCGATCGCGGTCACGGCTGTTGAGAGGACTTCAATGGGAATGGTCGATTGACCGCTGCCATTGCCTCCTCCGCCCCACTCTAAAATGACTGAAATGCCCTGCCAGGGACGGTTGGCGGCGTGCCAGGTGGTGGTGGAGAGCAGACCTGCGCGTGCGGTATTCGCCGCGTAGGAAACTTCCTGATAAGTAGCAAAATCAACGTTCATGCGTTTGAAGCAGAAAGGTCTCCCGTAGGATTGGATGGTTGAGCCGTTCGCGAGTTGAACGCCTGCAAACACGCCGCTCTGAGCCGTGGCGTACAGAACGCCGTTGGCGATTAGGAGTCCCGGGTCGTTGTCGGCGTAAAGCCAGAAGAGGGCGTTGAGGACGGCGGCGTCGGAGGGCGTGTCCTTGGAGATGGTGAGTGCGGGCTGGCCGTTGGCGGCGGGGATGGTGATCCAGTCGATGGGGAGGAGGCCGCGGCTGTCGAGGGCGAGGATCTCGAACTTCACCTGGCCGAGGTCGGTGTTCCAATCGGCGCCGACGTTCCAAGCGAGGGTCTGCTTGGTGCCGGAAAGGATGGAGTCGCCAAGGTTGCGAGCGGTGCCCTCCACGAAGGTGACGGGACGCAGGATGTTGGCGAAGGAACGGGTGCCGTTGACGAAGGCGAGTGCGCGGACACGGACGGTGGCGTCGTCGGGATCATCGACGCGGTAGTCGATGTCCATGATGGTGGTGCCCGGGCGCATCTCAGCACGGAGGATGACGGGCGTGGGGGCTGTGTTGGCGGCAAACGCCGGGGTTGCTGCGAGGAGCAGCAGCGCGGGAAGGCAGAGGAGAAGCGGGAGGCGCATGGAGTCAGGGGGCTTTGGCTTTGAGGGCAAGGGCGTGGGCATCGCCTGCAGCGATGATGGTTACGCCGGTTAGGCCCGGAGAAATCGTGCTTTGACCAAAAAAGTTGTCTCCCCAAGCGGCGACAGAGCCGTTGGATTTGAGGGCAAGAGAGAATTGCGCGCCAGCGGAGATGGCGGTGACGCCAGAGATACCTGCGGGGACGGTGGTTTGGCCGGAGGTGTTGTCTCCCCAAGCGACGACGGTTCCGTTGGACTTGAGGGCAAGGGAGTGCCAGTTGCCTCCAGCGATGGCGATGACTCCCGAGAGACCTGTTGGGATCGTTCGCAAGCCGTACCCGGTGTAACCCCACGTGACGACGGTGCCGTCGGATTTGAGCGCGAGCGCGTGGTAGTAACCCGATGCGATGGCGGTGACGCCGGATAGCCCTGTGGGAATGGTGGTCTGGCCGTATGGGGTGTTGGATCCCCATCCAATGACGGTGCCATCGGATTTGAGGGCGAGGGAGTGGCTGTAGCCCGCGGCGATGGCGGTGACGCCGGAGAGGCCGGTGGGCACGGTCGTTTTGCTGAAGGTGCTGTCTCCCCATGCGACGACGGTGCCATCGGACTTGAGGGCGAGGGAGTGGTTGTATCCGGCAGCGATGGCGGTAACGCGCGAGAGGCCTGCTGGCATACCGGTAACTGCAGTGCCTGTTCCCCATGCGACGACGGTACCGTCCGATTTCAGTGCGAGAGAGTGGTCTTTGCCGGCGGCCATGGCGATGACGTCTGAGAGGCCTGTGGGGACGGTGGTCTGGCCGGACGCGTTATTTCCCCATGCGACGGCCACGGGGACGCCACTCCATGCACTATTCGCGACGTGCCAGCTGGTGGCAGAGCTGAGGCCGGCGCGAGCGGTGCCATTGGCGTAGGACAGTTCTCCGAGGCTGGGCACACTCAGGTTCATGCGTTTTACCACGAACGGCGGCGCGTAGGCTTTGAGGGTGGTTCCTTCAGCGAGAATGAGTTCATTGAAAACGCCACTTTGGGCGTTGCCTGTGAGCACGCCATTGGAGAGGGACAGTCCTGGGTCTCCGTCGGCGTAGAGCCAGAAGAGGGCGTTGAGGACGGCGGAATTGGACGGGGTGTCCTTGGAGATGGTGAGTTCGGACTGGCCTGCGGCGGCAGGGATGGTGATCCAGTCGAAGCCGAGGAGGCCGCGGCTATCGAGGGCGAGGATTTCGAATTTGACCTGGCCGAGGTCGACGTTCCAGTCGGCGGCGACGTTCCACGTGAGCACCTGGTTGGTGTTGGCGGGGATGGAGTTGCCGATATTGCCGGCGGTGCCTTCCACAAAGGTGACGGGACGCAGGATGTTGGCGAAGGAGCGGGTGCCGTTGACGAAGGCGAGGGCACGGACTCGGACGGTGGCGTCGTCGGGGTCACTGACCTGGTAGATGACGTCCATGAGGGTGGTGCCTGGACGCATGGCGGCAGAGATGATGGTGGGCGTTGGGGCGATGTTTGCGGCCCGCGCTGACATGGGGGCGACTGCGGCCAGAAGCAGGAGAACGAGTTGGAGGGACGTGCGTGGGGCGTGCATGGGTCAGAGGGCCTTGGAGGTATAGGCGAGCATGAAGTCGAGCCCGGCGGTGATGGAGGACGAGTTCGTGAGCCAGGCGGGTGGGGTTGTAACGCCGCTACCCAAGCCTGTGGATGGACTAAGAGCCCCCGTGCCCCACATCACCACGGTGCCATTGGACTTGAGGGCGGCGCTGAATTTGTTGCCTGCAGCGATGGCAGTGACACCCGTAAGGCCCGAGGGGATGGTCGTCTGGCCACTGGTGTTGGAACCCCACCCGATTACCGTGCCGTTCGATTTGAGAGCCAAGGAGTGGCTGAAGCCGGCAGCGATTGCAGTCACGTTTGAGAGGCCTGTGGGAACGGTGGCCTGGTTTTCGCCATTGCTGCCCCAGCCTGTGACGGTGCCGTCGGACTTGAGTGCGAGGCAATGGTTGAATCCTGCGGAGATCGCGGTGATGCCTGAGAGGCCTGCGGGAATTGTCCTTTGGCCAGATGAATTGTCACCCCAGGCGGCGACGGTACCGTCGGATTTGAGGGCGAGGTTGTAATATCCGCCTGCCGAAATCGCTGTGACCCCTGAGAGGCCCGCAGGAATCGTGGTTTGTCCGTTCGTGTTGGAGCCCCACGCGACTACCGTCCCGTCGGCTTTGAGCGCGAGAGAGTGACCGTTGCCTCCGGCGACGGCGGTGACACCTGAAAGCCCGGCTTGGGCGGTGGCCGAGCCAGTGCCCCAAGAGACGACGGTGCCGTCAGATCGGATACCGAGGGCAAAATAATGGCCTGCGCCCACGGCGGTCAATGGGTCTAACGGTAGAGTGGAAAGACCTGACGAGGTTGCGCCCCACGCGACCAGAATGGATATTCCGCCCCAAGGTCGGTTTACTGCATGCCACGCAGTGGTGGAAATGATTCCAGTGCGGGCTGCGCTGATTGAGTAAGATCGTTCTGCGAGAGTGGGTAGGTCGACGTTCATGCGTTTGAATACGAATGGCGTTGCGTAGGTGTTGACGGTGCCGCCGCTTGCAAGAGCGATGCCGTTGAAGGCGCCGCTCTGCGCGTTGGCGGCGAGAACGCCGTCGTTGAGGGAGATGCCTGGATCGTTGTTGGCGTAGAGCCAGAAGAGGGCGTTGAGGACGGAGGCGGTGGATGGGGCGTCCTTCGAGATGGTGAGGGCGGGCTGGCCGCTAGCGGCGGGGATGGTGATCCAGTCGATGGGGAGGAGTCCGGCACTGTCCAAGGCGAGGATCTCGAACTTTACTTGACCGAGCCCGACGCCCCAGTCGGTGCCAATGTTCCAGGTGAGGACTTGGTTGGTGTTGGAGGGGATGGAGTCGCCGAGGTTGGCAGCGGTGCCCTCCACGAAGGTGACGGGACGCAGGATGTTGGCGAAGGAGCGGGTGCCGTTGATGAAGGCGAGTGCGCGGACACGGACGGTAGCGTCGTCGGGATCGGTGACGCGGTAGATGACGTCCATGAGCGTGGTGCCCGGACGCATGGCGGCGGAGATGATGGTGGGGGTGGGGGCGGTGTTGGCGGCGTGGAGCGTGGTGCTCAAGCCGAGGACGAAGACGAGAATGGCGAGAATCGGTTTCACGGGGTCTTCGACTTGATGATGATGTTGTGGTTGATCCCGGCTGCGATGTGGATCACGCCGGAGACGCCTGCTGGGACGGTGGACTGGCCGAAGTCGTTCTTGTCCCATGCGACGACGGTGCCGTCCGACTTGAGGGCGAGGTTGTGGGATGAACCGGCGGAGATCGCGGTGACTTTGGAAAGGCCGGAGGGGACATTGCATTCGCCATTGGTGTTGCTGCCCCATGCGACTACTGTGCCGTCGGATTTGAGGGCGAGGTTGTGGGAGTCGCCCGCCGCGATGGCGGTGACGCCGGTGAGACCTGTGGGGACGGTGGCTAGACTGCCCCATGCGGCCACGGTGCCGTCGGATTTGAGGGCAAGGGAATGGTTTGCCTTGGCAGCAATGGCTGTGACGTTCGAGAGGCCGGTTGGGATGTTGCACTGGCCGGAGTCGTTCTTGCCCCATGCGACCACGGTGCGATCGGACTTGAGGGTGAGGTTGTGGAATCCACCTGCAGCGATGGCAATGACGCTGGAAAGGCCGGTGGGGATGGTGGTCTGTCCGGAACCGTTGGAGCCCCATGCGACGACAGTTCCATCCGCCTTCAGAGCGAGGCTGTGGTCCCATCCCTTGGAGATACTGGTGACACTGGTGAGTCCGGTCGGTGGCGTGATTTGGCCAAGGTTGTTGTTGCCCCAGCCGATGACGGTGCCATCGCCTTTGAGGGCAATGGTCTGGCCCCAGCCACCTGCGGCCGCGATGATGCCAACGGGCGTGCTGGGAATGTTAATCTGGCTGTTCGAGTTGCTGCCCCATGCCATGAGGACGGTGAGGCCACCGAAGGGTTTGTTGACCGGATGCCAGCCGGATGCGTTCAGCAAGCCGGCGCGGGCTGCTGAGGAGGCATAAGCGAGATCGGTGACGGGGGCGGGATGGAGGTTCATCCGCATGAGGGCGTAGGCGGCGCCGTAGGGTTGGACGGTGGCGGCATCCGCGAGTGGGATGCTCTCGAACACGCCGCTCTGCGCGTTGCCGGTGAGGATGCCGTTGGTGAGGGAGAGGCCGGGGTCGTTGTCGGCGTAGAGCCAGAAGAGGGCGTTGAGGACGGTGGCGTCGGTGGGAGCGTCCTTGGAGATGGTGAGGGCGGGCTGGCCGGCGGCTGCTGGGATGGCGATCCAGTCGAAGCCGAGGAGGCCGCGGCTATCGAGGGCGAGGATCTCGAATTTGACCTGGCCGAGGTCGATGCTCCAATCGGCGGCGACGTTCCATGTGAGGACGCGGGTGGTGTTGGAGGGGATGGAGTCGCCGAGGTTGGAGGCGGTGTCGTTGACGAAGGAGACGGGGCGCAGGACGGAGGCGAAGGAGCGGGTGCCATTGACGAAGGCGAGTGCGCGGACGCGGACGGTGGCGTCGTCGGGGTCGTTGACCTGGTAGACGACGTCCATGAGGGTGGTGCCCGGGCGCATGGCGGCGGAGATGATCTGCGGGGTGGGGGCGGTGTTGGCGCCCAAGGCCGAGGCGACTGCGAGGAGCAGCGGTGCGAGGTGGCAGAGGAGAAGCGGGCGGCGCATAGGGTCAGGGAGCCTTGGCTTTGAGGGCGAGGGAGTGGTAGGCGTTGAGGGAGGAGGCGATTTTGGTGACGCCGGAGACGCCTGCGGGGGTGGTGGTCTGACCGTCAGTGTTTCTTCCCCATGCGACGATGGAGCCGTCGGCTTTGAGGGCGAGGGAATGGTCGTGGCCGGCGGCGATGGCGGTGACGCCGGAAAGGCCGGAAGGGACGGTGGCCTGGCCGTAGCTGTTGGTTCCCCATGCGACGACGGTGCCGTCGGATTTGAGTGCGAGGGCATGATCCCAGCCTTTGGCGACGGCGGTGACACCGGTGAGTCCGGTGGGCGGGGTCGTGAAGGCGCCCCATCCGGTGAGGGTTTTGTCGGTTTTGAGGGCGATGGATTGGTTCCAGCCCGCGGCGATGGCGGTGACGCCGGAGAGAGTGGCGGGGATGGTGCACTGGCCATAGTTGTTGATTCCCCATGCGACGACGGAGCCGTCGGATTTGAGAGCGAGGGCGTGCTGGTAGCCCGCGCTGATGGCGGTGACGCCGGAGAGGCCGGCGGGGACGTTGCATTCGCCATTGGTGTTGTTGCCCCATGCGACGACGGTGCCGTCGGCCTTGAGTGCGAGGGAAAAGATGTAGCCCGCGGAGATTGCGGTGACACCGGAGAGGCCGGCGGGGATCGTGGCCTGGCCGGAGTTGTTGCTTCCCCACGCAACGACGGTGCCGTCGGATTTGAGCGCGAGGGAGTGCTGGTAACCTGCAGCGATGGCGGTGACATCAGAGAGGCCCTTGGGGACGGTGGCTTGGCCGGAATCGTTTTTGCCCCATGCGGAGAGGATGGAGAGGCCGGTCGATGGGCGGTTGAGTGCGTGCCAGTTTGTGGGGTTCAGGAGGCCGGCGCGGGCGGTGTTGTTTGCGTAGGCGATTTCCGTGGATGTGGGGACATCGAGGTTCATGCGCTTGAGGACAAACGGAGCGGCGTAGGTTGGGACGGTGGCCGCATCGGCGAGCGGCACTCCGTTGAAGACGCCGCTCTGGGCGTTGCCGGTGAGGATGCCGTTGGTGAGGGAGAGGCCGGGGTCGTTGTCGGCGTAGAGCCAGAAGAGGGCGTTGAGGACGGTGGCGTCGGTGGGGGTGTCCTTGGAGATGGTGAGGGCGGGCTGGCCGGAGGCTGCTGGGATGGCGATCCAGTCGATGGGGAGGAGGCCGCGGCTATCGAGGGCGAGGATTTCGAATTTGACCTGGCCGAGGTCGATGTTCCAGTCGGCGGCGACGTTCCAGGTGAGGAGTGTGGGGGTGTTGGTGGGGATGGCGTCGCCGAGGTTGGCGGCGGTGTTGCCTACGAAGGTGACGGGTTTGAGAACTTTGGCGAAGGAGCGGGTGCCGTCGACGAAGGCGAGGGCGCGTACGCGCACGGTGGCATCGTCGGGGTCGTTAATCTGGTAGATGACGTCCATGAGGTTAGTGCCTGGACGCATGACGGCGGAGACGATGGTGGGGGTGGGGGCGGTGTTGGCAGCGTGGGCGGCGGGGATGGTGAGAAGCGCGATGAGGGCGAGGAGCAGTGCGGCGGCGAAGGAGTGCATACTGGAGGAGTGCGGGGTGGGGAGCCGGGCTGGGGCGGCTCGGAGAGCGGCATGGGTGGGTGTGAGGTGGGTGACCATGACCTGCGAGACTGGGGTCGTTGTATAACTGTGTAGATTCATCAAAACAAGGTCGTGATTAGGGTTTTACCTGATGCTGTCGGCGGGTTGCAGGGTGGCGGTGGCTTGTAGTGGGGAGGCGGGGAGGTTGTGAGGCGGATGTCCTTTTGGATTGCTATTTTTCGTCGAGGGCGACGATGCCGGTCCACGGGGAGGCGGGGTTGTGGGGGTGGAGGGCGAGTTTTTCGAGGCGGGCGAGGTAGAACTCGGAGGGGCCGTCGGAGCCGTTGCGCAGGGAGCGCACGGATTCGAAGGCGGCGCGGGCGTCTTGGAGGCGTTGAGTGTTCCAGTGATCGAGGGCGGTGTGCCAGAGGGGGAGCCAGTCTGGGGGTGGGAGGGAGGAGTCGCTGAGAGGTTCGTGGATGGAGACGCCTTTGAGTTTGCCTTTGACTTGGAAGACGCCGAGTGGGCGGAGGACGAATTGGTCTTTGAGGGCGTGGGCGGTGGCTTCGGAGAGGAGGATGGTGGTGCCGGTGTATTTATTGAGGCCCTCGAGGCGCGCGGCGAAGTTCACGCTGTCGCCGATGAGGGTGTAATCGAATCGGCGAGCGCTCCCGAGGTTGCCAGCGAGGGCTTCGCCGGTGTGGATGCCGATGCGGGTGCAGATGGAGACGTGGCGTGAGGAGCCGTCCTCGGAGGGGACCTCGACTTGCATGCGGGTGGCTTCTGCGAGGGCGAGAGCGGCGCGCACGGCGCGTTCGGCTTGGTCGTTTTGGGGGACTGGGGCGCCCCATGCGGCGAAGACGGCGTCGCCGATGAATTTGATGACGGTGCCGTGTTCTTCGAGGATGATGTCGGTGGATTTGGTGAAGTAGCGCACGAGTTCGGAGCCGAGGCGTGCGGAATCGCCGAGGGCTTCGGAGAGGGTGGTGAAGCCCTCGATGTCGGTGAACATCATGGTGGCCTGGACCTTCTGGCCGCCTGGGGCGAGGCTGAAGCTGCGTTCGGAGATTTCCTCGGCGAGTTTTTCGGAGAGGTAGAAGCCGAATGCGGAGCGCAGTTTGCGTTTATTGCGTTCCTCGAGGTAGTAGCGGGAGACGACGGCGGCGATGGCGGCGAGGGGGATTTGGAGGAGGACGGGGACGCTCCAATTGGACCAGAGGTGGTGTTGCCACTGGAGGTGGAGGGCGGCGGCGGTGACTGCGAGTGCGATGAGGAGGGAGGCGCCGAGTGCGCGCAGGGGTTTGAGGTAGCGGAGGGCGCCGAGGGCGAGGCCGAGGAGGAGGACGAAGGCGGATTCGGTGTGGAGGGGAAGGCGATCGAGCCAGTCGTGGTGGAGGAGGTTGAGGAGGGAGATGGCGTGGATTTCGAGTCCTGGGGTGAAGGAGCGTCCGCTGAAGCGGGCCCATGGGGTGCTGAATTCGTCGAGGAGTTTGCCGGGGCCGCTGGCGAGTTGGGAGCGAGCGCCGATGAGGACGATTTTGTTGCGGAAGAATTCCGGGGCGATGCCGCCTTCCTGTTGGAGGGCGCGGGAATAGGAGGCGTGTTGGAGGGAGTTGGGTGGGCCGTAGAAATTGATCCAGCGGCGTTGGAAGCGGGAGGGGTGGTCGTCGGCGGGGAGTGGGGCGCCGGCGAAGCGTGCGACCTGCCATGAGATGGCGGACCATGGGTCGAGGCCGTCGCGTGGTTTGCCTGGGAAGAGGCGGCGCACGCCGTAATCGGCGTCGATGGGGCGGAAGGTGAGGAGGCCCCAGCCCTTGGCGGATTTGTAGAGGAGTTTGTTGCGTTTGGAGAGTTGTTCGGTGGCGATGCCTGTTTGGAGGAGGCGTTCGCGTTGGTCTGGGGTGAGGGAGGATTGGTGGTCGGAATCGATGCTGGCGCCGAGGAAGACGCCGCCGTGGGCGGCGAGGGCTTGGGCGAAGGCGGGGTCGTCTGGGGAGTCGGAATCGAAGATGGCGTCGAAGACGACGGCGGTGGCGCCATCGGCGGCGAGGCGTGCGAGGAGTTTGGCGTGGAGGGAGCGTGTGTAGGCGCGGCCGGGTGTCTGGCCGAGTTCCTTGGCGGATTGTTCGTCCATGTAGAGGAGGACGACGCCATCGGTGGAAGGGCGGGAGCCGGCGAGCGGGCGGAGGAAGGAAGGGAGGGAGGAGCGGAGAAGGAAGGGGAGATCGTAGCTGAGGGATTGGAAGGGATCCATTCCGAGGTCGCGCCAGTCGAGGGGGGTGTTACCGGCTTTGGGCCAGAGGATTTCGCGCCATTGGAGGGCGAACCAGCCGGTGCCTGCGAGGAGGAGGGAGAGGAGGATGTGCATGATGGCGGCCTGGCGGGCGGCGCACCATGGGAGGAGGCGTTTCATGCTAGAAGCTGAGGCGGACGCGGACGAAGAGGGTGGGATCGCGGGGGAGGAGCTCGTTGGAGGTGAGGGGGCTGAGGCGGTAGTCGGCGCCTGTGATATTGAGGATGCCGGTGGTGATCTCGCAGAGGTTGCGGTGGAAGCGGTAGCCGGTCTGGAGATGGAACTGCCAGAAGTCGTCGTCGCCGGTGTGGGTGGGCGGGAGAGAGGCGAGGGAGCGTTCTTGGTTTTGGGAGTACCAGTTGGCTTCTGCGCGTGCGAACCAACCGGAGGGGGAGTTCCAGTTGGCGCAGAGGAGGAGATGTTGGAGGGTGCCGGAGTCTGTGGCGTGGGCGGCGGGTGCGATGGAGGAGGGGATGAGAGGGTAGGAGGTGCTGAGGTCTGCGGTGGTGTGGCGGTAGCGGGCGCCGAGGGCGAATTCGCGGTCGATGAGTTGGTTGAGGCCGAGGGTGAGGATGCGTTCGTCGTAGCGCAGTTGTTGTGGGGTGGAGGAGGGGAAGATGGCTTGTCCGGTGGGGAAGGCGGAGTCGGTGAGGAGTTCGAAGGCGCCGGTGGAGCGGTCGACTTCCTGGCGCAGGAGGTGGAGGGAGGCGGACCACCAGGTGTTGGAGGGGAGAGCGCCCTCGGCGGCGAGGCCGAGGGTTTTGAAGACGGGGGCTTCGACGGAGCCCACGAGGGACTCGGAGATGATGGTGCGGAAGGATTGGTTGAAGCCTGCGAACTGTGCGGGTTCGAGGCGGACGCTTTCATCGAAGCTGACGCCGCCGAGGGATTCGGTGTAAGCGGCGCGCAGGGAGAGGGCTTGGGAGGGGGAGAAGACGGCGCCGATTTTGGGATTAAAGCGTTCGATGGATTCGGAGCGGCTGCTGATGGGGGCAGAGCGGAAGTTGACGGGTTTTTCGATGTGATCCCATGAGGCGCCGCCGAGGAGGGTGAGGGTGGGGGTGAGTTTGAGGAAGTCGTAGGTGTAGAAGCTCTGGCGGGAGAAGGGGGTGTCGAAGAGTTGGTCGGCGGCGGGGTTGGAATAGAGGGGTTGGGTGGCGGGGTTGAGAGCGGAGAGGGAGGCGGAGGTGGAGAAGGTGCCGTCTTGGATGCGGGAGCCGAGGAGGAGGGTGTGGTGTTCGGTGTCCCAGAGGTGCTGGAGTTCTGCGGAATAGATTTCGAATTTGCGTTGGATGGAGAGGTTGAAGGGATCGGAGGCGATGCTTTCGGGGGGGATGGATCCGAGGGGTGGTGCGTCGGAGTGGGCGAGGATGAGTTGGTTGGTGAGGGGGTCTGTGATGCGTTGTTGAGCGGCGAGGCGGCCGCCGAGGAAGAGGGTGTGGGAGCCGGGAGCCCAGCGGTGGTTGAGGCCTGCGAGGAGGAGGCCGGGTTGTTGTTTTTCCTCGAAGTCGAGACGGGGGCTGAGGGGCCGGTTGTCGGTGGTGAGGAAGCGGTCGCCGCTTTCCTGGTCTTGGAATTTGCCGAGGGAGTAGAGGACGTCGTCTGGGGAGAGTTGGTATTTGAACTGCCAGTAGATTTCTTCGCGGGAGGTGGCGTTGTTGGGGCGCAGGCCGTTGTCGTAGTGGTAGAGGGCATCGATGCCGGCGCTGAATCTGCCGGAGGTGAGGAAGGTGGAGGCGCGCTGGGTGAGGATGCCGTCGCTGCGCCATTCGCCGAGGTAACTGCCGCCGAGGCCGTCGGTTTCGAGGAGTTTGGAGTATTCCTGTTGGGAGACGAATTGGGAGAGGGGGCCGCCGCCCACTGGGGAGAGGAGGAAGGAGAGGAGGAGTTCGTTGAACCACGGGGTTTCGTGGCGGAGAGAGACGCGGCTGGGGTCGCGCAGGGCGTCGTAGGCGTTGGCGAGGAAGAGGTGAGCGGAGGGGTTGGAGTAATCGGCTTCGACGGCGCGGACGGCTTCGCGGACGGCGAGGTCGTCCATGCCTGCGTTTTGGTAGACCTTGGCGAGGTTGGCGCCGCGTACGGCGCGGTCTTGGTCGAGGAGGAATTGGGAGCGGTAAACGCGCCTGTTTTCATTGAGGCGCAGGGATTCGCGGAAGTCGGCGATGGCGGTGTTGTAGGCGTTTTCCTGTTGGTTTTGGATGGCGGAGTAGAGCCACGGGGTGGGGTCTGCGGGATCGAGTTGGCGAGCGAGGTCGAGGTCCTTGCGAGCGAGGGAGGAGAGGCCTGCGGCGCTGAGGGCTTTGCCGTGGTAGCTGTAGAGGAAGGAGCGTGTGGGTTCGAGGGTGGCGGCGGTTTGGAGGTCGGCGCGGCCTTCGGAGGTGTGTCCCTGTTTGATCTTGGTGAGGCCGAGGCCGAGCCATGCGTTGCCGAGGGCGGGGTCGATGGCGATGGCGGCTTCGAATGCGCTCTGGGCTGGAGCGATGCGGTTTTCGGCGCAGAGCAGGAAACCGGAGAGGGCGTGGGCCTGGGCGTTGCGCGGGGTGTGGTGGAGTGCGCGTGCGAGGGCTGCGCGGGCTGCGGGGATGCGGCCGTGGGAGAATTCGAGTTCGGCAACGCGTGTCCATGCGAAGCCGGAAGTGGGTAGGAGTGCGGCGGCGCGGCGTGCGGCGTCGAGCGCTGGGGCGAGTTGGGAGCGGGATTGTTGGTAGTAGCTTTCTGCGATGAGGGCGCTGGCGGAGGGGGAATCGGGGAGGGGGGCGGGGCGCTCGTGCAGGAGGACGGCGGCGAGCATGAGTTCGAGAGCCTTGCGTGCGGGATGTTCGGTTGGGGTCTGGGCGATGGCGGCGCGTGCGGCATCGACTCTGCCTGCGGCGAGGAGAACGGCTGCGTGGTAAAGGCGGGTGTTGGTGCTGGTGGGTGGGATGTTTTTGGGATGGAGGGCGAGGGCGGCGAGGAGGTCGCCTTGGCGGTAGGCGTTGAGGGAAGGGTCGAGGTGGCGTTGTTCGGTTTGGGAAAGTGGGAGGTCTTCGGGTTGGAGGACGGCGGGGTAATAGAGGGCCCACTGGAGGATGTTGCGTGCTTGGATGACGGCGGTTTTGCGAGGGGCTTTGTCTTTGGAGGCTTCGCCGGCTTCGCCTGCAGCGAGGGAGACGCGGCCGTGGGGGTTGGCGAGATCGACGCGGCCTTCGAGGACGTGGAAGTGGGAGGTGCCGTCTTTGGCGACGCGCACGAGGAGTTGGGTGCCGCGGAGGCCTCCGGTGGCGGAGGGGGTCTGGATCTGGACTTCGCCCTCGGCTTCGCGGCTGTAGATGAAGGCGCCGCCGAGAGCGACATCGAGGGCCTTGGCATCCTTGGCACCGAATGCGGCGGGGGTGATGGTGAGTTCGGTTTCTTCGTCGATGCGCGCAAACCAGCGCTCAGACATGCGCAGGACTGCGCGGCTGGATTCGCCGGTGCCGATGCGATCGCGGGCTTCGAGGACGGCGCCCTTTTCGGCGGGGGCGGTGGGTTTGCCTGATTTGGTGAGGACGACGCGGCCTTCTTTTTCGACGAGGATGGCTTGGTTTTCAGCCCCGTGGAGGTGGGCGGCAGATGTGGCGAGGAGGCAGAGGAGGGGGAGGATGCGGAGAGTGGAGAGGTTCACGCAGGGGTGGAGTGAGGAGGAATGTGCGGTGGGTGGTGCGAGGTCACTGGACCGGAGCGAGGGAGAGGGAGGCGGAGGCTTTCTGGATGGGGAGCAGGAAGAGGGCTGCGGCGAAGCGGTCCTGCTGGAGGAGGACGCCGGTGAAGGAGACGCTCTTTGAGGCGAGGCGGAAGGAACCGGAGAGGGCGCCTGTTTTGGAGTTGAGGGTGAGTTGGAGGAGGCTGGGGTTGGGGAGCGAGAGGGTGAGTTTGTTTTTGGTGTCGAGGGTGGCGGTGAGTGAGGGGGGGAGGGAGACGCCCTCTGGTGCGTCGAATGCGATTTGGAGGGAGGAGGAATCGAGGACGCGTGTATCGGTGGGAGGCGGGGTGAAGCGGTTGCCGACGGCATCGAGGGTGCCGTTGAAGGCAGCGGGATAGATGGCGGCCTTGGAGCGAGCCGGGGTGACCCACGAGAGGGATGCGGTGGGTGCGGAGTCGGCGTCGAAGCTCCAGGAGCCGCAGAGGGAGCCGCCGAGGAGGGCAGCGGGTGAGGTGAAGAGGGGGAGTTGTTCTGCGGCGTCGAGGGAGCAGGAGGCGGAGAGGGTGGTGCCGTCGCCGAGTTTACCGGTGAAGGTGGCCTTGCCTGCGGTGTCGATTTTCAGGGTGGCGTAGCCTGTGCCGCGTGGGAAAGCGGGGTTGGTGCGGGTGTTGTCGGCTGGCGGGAGGAGGACGGTGTAATTGCCGGCAAGGCGCGAGGGGTTGGTGGTGGACCATGGGACGCGGCGCAGGGAGATGGTGCTGAGGGAGGGTTCGCTGCCCTGCGCTTGGAGGGATCCGGAGATGGAGCCGGAGTCGGTGGGGGTGAAGGTGAGGGAGAGGAGAAGGTTGGGGAGGCCCTTGCCTTGAGGGAGAGAGAGCAGGGTGTTGCCGCTGGAATCGAATTTGCCGGAGAGGACGAGGGATTTGGAACCGAGGTTGAGTCTGCCTGTGAAGGCGCCGGTTTCGATGAGGGTGAGGGAAATGCCGCAATCGGAGCCGGAGGGGGATGAGGGGCTGCCGAGGCCGACGTAATTGCCGCCGAGTTGGAGGAAGGGATTGGGGATGAAGTGTGCTTGGACCTCCATGAGGGAGGATGCGGTGAGGGAGAGGGCGGGATTGGAGGAGGAGACGGGGGTGGAGGAGGTGGGTGAGGAAGTGGTGCCTGTCCAACCAGCGAAGAGGGAGCCGGGAGCGGGGATGGCAGTGAGTTTGAGGAGGGAGCCCTGGGTGAAGACGCGGCCTTCGGTGGGGATGGCGGGTTCGATGGAGCCGCGGGCGCCGTTGGGGGTGCTGAGGGAGGCGAAGAGGCGGCCGGGTTGGGTGACGTTGAGAGCGAGGAGGAGAGGGGAGCTGGAACCGGCGTCGTTGGAGGCGGTGACGGAGAGGGAGAAGGAGCCGGTCTGGGTGGGGGTGCCGGAGAGGGCGCCTGTGGTGGAATCAAAGGAGAGGCCGAGGCTTGAGAGGGATGCGCCGCCGACGACGTTTGCGGCGAAGCGGGAGGGGGAGTTGGTGGCTTGGAACTGGAGGGGGGTGATGGGCGTGCCGGTGAGGGTGCGCAGTTGTGTGGGGCCTGTGAGGACGGGTGCGACTGGAGGGGCAGCGACGACGAGGGAGAGGGAGAAAGGAGAAGAGGAGCCCGCTTCGTTGGAGGCGATGATGGTGAGTGTGTAGGTGCCTGCGGTGGTGGGGATGCCTGTGAGCAGGCCGGTGCCGGAGTCCAGAGCGAGGCCGATTGAGGCGAGGGAGGGTGCGCCGGAGAGGGATGCGGAGTAGGAGGAGGGGGAGTTGGAGGCGGTGATCTGTTGTTGGAGGAGGACGCCTGCGGTGGCGTTGAGGGTGGAGGCGCCTGAGAGGACGGGGGCTGGCGGGATGACGGTGAGTGTGAGAAGGAGCGGGGCGCTTGTGCCTGCGCTGTTGGAGGCGGTGAAGGAGAGTGGGAAGGAGCCTGTCTGTGTCGGGGTGCCGGTGAGTGCGCCTGTGGTGGAATTGAAGGTGAGGCCGAGGCTTGAGAGGGATGCCCCACCGACGACGTTTGCGGCGTAGCTGGATGGGGAGTTGGTGGCTTGGAGTTGTGGCGATGTGATGGGGGCGCCTTTTACGGTGCGCAATTCGGTGGGGCCTGTGAGTGAGGGCGCGGACGGAGCGACGACGAGGGAGAGAAAGAAAGGAGAAGAGGAGCCCGCTTCGTTGGAGGCGATGATGGTGAGGGAGTAGGTGCCTGCGGTGGTGGGGATGCCCGTGAGCAGGCCGGTGCCGGAGTCCAGAGCGAGGCCGATTGAGGCGAGGGAGGGTGCGCCGGAGAGGGATGCGGAGTAGGAGGAGGGGGAGTTGGAGGCGGTGATCTGGCTTTGGAGAGGAACGCCGACGGTGGCGTTGAGGGTGGATGTGCCGGAGAGGACTGGCGGTGGTGGGATGACGGTGAGAGCGAGGACGAGAGCGTCGCTGGTCCCGGTTTCGTTGGAGGCAGTGAGGCGCAGCTGTGTCGAGCCCTCTTGGGAGGGGGAGCCGGTGAGTTCGCCGGTGGAGGTGTTGAAGCTGAGGCCCATGCCGGCGAGGGAACCGCCGCCGACGATTTCTGCGGCGTAGCTGGTGGGGGAACTGTTAGCGACGACCTGTTTTTGGAGGGGCGTGCCGCGTGGGACGCGGATGGAGGCGGGGCCGGAGAGGGCGGGGCGTGGGACGAGGACGTAGGTGGCGGTGACCGTGGTGTTGCCGTTGACGGTGACGATGCGGGTGTCCGGGGCGCGGTAGCCCGGGAGGGCTTTGAACTGAAGGCTGTATTTGCCGTTTTGGAGGAAGGATCGGGTCTGGCCGCTCAGGAGGTAGGAATTGGAGCCGATGCGCCATGCGGCGCCATCGGTGCGGGCGGAGGCGGGTTCGAGCACGACTTGGAGTGTGCCGGAGGCGGGGCCAGCGAGATCGGATCCAGAGAGGCTTTGGCCGGAGTCTAGGAAGTTGAGGCCGGAGTTGGCGCTGTTTTCGGCGGTGGTGAAGAGGGAGATGACATCGCTGTCGATGGCGCGTACGCGGGTTTGGGTGGAGCCGCCGATGTAGATGGCGGCGGGGTAGTAACGGCCGTCGTCGTATTGGACGCAGACGGGTCCGCCGGAGTTGCCGGCGGAGGATGTCATGTCGGAGGTGAGGTAGACGCGCGCGGAGGCTTGGGTGAAGGAGGCGTTGAGCGGAGGGACGCTGTGAATGCGGCCTTGGTTGGCTGGGGGGATGCCGTCGAGGGGGTAGCCGACGATGGTTTTGAGGCGGGAGGAGAGGAGCCACTCGTTGGCAGCGGCGTCGCTGGCTAGGTAACCGCTGGAGCCGCCCCGGGCGGCAAGGGGATTCTGGCTGCGGCCGTTGGAGGATTTTTCGTAGAACCAGAGGGCAGCGGCGTCGAGGTTCTGGGATTCCGGTGTGCTCTGGCCTGGGATGGAGCCTGGCTGGGCGCGGGCGGTGCTGTAGCCGGAAAGGATGTAGGAGCCGCGCGGAGTTTGGGCGACGGGGTCGTGGGAGCCGCGTTCGAGTTGGAAGAGCCATTTGAGGCCTGTGAACGGGGCGCCTGCGACCTCGTCGAAGACGACATGGGCGGCGGTGCACACGACCCTTGGTTTGACGACGAAGCCGGTGCCCGCGCCTGCGTCGTTGCGGATCTGGCCCACGAACCGTGTGGGGTTGGAGTCGCCCGGGGCGACGACGGAGTCGAAGCCTGTGAGTTGGGGGCGAGCGCCCACGGTGGCGTCCGGGAGGGAGTAGGTGGCGGAGGCGGTTTTGGATTCCGATTCGGAGACGCTGACAGAGAGTGGGCGCGGGGTGGAGTATCCGGGGACGTCGGAGAATTCGACGATGTAAATTCCGGCGGAGAGGCCGGAGCGGGTGGTGGCGGAGGGCTGGAAGGCGGCGTCGTTTTCGCCGAGGAAACGCCAGCGCGCGGTGGCAGAGACGGAGGCGGGGAGGAGGGTAATGTTGAGCGACGCGGTGGCTGGTTCCTCGATGGTGAAATATTCGCGGTCGACGACGGAGGTTGGGGAGCCGCTGACGATGCTGACCGGTTCACGCAAGGGGTGGAGGTAGCCCGGGATGGGGCGGAACTCGATTTCGCGGTCGCCGGTGGCGAGGCCGCCGACGGGGATGCCTGGGGTGCGCCAGAGTTGTTCGCCGACGAAGCGCCATGACGTGCCGGTGAGAGTGTCTGGGAAGATGCGCACGAGGAGGAACCCCTGGGCGTTGGAGCGAGGGTCGAGGGTGGTGGGATCGACTTGGGTGAGGACGGAGAGGGCGTTGACTTTGAGGAGGGCGGGGGAGCTGAGGGCGACGCCGCCGGCGTTGGAGACGAGGACGTCGTAGCTGCCCTCCGACGCGGTGAACGGGGCCTGCGAGGGGACGGTGAGGGTGAGGGAGGAGGCGGTGGCGCCGGCGATTTCCACGCCGTTGCGGCGCCACTGGTAGCGCAGGGGCGCGTAGCCCGAGGCGGTGGCGGTGAAGGTGAGAGTGGTGCCCGGAACAACGGTGCGCGAAGCAGGCGGGGTGAGGATGGCGGGCAGTTCGCCGAGGCGGAAGGAGTAGGCGCTTCCGGCATCGACATCGGAGGTGTCGTCGAGGGCGGCTCCGACGAGAGCGGTGTCGGCATCGAGGGCGAGGGCGGCGCCGAAGAGATCGCCGGCTGAGCTGTCGAGGCCGGAGCCGAACTGTGCCTGCTGGCTCCAGAGGGAGTTGGTGGAGGTGAAGAGGTAGGCGGTGCCGGCGTCTTGGTTGTTGGCGAGATCCTTGGACGGTGCACCGATGAGGGCCATGGATTCGCGGACTGCGACGGCGGACCCGAAGTGATCGTTGGCGGCGCCATCGGCTGCGGTGAGGCGGGCCTGCTGGGTCCATGCGGTGTCTGTGCGCGTGAAGAGGTAGGCGGTGCCGGCGCCCGCGCCCGCGATGGTGGTGTGGGAGGGGGAGCCGATGAGGGCTGTGGCGTTGTCCAAGGCCACAGCGGATCCGAAGCCGTCGCCTGCGGTTGTGTCGCTGCCTTGGAGAGTGGCTTGGATGTTCCAGGAAGTCCCTGTGCGCAGGAAGGCGTAGGCACTGCCGAGCGCGGGGGAGTTTGCGGGCGCGCCGACGAGAGCCGTCTCGCCGCTGAGGGCGACGGAGGATCCGAAGAAATCCGATGCGGCCGGGGTTGGTGCGGTGAGGGTGGTCTGGACGCTCCATGTGGAGGCGGTGCAGGTGAAGACGCAGACGGCGCCTGCGTTGGTGAGAGAGGAGGGGTCGCGGAAGGGGATTCCGACGAGGGCGGTCTGGCCCTTGAGGGCGACGGCTTTTCCGAACTGATCGGCGGCGACCGGGCTTGTGGCGGTGAGTTTGGCCTCCTGCGTCCATGCGGAGTTGGCGCGGGCGAAGAGGTAGGCGGCGCCTGCGGTGGTGGCGCCGCTGACGGTGGCCATGGGGGCGCCGACGAGGGCCTTGTCGCCATCGAGTGCGACGGCGGAGCCAAAGAGCGCGGAGGCGGCGGGGTCGGTTGGGTAAAGCTTTGCCTGCCTTGTCCAGCGCGCACCGGAGCGGGTGAAGACGTAGGCGGCACCGGCGTCGGCGCCTGAGGAGGAGTCATCGTAGGGGACGCCGATGAGGGCGGTGTCGGCGCTGAGTGCGACGGAAGAACCGGCGAGGTCGAATCCGGCGGAATTGCCTGCGAGCAACTGGGCTTGGGAGCTCCATGTGCTGCCACTGAGAAGGAATACTTCGGCGCTGCCGGACTGAGCGCCTGCGGCTGTGGCGTCCTGTGGGCTGCCGGCGAGGAGGGTGCCGGAACTTAGTGCGACGCTGGCGCCGAAGAGGTCGTCGGTGGAGCCGCCGGTTGCTGCGAGTTTTGCCTGCTGAGCCCATGTGGAGCCTGTGCGCAGGAAGACGTAGGTGCTGCCACAGGCGAACTGGCTGCCTGCGTCATTGGCGGGCGCGCCGACGACTGCCTGATTGCCCTCGATGGCGACGGCGGCGCCGAAGCGGCTTCCGGTTGCGAGGGAGGTGCCGGTGAGTTGAGCCTGTTGAGCCCATGTGGAGCTTGTGCGCAGGAAGACATAGGCGCGCCCTGTCTCGAGAGGGTCTGAGCTATCAAGGCCCGCGATGGCGGTGTTGTCGCTGATGGCCACTGCGCTGCCGAGGCGGTCATAACGTGCGCCGTTGGAAGCGGTGAGGCGTTGTTGCTGGGTCCATGAGGAGCCGCTGCGCACGAAGACGTACATGCAGCCTTGGGTGGCGAAAGTGCCGACGGTGGCGGAGGGCGCGCCGACGACCGCGGTGTCGGTGTCGAGGCCAACGCTGGAGCCGAATTCATCGCCTGTGAGGCTCTGGCTGCCGGTGAGTTTCGCCTGCTGGGTCCAGAGGGAGTTGGAGCGCGTGAAGACGTAGGCGGCGTTCGCACCGCTGGCGCCGACGACGGCGGTCTCGGAGGAGACACTCACCGAGGAGCCGAAGAGGCTGAGGGAGGACGCATCGCTGGCGAGCAGCTTTGCCTGTTGGGTCCATTGGTTGTTGGAGCGCACGAAGACATAGGCGGCAGTGGCGCCCGGTGCGCCGAGGACGGCGGTGTCGGCGCCGAGGGCCGCGGCGTTGCCAAACTGGTGGTCGAGCGCGGCATCGTCGGCGACGAGTTTGGCTTGGAATTCCCAGCGGGTGCCGGAGCGCGTGAAGATGTAGGCGGCGCCGGAATTGGGGCCTGCGATGCCGTCGGCGCCGGGTGCGCCCACGAGTGCGGTGTGGGCGTTGAGAGCGAGTGCGGTGGCGAATTCATCGCCGGTGACGATCTCCTCGGCGAGGCGCGCCTCGATGTTGGTGAAGAGAGGGTCGATGGTGACGGGGTAGCGTGCGCCGGCGTCGGCGACTGAGAGTGTGAGGGTGGAGCCGTCCGCGCTCATGTGGGAATCGAGGATGCGGCCGTCGGCATCCCATGCGTGGAGGGCGGAGCAGGCGAGGAGTGGGCGGCCGTCCGGATGTTGGATGTGGACGGTGGCGGCGTCGTCCGAAGGGGTGAAGCGTGCGCCGTTGGAGGCGGAGAGGCGGATTTGGAGGGGGCCGTTTCCTGCGGGCGGAGAGGAGAGGGTGAAGCCCTGTTCGATGCCGGCGGGTTGGTTTTCGTACCACTCGACGAGGCCGAGTGCGGGGTCTGTGATTTCCACGCGGGAGGAGTCGGCGCGGAGGGTGCGCTGGCTGGTGGTGATGGCCGTGGAATGGGTTGATGCGTCCTCGCGTCCGGCGCTTTGGAGGGAGAGTTGAACGGACCATGGTGGCACTCCGGGTTGGGAGCGCAGGCCGCTGGCGAATTCGAGGCCGTGTTCGCCGAGCCATGTGCGCAGTTGCTGTCGGGGGTTGGCGGCGAAGGAGAGGGCACCGCGGGCGTGGGGGGCTTTGGGGTCGAGGGCCTCCCATTGGTAGCGGGCGTGGCGCAGGGCGTCGGCGAGGCCGGCGTCCATGGGGGCGCTGGCGCTGGGTTTAGAAGGAGGATGTTGGAGTTGGTGCGGTTGCGGGGTGTGAGGAGTTGAGGGGTGGGTGGAGTCGCTCGAGGATAGTGTTTGCGTGGGGGGGATCGGGGACTGGGGCAGGTCGGTGTGACTGAGGGTGGCGCTGTGGTCCGTGGGGCGGTGGATTCTTTGGTTTTTGAGGAGCAGCACGGCTGCGAGGGCGATGAGGAAAGGGATGACGAAGCGTTGCAGTTTCATAGAACACAGGGTGTAAAATCGGCCACGGTCCCTAATACACGATTTGAGGTAAAATGCGATGTCTATGTTCGGAGAGATGTGTCTTGAGGTTTTGTTTATGGACAGTGAGTGTAGGAGTGGTTGTTAGTGGCTGATTTTAAGAGTGATGTGTTTGTTTTGAGTTAGATTTGTTCGTTAGATATGTCGTGCGGATCGGCCTCGACTCTCTGCGTGGCCGTGCAGCCGTTGGTGCCGTTGAGTGGGCCCGTAAGTGGGCTGGTCGGGCTGGTTGCGGAGGAACCGGGGGCGTGATAGCTATGGCCGTTTATGTCGACCCCAACTGATCTCGTGCCTAATGTTCTCGCCGACCGCTATGCCTCCGGGGCCATGAAGGCGGTGTGGTCCACGCGCGGACGCGTGGTGCTGGAGCGCGAGTACTGGATCGCGGTGATGAAGGCGCAGCGGGACCTCGGGTTGGACATCCCCGCCGAAGCCCTCGCGGCTTACGAGCGGGTGCGCGAAGAGGTGGACTTTGACTCCATCCGCGCGCGCGAGGAGGAGACGCGGCATGATGTGAAGGCGCGCATCGATGAGTTCTGCGCGCTGGCGGGTCATCAGCATGTGCACAAGGGGCTCACGAGCCGGGATCTGACGGAATCCGTGGAGCAGTTGCAGGTGTTTCGCTCGCTGCAGTTGATCCGAGCCAAGGCGGTGGCGGCGCTGGGTGCGCTGGCGCGGCGGGCGTCGCTGGACCGGGATGTGTTGATCGCGGCGCGCACGCACAATGTGGCGGCGCAGCCGACGACGGTGGGCAAGCGGTGGGCGATGTTTGGCGAGGAGTGTCTGCGCGGTGTGGCGCAGGTGGACGGGGCGTTGGGAGCGTTTGCGGCGCGCGGGCTGAAGGGCGCGGTGGGCACGCAGCTCGATCAGCTCACGTTGTTCTCAGGCGACACGCAGAAGGTGGCGCAGTTGGAGGCGCGGGTGCTGGTTCATCTGGGCATCCCGAAGGTGCTGGGGGCGGTGGGGCAGGTGTATCCGCGCTCGATGGATCTGGAGGTGGTGTCGGCGCTGTTGTCGGCTGCGTCTGGGCCGTCGTCCTTTGCGAAGACGCTGCGGCTGATGGCGGGGCACGAGTTGGCGAGCGAGGGTTTTCTCCCCGGTCAGGTGGGATCCTCGGCGATGCCGCACAAGATGAACGCGCGCACTTGTGAACGTATTAATGGGTTGCACGTGATTTTGCGCGGGTATCTGGCGATGGCGGCGTCGCTTTCCGGGGAGCAGTGGAACGAGGGCGATGTGTCGTGTTCGGTGGTGCGCCGGGTGCTGCTGCCGGATGCGTTCCTGGCGATGGACGGGTTGTTGGAGGCGTTTCTCACGGTGCTCGGGCAGATGGAGGTGAACACTCCGATGGTGGAGAAGGAGTCGCGGCATTACCTGCCGTTCCTGCTGACGACCACGTTTCTGATGGAGGCGGTGAAGGCGGGTGCGGGGCGTGAGGAGGCGCACGAGGCCATCAAGGAACACGCGGTGGCTGTGGCGCGCGATTTGCGTTCGGGGAAATCAGAGCGCAACGATCTGGTGGATCGGTTGGCGGCTGATGGGCGGTTGCGCGTGAGCCGCGAGGTGCTGGCGGATGCGGTGGCGCGGGCCGCGGAGTTGACGGGCTCGGCCGGGGCGCAGGTGGATGGGTTCGTCGAGCAGGCGCAGGCTTGGATGCAGCGGGTGCCGGAGTCCGCCGGAGTGAAGGCGGGGCGGATTCTTTAAGCGGAGTCGGAGCCTGTTGCTCGCGAGTTTTTGGGGTGGAGCAGGCTTGGGGGAAAGGCTGGTGCTGGATCAGACGGTTACCGGCATTTTCCTCGGTTTGTCCGTGGAGGTGGAAGCGGTGGGTGTTGGCACCCGCGCTATCAAGCGGCGACTTTGCTTTTGGAAACGACGCTGATGGAGCCGTTGTTTTCGAGCACGGCGGTGTGGACGTCGTCGACGGAAAGGCAGCCACCTTGGCGCAGAGCGGCGGCGAGTTCGTGGTGGGTGATCTTTGCGGTGCGCATGACGGAGTCGAAGAGGACGCCGTTGTGGATGAGGATTTCGGGACGCCCCTCGATGAGGGCTTCCATGGTCTTGCTGCGGAAGGTGAGGAAGCTCACGAGGCAGTTGAGAGCGACCAGTGTGGCGGCGGAGACGAGGCCGCCGGTGACGGAGTTATCGCCGCCGTTCATGGAGTTCTGAACGGCGTTGGAGAGGACGAGAAGGAGGACGAGGTCGAAGGGGGCGAGTTGACCGATCTGGCGTTTGCCCGTCATGCGCAGGAGGATGAGGAGGAAGACGTAGACGATGAGGCTGCGGACGATGAGTTCGGGCCAGGAGACGGTGAGGTTCCACATCGAGACGGGTGGGGTTTCCACGGTGAGGTTGCGGGTAAGAGGAGCGTGTCGGTAATCAGGCCGCGTCGGTGCTGGGCCGGAGGATGCGGAGACTGACGGTTTTGACGAAGTCGCGCACTTTGGTGCGGTAGTCGGTCATGTGAGGGGCGGTGAGGTGGGCTTCGAGAGCGGCGGTGTCGGACCATTTTTCGACGACCATGACGGAGTCGTTGCCGAGGAGGCTTTGGACCGGGATGGCGGTGGGGCAGTCGATGGCGGAGCCGTACTCGATGCAGCCGTGTTCTGCGTGGACGAGGGGGATGAGGGCGTGGAATTCGTGAAGGAACTTTTCGCGGGTGCCGGGGTGGAGTTCGATGAGAGCGAGGACGTGGATCATGGGGTGATGAGGAGCGGGTTGGGTTGGTTAGTCAATGCGCGGGTGGGGGAGTGTGTGGGATGTGGGGGGATTTAATAAGGGGCGCGTAGGATGGGGATGATTGCTGGAGGGGGGTGGCGCGTTTGTTTTTGTGAATGTAATGGGTGGAGCGTTGGTAGTGAGATGGGATGATAGTCAGGATGCGGCCCGCGCGTGCACGAGGGGACGCAGGTCGGTATCGAGTGGCACTGGGTTCAGCGATGCGGCCCGCGCGTGCGCGAGGGGACATTAGATAGCAGGGGACCTGTGTTTGCGAATGGAGCGCCTTTTCTCCTGCGTTTTACCGGTCGGGCGTGAATGGCACTGAGATAAGGGGCTTCGCCGTGGTATTTGAAGGGGCGCCGCCGGCCTTCTTGCGCATCCGCGCAAAGTGAGGTGCGTAGTCCGTCTCTGTCTTGGTTTTTCAGAAACCTTACAGCGAGGTCTGCACGCTTCGGGGCGCGCGTTGAGCATGGTGGCTGGGGCCCACTCATGCTGGGTTGCGCCCGCGCACGAACTTAGAAGAGCCTGACCACGCTGACGCTGATGGAGCCGCGGAAGCAGGTGTCGACGTCGGCATCGGCGATGCGGCGGCGGTTTTGGTAGTCGCCGTCGTAGAGGTGGGCGCCGTTTTCGTGGCGGTAGCTGAGGGGGAGGGGGCTGGGATCCAGACCGCAGAAGACGACCTGCGGGTCGGGCGCGTGGGTTTCTAGGTGGGGGAGGTTGACGTTGTAGAAGAGGCCGGGCTCGACGGAGCGCGAGAGGAGGTCTGCGAGGACGGGGCGCACCCATTGGCTGGCGCGTTTCCAGTCCAGTTCGCGGCCGCGCGCGTGGAAATGGGAGAGTGCGATGCCCGGGATGCCGTGGAGCACGGCTTCGCGCACGGCGGCGACGGTGCCCGAGTAGTGGACGTCGGCGCCGAGATTGCCGCCGTGGTTGATGCCGCTGAGCACCCACTGGGTGTCCGGGGCGAGGTGGAGCAATCCCATGCGGGTGCAGTCTGCGGGGGTGCCGTGGACGGCGTATTCGCGGGCGCCACGTTCCTCGATGCGCACGGGTTTCTCCCACGAGACGGTGTGACTGACGCCGGACTGGGGGCCGGCGGGTGCGACGAGCACGGGGTTGCCGAGGGTTTTGGCGACCTCCCAGAGGGTTCGGATGCCGGGTGCGTCGATGCCGTCGTCGTTGCTGACGAGAAATTTCATGGGGTGGTGATGGTGGGGTTTTTGGTGCTCAGGGAGCGGTGTCGAGAGCGACGAGGTCGCCTTGGTTGTTGCGGAGCAGGAGGCAGCCGTTGGCCAGCGAGGGCTGGACCCATGAGCGGCCGCCGAGGATTTGCTGGCGCAGGGAGGGGCGGAAGGAGTCGCCATCGGCCGGCGCAACGAGGAGTTCGCCGCGCTCGCTGAGGACGATGAGTTTTCCAGCAGCGACGATGACGGAGCCGCTGATGTTTTTCTGGCTCCAAAGAAGGGCGCCAGTGGCGGCATCGAGGCAGACGAGTGGGGCGCGTGGTTCGGCCTGGCCGTCGATGCCGAAGATGCGGCCATTCCAGTGGACGGGGCTGGTCACATGGGCGCGGAGGTTCTTGTTGTGCCAGCGTTCGACGAGTCTGCCCTCCTTTGCCTCGAAGAGCGCGCAGCCGTTGCCGTAGCCGCTGGAGAGGAAGACGTGGTTGCCGAATACGAGGGGGGTGGCGGAGTTGACGTCGTAACTGGTTTTCCACGGGATGCGGAAGCGTTCGGAGCCGGAGGCGGGGTCGAGTCCGACGAGGGCGCGGGCTTTGAAGACGAGGAGGGTGCGTTTGCCTTCGAGAGTGGCGACGAGGGGCGATGCGTAGCCGGCTTCATCGGAGCCGGACTGCCAGAGGAGTTTGCCGGTGGTTTTATCCAAGGCGACGGTGGAGGAGGCCTTGCCGCCGACATCGAGAAGGAGCGTCTGTCCCTCGACGGTGGGGGATCCGGAGTAGCCCCACTGGGGGCGGATGCCGCCGAAGTCGCGCTGGAGATGGTGCTGCCAGAGGAGTTTCCCGGAGGTGGCATCCAGGCAGTGCAGCTCGCCCTGGTGGCCGAGCGTGTAGAGGCGGGAGCCGTCGACGGTGGGTGTGGCGGCGGGGCCGCCTTCGAACATCCGCTTGTCGAGAGGGGCGGTGTATTCGTGCTGCCAGAGAACGCGGCCCGAACGCGCATCGATGCAGAGGACGGTGTCGCGTCCGTTGCGATTGCCGAGGGTGAAGGCGTGTGGACCCGCGATGACCGCCCCGGAGGAACCGGTGCCCACGTTGGTTTTCCAAAGCTCGCGAAGGCTCCCTTTTTCGACGGGGAGCGTTTCCGTGGTGGTGCCATCCATGGTGGTGCCGCGGAAATGGGGCCAGTCGGTGGGGCGGAAGTGTTGCCAGTCTGCGGCGTGTGAGGCGGAGAGCGTGGCGGCGAGGATGGCAACCGAGGCGATGTTGCGCAGCGATGGAGCGGGGGGCCGTGGAGAAGAGCGCTTCATGGGGTGTGAGGGTCGGGAATGCGGCGGGGTGCTGCAACTCGATTTCGTGGGAATGGAGGGCGGGTGCGTACGCGTGGAGCGGCGGCGTTGTGGGGGGGGATTGAATTGGAAGCCGATTCGCATCAGAATAGCGGGTATGGCCACCTACGTTTACGAGACCACCGATGCGTCGAAGCCTGTGCGGCGCTTTGAAATCCAGCAGAGCATGAAGGAGAAGCCGCTGGAGCGGCATCCCGAGACGGGGGAGTCGATCCGGAGGGTGATTTTGGGCGGGTACGGTTACGCGGCGAAGTCTATGGGAGCGGCGTCGGCGTCCGGTGGTGGTGCGGTGGGTGGGAGTGGCGGGAGTTGTGGGACGGGCTGCGGCTGCCATTAGACCTCTCGGAGAGAGAGGCGAATACGGGCCAGTGTTGGCCTGTGGGGCGCTCATTCGCTGTGCATTCAAATGCACGGGCTTTGAGGTCTGGCCGTTGTGGTGCTCATTCGCGAGGCACCATGGAGCAGGGAATCTGAGATCGCGCCTTGGCGAGCGGCTTTTCCGTGGGGCGGTGGCGGATCGGGTGGGAGGGAAAGAGTCTTGCTCCTGAGGCGCCGGCCACCTTTCTTTCAAGGCCGACATGTCGCAAAAACCCAAGTCCCCCCTCGGGCTCATCTTCCTCACAATCTTCATCGACATGGTGGGCTTCGGCATCGTGCTGCCGATCCTGCCGCTTTCCGTGGAGGAGGGCCGTTTTGGGGCGAGTCCCCTGGCCATGGGATTGTTGATGGGGATTTACTCGCTGTTGCAGCTCGTTTTCGCGCCAGTGTTCGGGAAGATCTCGGACCGGGTGGGGCGCAAGCCGGTGCTCGTGGTGAGCATCCTCGGGACGGCGGCGGGTTTCGCGATCCTCGGGGCGGCACAGACTCTTGCGATGCTGTTCCTTGGGCGGATTATCGATGGGATCAGTGGTGGTAATATTGCCACGGCGCAGGCGTGCATTGCGGATGTGACCCCGCCGGATCAGCGTTCCAAGTCGATGGCGTTGATCGGGGCTGCGTTCGGGCTCGGGTTCGTGTTTGGGCCGGCGATGGGCGGGGTGCTGAGCGAGAGGTACGGTTTTTCGACGCCGTTCTATGTGGCGGCGGGCCTTGCGCTGCTCAATGCGGTGTTGGTGATGCGATTCCTGCCGGAGACTCATTCAAAGGAGAACCGGGCGGACGAGCGGGCGACTTTGGGGGAGGTGTTTCGTGCGGAACACGGGACGATGATCGGGCTGATCCTTCTGGCCTATCTGACATCGATCACGGGGTTCTCGATCATGACGGCGCTGTTTGCGGTATTCTGCAAGAAGCACTTTGGGCTGGCGAAGGACGATATCGGATACCTGCTGGCTTATATCGGGGTGCTTGGGATTTTCATCCAAGGCGGATTGGTGCGGCGGTTGATGAGGCGTCCGATTGAAAAGCAACTGGCGCTGATTGGGGCGGCGGTGCTTTCACTGAGTTTGTTTCTGCTGCCGATGGCGGGCTCGGTGCCACGGGTGATGTGGGTGTGCGTGGGGTTGGCTCTGGGCAATGGGTTCATCACGCCGATGCTCAACGGATTGGTTTCGCGGCACACATCGGCACGGGCCCAGGGACGCGTGCTGGGGTTGATGCAATCCTCGGGAAGTCTGGGGCGGTTTGCGGGGTTCTCCATGGCGTTTTGGTTGTTGGAGTTTGAAAGCGTGGATGCGCATTACGGGCGGGTGCCTTTCTGGGTGGGGGCGGGGTTGCTGGTGGTGACATTTTTCCTTGTTGCGATGGTGTCTCCTCAGCGGAAGGCTGAGCCGAGCGCGAGTCCGGTGCCGCAGAGCTAGTGCGGAGCTAGTGCAGAGCTAGTGCGGAGCTAGTGCAGAGCTAGTGCGGAGCTAGTGCAAGGCGAGTGCAAGGCGAGTGCAAGGCGAGTGCAAAGCGAGTGTGGCGCTTTGGTGATTGGGTGTGTTTGTGGGCTGGGGTGGCATGCGTCCGCTGGACAGCGCTCGCACGATGCTGTTAACGGTTGCCAACGCTCGCCATGCCTCAAACATCGCCCATTCCGCTCGAGGATCACTTCAACGACATCATTTCCAAGGCCATGAGGGGGCTGCGTCTGGGGGACGTGGAACTGGCTGAGCGAACCGGAATCGCGGCGCTGGAGATTCAGTGTTTGAGGGAGGGGCAGTTCAACGAGGTGGCTGCGCGCAAGATCGCTCCGGTGCTGGGGTTGGATCCCGGTGCGCTCGTGGAATCGGGGCGCAGGAGCTTTTATCCCGCGGCGGTGGCTGTGGAAGGTTTGGCGCAGTTCAACACGCCCTTTGATGACATGTGCGTGAACGCGTATGTGGTGTGGGATCCTGTTTCGAAGGCGGCGGCGGCTTTTGACACGGGCTCCGATTGCTCGGTGATGCTTGAGTTTCTGGCAGCGCGCGGGCTGCGCCTGAGCCTGATCGCGATTACCCATAGTCACGGCGACCACATCTTCGATCTGGACCGGTTGCGTGAGAAGACTGGGGCGCCTGCCTTGGTGAGCGCTTTGGAGCCTGTGGAGGGTGCGCAACCGTTGCAGGATGGTGCGACGTTCCAGATCGGGCGGCTTTCAGTGGATACGCTGCTGACCTCGGGCCATTCGCTGGGGGGGATGAGTTATGTGGTCAACGGACTCGCGCGTCCTGTGGCAATCGTGGGAGATTCGATCTTTGCCGGATCGATGGGGGGCGGTGGCGTGTCCTACGAGGACGCGCTACGCAACAACCGCCAGAAGATTTTGAGGCTGCCGGAGAATACGGTGCTGTGTCCCGGGCACGGTCCCCTGACGACGGTGGGGGAGGAGCGCAAACACAACCCGTTTTTTGCTTCTGAATTCACCTCTCCCCACACCCCATGATCGAAGAGAAGATTGCAGTCGTTGGAACGGGCCGGATGGGCGCCAACATTGCGCGTCGGCTGAAGGACAAAGGTTTCGTCTTGAGCGCGGTCTACGACGCGCACCGGCCTGCGGCGGAGGCGCTTGGTGTGGAACTGGGAGTGGCGGTGCCTGAGCGGCTTGCGGAGGTGAGTGCGCTGGCGAGCATCATCCTTACGGTGGTGACGGATGACAGGGCGATGGATGCGATTTTCAGCTCCAGCGGTGACTCGCTGCTGGCGGGCGGGCATGCCGGGGGTCGGCTTTTTGTGAACTGTGCAACGGTAAGTCCCGGCATGCATGTGGAGGTGGAGCGCCGGGCACGTGCAGTCGGGGCTGAGGTCTTGGAGGCATGCATGGCTTCCAGCATTCCTCAGGCGCGCGAGGGGACGCTTTACTTGATGTGCGGCGGGGCGGTTTCGAGCTTCGAGCGTGCGCGGCCTGTGCTGGAGGCTCTGAGCGCTTCGATGCGGCATGTGGGTGGAACCGGGCGTGCGGCGCAGTTGAAGGCCTTGGTGAATATGGTGATGAATATGAATACCGCGGCGCTGGCTGAGGGCCTGGGGTTGGCCGAGGCGCTGGGCCTGGATCTGGCAATGGTGCGCGAGGTTTTTTCCCAGACGGGTGCGAATTCACGCGTGCTGCAGACGGATGGGGAGGACATGCAGAACCGGGATCATGCGTGCTTCTTTTCCGGGGCGCATGCGGCCAAGGACAGCGGGATCGCGCTCGCGCTGGCGGAGGAGGCCGGGCTTGTTTTACCGCTGGCACAGGCCACCAAGGCGCAGTTCGATCGCTTGGTGGCGGCGGGCAAGGGGGAGTTGGACAAGTCGGGAATTGCGGAGCTGACCTTTCTCTCCCGTCGGTCTTGAAGGCGGGCTCCTTAAAAGGGTGCGGAGAGGGTGGTGGGATCGGGTGAGTGGTGGTTTTCGATCGTGGCGAATTGTTCGGGGGGGGACTCAGGGTTCTTATTGGGCGTCGCACATTACGGTGATACCCGGAACGGGCTCAGCTTTTGGGCGTGGCGTGTCACCCTATTGCGCGATCCTCAATCGATGCTCTGGTCAGTGCTGGATGGGGATTCAGTCTGCGCTCGTTTAAGCAGCAGCGCCGCTGTGGGCTTGGGAGCCCGCGTCTGACAAACGCAGTGGATTGGCGCTAGTTCGTCACCCGGTCCTTGGTCTTGGGCTCAGGCGGCTCAGGCGGCTCAGGCAGAGGGTGGCTTGGGATAGGTCCCGAGGATCTTGACGAAGCTGCAGTCCTTCTCGAGGTCGCTGATGGCTTCCTGCAAATGCGGGTCACTGGCGTGTCCGTCGACATCGGCGAAGAAGAAGTACTCCCACACCTTGCGCTTGGAGGGGCGGCTTTCGATTTTGCTCATGCTGATCTTGAGCCGGTTGAAAGGTTCGAGGGCGGCGAAGAGTGCACCGGGTTTGTCCTGGACGCAGAACATGAGAGAGGTGCGGTCATTGCCCGTGGGCGGAGACGCGGAGTGTCCGATGACAAGAAAGCGAGTCGTGTTGTTGGGGCTGTCCTGAATGGAGGAGTCGAGGATTTCGAGTTTGTACACCTCTGCGGCCATGCGGCCTGCGAGCGCTCCTGCGTGGGGGTCGTTGGCGGCCATTTCAGCGGCGCGCGTGGTGCTGGAAACCTCGATGAGATCGACGCCCTTGAGGTGGTTGCGCAGCCAGTTGCGGCATTGGCCGAACACTTGCGGATGACTGTAAACCTTCTGAATCTCCTCCCGCGCGCAGCGCGCCATGAGGTTGTTTTCGATCTTGAGAAGGATCTGCGCGCAGATGCGAAGATCGCTCTCCATGAACACGTCCAGCGTGTGGTTCACCGCCCCTTCGGTGGAATTCTCGATCGGAACCACGCCGTAGTCCGCCTGACCGCGGGCGACGCGGTCGAACACGTCGGCGATATTGGTCTGCGCCGCGTAATTGACGCTCGCGCCGAACTTGCTGCGCGCAGCTTGGTGCGTGTAGGTGGCTTCTGGCCCTAGGAAGGCGATGGTGAGATCCTTCTCCAGCGCCAGGGAGGCAGACATGATTTCCCGATAGATCGCGCGCACAGCCTTTTCTGGAAGGCGTCCGCCAAGGGTTTGGTTTTTTTCTACGAGTCCCCGGAGAACTTGTTCCTCACGTTCCGGAGCGTAGATGGCCGTGCCCTCGGCTTTTTTGATCACTCCTACTTCGTGCACCAGATCGGCGCGCTCCTTGAAGAGTCGCAGAAGTTGGTCGTCGATCGCGTCGATCTTTTTGCGGACTTCAGGAAGGCTCATGGGGGTGGGTGGAGCCCTCAGTTCCGGACTCGGCGGACTCGACGGACTCGGCGGACTCGACGGACTCGACGGACTCGGCGGACTCGGCGGACTCGACGGACTCGACGGACTCGACGGACTCGACGGACTCGACGGACTCGACGGACTCGACGGACTCGGCGGACTCGGCGGACTCGGCGGACTCGGCGGACTCGGCGGACTCGGCGGACTCGGCGGACCCGGCGGACTCGGCGGACTCGGCGGAGGGTTGTGGGGCCTTGGGGAGAGCTACGCGTTTGAGTTCGCCGGCGTTGGGGAGATCGTCGGTGTTTTTGATGCCGAAGTGTTGGAGGAAATATTCGGTCGTCTGATAAAGCAGGGGACGTCCTGGAACCTCGGCGCGGCCGGCGATTTTAACGAGGCTTCGGTCGAGAAGGACTTGCATGACGCTATCGACTGCGACACCGCGGACGGCCTCGATGTCGGCGCGCGTGATGGGCTGGCGGTAGGCGATGATGGCCAGGGTTTCGAGTTGAGGGCCGGTCAACCGGGTGGGTTTGGCCTCGGGATAAAGTTGGCGCACCCATGGGGCGGCTGAGGCTTCGGTGACGAAGGCCCAGCCGTTGACCTGTTCAGCAAGTTTGAAGGTGCGCTGGCTTGCGGCGTAGTCCTGCTGGAGTTCGGCGAGTCCTGCTTCGACCTCGGGTTCCTTGGTCTTTGCAAGTTTGGTGAGCAGCGGGTCCTCGGTATTCTGGCCTGCGGCCTTGAGTGCGGCGAGCATCTCCTTTGTGGAGATGGGCTTTGGTGAGGCGAAGACGAGCGCCTCGAGCACCTGTTTGAGCGTCATGGATTCCGGCGAAGACTCCTGCGGGTTCATGCGGGTCGCAATTCGATTTCTCCGAAGACTTCCTCCTGGACGGCACGCACCTGTTTGAGGCGGATGAGTTCGAGGAGCGCGAGGAAGGTGACGACGATCTCCGTGCGGGAGGCTGCGGAAGCGAAGAGCTCGGTGAACCGCAGCGCGACGCCCGAGCTCATGAATTTCAGAATGAGGTCGATCTTGTCCGAGACGGAGTAGTTTTCCTCGAAGATCTCGCGGAGGTCTTCCTTCTGGTTGATGCGTTTGAGGATGCCGTTGAAGGCGTTGATGAGGTCGAAGACACTGACCTCGCCGAGGGGACGCTCGGGAGGCGGGGCGGCTTCGGAAAGTCTTGTGAAAAGATTGGACTGCTCGAATTCGAGGCGGCCGAGTTTCGCGGCGGCGTCCTTGAATTTTTTGTATTCTACGAGTTGTCGGACGAGTTCCCAGCGCGGGTCATCCTCCTCAGCCTCTTCCTCAGGGGGTTGGACATCGGTGGGGAGAAGGCTGCGGCTCTTGATGTAGATGAGGTTGGCGGCCATGACGACGAATTCGCCCGCCACATCGAGGTCCAGCACTTTGAAGGCCTCCATGAAGTCGAGGTACTGTTCGGTGATCCTTTCGATGGAGATGTCGTAGATGTCGACCTCGTCCTTTTTGATCAGATAGAGCAGCAAATCGAGGGGGCCTTCGAAGACCTCCAACTTGACCTTATATTCGCCAGACATGGATCAGGGAGACTACTGATGGGGGGGGAGGAATGGGAAGCGGAGAGTTGGTTTTTGCTGGGGGAGCGGAGGAGGGGCGGGTGGGAGAATTTCTGGTAGGTGGTCAGTTGACACCTTGCTCGTCAGGCACTATGGGTAGTGGAGGAATTGGCTGTGCCCACAAGATATGGGGTGCTTGGCCGTGTTGCCCGTGTTGCCGTGTGCAGTTACTGCGGACGTTGTTCTGAAACGAGCATGTGATTTGGTGGTTGGTGAATGGTCTGTGTTGATTGCGTGCTGGTTGGGATGCGTGCGGAGGGATTGCGGATCGGCGCCGGGCTTCTCGGTTGGTGCTCTCCAGTTCTCAGTACGTGAGTGGGTTTTGACTTTGATCCTTCACCAGCTGCGCAATCCCCGTTCAAAAAATCTCCGAGTAAATTCTGTAAATCGTCCAAAATTCATCTGCCATGAGCACAGCCACCCTACCCACCCTACCCACCCTACCCCCTGATCTCATTGAAGGAATCGACCCCACGGCCGAGACGTTGGTGCGAGAGGAGGGGAACCACGTGGTGTACACGCTGGGGGGGAAGACGTTTCGGTTGAACAAGGACAAGGCGCGCGAGCGGATTGCGGGCAAGCGTGTGATCAACGGGCACCGGAGTGCGGAACTCAATGTGCTGCCGCTGAAGTACCACGAGGCGTACAGGATTTATAAGCAGATGAAGGCGAACCATTGGGAGCCGGACGTGATTGACATGACGAAGGACTGCACCCAGTGGAATTCGAACGCTTTGTCGCCGAAGGAGCGGTGGATCATTGAGATGGGAGTGGGTTACTTCTCCGCAGCCGAGGGGATTGTGGGGGATTCGGTGTTGCACGTGATTGAGGACAACTTGAGTGCGGCGGAACTCAAGCATGCGTCGCTGCGGCATATCGCGGAGGAGTCGATTCACATGGACTCGCTGCTGCACATCATCGGCAGTCTGAACATTGATTTGGACGAGGTGACTGCGAGGTTTCAGGACATTCCGAGTATTCGGCGCAAGAACGACTTCATCATGCGCAGCATGCCGGAGTTGAAGATGGGCATCGACCTGACGAAGACGGAGAACAAGCAGAAGTTCACGAAGGCGCTTTTTGGGATCACGCAGGTGATGGAGGGCACGCAGTTTTACGCGTTGTTCGCGATGATTCTGTCGTTGCATCGGCAGAACAAGATGACGGGGATTGGGCAGATGTTTCAGTACACGCTGCGTGATGAATCCAACCACATCGCCCTTGGGCGGTTCCTGATCCAGCAGTTGGTGCAGGAGAATCCGGATGTGTGGACTCCCGAGTTCCGGCAGGAACTGGTGGACTTCATGAAGCAGGGTGTGGAGTTGGAGAAGGAGTTTGTGAGGGACTGTCTGCCCGAGGATACGGTGGGGATGAGCCAGCGTGAGTTCTTGGACTATGTGGACTACAACGCAGACAGGCGCCTTGCCGGGGTTGGGTTACCGACGCTCTCCAAGGTGAAGGACAACCCCTTCCTCTGGTTGGATGAGGTGATTTTTTTGAAGAAGGAGAAGAACTTCTTCGAGACGCGCGTGACGGAGTATCAGACCAGCGGAAGCGTCACGAACTCCAACGAAGACGACCTGATCTGACGGCGGTTCCGGCCTTCGGTTTGTCCGGTTTTTTGCCGATTAGTTTGCCCAGCGGTGTTGGGTTGTGGGGCTGTCGGTGGAGTTTGGCCGAGGTGAGCCGGGGTCCGAGGATTTGAGCTATTTGACGGGCAGGCTTGTTTTCAGCAGCTCTGCCCTGGTGGCGTCGTCGAGAGACTCGGTTTTGTAATAGGCGCCGTCGAAGGCTGCAGGTGTCTCGTGGTAGAACAGGGTGTTGGCTCCGACGACTTGGATCTTAAAGGCGTCGAGAACGAAGCTGAGACTTGTTTCTGCAGCCTTGGAAGGGAGTCTTCCGCTGTCACTGAACCAGCCGATGGGTTTGTTCCAGAGAGCTTTTCCGGCGATGGTGCCCGGTCGGTTGTCTTCACCGCGAATGACGGAAAATGCGAAACGCATTCCGCCGGGTTCCTGCATAAGGAGGAGGCGGCCCCCGATGCCGTCGGACCAGACGCCGTCGATGGTGTCGGACTCGCGGTGTTTGACGAGGCGGTTGAGGAATTCGGCCCGCTCTGAGTTCATGTCCGCCGCGGTGGCGAGGTAGGCAGCGGAATCCTTTCTGAAGATGGCGCCGGTCTCGAGTCCTACCTGCATCCGCCACGGAGCGTTGTTTTTTGGTCCCATGAAAAGCGGGGAGCGGGCGAGACGGTCGCGGTATTCGGCCCAAGAGCGCTGAGACTGGAGCAGGGTGCGGTATTCCAGTGGTGCGGAGGATTCGATGGCTTTCTTGAGTGCGGTCCATGCGAAGTTCAACTCGCGGTCGGCTTTGTTGAATAGGGTTAGGGCGTCGCGCTGGTTGGGAGCTTTGGACTGGGACTCCTCGGTAGTCCCAGTGGCGGCGTGAGCGGTGCTTGCGCTCGGGATGGGGAATGCGTTGCAAACGAGGATGCAGAGCGGGATGAGGAGTGAGGGGAGGTGGCGCACGGGTTGTACTTTTGCATGGGGTGGGATTGGGCGTCAAATGGGAGGCTGGTGTCGTGACGCGGCGCAATGGATCTGCGCGGGAGTGGCGCGCTCTATGCTTCATTGAGTTCCATGCAACGTTCCCCTGCGATGATTCAGTTTGGGCCGGAGGACTTCATTCCGCTTCCGGTGGAGCAGCTATGTCACCACGCCCGGGTGAGCCGGGCGTTTGTGAAGGTCTGTCTGGCGAGCGGTTGTCCTTTGGAGGACGGGCGACTCAGCCATGCGCAACTCATCGAGTGGCTACGAAAAAATTACGGGCATGTCCGGGAAATGGTCGGACTTGCCCCATTGGCGCCGATTGAGGGGGTGGATGCGGATGCACTCAACGCACTGGGGTTGGCGAACAGTCTGGTGACGTTGTTGGAGTTCTCCATTTCTCGGAGTTCCGATGCCGCGCAGAGGCGTGAGCTGCGGAGGGTGTTGCGGTATGTGGAGAGGTCTGTTTGAGCGTGGGCGCGGTGGCGGGGGTCCCTATCGGCTACAAGGGGGGCTCCAAGGCAGGGCGCTGGGAGGAGAGGCAGAGTGGAGAAATTGCCTGTCCCTATCCGCTATCCCTTACCATTTCTCGGAGTTCCGATGCCGCGCAGAGGCGTGAGCTGCGGAGGGTGTTGCGGTATGTGGAGAGGTGTTTGAGCGTGGGCGCGGTGGCAGGGGGTCCCTATCGGCTACAAGGGGGGGCTCCAAGGCAGGGCGTTGGGAGGAGAGGCAGAGTGGAGAAATTGCCTGTCCCTATCCGCTATCAATGCGCATTTCGCGTTTTCCCAGAATCTGCTGACGCGGACGGTGGGGGTGGGGTAGGACGAGCAGAGGGCGAGGGATCGCGCTGCGTTGGAGGTGGTTGGCGGCTGGCTCAACAGAGTGGAGAAATTGCCTGTCCCTATCCGCTATCCCTTACCTGCGTACAGGCTTGAAGCGGCGGTTGAGGCTTTCGCCCCGCCCGAGCAGATCTCCCGGTTTATCTCGGTGTCATTTCCAACCATGCCGTCCACGAATACGCCCTCAGAGGTTGCGTCAGCCGGACTGTTGCTCTTGGGCTGACCTCGCTGGCGTTGATGCTTCGCACCCTACGGGCTGCCTGCGGCAGTCTGTCTCACTGCGTTCGGCTCACCGACAGGCATCGGCTCGGCTGGCTCTGAGAGGAAGTTTTCGACGCTCATCTGTGGTTCATTTTCATTACGGCCTGGCTGTCTTGAATCGGTTGCTCTCCACCCCGCCTCACGGCGACGCAGTTCCCGACTCATCACTGCCGCATACAGCCCACTCGGCAGACGGGACTTTCACCCGCTTGAGCACCGCATTCTCCGGCGCACGCCTGTCCCTATTGAAAAAAGAAGGAGAAAAAAGAAGAAGAGAATGCTCATGGATTCCCTTCGCGAGTGGGAAAGAGGATCTGGTTGGCGTCCATTGCGCAATTGGGCCACTGGAACTGGCCTTGTCAGTCCGTCGGGCGGGTGTCCATGATGTCCGGCGTGTACGCTCAAGGAATTGCAAGCTGCCTGTGAAAGCCCACTCCAAACGTTCGGGTGGCACCGGGTTTTCCGGGTTTGACGGGGTTCGCTTTGTGGCGGCGTGGGGGGTGGTGTTGTCGCATTGTTATCCGATCGCGCTGGGCGAAAGGGCATCGGATCCTTTGGCGACGCTTTTGGGCGTGGGGAACAGCCTCGGGGATTATGCGGTGAGGATTTTTTTCATCATGAGCGGGTTTCTTCTGACTCGCAGTCTGGATCAGAATGCGGATCCGCTGCGGTTTCTGGTGAACCGGTTGCTGCGGATCGTTCCGGGGTTCTGCTTTGCGATTTTGGTGATGTTTCTGGTAATCGCGCCGTTTCTTTCGCCGGTGGGTTTCTGGGAGAACCTGTGTTCCTCGAAGGCTTGGACGTCGATTGTGAATTCGGTGGGGTATATGAACGATTACGGGGAATTGCCTTTGGCGGCATCCCGGCACCGGGAGTTGGCCGGTTACATGAACGGGGCGCTTTGGACGATTTCTTACGAGATGGTCTATTACTTGTTCTTGCTGTCGCTCTTCATGCTGCTGCGCCGGGATTCGTGGGTTGCGGTGGCCGGGTTGGCTCTGGCGCTGGTTTCCGTGGTGGGGACTAAGATGGGGTGGGTGACGGTGAACTGGAGGGATGATCCGATGGGGGCGGTACAGATCCCGATGGCGATGCTGGACAAGACGCTGCCGTATTTCTTTGGCGGAGTGGTGTACTACGCGTGGCAGAAGAGGTGGGGGCTCTCAGGGGCGGCGGTGAAGGTGGCGTTGGGGGTAACCATCGGGGCGCTGGCGTTCAGCCTCCAGCATGTGGTGTTCGCATTCAGCGGCCCGTTCCTGCTGGCCTACCTTGGGCAGAGGCCCGGCCCTGTGTCCCGAATGGTGGAGAAGATGGGGGATCTTTCGTACGGGATTTATTTGTTTGGGTGGCCGATTTCTTTGGTATTTGCGCTGGAATCGGATGTGCCGCTGTTGGTTTTTCTGAAGAGTTTTCCGATCGTGTTTGGGCTGGCCTGGTTGATGAGTCGTTTGGTGGAACGGCCTGCGAATGACTGGCTCAAACCGCTCGTGTTGCGTCTTGTGCCGGCCTTTCCCTCGTGGCTCCTCGGTGGTTCCGGGGTGAAACTGAGCTCTCGTGGCGGGCGGGCAGTGGAGGCTGTCGCGGTTACGGCGGGGGTTGGTGGGGGGCCGCGCTGGGTGCGTTTGGTTCAGGGTGGTGCGTATCTGATGATGTTCGTGGTGGTGACCCGCTTTCTTTTCTATCCGTGGCCGGGGAGTGCGAACTGGTTCAGTCTTCAGGCTGTGCAGCTCTCGTTGGTTTGCGTGGTGGCCAGCGTGCTCCTGAAGATTGCCGGATATCGGCCGCCGAGTGTGGCTGCGGCGACGCCAGTGGAGTCGGTGGTAAGACCGGACGGAGCTGGGGTTCAGGTCCGGTGACGCGGTGTTTGTTTGATCCCTGCGTTTCTCCCGATTCACGCCCCTCCAGCGCGGGACCGGACCATGGTGGCGGTTGGGGGATCCATTGATTGGATGCCGTCTCAGTGTGTTTTGCTGGGTGTTCTGGCGAAGAAGGGTTCGATGACTTTGTCGAGTTCGGTGCTCTTGCACTTTGGGCATTCCACCTTGGCTGTTCCGCGTTCCTTGAGGGTGAGGATCTCAGCGAACTGGTGCTGGCATTTGCGGCAGACGTATTCGTAGAGCGGCATAGGTTCTTTTGTGGTGACGGTTTGCGGTTCGTCTTCCATCCATCGGCTCCGCATGACATCCAAAGGGTCGGCTGGATTCAGGCGGCTGGAGCTCGGGTTCGGAACCGCGGGATGCTCGGCCTTTAAAGAGAGAATCGTAGGCCAGTGATGTGCCGGTCCGGTAGTATCCTACGAGTTCTGCAAAAAAAGCGGGTCATGGTAGGGTCGGGAACGAGTAAGCGACCCGAACCCAAAACAAAACCATGACCCGGAAGACCGATAGAGAGGCCCTGAGTGAACCAAAAGGTCGGTTTGACCCATTGTGAATTGAGCCTCGGCGGCCGTTTTTGGAGCCCCGGAGGCCGAGGCTGATGTTTGGAGGCTAGAAACCGAGCCCCGGAGGGAGGCCCATGCCGGAGGTGAGGCGGCTCATTTCGGATTGGGCGAGGTTTTTGCCCTCTTCGATCGCCTTGCGCACGCCGGTGAGGACGAGTTCTTCGAGCATCTCGACGTCTTCGGGATCGACGACGTCTTTGCTGATCTTGATGGAGACGACGTCGCCCGCGCCGTTGGCGACGACGGAGACTTTGCCGCCGCCAGCGGTGGCGGTGACGGTCTTGGAAGCGAGGTCGGCCTGAGTTTGGGCCATCTGTTCCTGTAGCTTGCTGGCCTGCTGCATCATTTTTTTCAGGTTCATAAAAGGGAGTGTGGTGGGCGTGGATTACGCGGGGTGGATCTCGGTCTTGAAGATTTCGAGTGCCTTGCGGATGAGGGGGTCGTTTTTGAATTCCTCCATGGGATCGCGCGGGCGTTCGGGTTCGGGAGCCGGGGCGCTGGCGAGGCCTTCCTTGAGGGCCATTTTGATGCGGACGGGGCGGCCGAGGAGGGTCTGGATGAGGTTCTCGAGGAGGGTGCGATTGTTGGGTTGTTCGCAGTATTCGAGGGAGAGGCTTTCGTCCGGAGGGAAGCCGATGAGGGCGGTGTCGGCGTGGAGTTCCAGGAGGGTGCCGACGCGCACCCACGCGGCGATGAGAGGACGCTGCTTTTGAACCTCAGCGAGGAGTGCTTTCCAGAGTGCCGCGGCGTCGGTGGAGTCTGCGAGGGGGGCGGTTGCCGGTTGTGGCTCCGGTGTGATTTCTTTGGCTGAGACTGGAGCGGGAGCGGGTTCGGCTTTTGGGGTGGTGACTGCCGATGGCTTTGTCTTTTTGGTGGGCTCCGGGGCCGGGGTGCTGGGAGGGATGGCAGGAGCAGCCGGGGCTGGGCTCGCGGTGGCGGCGGTGTTGGGGGCGGGATCCCATGGGGGCGCCTGTGTGGAGGCGGGTTGGGGGGCTGAAGGTTTCGGAGCCGGAGCGGCGGTGGGCTTGGGGGAGGGCGCGGCGGGTTTGGGCTCGGGTTTGAGCGAGGGCTTTGTTGCGGTGCGTGATTGGACGGGCTGGCCCTGAGCCATGGCGCTGAGGGCTTGAAGGACCTCGGTGAGGGTGGCTTGCTGGAGGGTTTGGGATGCCCGGATGAGGGCGATCTCGAAGTGCATCTTTTTGTCCGGGGCCCATTTGATGCGGGATTCGGCCTCTGCGAACTGTTCGATGAGTTCGAGGAGGCGGGTCATTTCGAGGCGTTCGCCTTGTTGGAGGAGTGCGGCGACGGTCTCTGGGCCGAGGTCGGCGGAGAGGCCTTTGGGGTCGGCCTTGGCGACGAGGAGATTGCGGAGGTGGGTGATGAGGTCGCCGAAGAGGCGTGAGAGGTCCTTGCCGGCCTCAGCCTGTTGTTGGAGGAGGTGGAGGGCTTCTGGGATCTGGCCTGCGATGAGGTGTTCGCAGAGGGAGGAGACGGTTTCGCGAGCGGTGAAGCCGAAGATTTGGAGGACGTCGTTTTCCTCGATATGGTTGCCGCAGAAGGCGACGAGTTGGTCGAGCATGGACTCTGCATCGCGCATGCCGCCCTCGGCGCCGCGGGCGAGGGAGTCGGCGGCGGCGTTGGAGAGTTGGATGGATTCCTTGGTGGCGATGGAGAGGAGATGGGAGGAGATGAGCTGGGCGGGGATGCGTTTGAGATCGAAGCGCTGGCAGCGGCTGAGGATGGTGGTGGGGACTTTTTGGACGTCGGTGGTGGCGAAGACGAACTTCACGTGAGCCGGTGGTTCCTCGAGGGTTTTGAGGAGGGCGTTGAAGGACGAGTTCGAGAGCATGTGAACTTCGTCGACGATGTAGAGTTTGTACTTTCCGCGGGTGGGGGCGTAGCGGACGTTTTCGATGATGATCTCGCGGATTTTGTCGACTTGGGTGTTGGAGGCGGCGTCGAACTCGAGGACATCGAGGCTGGTGCCCGCAGCGATTTCGCGGCAGACATCGCACTGGTTGCAGGGGGTGATGGTGGGGCCTTGGACGCAGTTGAGGGCTTTGGCGAGGATGCGCGCGGTGGAGGTTTTCCCTGTGCCGCGAGGGCCCACGAAGATGTAAGCGTGGGCGAGGCGTTGTTGTTGGATGGCGTTTTGGAGCGTGGTGGTGATGTGCTCCTGGCCGACGACGTCGGCAAACGTTTGCGGCCGATATTTGCGGGCAAAAACCGTGTAGCTCACGGGGGCAACCTAATGAAGCGTGGGCACTGGGCCAACAAAATCTCTCAGGGTTTGGTGGGGTTGGGTTGGAGGTGGATGAGTGGCTGGGTTGGGCCGCGGAGCAGGTTTTGGAGGCGGACGGTGAGAGGTGGGGCTGGGTGGGTTTTGTAAAAAGCGGGTTTCATTAGGACTCCGCTTGACCGAAGGCAGGCGTGGGCTAGTCTCCGGGCCCGCCCCGAGTGAAGCACCATAAACCGACCCACGAGTGCGGCGTTTTCGCCGTTTTTGGACATCCCAACGCCGCCGTCCTGACGTACTACGGACTGTTTGCCCTGCAGCATCGCGGGCAGGAGAGTGCGGGGATCGTGACTGCCGATGGGCCGAACAGTCAGTTTAACAGGCATGTGGATATGGGGCTGGTATCGCAGGTGTTTTCGCATGCGGATTTGGAGCGGATCAAGGGGACGCGGGCGATCGGACACGTGCGGTATTCGACGACGGGTTCAAGCAACCTGAAGAACGCGCAGCCGTTGATGGTGGATTGTGCGCGTGGGCAGCTTGCGATTGGGCACAACGGAAATTTGGTGAACGCCGGGGTGTTGAGGGATGAGTTGGAGCAACGGGGGTCGATTTTTCAGACGACGGTGGACAGTGAGATCATCCTGCATCTGCTCTCGCAGCCGGAGAAGGCGGAGGGTGTGCTTTCAGCGCTGTGCCGGATCCAGGGGGCATTCTCGCTGGTGATGATGAGCGAGCGTGAGATCATCGGGGTGCGGGATCCCTTTGGTTTCCGGCCGCTGGCGCTGGGCAGGCTGGATGGAGCGTATGTGCTTTCGAGCGAGACCTGCGCGTTTGACCTGATTCATGCGGAGTTTGTGAGGGAGATTGAGCCGGGCGAGGTGGTGATTATCGACGAGACGGGGATTCGCTCGGAGTTTCCGTTCCGGGAGGAGAAGCGTGCGTTCTGCGTGTTTGAGTATGTGTATTTTGCGCGGCCGGACTCGATTTTTGGGAGTGTGAACGTGGCGCGGGTGCGCACGGAGATGGGGCGTGAGCTGGCGCGGTTGCATCCGGTGGAGGCGGATATTGTGGTGCCGGTGCCGGACTCTGGGAATTACGCGGCGTTTGGATTTGCGGAGGAGTTGGGGATTCCGTATCACCACGCCTTTGTGCGCAATCATTACATTGGGCGCACGTTTCTGCAGCCGACGCAGCTGATCCGGGACTTCAACGTGAGGGTGAAGTTGAACCTCATCAAGGAGGCGGTGGCAGGGAAACGGGTGGTGGTGGTGGACGACTCGATTGTGCGTGGGACGACGGCGCGCGCGCGCGTGGTGAATTTGCGTGAGGCGGGGGCGAAGGAGGTGCACATGCGCATTTCGTGTCCGCCGCACCGGTTTGCGTGTCATTACGGAATCGACTTTCCGGATCCCGAGAAGCTTTTGGCAAATCAGTGCACGCTGGATCAGATCCGGGATTATCTTGGGGCGGATTCGATTGGTTATCTGGATACGGCGAGCATGGTGCGTGCGACGGGGCAGCCGGAGAATGCGTTCTGTCTTGCGTGTTTCAACGGGGAATATCCGGTGCCGGTGGATCCGAAGCTGGACAAGTTCATTATGGAACGTCGTCGGCAGAGGGTGAGTCTTCTGGCGCCTGCGGCCGGGCAGCCGGATTTATTTCAGTAGAGCCCCGCGCGGTGCTTTTAGTGCATATTAAGCGCATAGTTAAGGCATCATGAGCCCATGGGGGCGGGTTACTTTTTCACAATCAACTGCTCAATAGCATATGGCATCTCAGCTTAAAAAAGCCCCGAAAGCGTACGCGCGTGCGGGGGTCGACGTGGACCTTGGCAACCGCGTGAAGAGTGGCATCCATCGGATGGTTCAGGGTACGCACGGGCCGGAAGTGCTCGGGAAGATCGGCGGATTTGGCGGTTTGTTTCGTCCGAACTTCAAGGGGATGAAGGACCCGGTGTTGGTGTCGAGTGTGGATGGGGTGGGAACGAAGCTGAAGCTGGCGTTTGCGCTGAACCGTCATGACACGATGGGGCAGGATTTGGTGAATCATTGTGTGAATGACATCGCGGTGCTGGGTGCGCGGCCGCTTTTCTTTTTGGACTACATAGGGGCGGAGAAGTTGGAGCCGCCGGTGTTCCAGCAGTTGCTCAAGGGGTTTGCTAAGGCGTGCAAACAGGCGGGATGCGCGCTGGTGGGTGGGGAGACGGCGCAGATGCCTGGGATGTATCATCCGGGGGAGTACGATCTTTGTGGGACGATTGTGGGGGTGGTGGACCGGCCGAAGATGATCGATGGGTCCAAGATTCGCGTGGGGGATGTGGTGCTGGGGTTGGCATCCAACGGGCTGCACACGAACGGGTATTCCCTTGCGCGGCATGTGCTTTTTGAACAGATGCGGTTGACTCCGGCTTCGCGGCTTTCTGGGCTTGCGAAGACGGTGGGGGAGGAGCTTTTGAGAGTGCACCGCAACTACCAGCCGCTGGTCGGTGGGATGCCGCATGGGGTGTTGAAGGGGCTTGCGCATATCACCGGGGGTGGTTTGGTGGACAACCTGCCAAGGGTGCTTCCGAAGGATTGCGATGCGGAGATCGACACGGGCTCTTGGAAGGTGCCGGCGATGTTCCGGCACATTCAGGAGGGGGGCTTTGTGGATCGGGCGGAGATGTATCAGGTTTTCAATATGGGTGTGGGGATGGTGCTGGTGGTTTCCGAGAAGGATGCCGCGGCTGTGATCCGGCGTACGAAGGCCCGTCGGATTGGGCGCATTGTGCGCGGGAGTGGGGTGGTGCAGCTGCGTTTTTAGCGGGGGCGTCACTGGTGGATTTGAGGCGTTGAACCGGCGGGGAATTGGGAGATCGGCTCATGCGAAAGAAACTTCTGGGCAAGCAGGCTTGGACGCTTGGGGTGGGGGCTGGGTTTGCGGGGCTGGCGGTGGTGGCGTTGAAGTTTTTTGTGCGATCGGCGACGAAGCTGCGGGTGCCCGACAGTATTTCGCCGGCGGTGTTTTCCACGAAGGTGGTGAATACGGCGTTGGGGGAGACGGTGTACCACGAGGCGGGGAGCGGTCAGCCGCTGATCTTCGTGCATGACATCTGCTGCGGAGGTTCGTCCTACGAGTGGTCTAAAGTCTGTCCTGCGTTCGTGAGGGATCACCGGGTGATTGCGCTGGATCTTGTGGGGTTTGGGGAGTCTGCGCGGCCGGCGCGTCGTTTTACTGCGGCGGATTACGTGGGGCAGTTGGCGGACTTTGTGCGCGCGGTGACGCGTGGGGATGCCACGGGGCCTGCGGTGTTTGTGGCGAGCGGATTGGGGGCGGGTTTTTGCGCGGCATTGGCGGTGGCGCATCCGGAGTTGGTGGGGGGGATGGTGTTTTACCGGCCCAACGGGGGTGGCGAGTTTGGGCTGCAGCCGATTTCGGCGATGACGAAGGTCATTTATCGGCAGGCGCTTCTGGGGCGGTTTTTGTACCGGAACCATCTTTCGACGAGGAAGACGATCGTGCAGTGGTTGCGCGAGGAGGCGTTTTCGCAGCCTGAGAAGGTGAGCGATGTGGATCTGCAGGTGTTTGCGACATGCGCGCAGCAACCCGGGGCGGAGCATGCGGTGTTGAGTTGGCTCGGGGGGCGGCTTGCTTTTGATTTCGGTGAGGCCGCCCTGAAGCTGCGCAATCGGGTGCAGGTTTTGGAGAGCGGTGCTTTGCTGGCGGCGTTGGAGACGCCGGAGAAGATGGCGTCTGCGGTGGCGGATGGGTTGGATGCGCTCCGGAGGATGACGGGATAAACGTTGTCACGGGAGGGTGGGCTGGGGTAAGGAGTCGGCCGTGCCTATGAAGCGTTTCCCAGCCCAGTTGCCACTCGTGCTTGCCGTTGTTTCTTTAGCGGGTTGCGAGACGTTCCGGCTTCCCTTGAGGTCCCAACCGGTATCCGCCCAGGTTTCTGGTTCGCAGGCGACGGAGGTGGTCGAGCAACCGCCTGCGGAGGTGCCGCCTGAGGTGGAGGCGCCGCCGCCGCCGCCGGTGGCGCCCTCGCGGGTGGGGGATTACAAGTACGGGGTTCCGGTGCCCGGCAAGCCCGGGATTGTGACGAGTCCTTACGCTCCGGCAGCTGGGTACATTGATGTGCGTGGTTTTCCCCCTGGGTCCGAGGCGCTGGATCCTTGGACGAAGAGGATTTTTCTGGTGCCGTGAGCGTGAAGGCGCTTTTCGCCTTTCGCGGGATGTGCGCTCGTCGGCTTGAGGAGAGGGCGGCCGAGGGGGGGGCGCGGGGGCTTTGCCCATGAAGAAGGTGGCCGTGATCGGTCCGGGATTGCTCGGTGGATCCATTGCGCTTGGTTTGCGTAAGCGTTCGGATGCGCAGGTGGCGATTTGGGCGAGGCGGCAGGAGTCGGTGAAGGAGGCGTTGGAGGGAGGGTTTTGCGACATGGCGTCGGTGGAGCTAGGGGCGGTGGTGAGGGGGGCTGATGTGGTGGTGCTGTGCACGCCGGTGGATTCGATGGGTGAGTTGGGCAGGGAGATGGTGCCGCTGGTGGGGCGTCACACGCTGGTTACCGATGTGGGAAGTGTGAAGGGGGCGGTGCATGCGGCGCTCGACCCGTGTTTTGCGGGGCGTGCGCGCTTTGTGGGGAGTCATCCGATGGCGGGGTCTGAGCAGACGGGGATGAGGGCTGCGAAGGCGGGGCTTTTTGAAGGGGCGGCGTGCATTGTCACGCCTGGTGTGGGGTGTGAGGAGGCGACGGTGGCGGAGGCTGGGGCGTTCTGGGAGCTGTTGGGATGCCGGGTGCACCGGATGGGGGCGCAGGAGCACGACAGGGCGGTTGCGTGGATCAGTCACTTTCCGCATCTGCTTGCGGCGGTGCTGGTGCGCACGGTGTCTGAGAATGACCCTGGGGCGTTGGAGTTGTGCGGGCCGGGTTTCCGGGATACGACGCGTGTGGCAGGGGGTGCGCCGGGGATGTGGGCGGGGATTTTGGGGGCGAATCGGGAGGCGGTGCGTGAATCGGCTGAGGCAATGGTTGAAAAGCTCCGTGAAATCATCAAACTCCTTGGCCCTGATTCGCCCACCCCTTCGATGGAACAATTTCTAACCCTTGCCAAAGCCGAGCGTGATCGGCTGCGGCTCCCTTAATGATGTCCGACTGGAAGATTCGCAAAGCCGCGGCAATTCAAGCAGAGATCACGGTGCCCGGGGACAAGAGCATTTCGCATCGGGCGGTGATGCTGGCTGCGTTGAGCAATGGTCCGTGCATGATCCGAGGATTTCTGCCGAGCGAGGACTGTCTTGCTACGGTGGGAGCGATGAGGGCGCTGGGCATTGAGATTGAGAGGGTGGATGAGACGACTTTGGTGGTGCATGGGGAGCGCGGGCATTTCAAGGCGCCTTCCGGGGACATCGACTGCGGGAATTCCGGGACGACGATGCGGTTGCTGTCGGGGATTTTGGCGGCGCAGCCCTTCACCACGCGGTTGACTGGGGATGCATCGCTTTCGAAGCGGCCGATGAGGCGGGTGATGGAGCCGCTCGCGAAGATGGGTGCGCGCATTGTGGCGGAGGGTGCGGATGGGCGGCCGCCCTTGAGGATTGAGGGTGGGAAGTTGGAGCCGCTGCAGTATTTGTCGCCGGTGGCGAGTGCGCAGGTGAAGAGCGCGGTGCTTCTGGCTGGGTTGTTTGCGCATGGGAAGACGACGGTGACGGAGCCCTTCCAGAGCCGGGATCATACGGAGCGGATGCTGGAGTATTTCCTGGTGCATCCGAAGAAGAAGGACTTGAGCGTGAGCATCCACGGGGTGCAGACGCCGGAGTCGCGGGACTTTGTGGTGCCCGGGGATATTTCGAGTGCGGCGTTTTGGTTGGTGGCGGCTGGGGCGCATCCAGAGGCAAAGTTGCTGGTGAAGGACGTGGGGTTGAACACGACGCGCACGGGGATTCTGGCTGTGCTGGTGCGCATGGGTGCGCATGTGCGCGAGGTGATCAGCAACGATGGTGCGGAGCCGATGGGCGCGATTGAGATCACGGGAGCGAACCTCCGGGGGACGGTGATCGGGGGGCGTGAGATTCCCAATGTGATTGACGAGCTGCCGGTGCTTGCGGTGGCCGGGGCGCTGGCGCAGGGGCGCACGGTGATCAAGGATGCGAAGGAGTTGCGGGTGAAGGAGACGGATCGCATTGCGGCGATTGCGGGTAATCTGCGTGCGATGGGCGTGGAGGTGGTGGAGACGGAGGACGGCATGGAGATCAACGGGGGCGCGCCTTTGCATGGGGCGGTGTTGGAGAGTTTTGGGGATCACCGCATTGCGATGGCGTTTGCGATTGCGGGATTGTTTGCGGAGGGGGAGACGGTGATTACGGGGACGGAGTGCGTTGCGACATCGTATCCGGGGTTTGACAAGGAGTTGGAGTTGGCGCTGAAGCGTCCGCGGACGCCGCAGACGCCGGTGATCACGCATCTGCACTAGAGCGATGTCGCCTGCGCACGTTGTCATTGCGATTGACGGTCCGGCTGCATCGGGGAAGAGCAGCGTTGCGCGTGCATTGGCGCGTCGGATTGGGTTTGTTTACGTGAACACCGGGGCGATGTACCGGGCGTTCACGTGGCAGGTGTTGAGGGAGGGCGTTGCGAGTGCGGACGCGGAGGCGGTGCGCAGGGTGCTGGCGAACTGCCAGGGCGAAGGGCGGATGGAGTGCGGAGTGGAGGGGGGGGAGTCTACGATTCGGATGGGTGGGGTGGATCCCTCGGAGCACCTTGCCTCCGAAGAGGTGAACGGGAATGTGTCCAATGTGGCGGCGGTACCGGAGGTGCGCAGGTTCCTTGTGGATCTGCAGCGCTGCTATGCGAGAGAGTGGGATGTGGTGATGGAGGGGCGGGACATTGGGTCGGTGGTTTTTCCCGAGACGGTTCACAAGTTCTACATTGATGCGTCGCCTGAGATTCGTGCGCAGCGGCGTGCGCGGCAGGGGTTGAGGGATGCGATTGGAGCGAGGGATCGGCAGGATAGTTCGCGGGCGGAGTCGCCGCTGTTGGTGGCGGAGGGGGCGCAGGTTGTGGATAGTTCGCTGATGAGTGTGGAGGAGGTGGTGGGGGAACTCGTGGCGCGTCTGCGGGCGCAGGGTTTGGATTTGAAGTAGGAAATTGGGAGGTCTGCAGTGGGCGCCATTTACGAGACGAACTACCGACTTGCGCGCTTTGTTGCGCGGACGCTGTTTGGTTTCCGGGTGGTGCACCCGGAGAGGATCCTCGAGAGCGGCGGGGTGATCTTCGCTTCCAATCACGAGAGTTTTTTGGATCCACCGCTGGCCGGGATTTCGTGTGAGCGGCAGATCTTCTACCTTGCGCGGCGCACGTTGCTGAATATTCCGGTGCTGGGGAGGTTGCTGCCGCATCTCAATGTGATCCCGGTCGATCAGGTGCGCGCGGACATGAGTGCGCTGAAGACGGTGATCCGGTTGGTGAAAGCGGGTGAGGCGACGGTGATTTTTCCCGAGGGCACGCGTTCGGTCGACGGGTGTTTGCGGGCGGCCCAGCCCGGGCTCGGGATGGTGATCGCCAAGACGCGGGCTCCGGTGGTGCCGATGCGGATCTTTGGTGCGCACCGAGCTTTTCCGAAGGGGGGCATTCCGCGGCTCTTCACTCCTGTCACGCTGGTGGTGGGTGAGCCGATGTATTTTGGGGAGGGGGATTTTGAGGGGCGCGAGGGTCGGGAGCTCTACCAGCACCTGAGTGATCGGGTGATGGAGCGTATTGGTGCGATTGAGATGGAAGGCGTCTAGGTGGGTGAGGTTGCGGTGGTTTGTGGGGCGTTGTTCGGGGGCTGTGCGATTGCGTGGGTGAGTCTGGGAGGTGGTGCCGAGTGGGTGCTCGGGGTCTGCTGGCTGCTTGCGCAGTGCGAGGGCGTGGTCCGAGGATGCGCGGCCACGGGGTATGTGGCGGATCCTTCGCGAGGCGGTATTGGTGAGAGCTGCGTGGCTGTTGCTGCTTGGTTGCCGATGGGCGCGTGCGGTTGAGGAGGAAGCGGGAGATTTGGAATCTGGCCCGGGGGGAGGGAGCACGTCTGTGCGTGGTCGCGGGGTGATTCGCGGAGATGGGTTGGATGGGTGGTTGCGTCCGCTCGGGGAGGAGCTGCGGGTGGAGGCAGGGCTTGGTGAGGAGGAATTTGGGGGTGGTGTGGGGGGGTGGAATCCGGAGGGGGAGCCGGGGACTGGGGTGGGCAGCCGGTGGTGGACACTGACGCCGCATTTGGAGTTGAGCGTGCTCTACGATGACAACGTGTTCCTGCAACCGGTGGAGCGCAGTGCAGACTTTGTGTTTACTGCTGTCCCGGGATTCAGTGCGGCAGGGGGCGATTGGGAGAGGGGTGCGGGCATGCTGGAGAATGGATATTTGCGGCAGGGGACGGGGACGGGATGGTTATTCGACTACGGTATGGCGTTTGTGAACTTTGCGCGATTCGACACTCAGGACTCTGTGGATCACGACGCGCGTGCGCGTGCGCAGTGGGAGGGCGGGAGAGTGCGTGGGTTTGGTGAGGTGCGTTTCGAGTCGCGCGGGGAGCGGAGCACGGACGTGGCGACGCGGATTGCTTCCTCCGGGCAGCGGGTGCGGAGGGAGAGTCTTGGCGGGACTTGTGGGGCGGAGTTTTTGCTGACGGGGAAAACCAGTTTGGAGCTGGAGCTTTTTGGGTTGGACGAGCGGCGGGAGTTGGGGGTGTCGCTGCGGGAGGGACGTGTGTCGGTTTTTGCGATGCACGGGTGGAGCGAGAGAGTGCGGGTGGGTGTGGGAGGGGCGCTTGGGGTGGTGAATCTGGAGGGGACCGGGAGCCAAGTGTACGAGCAGTTGGCGGCGCGCGGTGTGTATTCTGTGAGCGCGAAGACGGATGTGGAGTTGAGGGGAGCGCTGGAGTGGCGGGATTTTGGAGGGGCGCAGGAGGAGCGCTTGAATCCGGTGTTTGAGCTGGGTGTGCAGTGGCGTCCGTGGGAGGGGCTGGATGTGGGTTTGCGGGCGCATCGCAGGGTGGAGACATCGCGCTTTGATTCCGCGGAGAATCTGACGCGTGTGGGAGTGGAGTGGACTGTGCAGAAGATGGTGCGGGAGCGCTGGCGCCTGCGTCTGGGTGGGTTGCTGGAGAATGGGAATTATGAGAGGGGGGACGGAGGTGGTGGGCGCAGCGAGCGTTTCTGGAGCGTGCGGGCCGGAGTGGGGTACATTTTCACTGAGCGTGCGGAGGCTGAGGCGGGATGGGAGGGGCGGCATAATGCGTCCAGTGACTCGCAGTTGGGTTACCGGGAGCAGTTGGTGGAGATGCGCTTGAAGCTGAGGTTGTGAGAGGGCGGCACCCCAATTGAGGGGATTGCGCCGGGCGGGTATAACGGGGGTGCTCGAGGAGGTTCTTATGTGGAAAGCAATTTGTGCGTGGGCGGTTGCGGTGTGGATGGGGGTTGGGATGGCGGCGGTGGCCGCGCCGGCACCCGTGTCTGGTTCGGTGGCTGCGAAGAGCAGGGGCGGTGGAGCGGTGCTGGCTTCCGGGGACCTTGTGGAGATCAAGGTGTATCAGGAGCCCGAGCTCGACACTTCGGTGCGAGTGGGTGCGGATGGGCGGGTGTTGGTGCCGCTGGTCGGGGAGGTTTCGGTGGCGGGGCAAACGGTGGCGCAGGCAGCGCGGCAGATCGCTGCGTTGCTGGCGGCGCGTTTTCTGGTGGATCCGCATGTGACGGTGAGCGTGGTGGAGCCGGGGCGGCGTTTGTTCACGGTGCTGGGGCAGGTGCAGCATCCCGGGACGTATCGGTTTCCGGAGCGGCAGGCGCTCGATTTGATGCAGGTGGTGGGGATTGCGGGGGGGTACACGCGGCTGGCGGCGCCCGGCAGGATCCGTGTGAAGCGTCGAGTGGGTGGGGTGGAGACGGTATACAATCTGGACGGGCGGCGGATGGCGGAGGATGCGGCGTGTCCGCGTTTTCAAGTGGAGGCGGGGGACGTGATCAGTGTGGGGGAGCGGTATTTTTGAGCTTATGAACGAAGATTCTGATGCGGTGGGGCAGGGGGTGGAGTGGTGGGATGTTTTGAGGGAGTTGCGTGCGAGGCCATGGACGGTGGGGCTGATCATGGCGGTGGCGTTGGGGCTGGGAGTGTGGTGGGGGGCAGGTGCCAGGAAGTTGTATGTGTCGCAGGCCACGCTTTTGGTGGAGGGCGAGGGGCAGCGTGTGGTGAGCGGGGCGGAGGTGGCGGCGGTGTCGGAGGAGGTGCTCAAGACCCTTGAGCAAAGTCTGGTGAATCCTGCGCTGGCATTGCGGGTGGTGGAGCGAGCGGGTGGGGTGGGAGACCCGGGTTTTTCGGTGGATGCACGGGGTCCCGTTTCTGTGCAGGGGCTGGCGGACGGGCTGCAGGGGAGGATGAATGCGAGGGTGCGGCGCGGGACGTCGATGATTGATGTGCGGGTGGGTGACGAGCGGCCGGCGATGGCGCGCAAGCTTGCGGGGCTGTGGGTGGAGCAGTTTTTGGAATCGAGTGCGGAAGGGCGGGTGGAGGTTTCGCGCAAGGCGTACGAGTTTCTGCATGAGGAGGCGGGGCGCTTGAAGAGGTCGCTGACGCAGGCGGAGGAGGCGTTGCAGAGCTACAGGGAGGTGCACGAGACGGTGTCGCTGGAGGAGCGACAGAACATGGCGGTGGAGAGGTTGCGGGAACTGAACACGAAGGTGGCGTCAGCGAAGGCGGAGCGGCTTCGGTTGGAGGGGGACCGTGGGCAGGTGGAGCGGATGCGTGCGCGGAGGCCCGAGGAGTTGCTGTCGCTTGGAAGTATCGCGCGCTCGGAGGAGGTGGCTGCGCTTCGCAATCGATTGAGTGAGAAGGAAAGCCTGCTCGCGGGGCTTTCGGGAAGATACAGGCCGGGGCATCCGAAGTATCAGCAGTTGGCTGGCGAGGTGGCGGAGTGGAGGCAGGCGTTGGGGAAGGCGGTGGAGAAGGCGATGGCTACGGTGGACACGGCGTGGCAGGGGGCGGTGGCGACGGAGCGCAGCTTGGAGCAGGCGGTGCGATCGCAGGAGACGATTGCTTTGGAGCTTGGGGCGATTGGGATTCCCTACCAGGAGCTTCTGCGCAATTTGAATGCGGAGCGTGTCCTTTATGAGGCGGTGCTTGGGCGGCTCAAGCAGGCGGATGTGGGGCAGGGGGTGTCGCGGTTTGCTGTGCGGCTCGTGGTGCCGGCGTCGCTGCCCGTGAGGCCGGAGCAGGGGCGCGGGTTGATGGCGCTGCTGGTGAGTGTGATAGCCGGAGGGGTGGTGGCGGTGCTTTGGGTGATGGTTCCCAATTATCTTGGGGATGCGCTGCATCGGGGTTCGCAGTTGGAGCGTTGTAGCAGGCTGCCGCTTTTGAGCGCGGTGCCGGAGGCTTCTGGGGAAGGGGCTGGGGCGGAGGTGATGGTGGAGGAGGCTTTCCGAGCTCTGCGTATGGGATTGTCGCTGGGGGAGGCGGGGCGTGCGCGGGTGCTGGTGTTTACGAGTGCGCTACCTGGCGAGGGGAAGACGTTTTGTGCGGTGCGCTATGCGATGGCACTGGCGGGGCAGGGATTGAGGACGTTGTTGGTGGATGCGGATCTGCGGGCGCCGGCGTTGGCGGCGCGGCTGGGTGTGGACGCCGGGGGTGGAGGATTGGGGGCGTGTCTGCAGGGGGATGTGGCATGGGGGCGTGTGGTGCGGTCCACGCAGGTGGAGGGGTTGGAGGTGTTGCCGGCGGGACGCGGATGCGGGGTGGATGTGCTGAGGGAGAAGCCGTTGAGGGCGCTGTTGAGTGAACTGGCCGGGCGGTATGACCGTGTGGTGGTGGACGCAGCGCCTGTGCGTGTGGCGAGCGAGACGTTACTGGTGGCTTCCCTCGGCGATGCGGTGTGTTTTGTGGTGAGGGCGGGCAAGACGCGGCGGGCTGATGTGACGGGGGCGCTGGAGCGCTTGAGGCAGTGCGGTTGCGTGTTGGCTGGGGTGGTGCTCAACCGTGCTGCCGATGTGCAGCGTGGTTACGACGTGCGCTATTATGGGGCGCGTGAGGGTGCGGGCGGGCTGGGCGAGGAGACGGCTGCCGTGGCGCGTGAGGGTTTGGGTCTTTGAAGGTTGGTTAACAGAGGGGGGCATACAATGAGGGTTTTACTGGTAAGCGGAATTTTTCCACCGGATCACGGGGGTCCAGCGAGTTACGTGCCTGCGATGGCGGAGTCGCTGGCGGAAAGGGGGCATAGCGTGCGGGTGCTGTGTCTTGGGAGTGGGGGACATTGGAGCAATCCGCACGCGTTTGAGGTGCGGCGTGTAAGGCGCGGGTTGTTCTGGCCCTTCCGGGTGCTGCTGACGACGGTGTGGATCGGGCACGATGCGAGGGATGTGGATGTGGTGTATGTGAATGGGTTGGGGGTGGAGTCGGCGCTGGGGGCGTGGTGGGCCGGGAAGCCGATGGTGTGCAAGGTGGTGGGCGATTATGCGTGGGAGCGGGCGGTGGGGCTGGGGGTCTTTTCCGGGACGATGGAGGAGTATCAAAAGCGGGATGGGCACTGGTTTTTCAAGGTGCTGAATTTTGTCCGCAACTGGCCGCTGCGACGTGCGGTGCGTGTGGTGGTGCCCAGCGAGTATCTGCGCGCGATGGTGTGCTCCTGGGGGATGGAGGAGGAGCGGGTGGAGGTGGTGCTCAATGCGGCGCCGGTTGCGCACGGCATGCCTCGGGTGGCGCGTATTGCGGGGGATCCGTGGGAGGGGAGGACGTTGGTGACGGTGTGCAGGCTGGTGCCATGGAAGGGGGTGGATGGGCTCATTGCGATGCTGTCTGAACTGCCGGGAACGCGTTTGGTGGTGGTGGGCGACGGGCCTGAGCGGGGGGCGCTGGTGGAGCTGGCCGGGCGGCTCGGGGTGGCGGGGCGTGTGTGTTTCGTGGGCGAGGTGTCTCGGCGTGCGGTGCCAGCGTATCTGCGGGCGGCGGACGCGTTCGTACTGAACTCCAGTTACGAGGGGTTGCCGCATGTGGTGTTGGAGGCGATGGAGGTGGGCGTGCCGGTGGTGGCCACGGATGCGGGGGGGACGGGGGAGGTGGTGGTGCATGAGAGGACGGGATTGCTCGTGCCAGTGGGCGATGGAGGGGCGCTCCTGGAGGCGGTGCGCAAGTTGTGGGATGCGCCCGGGCTGGCGGTGCAATTGGTGGAGGCGGCGCGCCTTGAGCTGGGGCGCAGGTTCTCGCACGAAGGCATGGTGGGTGCCACGGAGCGGGTTCTTGCGGAGGCAGTGCAGGGTGGGGAGGGCGCGGGTGAGGTGACTGAGGTGGGGAGGGCTCAATGAGGAGCGGACTTGCTGTGCTCTCGCTGGGATCCACGCGTGCGCTCTGGGAGGGTGCGGGGTCAGATGATTACGCGCGGCTCAGTCAGTATGCGCGGAGGCTGGGGTCGTACCGGATGGTGACGACCTCTTACAAGCGGCACCGCCTGTCGGCGATCCGGCTGGCGCCGTGCTGGGAGTGCGTGCCCACGGATGCGTACACGCCTGTGGACGGGTGGGTGCGCATGGTGTGGATCGGTGCGCGGTGGCTGCGCAGGCAGCGGGTGGATGTGGTGCAGGCGCAGGATCCCTTTTACTGCGGGCTTGCGGCGCTGGTGCTGGGGTGGTGGTTTCGAGTGCCGGTGAACCTCTGCGTTTACGGGCCCAACGGGTTTGATCCGCACTGGGTGGGGAGTCACTGGACGCACCGGATTCTGGGCTGGGTGGGGAGGGCGGTTCTGCGGCGCAGCGATTTCGTGCAGGTGGACGGTGTGCTGACGTTGAGGCGGCTTGCGGAGGGCGGGATCGAGCCTTGGCGTGTGTTTTTGAAGCCGGTGGTGCCCTGCGATCTTGGGCGTTTTCTTGAGCTGGGGTTGGAGCGGGTTGCGGGCGGGGTGGTGCGGTTGCTTTTTGTCGGGCGTTTGGTTGGGCAGAAGAATCTGCCGCTGCTCCTTGATGCATTGGTGCGGATGAGGGGGCGCGGTTTGCCGGCGTTTGAGCTGGTGCTGGCTGGGAGCGGGCCTGAGGAGGGTGCGTTGCGGCGCGCGGTGGAGAATCTGGGTTTGGGAGAGCAGGTGCGTTTCCGCGGGGCGGTGGAACGCTCGGAGATTGCGGCCTGTTTCGGAGGGGCGGATGTGTTGGTTTTGAGTTCGGACTTCGAAGGGTACGCGCGCGTGCTGATGGAGGGCGCAGCGGCCGGACTGCCGATTGTGTGCACGCAGGTGAGTGGTGCAGAGGAGGCTGTGGAGGACGGGGTGAGCGGGTTTGTGGTGCCTGTGGGAGATGCGCACGGTCTTGCGGATGCGCTGTCGCGTTTGGTGGGTTGCGGCGTATTGCGCGAGCGTATGGGGCGTGCGGCGCGCGGGCGTGTCCAGGGGGTTCTGGATCCAGGGGGAAATGCGGAAGCGCAGTTGCGGGTGTGGAGGCGGATCGCGGAGGGTGGCGTGGATGGAGCGGGTGGGCGGGGGTGTGTGGTGGGGGATGGGGAGCGGGAGGAGGTGGGGGGATGACGCCACAGGAATGGAGCGGTGCGAGGTTGCTGGTGTTCAATCTTGCGACGGACATCGATCATCCGGTGCTGGGGTTCACGACGTACTGGGTGCGGGAGTTGGCGCGGCGCGTGGGGCGGGTGGAGGTGCTGACGATGCAGAAGGGGCGGCTGGCGCTGCCTTCCAATGTGCGTGTGCATTCCGTGGGACTTGAGCGCGGGTATTCAAAGCCGCGGCGCGTGGTGGAGTTTTACAAGCATCTGGGAGGGATCCTGCGTGAGGGGCCTGTGGCGGGATGTTTTTCCCACATGATCACGGTGTTCTCAGTGCTCGCGGCACCGGTGTTGCGGGTGCGCGGGGTGCCGCTGGTGAGTTGGTATGCGCATCCCTCGCGCACGCCGACGCTGCGGATGGCGCAGTGGGTTTCGGATCGGATGGTGACGAGTCTTCCGGGTTCTTATCCGTACCGGAGTTCGAAGGTGGAGGTGATCGGGCAGGGGATCGACACGGCGTTGTTTGCGCCTGCGCGCAAGCCTGCGGAGGAGGAGGGGTTGGTGTTGTGCGTGGGGCGGATCTCGCCGGTGAAGGGGCATCTGACGCTGGTGCGTGCGCTTGCGCGGGTGAGGCGGGCGTGGCGTTTGCTCATTGTGGGGGCGACGACGTGCCGGGAGGACGAGGCGTATCTGGATGAGGTGTTGGCGACGGCGGCTCGTCTGCAGTGCGGGGGGCGCGTGACGGTGGCGCCGGCGGTGCCGCCCGATCTGCTGCCGGGGTATTTTCAGCGGTGCGCGGTGCATGTGAACCTCACGCCGAAGGGGTTTGGGGACAAGGTGGCGTGGGAGGCGATGAGCTGCGGACGGCCGTGCGTGTTGGCTAATGCGGATTTTGCAGGGACGCTGGGGAGGTACCAGTCGGCGTTGCTTTTTGCGCCTGGGGATGAGGCGGCGCTGGCTGCGCGGGTGGAGGCGGTGTTGGGGTGGAGTGCGGCGGAGCGTTCGCTGGTGGGCGGGTATCTGCGGGGGCAGGTGGAGCGGGAACATTCGCTGGAGGGGCTTGCGGGGCGGGTGCTGGATGTTTTGGGGAGTTGCAAAGGGGGGGGGCGGAGTTGAGTGCGGGGCATCCCGTGGTGTCGGCGCTGAGGGCCAATGGGTGGCTGAGTCTTGTGGGCTTTGCGGCGTCGGTGTGCTCCTCGATGGTGCTGGTGCGTGCGATGTCGGTGGGCCTGTATGCGGAGTATTGCGCGCTGGGTGCGATGGTGGGGCTTGCGACGTTCCTCTTCGAGGCAGGTGCCAACAGCGGGCTGACGCGTTATCTGCGCGAGGCGCAGGGGTGCGGGGCGCGGGAGCGGTTTTACCGGAGGCTGCTGAGGGGCCGTGTGGTGGCCGGGGTTTTGTGCGCAGGGGCGCTTTGGGTGCTGGGGCCTTTGTATGGCGGGCAGACGGGGATGGAGGCGTTGCAGGGGCGGGGCTGGATGTATGCGGGAATCGGGTTGGTGGCGGCGGGTACGCTGGGAAGGCTGCTGGGGCACTACGGGTTGATGGCCCTTTTCGATGTGCGGCGGGGGCTGATGCTGCAGCAGGGTTTTGCGGTGGGGCGTGCGTTGGTGGCTGCCGGGCTTGCATGGACGGGGTTCGGACTGGAGGCGGTGGTGGGTTGCTGGGCGGTGCTTGTTTGGGTGGAGGCGTTTTGTGTGCACCGTTGTTTCCTTGCCCGGGTGGCGGGGGAGGATGGGCCATTGCCCGAGGGTTTGTTGGGAAGGGCGCGGGTGTATGGGTGGATGACGATCCTGGACAAGGCGGGTGCGATGTTGGGAGGGGGGACGGTGTTGTTGCTGGTGGCTGCGGTGCGCCATGAGGCGGCGTCGGTGGCGGTGTTGGGGCTGGCGTTCGATCTTGTGGGGAAGTGTCTTGGTTTGACGGTGCTGCCGATGGGCAACCTCGTGGGGCCTTATCTGAGCCGCGTGGGGGACGGGGCGGAGGCGCAGGCGGAGGCGGCGGAGCGAGTGTTCAAACTTTCGGCGCTGTTGTATGCGTGCTGCATCTCGGCGGCCGCGGTGTTGCTGGGGCATCTGGTGCCGGTGGTGTATGGGGGGCGGTACGGGGCGGCGGCGCACTGGGCGGTGGTGCTGCTGGTGCCCAGTGCGGTGGAAAACTGGATGCGGGGGTGCGCGTCGCCGGTGCTGTTGCGCAATGGTCGTTATCGGATGCTGGGGGGGCTCAACGTGCTGCAGGTGGCTGGCAGCGTGCTGGTGCTGGCGCTGTGCTGGCGGGGTTCTTTGCAGACGCTGCTTCTGGGGGTGTGCTGGGTGCGCGCGTTGCTTGCGCTTTGCTCGCTCGTTTTTCTGCGCGACCTGCTTTCACGGGCGAGCGTGGGGTTCGCGGCGAGGGCCGTGGCGTTGGGCGGCGGGGCGTGGGGTGCCGGTCATCTGCTCGGAGGGTGGGCTGGCTTCGGGGCCGGTATGAGCGCGGTGCTTGGGTTTGTGGGGTGGATGGTGGTGTTCGCGTGCGGGGGGTGTTGGTTGCTGAGCAGGGACCGGGATTTGGGCGCGTTTGTGACGCGGTTTCTTGGGGACGGCACGGCATGGCCCGCGCGTTTGTTCGTGAGGCGCGATGGGGTGGAGCAGTTGGAGCGCTGAGATGGTGGGGAGGGATGCAATGGGGCGCGGGGGGGGGCTGTGGCCTTCGAGCGTTTTCGCAAGGAGCCTCCTAGTGCGGTTGATTCTGGCGGTGGTGTTTTCCTGCTCCGGCTACCTTGGGTCGGGAGGGGATCCGGAGGCTTACCACATGCTGGGGCGGTATCTGTTGCAGAGGTGGGAGGATCCCGGGCATGCGGATCTTGGGGCGATTGTGGAGGAGGCCGGGTTTGAGGAGTTGGAGCATTTTTACGACATCCATGTGGACAACGTGGAGCGGTGGGGGGAGTGGGATGGGGTTGGGCATTACTTGAACACGGTGATGCCGATCGTGGTGGTGCATGCGCTGAGCTATGCGGTGTGGGATCACCCGTTTTCCTTCGTGCTGGTGACCAGCGTGGTGTCGGCGCTGGCGGTGGCGCGTGCGGTGCGCGCCTTTGGATTAAGTACGCGGGAGGCGCGGTGGTTGGTGTGGAATCCGGTGTCGCTGTATTACGCGGCGACGCACTTCAAGGAGTCCTTCAGCGAGTCGCTGGTGTTGATGTTTCTTGCGGCCCTTTTCGCCGGGGGAAGCGCGGTGCGGGCGTTTCCGTGGGTGTGTGCGATGGGGCTGTTCCGGGTGAGTTTCGCGGGGTTGTTCGGGTTGGTGGCGCTGATGCGCTTGAGCGTGGTGGGGCGGATGCATCCGGGCGTTTTCGGGCTGGGGATGCTGGGGTTGTTCCTTGTGCTGCCGGCGTTCAACGGGAGTGAGGTGGTGCCGGAGACGGGCCGGGTTTTCTCGCTGGTGTATGGGAGCGCGTTTGGGTCGAAGGTGCTGGCGCCGCTGGTGGGGCTGTTGCTGCCGCTGCCCTGTCAGTTTCTTTTTGCGTGGGGTTCCATGGATTTATGGAGCGTGTTTAGTTCGGTGTACGGTGCGTTTTACTACTGGGTGTGTGCGGGGTTGTGGCGGCGCCGGGGGGTGGTGTTGCGCGATGCGGAGTTGAGGCGCTGGTGCAATAGCGCGCTGGGGGTGTCGCTGGTGATGGGGTATTTGTTTCTCGGAGGGCCCGGGGTGAAGGACCGCTATTTTTCCGGGTTCTTCCCGCTGCTGTTGCTGGCGTGGATTTTCGCACGGCGTGGGAATGGGGACCGGGGAGGCAATTCTGTGGCGGATGCCGGGTTTGGGAGGTCGCGGGGAGTGGGACATGAGAGACATGTGGGGCGGCCCGGGTACGCGCGGCGGGTGTGGTGAGGAGAGCTTTCAGGTTATGGTTGAAGCAGAAGAAGGGTTGGTCGAGGCGGGGGGGGCGCGCTCTGTGCTCCATGTGATCACGGCGCTGGGGCGCGGGGGGGCGGAGAATCATCTGGTGGACCTCGTGCGCCATCAGAGAGCTGAGGGGAGGCGTGTGGCTGTGGCGCATCTGCGGGCCGACGCTTACTGGAGGGCGGCTCTGGAGCAGTGCGGAGCGGAGGTGCACGGGCTGGGGTTGCAGTATTATGGGGAACCGGGGCCGTGCCTGCGCCTTGCGAGGTTGTTGAGGCGGGGCGGCTTTGATTTGGTGCACGCGCATCTGCCACCGGCGGAGTTGTACGCGCGTGCGGCGATGCTGGGGGTGGACGGGGTGCGGCTTCCCTTGGTGATTTCCAAGCACAACGACGAGCCATTCTGTCGGATGCCGGGTGAGCGTTGGATGGCGCGGTGGACCGCGGGGCGTGCGCGGCGGGTGATCGCAATCTCGCACGCGGTGGCCCGGTACATGGAGGGGCCGAGTGCGGGGATTGAGAGGGGCAAGCTGCGGGTGGTGCACTACGGGATTGATCCGGCGCGGATGGTGGAGCGCGAGCCGGGTGGGGCGGCGGCATTGCGCCGGCTGTGGGGGGTGGGGGAGGACGCGCTGGTGATCGGGTTTGTGGGGCGGTTGGTGCCGCAGAAGGATCTGGGGACGCTGTTGCGTGCGTTTGCGCTCTTTGCGCGCGGGCATCCGGAAGCGCGCTTGGTGATGGTGGGTGTGGGGCCGCTGGAGGAGGAGCTTAGGCGGCTTGCGGGGTGCCTGGGGATTGAAGGAGCGACGGTGTGGGCGGGGTTTCGGGAGGATGTGGGTGAGGTGATGCGGGCGTTGGATGTGCTGGCGCTCACGTCGTTGTACGAGGGGTTTGGGTTGGTGCTTTTGGAGGCCATGGCGGCGTGGCGGCCCGTGGTGGCCAGCGCGGTGAGTGCGGTGCCCGAGGTGGTGGAGGATGGGGTGACGGGGTTGCTGGCGCCGGTGGGGCGGCCGGAGGCGTTTGCGAGTGCGTTTGAGAGGATGGTGGATGCGCCGTTGCGGCATCGCATGGGAGAGGAGGCGGCGCGGCGAGTGAGCAGGGAGTTCAGCCTTTCCAAGATGGGTGCGCTCACGGACGCGGTGTATGCGGAGGCGCTCAGGGAGGAGGAGGAGGCGGAGGAAATCGGTGCGTTGGTGGGACTGGGTTAAAGCGATGGGATTGATGGGATTGATGGGATTGATGGGGGGAAGACCCCGTTGGTCGAGGGTGCTGGATATGGTGAAGTGGAGGGACTTGTGAGGAGGGCTTGAGGATATGCGTGTGTGTTTTGTGGTTCCTAATGTGGCGAGTTATGAGTGTTTCCTCGCTGGTTTGGGCGCGGCGCTCATGGAGCGTGGCGCCGAGGTGCATTGTGTGTGTGGGTTTGATCCTGTGTTTGGACGGCGCAACGGCGCGTCGGAGGGCGTGCGCTTTCATCCCGTGGCGATGGCGCGTGGGTTTGAGCCGGGGGCGCATCTGCGTGCGGCGCGGGAGTTGAGGGAGGTGGTGGAGCGTTGGAAGCCGGATGTGGTGCACGCGCATTTTTCGGCGGGGATCTTCACGGTGGCACTGGCGCGCAGGCGTGGGTGGCCGAGGACGCTGGGGACATTCCATGGGGTGTCTTTTGCAGTGCTCAAGGGTTGGCGGCGGGCGGTGCATGGGATTGCGGAATGCTGGGCGGCATCGCGCATGGATGAGGTGCAGGTGCTCACGGAGGGGGACCGGCGGGAGTTGTTGCGGTGGCGGTCCGGGATGGCGGTGCGTGTGCTGGGTTCTGCGGGGGTGGGGTGTGAGCTTGGGCGTTTTGAACCCGGGCGATTCACGAACGGGGAGCGTGAGGTGTTGAGGCGGCGACTTGGGTTTGGGATGGGGGAGGTGGTGTTTGTGTTTGTGGGGCGGTGGACGTCCTTCAAGGGGTTTGCGCGCACGGTGCGTGCGTTCTGGCGGGTGGCGCGGGTGTGTCCCGAAGCGCGTCTGCTGTTGTTGGGCGGGTACGATCCGCTGCATGGGAGCGGGTTGTCGGCGGAGGAGCGTTTGCGCCTGGCGGAGTCGAGGCAGGTGGTGGTGGCTGGAGATCAGGAGCGGGTGGAGGAGTATCTGGCGGCGAGCGACGTGATGGTGTTTCCGAGCGAGAGGGAGGGGATGTCGGTGTGTTTGATGGAGGCGCTGGCGATGGGGGTTCCTGTGCTCACGAGCACGGCGCGCGGATGTGCGGACGTGGTGCGCGACGGGGTGGATGGGGAGGTGCTGGGGGACGGCTCCGAGGAGGCGCTGGCGCTGCGGATGGAGGCGGTGTGCCGGGATGGGGGGTTGCGTGCGCGTTACGCGGAGGCGGCGTTGGAGGGGCGCGGGCGGTTCTGTCGTGGGCGGTTCATCGAGGAGCAGGCGGGTTTCTACGCGATGGAGGGATCATGTACCGCGTGAGTGGAAAAAGGCTGCTGGACCTTGCGCTGGTGATTCCTGCGCTGGTGATGCTGATGCCGGTGATGTTGGGCGTGGCGTTGCTGGTGCGCTGGAAACTCGGGGCTCCCGTGCTCTTCCGGCAGTGGCGTCCCGGCCGTGGCGAGGTGCCTTTTGAGATGTGGAAGTTCCGGACGATGAGCGATGGGTGCGATGCTGCGGGGCGGGAACTGGAGGACGACATGAGGCTGGGGGCGTTCGGTGCGTGGCTGCGGCGCAGCAGTCTGGATGAGCTGCCGGAGTTGGTGAATGTGCTGCGCGGGGAGATGAGTCTGGTGGGGCCGCGGCCGCTTCTCATGAAGTATCTGGATCGGTACACGGCGGAGCAGCGGAGGCGGCACGAGGTGGCGCCCGGTGTCACGGGATGGGCGCAGGTGCATGGGCGCAATGCGCTGAGTTGGGAGACGAAGTTTGCGTTGGATCTGTATTACGTGGAGCACTGCTCGTTGCTGCTCGATGCGCTCATTCTGTGGAGGACGATCGGTGCGGTGTTTGGGAGGCGTGGCGTGACGGCGCCCGATTCTGTGAGCGGCCTCGAGTTCATGGGGAGCGGGCCGGAGGGGCAGGTGGGCAAGAGGGACGGGGCGGGGGGCGGGGGATAGGGAGTGGGGCTGTGGGTGTGGAGATGCTGTGGAAAGGGGCGTCCGCGTGGGGTGGGCGCGCGAAGAAGGAGTAGATTATGCAGAAGCAAGAACTGAACATTCTCTTCACCTGTGCGGGGAGGAGGAGCGTGGTGATGGAGGCGTTTGCGGATGCGCTGGGGGGTGATGGGCGGGTGCTCGCGGCGGATTGCCGTGCGGACGCGCCTGCGCTTTCACAGGCGTCGCGCGGGTTTGTGGTGCCCGAGGTTGGGGATCCGGAGTACGTGGAGCGGTTGCTGGAGATCTGCCACGGAAACGGGGTGAGGCTTCTTGTGCCGCTCAATGATTTGGAGCTGCCGCTGCTGGCGCGTGAGGAGCGTCGGTTTGCCGGAGCGGGCACGCGGGTGCTGGTGTCCCGACCGGAGGTGGTGGATGTGTGTTTTGACAAGTGGCGTACTGCGTCATTTGCGCGGGAGCTGGGGATCGGTGCGCCGCAGACTTTTCTCAACCCCGGGGATGCTCTGGGTGCGGTGCGTGCGGGTGAGGTGGGGTTTCCCCTTGTCCTCAAACCGCGGTGGGGATCGGCGTCCATTGGGGTGGAGTTGGTGGAGGAGGAGGCGCAGCTTGAACCGATGTTTGAGCTGGCGCGGCGTCGTCTGCGGCGCACGATTCTTGCAGGGGCGGGGGATGGGCCGGACACGTTGCTCATCCAGGAGCGGCTGGGTGGGCGGGAGTACGGGCTCGACGTGGTCAACGATCTTGAGGGGCGCCATGTGGGGACGTTTGTGAGGCGCAAACTCGGGATGCGAGCCGGGGAGACGGATCGTGCGGAGACGGTGGAGCATCCTGCGCTGGAGGCGATGGGGGCGGTGCTCGGGCGCGCGCTGGGGCATGTGGGCGTGCTGGATTGCGATGCGTTTGTGGAAGGGGATCGCTGCACGCTTCTGGAGATGAACCCGCGCTTCGGTGGGGGCTATCCATTCACGCAGTTGGCGGGTGCGAATGTGCCCGCGTATCTCGTGGCGCAGCTGCGGGGTGAGGAGGCGGATCCAGCGTGGCTGCGGATGCGGCCCGGTGTGGTGGGGGCAAAGTACGAGCGCGTGGCGCAGGTGGCGGGGGCTGCGGATTGAGGAATGGCGGAGAGGGGCGTGAGCACGACGGCGGGGTGTGGCCTGAAGCGCGGTGAGGCGGGAGAAACGAAGGAGCAATGATGCAACAGATGGAAGTCTTGGAAGCGGGGTGGAGGGTGCTGGGGGCCTCTTGTGTGCGCGATTGGCAGGAGGCGCTGGATGGCTGTGGTGCGCACGATTTCGCTCATCTGGCGGAGTTCCACCAAATGGCGGAGGCCTCTGGTCAGGGCAGTCCGCGGTTGTATGTGCTGCGGGAGGGGGATTGCTGGATCGCGCTGCCGTTGCTGGCGCGTCGGTTGGAGGAGGTGGAGGGGCTGGAGGAGTGGGGCGCGGGGCGGCTGGATCTGGTGTCGGTGAACGGTTATGCGGGGCCGGTGGGGTCGGAGGGCTGTTCGGAGGCGATGATCGCGAGGTTCCAGGAGCGGTTGAAGAGGGATGTGGAATCCGAGGGGGTGGTGTCGGTGTTCAGCCGACTCAATCCGGTGCTCAGGCAGGCGCATCTGGTGGCGGGGTTGGGGGAGGTGCGGTGGTTTGGGAACACGGTGGCTATGGAGCTCGGGATCGAGCCGGAGGCGCAGTGGAAGGGGATGCGGCCGACGCATCGGCAGCGGATCCGTAAGCTGCGCAAGGCGGGGTTGGAATGTCGGGAGGAGGCTGCGGGGGCGGGCGGCGATGAGGCTGCACGGGCGGCGCTTGGCGAGTTTATCGAAGTGTATCTGGAGACGATGCGGCGGGTGGGGGCGCGCAGTGAGTTCTTTCTGGGGAAGCGGTTTGTGGAGGAGTTCTTTGAGCGTCTCGGGGACCGGGCGCATCTTCTGAGCGTGAGGGCGAAGAGAGAGGATGGCGGAGTGGGGGAAATGATCGCGGGTTCGGTGTTTGTGGAGAGCGCGGGGATTGTGGAATACCATCTTGCGGGAGTCCGGGACGCGTGGGTGAAGAGTTCGGCGCTCAAGCTGGTGCTCGATGAGGCGCGACTGCTTGGGTGGCGATTCGGTGCGCGCTGGTTGCATCTGGGCGGTGGAGCGGGGAGCGAGGATTCGCTTTTCGAGTTCAAGGCGGGCTTTTCGGAGCATCGGTTTGCGGTGGGTGGCTGGAGTTGGGTGGTGGATGCCGAGGCCTATGGGGAGGCGGTGGAGCGTGCGGCGACTGCGTGGGCGCGGCATGGGTTGGGGCCTGCGCGTGCGGGGTATTTCCCGGCGTATCGGAGTGCGCTTCCGGGTGTGGTGGAGGCGGGGGGAGTCGGGGCGGGAGGTGGGCTGTGAGCGGGCGCATTTATCTTTCGCCGCCGCATCTCAGCGGACGGGAGCGTGAGTATTTGAACGAGGCGCTGGATTCCAACTGGGTGGCGCCGCTGGGGCCGCACGTGGATGCGTTTGAGGCGGAGTTTGCGCGGAAGGTGGGGGTGCCGTACGCGGCGGCGTTGAGTTCGGGGACGGCGGCCGTGCACCTTGGTCTGCAGTTGCTTGGGGTAGAGGCCGGGGAGGAGGTGTTGTGCGCGAGCCTCACGTTCGCAGCGAGTGCGAATCCGGTGGTGCACCTCGGGGCGCGCCCTGTGTTTGTGGATGCGGAAAGGGATTCGTGGAACCTGGATCCGGGGTTGTTGGAGGAGGAACTGGCGGCGTGTGCGCGTCGAGGGCGGGTGCCGAGGGTCCTCGTGGCGGTGGATCTTTACGGGGACTGCGCGGACTACGGGCGCATTGTGCCGGTGTGTGAGGAGTACGGGGTGGCGATTCTTGAGGATGCGGCGGAGGCGCTGGGATCGTCGTGGAACGGGCGCATGGCGGGGAGTTTTGGGCGTGCGGGGGTGTTTTCCTTCAATGGGAACAAGATCATCACGACGTCTGGTGGTGGGATGCTGGTGTCCGAGGATGGCGGGTTGGTGGAGCGTGCGCGCTATCTTGCGACGCAGGCGAGGGAGCGTGCGCCGCATTACGAGCATGTGGTGGCGGGTTACAATTACCGGATGAGCAATCTGCTGGCCGGGGTGGGGCGCGCGCAGCTTGCGGTGTTGGAGGAGCGGGTGGCGGCGCGCCGGCGCAATCGCGCATATTACGAGGAGGCGCTGAGTGGGATGGAGGGGGTGAGTTTCATGCCGGTTCCGGCGGGATCGCACTCCAACTGCTGGCTGACGTGCATCCTTGTGGATCCGGAGGATTTTGGCGCGAGTGCGGCGGAGTTGCGCGTGGCGTTGGAGGAGCAGGATGTCGAGGCGCGGCCGGTGTGGAAGCCGTTGCATCTGCAGAAGAGTTTTGAGGGGTGCCGTGTGGTGGGTGGGGAAAACAGCGAGGAGCTTTTTGCGCGCGGCCTGTGCCTGCCCAGTGGTTCTGCGCTTTCGGAGGCGGACCTTGAGCGGGTGTGTGAGGTGGTGGGCAGGGTGCACCGGCGCGCCCGGGAACGAATGACGTTGGCCAATCAAGGATGACATGAACACGATCTACGGATTTCTGGCCAATGGACGCGCGGCGCGCCTTGTGACGCTTGGGACGCTTTACGCAGGGGGGAGCATGGTGGGGCTGTGGCTTGCGTATGAGCTGCGCTTCGACTTCGACGTGCCGGAGACGCTGGGCGCGTCTTTGGGGGCGGTGCTGCTCTGGGTGACCGCGTTGAAGCTCGCGGTGTTGTACGCGTTCGGCCAGTTCGAGGATTCGCTGAGCTATTTCAGCACGCCAGACCTCAAGCGAATCCTGGGTGTCTGTGTGGCGAGTGCGTGCTTTGTCGCGTTCGGCTACGAGTATGTCGGAATGCCGTGGGCGCCGCCGCGCAGCGTCGTGTTGATTGATGCCCTGCTCGGCGGCTTGATCCTGTGCAGCGGCCGGCTCGGTATCCGGTTTTTCCGTGAGCGCTTTCTCACTCCGCAGACGCGCGGGATGAAGCGTCCGCGGCGGGTGGGTGTGATCGGGGCCGGGGACACGGGGACGGCGCTTGCACGCGATCTGCTGGCGAAAGGATGGCTGGGGCTGCGGCCTGTGGCGTTCTTCGACGATCACCGGCGTCCTGGTTCGCGAGTGCACGGCATTGCGGTATGGGGGCCTCCGGAATGGCTGGCGGAGAAGGGGCTGGGCGCAAGGTTGGACGAGGTGGTGATCGCGATGCCTTCCGTGCGCCCGGCGCGTCTGCGGGAGATCGTGGAGGTGGTGCAGAAATCCGGGGTCCGATTCCGTACGATCCCGTCGATGGGGCAGTTGGCTACTGGGCGGGTGAGCGTGAGCAGTCTGCGTGCGGTGCAGATCGAGGATCTTCTCGGGCGCGACGTGGTGGAGATTGGTTCTGAGAATGTGCGCTCGCTGCTGGTGGGGCGTGTGGTGATGGTGACGGGAGCGGGCGGAAGCATTGGCTCGGAGCTGTGCCGTCAGATTGCGGCGATGGAGCCTGCGCGTCTGCTGCTGGTGGAACGTTCGGAGGCGGCGCTCTTTCCCATTGAACAGGAGCTTTTGGAAATGGGGCAGGGTGGTCGGGTGGAGGCTGTGGTGGCCGATGTGACGGATGCGGTGCGCATGGGGGCGGTGTTCGGGACGCACAAGCCCGCCGTGGTGTTCCATGCAGCGGCGCATAAGCACGTGCCGATGATGGAGGGGCAGCCGGCAGAGGCTCTGCGCAATAATGTGCTCGGGACTGCACAGGTGGCGGAACTGGCGTGGCGCCATGGGACAGGACTTTTTCTGCTGGTTTCCACGGACAAGGCGATCAATCCGACCAATGTGATGGGGGCCACCAAGCGGCTTGCGGAAAAGGTGGTGCAGGGGCTGCAGCAGAGGGAGGGCGGATGCACGCGGTTTGTGGCGGTGCGCTTTGGCAATGTGCTGGGGAGTTCAGGCAGTGTGGTGCCGATCTTCACCCGGCAGATCGCGGCAGGCGGGCCCGTGAAGGTGACGCATCCGGAGGTGACGCGCTATTTCATGACGATCCCGGAGGCGGTGAGTCTCGTGCTGCAGAGTGCTGCGCAGGCGGAGGGCGGGGAAATTTTTGTGCTGGATATGGGCGAGCCTGTGAAGATCGCGGATCTTGCACGGCAGATGATCGAACTGAGCGGGCTGCGTCCTGGGGAGGACATCGAGGTGGTGTTCACGGGGTTGCGTCCCGGGGAGAAACTTTTTGAAGAGCTGAGTCATCGCTCTGAAAACGTGTTGGCCACGGAGCATCCGAAGATCCTGCGGTTGCGCGGTGAGCCGGCGCGCTACGGGGCGATGAAGGCGATCCTTGAGAGCCTTGTCACGGTGCTGCCGGTGGCGTCATGCGACGAACTCAAGGTTTTGCTCAAGCGGGTGGTTCCCGAATACCAGCCGCAGATGGGGGGAGTCAGGGGAGCGGGATGTGTGGTCGGTGGTGGCGGGGAGGCTGCTGGGGAATTGGTGGGTGCCGGGGAGGCGCAGATTCAGGCGGGAGGAGCGTTGAAGGCGGGGTTGGGTTGAGATGGTTGCGGTGGGCGGTGGGCGGTGGGCTTGTGGATCGACCTGAGAGGATCTGCTTCGTGGTCCGGAGTGCAGGCGGGTTTTGATCCGGTCGCTGGATACTGGGGGGGGCGGATGAGGCGATTCCTCTGCGGGTTGGAGGCACGTTTTTTGCCGAAGCGGAATGTGGTCGGAGGGGAGTGCGCTCAGGTTGGTAGATAACGGAGCCGACAGCCGATGGGGGCTACAAAGACAGGCGAAATCTCCTCGCATCATCGGTTTTCTCGCGCCCCATGCCGGAGCGCGTCGCGTGGGGAAACGGGTTCCGGTGGTTCCCTGCGTGCGCGTTGCGGCCGCCGGTCACCGGCCGGCTAATTTCTCTCATGCCTCCGGCGTGCCGATGTTGCCGAGCCCGATAGGGACAGGGAATTTTTCTCCTCTTCCAAGCCCACTGAGACGTGAGGCGAATAGACGTTGGGCGCGTCTTTGGGGGCGGTGCTGCTCTGGGTGGCCGCGTTGAAGCTCGCGGTGTTGTACGCGTTCGGCCAGTTCGAGGATTCGCTGAGCTATTTCAGCACGCCAGACCTCAGGCGGATCCTGGGTGTCTGTGTGGCGAGTGCGTGCTTTGTCGCGTTCGGCTACGAGTATGTCGCAATGCCGTGGGCGCCGCCGCGCAGCGTCGTGTTGATTGATGCCCTGCTCGGCGGCTTGATCCTGTGCAGCGGCCGGCTCGGCATCCGGTTTTTCCGTGAGCGCTTTCTCACTCCGCAGACGCGAGCCCGATAGGGACAGGGAATTTTTCTCCTCTCCTGGCCTTCACCAACTTCGGCGCCACCGGCAACGGCCGTGTGCTTTTCAGTAACTCGGTATCCGGCGTGCTCGGCCGGATCAGCCTCAACGGCTCACTTGCCGGCGAGACGCAGGTGAGTTTCAACGGCAACAATTACTACGAACTCACCGCCGTTCCCGAGCCCTCCACATGGATTGCCGGCGGCCTCCTGCTCGGCCTGATAGCCTGCCGCGAGCGCCGCCGCTTCAAGCGCGAGTAGCTCGGGTTCGCGTTCCACAGCAGCGAAGAGATTTTGCCTGTCCCTATTGGTTCCGACAGCAGCGAAGAGATTTTGCCTGTCCCTATTGGTTCCGGACGCAGGAAACCACCGGATCGCATTTCCCCACGCGACGCACCCCGGTCAGGGGCGCGAGAAGGCTGATGATGCGAGGAGATTTTGCCTGTCCCTATTGGCTCCGGACGCAGGAAACCACCGGACCGCATTTCCCCACGCGACGCACCCCGGTCAGGGGCGCGAGAGGCTGGCGATGCGATGGGACAGCCCGATAGGGACAGGGAATTTTTCTCCTGCCCCGGCCCGGCCCCCATTGCGGGATCACGGGGTGACGCCGGGGATGGCGATGGGGAAGGTGGGGTTGGGGGAGACTTCGCGGCGCAGGAGTGCCTCGGCTTGGGAGATGAGTTCGGGGTGCTTGGAGGCGATGTCGTTTTTTTCGGAGCGATCGCTGGCAAGGTCGTAGATCTCCCAGGGGCCGGGGTTCTTGGTGGCAAGCCGTTGGCGGAGGAGTTTGAAGTCGCGGATGCGCACGGCGATCTGGCCTCCGTATTCCGGGAATATCCAGAGCATGGGTGTGGCGCGGGTGGGGGCGGGGCCGCCTGTGAGGCGTTGCCAGAGGCTGACGCCATCGAGGTGTGCGGGGGGTGGGAGAGATGCCGCGTCGCAGAGGGTGGGCAGCCAGTCGGCGAAGAAGCTGGGGGTGTCGTCGCTGCGTCCGGCCGGAATGCGGCCCGGCATCCATGCGATGGTGGGGACGCGGATGCCGCCCTCGTAGACGGAGCCTTTGAAGCCGCGCAAGCCCGCAGTGGAGTTGAAGAAGAAGGGGTCGACGCCGCCGATGTGGAAGCGGGTGCCGGGTTTGCCCGGGTGGGTGGTGCCGTTGTCGCTGGAGAAGAGGACGAGGGTGTGGGAGGCGGCGTGGTTTTTTTCGAGTGCGTCCATGATACGACCGACATGGGAGTCGAGGTCGGAGATCATCGCGGCATAGGCCGCGTGCGGGCGTGGGTGCGGGAGGTAGCCTGATTCGCCGCGGTAGGGTTCGGGATCCCATTCCTTCGGGAAACGGTCGACGGAGGCCGCCGGTGGATGCATGGCGACGTGCGGTTCTGTGAACGGGAGGTAGAGGAAGAAGGGGTGCTGGGCGTTCTGTGCGATGAAGCGTTCGGCTTCAGCGAGGATGGAGTCGGACGCGTAGTTCTGGCCGATGTAGGTTTCCATGCGCACATCGCCCTCGAGGGGTGTTTGGTGGCCGGAGATGGGTTTGGCGTTGAGGGGAATTTTTTCCGAGTTGCGCCAGAGGTGTGCGGGATAGAAGGAGTGGGCGACGGACTGGCAGTTGTAGCCGAAGAAGAGGTCGAAGCCTTTTTTGTTGGGATCGCCGGTGCTGCCGACGGGGCCGAGGCCCCATTTGCCCATGGCAGCGGTTTTGTAGCCGGCTTGTTGGAAGAGTTGGGCAAGGGTGATGGCCGCGGCGCTGAGCGGATGCTGGCCTTCGGTGAATTCCTTGGAGGTGGAGGTCGCCTTTTTGTTGCCGCGGATTTCTGCGTGACCGAGGTGTTTGCCGGTCATGAGCACGCAGCGGGAGGGGGCGCACACGGGGGCGCCGCTGTAGTGCTGGGTGAGGCGTGTGCCTTGTGCTGCGAGGCGGTCGAGGTGCGGCGTGGGGATCTTCTTTTGGCCGAAGCAGCCGAGTTCGCCCCAGCCGAGGTCATCGGCGAGGATGAAGACCACGTTGGGCGGAGGCTGGGCGGCGCTGGCGGTGGTTGTTGCTGAATGCAGTGCCACGGCGATGACCAAGGACAGCAGGGGAAGTGGGAGGTTTGTCATGAGGGGAGGACGTGGTAGGGGGGATTGGAGGTGGCTGGATTCCCTGAGCGTGGGATAGCAGAAATGGCGGGGTATGGGGAGCGCTGCTGGAACGATGAACGGCGCAGGAGTGGCGCTGGATTAGGATGCGGAAGTTTGTAGAGTAAAAGTTCCCTCATGGATCCTCTGAATTCCCCCGCTGTGTCCCGAAGACTGCAACTGTTGGTGTTCGCGTGTTTGCTGGCGGGAGCGGGGTGGAGCGCTGCGACTGCTGCACCTGCTTCAGGGTCGGTGGCTGCCGGCGTAGGGGAGGTGGCGCAGGCCGGGGTGAAAAAGGAAGATGCTTCGGAGACGGCTGCGGATCGTGGAAAAAAGGCGGTTGAGAACAAACCTGCCTCCGTTGTTCAAACCCTTGTCCGCACTGTTCCCGCCGAGAAGGTGTTGAAGGTGACGCTGCAGGTGATTCCCAGCCAGGTGAAGTTCGACATGACACGCTTTGACGTGCACGCGGGGCAGTCGGTGGCGCTCAGTTTCAAGAACGGGTGCGTGATGCCGCACAACGTGTTGTTCCTCGATCTGGATGCGGAACCGGCCGTGGTGGGGGCGGTGAATACGCTCGGCGCCGAGGGATTCGCAAAAGGGTTCGTTCCGGAGGTGCCGGGAATCCTTGCTGCGAGCAAGCTGCTGGCCCCCGGGACGACGGAGACTGTGAAGTTCACTGCGCCACAGAAACCGGGCGATTACACTTATCTGTGCACGTTTCCGGGCCATTGGTTCACGATGCGCGGGGTGATGCGGGTGCGGCCGGAGGGGGAGAAGTTGCAGGATGCGGAGCGGGTGAAGTTCAAGGCGGACGCCGTGGCGGATGCGCTTCGGGATTCCGGGGTGACGCATGCGCCGATGGGCACTATGGCGAAGCCGCTGGTGATGCGCACTTTTGCGCCGGATCCGGGATTGGACGATGCGGTGTTTGCGCATCATGGGCGCGGGCAGAACGCGGTGAAGTATGATCCTGCGACGCGGCGCGATGTGACCAAGAAGGAGAAGGATGCGCAGACGGGCTTGGAGCGGGAGGAACCGGTGGTGGTGGCGGCGGAGAAGGGTGTGGCCGGGGCGATCGCGGTGAGCCACGGGGAGGAGTTTGCTTATGTGTGGGACAGCACGGAGTGCAGGCTGCTTTACGCGTGGCGCGGTGGGTTTCTGGATATGAACACGTACTGGGGCAAGGAGCCCGGGGGCATGCGGCCGAAGTATTACATTCCCAAGCTGGTGGGCGCGCTGGTGTACCGTGCAACGGGCCCGGCACCGCTGTCTGGTGGCGCTCAGGAGGCTCCGCGCTTCGGAGGATACAGGATGGTGAAGGGTGCGCCGGAGTTCTTCTACACGGTGGACGGACGCACGGTGCGCGAGCGGGTGGTGCCGGGTGCTGCGGGTGCTGCGGGTGCTGCGGGTGCGTTTTCGCTGGAGGTCGAGGTGGAGGGAGGGGCGGTGGAGTGGAAGGTGGCGGCGCAGGAGCGCGAGGCGGTTTCCGTGAAGACCGCGCAACAGGGTGCTGTGACGCGTGTGAACGTGAACATCCGAGATCGCAGGGAGAAGCCGCTGGAAGTTCCCGCGAAAAAGAGCGGGGCCGGAGCGAACGCGCAGTCCAAGGAATAACCCCACGAAGAGGTGCATTTTATGAACTTTTCAAAATCGACGAAGCGGAAGTTGGGAAGGTTTGCCGCGTTGTGGATGGGCTGCGGACTGGCTTGGATGCAGGCGCAGACGGTGGCGCAGACAGTGGCTGTTGGACCTTACGCGGTGGAGGAGATCCCCATGCCCAAGGGTGTGGCGCCCGAGATCGGCGGCTTGGATTTCACCCCGGGCGGGAAGTTGGTGGTGGTCACGCGGCGTTCGGGGATCCTGCGGGCGCGTCCGGTGAAGGATGCGTCGCAGTTTGCGTGGGAGGTGTTCAGCGACCAGTCCCTGCACAATGCCAACGGCGTTCTGGTGCTGGATGAGAACCGGATGCTGGTGAGTCAGATGCCTGAACTCACGCAGGTGAGCGATACGGATGGAGACGGCGTGGCGGATGAGTACCGCAACCTTGCGAGCTTCAACTTGAGCGGGGCGTATCACGAGGTGACGGCGGGTCCTGTGTCAGACGGCAAAGGCGGGTACTTCATCGCGATGAACACCGCTTCCTACAGCGGGTTCACGTTCGTCCACACGCGCGGCGAGTTTTCTGCGGTGGGGCGGCGTGGACGCAATTTCTCCTCGGTGCCGTACCGCGGGTGGATCCTGCATCTGGATGCAGCGGGGCGTGTGGAGCCATGGGCGAAGGGGTTCCGGAGTCCGAATGGGATCGGGACGGATGCGGAGGGCAATCTGTGGGTGACGGATAATCAGGGGGATTTTCGATCCACCAATCCGCTTTACCATGTGGAGAAGGGAGGGTTTTACGGGCATCCTTCGTCGATGGTGTGGGACCCGGAGTTTGTGAAGAGCGATGCGAAGAGGGATCCGCTCAAGGAGCCGATGGAGGCGCTGGATGCGGCGCGCGTGCCGGAGGCGGTGGCGTTTCCCTACGGGTTCTCGCGTTCGCCGGCGCAGCCGCTGGTGGATACGACGAAGGGGCGCTTCGGTCCGTTTGCGGGGCAGATGCTGGTGGCCGATGCGGCGGCACCGCGGATCATCCGTGCGATGGTGGAGAAGGTGAACGGGACGTGGCAGGGGGCGTGCGTCGATTTTTATTCCGAGAACGGGCTGCGCAACGGGTCCAATCGGCTGGTGTTTTCACCGGAAGGCACGGAGCTGTATGTGGGACAGACGATGCGGGAGTGGGCGGGTGCGATGGAGGGGTTGCAGCGCATTGTGTTTCGCGGGGGGCGCGTGTTTGAGGTGCTGCGGATGCATCTGGTGGCGGACGGGTTTGAACTCGAGTTCACGGAGCCCGTGGATGCGGGGGCGGGGGATGCACCGCAGGCGTTTGGCACCGAGGTGTATGGGTACAAGTACAGTTCGAGTTACGGGAGTCCGGAGGAGGGCACGCAGCGCGTGATGCCGACTGCGGTTCAATGGAGTGCGGATCGGCGAAGCGTACATCTGGTTTACGCGGGGATGCAGGCGCACCGGGTTTATCGGGTGACGTTCCAGGGGGTGGCGTCCGGCGGACAGGCGTTGGGGCACACGATGGTGGCGTACACGCTCAACACGCTGGCGCGCTGAGGCAGTGGGGCTAGAGCCCTGCTGCATCGGGAGGTGCGCAGGCTTGAGCAAGGGATGCATGGGAGGCAGGGTGGATTGTGGAAGCGGGTGGCATCCGGCTGAACGCGACCAATCCCCACGCATCCCGACTCCATCCGCACTGTGGCAAAGCTGTATTTCTATTACTCGAGCATGAACGCGGGGAAGACGACGGCCCTGCTCCAGAGCGCTTATAATTATGAGGAGCGCGGGATGCGTGCGTTCCTCATGACGCCGAAGTTGGACACGCGGGCCGGGGAGGGGGTGGTGGCGTCGCGCATCGGGTTGAGGGCGGTAGCGCGTGCGTTCACGCAGGACGAGGATCTGCTGGGAATCGTGCGTGCAGCGCTGGCAGGCGGGGTGCGGATCGACTGCGTGCTGGTGGATGAGGCGCAGTTTTTACGCAAGGCGCAGGTGTGGCAGCTCACGGATGTGGCCGATGCGCTGGGGATCCCGGTGCTCGCGTACGGATTACGGACGGATTTTCGCGGGGAGCTTTTTGAGGGGAGCCAGCATCTGCTGGCGTGGGCGGACAATTTGGTGGAGTTGAAGACGATCTGTCACACGGGGCGCAAGGCCACGATGGTGGTGCGCGTGGACGAGCGCGGACGGGCGGTGACGGACGGGCCGCAGGTGGAGGTGGGGGGCAACGAGCGTTACGTGTCGGTGTCGCGTGCGGAGTTCAAAAAAATCATGGCGGGGGAGAGCGCGGTGGAGCTTGTGCAGCCGGTGCTTCCGCTCGAGCCGCGCTGAGTGCGGATGGTTTGCGGGCCGGGGCCTGTTCTGAAGGCCGGTGCTCCGATGGGGGCGCTTTCTGCGTGCCGTTGGAACGTGGATGGTTGTTCCGTGGTGGGCTGCCTCACTGTGTGCGTGGGCGCGCAATATCGCCGGGGCCGGATGGGGGTGATGTGTTGTTTGTTCGTTTGCAGGAAATTGCTCTGGCGCTCGACGCACCGGAAGCGGGCGAAACGGGGGCGGGCTTCGGTGGGGGCTGTCGTTGCTGGTCGTTTGAGTAATCACGCCACGGGTTTAGTGCGACGGATCGCCGCGCGCCGCAAATCTCGGACCGTGAATAGCCACGGTATTTCCACGCCGCGCAAATCGCGTGCGCCGCTCTTTCTTCTGCTCCCAAACCTCTCTCGGTTTTTGCCGAAGAACCCCTCCACAAATGCCCGACACCCCAGTACGCAACCGTCCGTGAAATACCTCACCCGACACCGCATCGCCTCGTAGAAACCCAGATGTCCACCCATCCGGATCACCTCGTCCACCTCCTGCATGGACATGCCCCGGCGGGCTCGTCGGCATCTCGGGTCCCCGGGTTGCGGAGCCCGTTCCACTCCGTTCTCGAAAACGTACATCCGATACGCCGAAAGCACGCGTCGCGTCTCTTTACGATCCTCACGCGCGGAGCCATCACCGTGATTACGCTGAGGAACGCTCCTTCGAACGTGGTCTGTGGCGGACAGGGGAGACTGGGCGGATTGAGTTGGTAGATCTTCCACCAGCACTCCGAGCACCACCCTCCGCAGTCTGCGACGCGCCAATGGCCGGCCTGCCATCGCCTCGCCGTACCCGCTCCATCGATAACGGCCGGGTTCCCGCACGATCCCCGCGCGCACCGGGTTGAGATCAATGTAAGCAGCCATGGTCGCAAGCGTCCGGCCGGCCCCCTCCACGAGCACGCTCTTGAAGCGACCTTCCCAAAGTGTCCCGGCCCGCTCATCGCGGGTGTTCAACCACTGGCTGAAACGCTGCTTCACCGCCTGCATGAACGCGCTCAAATTCCACAGCCATCCCACAGCCTGAGGAAACCGAGGTTCTGAAGGGACTTTTACAGAGGGAGGGCGGCGAAATTTGAGCGGAGGCAATTGCAGCTTTCGCGAGCGGGATTTTCTTTCTCGGGCGGATGCTGTCCCATGAGCTTTACGCTGT
>CAMAUX010000022.1 GCA_945861435.1 Chthoniobacter flavus | reverse complement strand
ACCACCCCCCCATGAAACACCTCTCCATCCACCTCCTGCTGTTGTTGGGCCTTGCCGCCGCGGCATTCAGCCAGGAGACGCCGAAGCTTTTGCGCGCGGGCATCATCGGCCTTGATACCTCGCATGTGCCGGCGTTCACAAAGCTCTTTAACAACCCGAAGGCCGACGGGGACTTGGCAGGCATCAGGGTCGTGGCGGGGTATCCGGGCGGGACGGACATGCCGGCGAGCAGGGACCGCGTGGCGAAGTTCACCGAGCAGGTGCGCGACATGGGAGTGGAGATCGTCGATTCGATCGCCCAGTTGCTGGAGAGGGTGGATGTCGTGCTGCTGGAAAGCGTGGACGGGCGCATTCATCTGCAGGAGGCACGCGAGGTTTTCAAATCGGGCAAACCCGTGTTCATCGACAAACCAGTCGCCGGCTCGCTCGCGGATGCCATTGTGATTTTCGAACTCGCGAAAAAACACAGGGTGTCCACATGGTCGAGTTCATCCGCGCGCTTCGGCGGGGACCTCCTTTCGCTGAAAGGGAACGCGGAGGTGGGCGATATTCTTGGCGCAACCACCTGGGGGCCCTGCTCGTATCAGAGCGGGACGCCCGACCTCTTCTTCTACGCAATCCACGGCATCGAGTCGCTCTTCACGCTCATGGGGACGGGATGCGAAACGGTGTCGCGTGCGAAAGGCCCGCTCAGCGATCAAGTCACCGGGGTGTGGAAGGATGGGCGCATCGGCACGTATCGCGGCATCGTGAAGGGAAAGCCGGAGTTCGGTGCGATGGTGTATGGAAGCAAAGGCAATCTTCAGGGCGGAAAGACCATCAGCTACGAGGCGCTGTGCCGGCAGGTGGGCAGGTTCTTCCGCACTGGCCAGCCACCCGTGAGCGCGGAGGAAACCCTTGAGATCTGCACCTTCATGGAGGCCGCCGACGAGAGCCTGCGCGAGGGCGGTAAACCCGTCCCACTCGCCGCCGTGCTCGCCAAGGCGAAGGCCGTGGCGGCGGAAAAATTGAATCCGTAATTCCAAATCCAACACCCCATTCGATGCGCAATCTTACTCGACGTCGTTTCTTCGAAGACTCGCTGATGGCAGCTGCTGCACTCGCGTTGCCAGTGCCGCTGTTCGCCGCCGAGGGCGGATCCGTCAGCGCCAATTCCAAACTGACCGCGGCCATCATCGGATGTGGCATTCGTGGCAAGGCGCACGCGCGCGAACTCGCGAAGCTGGCGGATTGCGATGTGGCGTATGTCTGCGACCCGGACCTCGATCGCGCGGATGAGGTCGGTGCGTTGCTGGTCGAGCTCCAACGTCCGATGCCCAAGAAGGTGCAGGACCTGCGCGTGGTGTGCGCGGACAAATCCGTTGATGTGGTTTTCATCGCCACGCCCAATCACTGGCATGCGCTCGCCGCCATCTGGGCGATGCAGGCGGGCAAGGACGTTTATCTCGAGAAACCCGTGAGCCACAATGTGGCCGAGGGCCGGCGCATCGTGCAGGTCGCGCGCAAACTCGGCCGCATTTGCCAGACGGGCACGCAGAACCGCTCCCGCGCCCCGCTGGCCGAAGCCGTGAAGTACATCCGCGAGGGCAAACTGGGGGAGGTGAAACTCGCGCGCAGCATCATGTATGGTTCCCGTGGTTCCATCGGCGGGCCGCTCGAATGTGCCACACCCGCGCGCTGCGACTACAACCTCTGGGCGGGGCCCGCACCGATGACAAAGCTCACCCGCAGCAAGTTCCACTACGACTGGCACTGGATGTGGGATACGGGTAACGGGGACATTGGAAACAGCAACGTGCATTCGCTCGATGTCTGCCGATGGGGCCTCGGCGTCACGGGCCTGGGGCGCAGCGTCGTCAGCTTCGGCGGCCGCCTCGGATACACCGATGTGGGAGAAACGCCCAACACGCAGGTGGGTGTCTTCGACTTTGGCGGCAAGACGATTGTGTCCGAGACGCGCGGTCTGAAAACCGTGCCCTTTCATCCCACCATCAAGTCCATGTGGTTCTTTTATGGCACGGAAGGCATCATCGCCGAGACGAGCCTTTATGATCCCCAGGGGCAGCTCATCCGCCCATTTGAGGGGAAGTCGGAGAATCACTTCGCCAATTTCCTCCGCGCCGTGCGAAGCCGCAAGCACACGGACCTCGCCGCCGACATCCTCGAGGGGCATCAATCCAGCGCGCTCTGCCACATCGCGAACATCTCGTATCGTCTGGGCAGGACTGCGCTGCCCGCGGACATCGCAGGGCAACTGGGCGCCATCAAGGCTCACGAGGACGTGCAGGAGACGTTTGAGCGCACCCGGCGTTCGTTGAGCGATGCCGGCGTCAATTTGGATCAATCAAAGCTCACCCTCGGTCAGCATCTGCGAGTGGATGGGGACGGGGAGAAGTTCATCGAGAACGCTCGCGCCGATGCGCTGCTGGCGCGCGAGTATCGGGCTCCGTTTGTCGTGCCGGGTGAGAACGAAGTGTGACCCCGATGCCGGCGCCGCGCTTGTGGATCCCGCCCCGCAAATTGTGGATGGCGCGTCTCCAAAGTGGCTGTCCCCAGCCGCCGCGTGGCCCTGGCATCGGGAGAGACCGGCCACCTCGCATGCATCACCACCATCACGGCCCATGAATCCCAACCATTTCGTTTTCACCCTATTGGCATGGGCCATTCTCATTGTCGCCTCGCGCGCCGCGGAGTCTCCATCCGGCCTGTGGGCTGGAACGGCGAAGGTCGAGATCACTCCCCCGGAAGCTGACGCCGTCAATCTGGCAGGGCAGCCGTTGCGGGCACGAGACCCGCTTTTCGCGCGCGTGCTCGTGCTTAAGGATAGCCGGACCTCCGTGGCGATTGTGTCCGCGGACCTGATCGTCTTTGCCTCGCCCAAGGTGGTCGCCGAGGTGAAGACCCAATGGGGCGTGGACCATGTGGTTCTCTGCGCCACGCACACCCATGCCGCCATGGCTCCGCGTGGGTTGCTGATCAAACCACCCGCGGCGCCCGATTGGACCCGCAACCCCAATGGGCCGGCCGCGACAGTCGACTGGCTCAATCTCTCGGAAGATCCGTGGTATGCCGCGACTGAGGCCAGGGTGGTCGCCGCCGTTGGCAAAGCCATGCAAAGCCTGTTTGCTGCGCGCTTCGTCGCGGGGAGGGGACCGTATGACAGCGCATACATGGCGCACAATCGGCGCGATGTGCGGCCGGACCGGGTTCTTCCCTTGTGGGAGAATCCCAACCGCCGTCCCACCCAGCCCGTGGACCCGAATGTGGGAGTGCTCCGTGTCGAGGACATGACCGGCAAGCCGCGAGCCTTCGCCGTGCATTACGCATGCCATCCGGTGGCGCTCATGAATGCCGGTGTGGTGTCGCGCGATTATCCCGGCGCGATGGTTGACCACATTGAGCAGGAGTTGGGCACCGATTGCATGGCCATGTTTCTCCAAGGCGCATCGGGCGATCTTGATCCCTTCGATCTGCACAACCTGCGGGGCGAAAACCGCTTCAACATCGTGAAGCAGAGCGGCATCGCTCTCGGCAAGGCCGCGCTCCGCCTCGCGGCTGGCTTGAAGGCGCCATCCACCAGCACACAGCCGGTGATCCAAGTGAGGGAAAGCCTGCTGACAATTCCTCACCGGCACGGCACGCAAAGCACCGGGGTGGGCTTGCTGACGGTGGTCATCCAGGGCGACCTCGCACTGGTGGCCATCCCCGGCGAGCCATTCGTTCAGCACCAGATTGACCTCTCGGCGAAAGCGCCCGTGCCCAACGCTCTCGTGCTCGGCCTCGCCTACAGTGGGCGCGGGACGCCGTTCACCGTTTACCTTCCCACCGTGCAGGCCGTGAAGGAGGGCGGCTACGGCGCCGCCGAATGCAGCTTCCTCGCCGCCGATGCCGGCGAGCGCTTGGTGAACGAGGCTTTGCTTTCTCTCCGTCAACTTCAGCCCGAAACGAAACCGGCCCCGTAACGAATTGCAGTCCGTGAAGTGGGGCGGAATAGGCTTACAGAGTTTTCACTGGAGGCCTGGACTCGAGTCCGGCCGATTTCAAAACCGCCTTCTGTGCCAGCGCTTGTGCCTTTGCCTCAAAGGAGATGCGGCGCCACGAGACGGGCCCAGATCTTGTACCCCTCGGGATTCATGTGCAGGCGGTCTTCGCGGTAGATGTGCGGCAGCGGCTGGCCGTCCGTGCCGAGCATGTGCGGGAGCACGTCGATGAAATCCATGCCGGACTGGCTCGCGCAGTAGGACCGGATCAAGGAGTTGGCTTCCTTCACCTGTTCCACCTGTGCCCAACGGGCGGGATTCGGCGCGATGGAGATGTAGGCCACACGCACCTCCGGCAGCTTTGCCCGCACTTTTTCCACAAACGCGCGGAAGTCGGCCGCGACCTGCTGCGGCGTCTTCTTCGCGTTGATGTCGTTGCCGCCCGCGTAAAACACGATCTGGCGCGGCGCGTACGCCAGCACCAACCGCTCGTGGTAGTACACGCTGTCGGCAATCTGCGATCCGCCAAAGCCCCGGTTCAACACGGGTTTGCCCGGGAAATCCGATGCAAGCGTCGACCAGAGCCGGATGCTGGAACTGCCAATGAAAAGAATGCCGCCCTTTTCCGGGGGACGCTCAACGTCCGCTTTCTCAAACGCCGCCACCGACGACTCCCACTTCTGGCTGGGATGCGCCGTGGGCGCTGATTGCGCCGATGGCTGTGCTGATGGACCGGCGCTCGGTGTCGGCGACTGCGCGCGCATCGGCAGGCTGCACGGCCCAATCAGGAGGGAAACGAGGAGGGGGAGGACGCGGAAGTGTTTGCAGGGGGGCATGCAAAGGATGGCAGGCGAGATGCCGCGCGGGGTCAAGCAGCCATGCACCCCTGCAGGGCAGGGGACTCACAGGAAAACGAGCGGGTAGAGTCTTCAGATCAACACACCCTGCGCTCACCCTCCATGAAACTTCTCAACGCGAGCGGCGTCGAATGAGGCAGCGCGCCGGTGCGCCGTCTGCGCCCAAGAGCCGGAGCGGGAGGCAGAGGAGGTCGTGGTTTCCGGGCTGGGCTTTGCGGAAGTCGAGCCCCTCGATGATCCACATCCCCGCGCCAAGCAGGATGTGATGAGTCTCGATGCCGTCCTTATAAAAGCCGCCGACACTCAGGTAATCGACGCCGACAGTCTGCACCCCGCAGTCCACCAGATAAGCCGCGGCCTCCTTGGAGATGTAGACGAAGTCTTTGTCGAACCCGGGCTTCTTCCATGAGCGGGTCGAGTTGCGTGTCTTGAAGAGAACGCGCGCACCCGCCTTGAGCTTGAGACGCCGGAGCGCAGCGGGCTTGATGGATTCGGAATCCGTCACCTCGATCAGACGCGCGGGACCGATCACCGCATCCCACGGCAGTGCGTCCATGCTCACGCCCTTTGCGAGGAAGTGGAGCGGGGCGTCCATGTGGGTGCCGCAATGGGAGTTGAAGTGAATCGTGGACACGTTGCACACGTCGCCCTGTGCAATGGCGAGATGGGGCGTGACCGTCGTGGGCGGACTATCCGGCCACGCATGCATGGCTGGGGTGATGGGAATCGAGACGTCGAGCCATTCGGAGCGGGGTGCCATAGGTCGCCCACTCAAGCCCTCCCGCCCCGGCGCGCACAAGCACAACGTGGTTCATTTGCTGACCGGGGCGGGGATTGAGCTGCAAGGGAGAAAACGCGCTGCCCGCGCACGCACCACATCACAGAGCTCTCTGCTCAGTTGGCAGAAGGACAACGCGGCTTGTACAACGAAAGCGGGCCGCCGGAGCCGCGGTGTTCAGCGGCCGAACTCGTCTTGGATGCGCACGATGTCCTCCTCGTCGGAGGGCAGTCCGGGGTCGGTGTGCACCCAGATCTCCGCCACCACGCCCCAGTGTCCAAGACCGACGAGACGGTGCCGCCGGCCCTTTGGAAGCTCGATGGCCTGCTGCTCACGGAGCAACTCCAGCGGGCCCTGCGTGTCGGTGGCACTGGTGATCAACCCCACCTCCCCATGCACCGATTTCCAAATTTCGGCGCGGCGATGGTGGTACTGCCACGAAAGCTTCCGCCCCGCCTCCACCATGAGAATCTTCGGACTCAGCCTGCCTGACAGGCTCAATTGCTGGAAGGAACGCTCCGGAAAAAACACCCGCGCGAAATGCTCCGCCTTTTCCTCACCGATTACGAAGAACCCGCCCCACGGCCGCGCGAGATCCATGGACTCAGGCGCCAGTTGGATGGCGGTGAGTTGCGCGAGGACATGACCGAAAACATCGGTGCGCGCGGTGTCTGGGGGAATCTCCAACCTCATCATGGGGGGGGAAGACCTTCGGGACTGGGCGCGCCTTCTGTCAACGCCGTTTGACGGAGATGTCAGTGGTCATGGGTGGGATGCGTTGTGCGCGGAACGGCGTGCTGCTGCGCACGCGTCGGTCAGCGCTCGTCAAGGAGGCCTCGTCGCAACGCCTCAGCGGCTGCCTCCGTCCGGTCGCTCACTTGGAGCTTGGCAAGAATGGAGCGCAGGTGGGCCTTTGCCGTTCCAAGCGAGATGCCGAGCGCCCCGGCGATCTCCGGGTTGGTGAGACCCTTGACCACAAGCGGAAGCACCTCCGCCTCCCGCGGGGAGAGTTCTTCAGACGCGGCGCGATCGGCGGCCTTGCAGGCCACCTCCGGGGGAATCCAGCGTGCACCAGCATGGATGGTGAGAAGCGCTTCCACGAACTCCTCCGGCGGTGTGGATTTGAAGGCGTAGCCGGCCGCGCCGGCGGTGAGTGCACGGTGGATGTGCTCCTCCGTTTCGGAGGTGGTGAGCACGAGCACGCGCGCCTGCGGATCGTGATGCAGGATGGATTTGAGCGCCTCGATGCCTCCGCCCGGCATGCGGAGGTCGAGCACGGTCACGTCCGGGCGCAGCCGTTGGTAGGCGTCCAGAGCGTCCCCGCCCGATCCGGCTTCCGCTACCACCTCCAGCGCGGGCTCAAATTCGAGGACGGCTTTGAGTCCCATGCGCACAATGACGTGGTCGTCTGCCAGCAGCACTCGGATCGGGGCTTTCATGAATGGTGCGCCGCGGGGGTGATGGGCAGCACGGCTTCGACGAGGGTGCCCTTCGTGGAGCCGGACCGGATGTCAACTCGGCCCCCAAGCCGTTGCGCGCGCTCGCGCATGCTTGAAAGGCCGAAGTGGCCGGCCTCGGGGCCGGGCGCCGTTGCGGTGAAAAAACCGGATCCATCGTCGGCAATGGAGAGGCGCAGGACATCGCCTTCGATTCTGAGGCACACGTCGATGCGTGTGGGGGATGCGTGCTTGAGCGCGTTGCCGAGGGACTCTCGCAGGATCCGCACCGCCTGCGCGCACAGGAGCGCCGAAAGGAAGGGGTCCTCCGCCGGTCCCGAAAAATCCACGCGCACCGAAGTGCCGGCTGCGGCTTCGCTGCAGGCGGCGCGCAGCAGGGCGCCGAGGGGCTGTCCCTCCGCGTTTTCAGCGCCTGCGGCATGCAGGTCCCAAACGGCGTCCCGCACCTCCTGGCGGGCGCGTGCGAGCAATCGGCCCACAAGACTGAGGCGACCCGGAGTGGCGGAGGGCTGTTGATTGAGGGTCTTGTTCGCTGCGCTGAGCTGGAGGCTGGCGGCAAGGAGGGTTTGTTCAAGAGTGTCGTGCAGATCGCCTGCCACCCGCGTTCGTTCCGAGAGGAGGCGCTTTTCCGCCACTTCGCGCCTTGCGATCTCCGCATGCAGGAGGGTGTTTCTGCGTTTCGCTCCCCAGGCCCACAGGATGCTCAACGCGGCGAGTACGCCCACGGCACCGAGCATGCCGAGCAGGCGTGCGCGGCTCCACCATGGCGCGCTGGTCACCAACCGGACCGCCGTGTCGGCGGGCACAAGCAGGCTGAAGTCACCGGGCGGCTTGCCAAGGCGCCTGCGTTCCCCGCTCAGATGCAGGCTGCAGATGCCCATTACTTCCAGCTCGGCGCCAGTCTGCGCAAAGGCGGGGAGCGGCACTTGCTCGGGCAGCCAGGCCGTGAATCTCTGGGTGCCCGAAAGGAGCTCCAGTGCGTGCTGTTCTTCCCGCTCGCGCACATCGCGCAGCGTCCCGCGGATGCGGATCAGCCGGCCGTCGCGATCCACGAGTTCCGGTGCGGAGAGGACATCCGTGGCCGTGCGAAATTCCTCGGCAGCAATCGCGGCGTTCACCACCCCGTCGGGATTGGGCACGGTGCCGATGAGCGCGTCTTCAAGTTCCACTGTGTACTCGCCCATGGTCGGGAATCCGACGGCCTCCATCCGCGCGCCGAGCAGGGGAGGGGCTTGCACGGCACCAAGGGCATCCGGAGGCACCGGCCGGACGCGGATTGCGTGTGGGCCGTCTTGGAGAACAACGAGTTCGCCGGGGCGCACGTACGTCACAACGCCCGTGGTGGCGACCCGCGTGGCGGGCTCTTTTGAGGCGACCCATAGCAGCACCTCTGCAACGGGGAGGAGCGGCGCGGGCTCCGGCCTTTCGATGAGCTCCACTTCGCCGATGGAGTTCATCATCAGGCTCGTGCTCTGCATCTGATCGCGCGCATTGGTCCAGTGCAGCGGCACCCCGCGCAGCTTCAGTCTTGCGCCCGGAACCAACCATCCGATCGCCGGATCAAAGTGCAGGATCCACGCAGTCACGCGTTCTCGGCCGGGCCCGAGATCCAGCGCGAGCCTTTGGGGTTGGATGACTGGCGATTCCATGCGCGCGCAACGCAGGGTCGCATCCAGAGTCACATAGCGGCCCCTGATCGCAGGATCCCGCAGGGTGTCGACTGTGGTGGGTTCAGGCTCCGGAAGCCCTTTCATTGACCCTGTCTCGAGCCGCGAGGCTTGGATCCGCAGGCCGTCCGCGGCCACCATGGTCCGGCCTGCGACGCGGACCTGCTGCCCTGGTTGCAGGGGGACGAGTTTACTTGGATACACCATGACACCTCCGGTGGCGTCGTTGAGGTTGAAGTTGAACTGCTCCGCCGATGCATCGCGCAGATAAGTCACCACCCCCTCCAACTCCACGCTTCTTCCCGCCCTCGCATCGCTGACCGCGAGGGCGCGCACCTCTTGCACGGAACGCAGCACCGGTTGCTTGCGCTGCATTTCAGAATCCTCAGCGGTTGCGCTCGGCGCCAGCCTGGTCAGCAGGAAGGCGGCTGCGAGAAGAGGGGGGAGATGGGAAAAACGGGACCGCATGGCCGTCCCCATCCTGCCAAATTTCCACCAGAGCGCGACTATCCACTCGGACAATAGCGAGGGAGTGTGGGTTGTGCATGATGGAAGGGTGAAGCGCCCCCATTCGCTCCCCCTGCTGCCCGCTCTCCTTTTCGTCGTCCTGTTCACCGCGCACGAAGGATGGGCCGTCCCTGTATTGCGTTGGGATTTCGGTGCGGAGGAGACCTCTCCACTGGAGTCCCATGGCGGCGTGCATCGCGATACGCCGGGTCCGCGTCCGCCGGCCTTTCCGGACTTCGATGGCAATAACACCGCCGTGGGACTGGATGGAAACGGCGCTTACTTTTCGTTCCCAGATCCGGGTTCGGGCAGCCCGCTGGACTTCACCAACGGGGAGGCGATCACGGTGGAGGCGTGGGTGAACCCGTCCTCAATCGGCGCCCACGAGATTGTGGCGGTGGTGGGCAAGGGGCGCACAGGTGGCCGGCAGTTTGCGCGCGACAACCAAAACTGGGCTCTCCGTCTGCGAGAGAAGGGCGGCAAGGTCTGTGTCGGCTTTCTCTTCGCCACGCCGCAGCGCCCAGAGCAGGCCGCCACCGATGCACACTGGCACAGGTGGACGGCCTTTGAGGGGTTTGTCCCCGGGTCGGGATGGCATCATGTGGCGGTGAGCTACCTCTTTGGCGAGCCCAGCAGTGTCCGGGGTTGGCTGGACGGACGGCCACTTGAAGGCAGTTGGGATATGGGAGGCAAAACCACCGAGGCGCCCGTGGTCGATGACGACGCTCTCTGGATTGGCTCCAGCAATGGAGCGGCTCCCGCCAACAGTTTCCGCGGGCTCATCGACGCTGTGGCGATCCATCGCGAAACGCTGGGGGCTGACGTGCTTTCCAAACGCTTCAATCGCGTCGGAGGGCCCGTCGCCGCCAAGCCCGCAGTGGAAGTGATGCCCGAGCTTGGCGCCATCCCCGCCGGCTTGGTGCGTGCTAGTTTTCATCAGAAAGCTCCCGACCCTTCACGCTGGCTCAACGAAGGAGAGCAATGGCCTGCGGAGACGCTTCACTGGGAGACCCCCCGCTTTCTGCTTCCCCGTCTGCCCCTGCGCTATGAGAGCTGGGGCATCCGGGACGCGTGGCAGGGCCCTGTGCTGGTGCGACTCGCGGCCGATGTGGTGCTGGCCCCGGGCAAGCGCCGGTTCCTCGTTCGCACACGCGCGCTGAGCCGACTGTGGATCAACGGAAGTGTCGTCGCGCGCACCGCCTCAAAGCTGGGTGCGCCGCGCGATGGCGAGGAGGACGTGCACCCCGTCCCGCAACCGTTGCTGCCAGGAATGCGGCTGCCTTCCTATGAACAGGTCGAGGCCTTCGGAGATGCCGAGATTCCCCCAGACGGCCGTTGCCGCATCGTGTTGGAAACTCTGGTGGGGGCGGGCAAGAAGCGCTCAGAAACAGGCGAGATCTGCGTTGCCGTCCAGAGTGCCGACGGTCGATCCTTTGATATCCTCTCCCCGGTGAATGGTGCAGCGCCCCTCGCGTTCACCGATGCCGCCGTGGAGCCGGAGTTGGCTCGAATCGTAACCGCGCTGGAAGACTGCGACACGCGCAACCGGCATGCCGGCGCCCGGTCGCAGGACGCTTTCTGGCAGGGGCGTCATGATGCAGCGCGCCAGTGGGCTGCAGCGCATCCGGCGCCGCCTGTGCCCGCGGGCGCTCCACATCCCGTCGATGCGTTCCTCAACGCAAAAGCGCGCGCGGCCGTTGACGCCTCCTCACACACGCCACCCGATGAGGCACGTCTCTTCCAAACCAAGGTCCTCAGCGTCCTTCGCGACGAATGCTTCCGCTGCCATGGGGACAAGGATAAGGGGGGGCTGCGCCTCAACAACCGCGAAGCGGTCCTGCGCGGGGGCGACTCCGGCAGTCCGGCGGTCGTTCCGGGGGTTCCAGCCGCAAGCGCGCTCATCGCTCGCATCCGCAGCAGGGATGAGGATGAGCGCATGCCTCCCAAGGGTGAGGGGCTCAAGCCTGAGCAGGCCGCAGCCCTTGAATCGTGGGTGAAGGCGGGCGCTCCATGGCCGGCGCATCCCGTTGCAGAAAGCGACGTCGCCCCCGCACCAAGTCTTACGGATGCGGCCTTCCTGCGCCGGCTCACGCTCGATCTCGCGGGTGTGCCGCCTTCTCCCGATGAACTCGCCGCATTCCTTGCGGATGCGCGCGATGACAAGCGGGAGCGCGCGGTCGACCGTTTGTTGGCCGACAAGCGTTGGGCGGATGCGTGGATGCCTTACTGGATGGACGTGCTCGCCGAGAACCCCACGCTGATCAATCCATCGCTCAACACCACCGGACCCTTCCGCTGGTTCCTGCTCGAGACGCTCCGGGACAACAAGCCGCTGGACCGTTTCGTCACTGAGTTGGTGATGCTCCGTGGGAGCCCGCACACGGGCGGCAGCGCAGGCTTCGGGATTGCCGGAGAGAACGACGCCCCCATGGCCAGCAAGGCCCAGATTCTTGCGTCCGCCTTCCTTGGCATCGAACTGCAGTGTGCGCGCTGCCACGATTCGCCCTACCACAGCACGAAGCAGGCTGATCTTTACGCGCTGGCTTCCATGCTTGAGCGCAAGCCGGTGAGTGTCCCCAAGTCCAGTTCCGTACCCGCGGCGTTCTTTGAGAAAAAAGCGCGGGAGTCGCTGATCAAAGTCACGCTGAAGCCGGGCGAGCCCGTGGGACCGCAGTGGCCTTTTGCGCGGGTCACGGGCAGCGAGGCGGGCGCTTTGCTGGAGCGTTTTTTGGAGAAGCCCACCGACACCCGAGAGCAACTCGCCGCGTTGCTCACCGGCCCGCAGAACACCCGTTTCGCTCAGGTGCTCGTCAATCGAGTGTGGCGCAGGTTCATGGGCGCGGGCTTCGTGGAACCGGTGGCGGATTGGGAGGGGCGCTCGGCATCGCACCCCGAGTTGTTGCAATGGCTGGCACACGATTTTGTCGTTCACGGGTACGACCTCAAGCACCTCACCAAGAGAATCCTCACGAGCGAGGCTTACCAGCGGGAGGCTGTCGGAGCGAACCTCGCAGCCGGTCCGCAAGTGCGCTTCTTCAACGCGCCGGAGCGGCGCCGGTTGACTGCCGAGCAGGTCGTCGATGCTCTGCATGCGGCAGCGGGACGCCCTATGGAGACGGAGGAGATCACCTTCGACCCCACCGGCCGAACGGCCGAGGGAGCACGCATCAGTCTTGGCCGGCCGATACGCGCATGGATGCTTGCGAACCTCACCAACGACCGCGATCGGCCGAGTCTGAGCCTGCCTTATGCGCAACGCGTGGTCGATGTGCTCGAGGCGTTTGGATGGAACGGCGCACGCCAGTCCGCACGCACCGACCGTGAGAGTGCGCCAAGCGTGCTGCAACCGGGCGTGCTCGCAAACGGCACCCTCTCGAGTGTTCTCACCCGGGCCTCGCACCAGAGCGCGCTCGCAACGCTTGCGCTGGAGTCGCCTTCGCCCGAGGCGCTGGTGCGCGCTGTGTTTGTGAGGTTCCTGAGCCGTCTGCCTTCATCCGTGGAGATGGCGGCGTTCGCCGGCCCGCTCAGTGAGGGATTCAGCTCGCGTATCGTGCCTGCTTCGGCCGCGAGCGCGGCACCCCTGCAGAGCGCGCTGCGACGGGTGACATGGTTCAATCACCTTCACCCGGACTCCACTCCCATCGCCCTCGAGAACGAGAAGCGCGCCCGCAGCGGGCCTGCGCCGGATCCACGGCTGAGCCCGGAGTGGCGGGAACGCTTTGAAGACTTCGTATGGAGTCTGGTGAACACGCGCGAATTCGTCTGGATGCCATGATGCCCCCGCAAGACTCTCCTCCCCATCTCCCTGCCATGAACCGACGCCAGTTTCTCACCACCGCCGGAGCCATGCTCGGCGCCCGCGTGCTCAATTCCCACGCCGCCACACCGTCCGCGGTGCTGCGCGGAAAGGCGGAGCATGTGATCTCGATCTGGCTCGGGGGGGGCATGTCGCAGATCGACACCTTCGATCCGAAAGTCCTTGGTGACCCGAAGAACAAAAAGGCAGGGGCCTATTACGCGAGCATTCCCACCGCGGTGCCGGGTGTGAGCGTGTGCGAGCATCTCTCAGGCATGGCTGTGCAGATGGAGCGGGTCACCATCCTGCGCAGCGTGCATCACGATGTGATCGACGAACACGCTGCCGCCACCAACCGGATGCACACTGGTCGCCCGGTCAGCGGCACGGTGACGTATCCTTCGCTGGGTTCCGTCATCGCGCACGAGCGCGGAGCTGCCGCCGAGGGGGCGCCGCCCTATGTGGTCATCGGCTATCCCAATGCCACGCGTGGCCCTGGCTTCCTCGGCGCGAAGGCGGGCTATCTTTACCTCACCGAAACGGGCCGCGGTCCAGCCGGTCTGTCCCAACCGGAGGGCGTCACTGCCTCGCGCCAGTCGCGACGCGAACGTTTCCTTGCGAACCTCCAGCAGAGTCAGTCACGCACGGATGACGCGCGCCTGCTCGACTACGATGCCGCCATCGCCCAGAGCCTCCGTCTGAGCGGGCCCGGCTTCAACCGGGTCTTCCAACTCGATGAGGAACAGCCCTCGCTGCGAAGCCGCTATGGTGGCGAATTCGGCCAGCGCTGTCTGCTCGCCCGCCGACTCGTGGAGCGGGGCACTCGTTTCATCGAGGTTTCGCACAATCTCAATTTCCTCAACGGCTCGGGCTGGGATGTCCACAACACGGGGATCCTCAAACAGCACGAACTCATTCGGGAGTTGGATGCCGCACTTTCCGCGCTTCTCACGGATCTGGCGGACAGGCGCCTCCTCGACAAGACGCTCGTGGTCGTCACCACCGAGTTTGGACGGCCGCCCGAGTTTGATAGCGGCGGTGGGCGGGGCCACCAAGGGAAGGCCTTCAGCTGCGTGCTGGCGGGCGGGGGCCTCAGTCACTGCGGCGCCTATGGACAGACCGATGAATTCAGCAAGAAGGTGGTTCAGGATCCCGTGTCCGTTCCTGACCTTTTCGCAACGATCCACGCCGCGGTGGGCATCGACTACACACGCAACCTTTACGACGGCGACCGTCCGGTTCCCATCACCGACGGTGGCACCCCTGTGGCGCGGCTCTTCGCCTGAGAGGCGTGCAGGCCGGATGCGGCGGGCACACCTGAGATCGCGCATCCTGCCACTCGCAGTGAGCGCTCGATCGTGTGGGTGCGGTACGTCGGCGACGTGAAGCCCCATGCAGCGCTGCGGACGCAACCGCATGGGCGGCGTCCGTATTCTTGTTTGGAGGGAGAGACTCATGCGGGTGGGGAAGCACGCTGGCATGGGGATTCCCGGGTCCCTGTGCGGGTGGCTCCATGCCGGAAAAGAAGATTCATCAGCCGCACGACAAGCTGCTCAGGAGCACCTTTGAGGTTCCTGAAAACGCGAGTGCATTCTTTGAGGCGCACTTGCCCCCGCACCTTCCAAAGCGTTTTGAATGGGACTCGCTGAAGGTGCTGCCGACCTCCTTCATCACCCCGCAGTTTGCGGCCTCCGAGTGCGACCTGCTCTTCTCCGTGCGGTTCGGGAAAAGGGAGGCCCGGATCTATCTGCTGCTTGAGCATCAGAGCAGCGAGGACCCGCGCATCGCGATGCGGCTCTACAATTACATCGGCAGGATCTGGGAGCGCTTCGCGGGGGAGAATCCGCCGTCGGTTCTGCTGCCGCCCGTCTTTGCCATGGTGCTGGTGCAAAGCGGTCGCGAGTGGAAGACCACCAATCAGCTCGCAGATCTCATTGACCTGCCTGCGGGTTCCACGGACGCGCTTGCCCGCTGGCAGCCAGCGTTCACGTTCCGGCTGATGGAGCTTTTCAAGACGCCCTACGAAGACTTCGGCGGGACGCCGGCCGGCATCCTCGCGTTGCGCGCGCTCAAGGCCGAGCCCGTGGATGAACTGATGGGCGAGCAGGTCTGGGATGAGGCGTTCATGGCCGGGATTTCCGAGGATGCGCTCGAGCCCATTCTGCGCTATGTACTGAACTCGCAGGCGGACCCGTCGGTATTTCTGAGGAAAGTGAACTCCATCCACGCGGCACCGTTGCGATCCCACACCATGACACTCGCCGAAAAACTCATCGAGATGGGCAGAACCGAGGGAATCAACCAGGGACTTTCACAGGGGCTTTCCCAAGGATTTTCACAGCGATTTTCACAGGGACTTTCGCAGGGCCAGATCCTCGCGCTGCGTCAGGGTATCCTGCGAATCCTCGCCCTCCGACACGGGAAGGTTTCCGGTGAGATCACTTCAGCCGTGGGGCTCATCGCGGACGAGGCGCGCCTCCAGCAGTTGCTGGATCACGCGATTCTTTCCACTTCGCTTGCGCAGTTCGCGCAGGCGCTCTGAAAGGCGGACCCGTCGGCATTTCTGAGGAAAGTGAACTCCATCCGCACGAGACCGTTGCGATCCCACACCATGACACTCGCCGAAAAACTCATCGAGATGGGCAGAACCGAGGGAATCAACCAGGGCATTTCCGAGGGGCTTTCCGAAGGGTTTTCACAGGGATTTTCGCAGGGATTTTCGCAGGGATTTTCGCAGGGGCTTTTGCAGGGCCAGATCCTCGCGCTGCGCCAGAGTATCCTGCGAATCCTCGCCCTCCGACACGGGGAGGTTTCCGGTGAGATCACTTCAGCCGTGGGGCTCATCGCGGACGAGGCGCGCCTCCAGCAGTTGCAGGATCACGCGATTCTTTCCCCTTCGCTTGCGCAGTTCGCGCAGGCGCTCTGACACGGCGCTTCCGAACGATGGCTCCGGGGTACAGTGGCCTCTGCCCGCGAGTCGCGAGATCAGTTTGGAACTTCAGTCACAGAGGATCGGAGGCGGTATCCTTATGCTGAACCACTCTGAAGCCTCGCCATTTACCGCGATGTACTGCACGTCGCAAGAGGACAGACGGTTAATTGAAACCTCCACCACTTCTTGTTTCCTTCGTCGCACGTCTGCATCCAGAACAAACCGATAACGAAACACTTCCCGTTCGCCAATTTTGAGGGTTCCACTCACCGGGTGGTAGGCTCGCTTTTGCGAAGCCCCTGAGCCAAAGACACCCTCGTACCACTCGCGCATGGTTTCCTGCTCGTCCTCGGGCAGATGCTCCAGAAATTTCATCCACCGCGTCACGGGGTGATCGTCGTTCACTTCTGGATCGGCTTTGCGCGCCGCCGCATCCAACTCGCTTTGAAACTGGTTGAGGTTCACCTCCCACTGCTGAGCAAGCGACCTGCTCTTGAAGAGAAGCAACCGGAGGTACTCCCCCGTTTCATTGAAGTGCCGCAATCCTCCCTGAATTTGGGTGACGTGAAGGTCCGGTACATGCATCGGATCCGGGGTGGGTTGGTTTTCTCGGAATTCAGCGTGTCGCCGTTGCCGGGAGTTCGGCGATGCGCATGTTGCGGTACTCGCACTTCATCGCAACCCCGGGATGAATCTGGATTCCGAGGGGTGCCGCGCCTGAGAACTTCGCGTCGGTGTATTGCGAGGCCGGTTTCCCGTTGATCCAGCACTTGAAGGTGTCGCCCCGCGCTTCGATGCGGAAGGTGTTCCATTCGCCCTCGGGCTTCATGAGCGTCTTGGCCTCCTTGGCCTGGCCGGCCTCGGGATAACCGGGTTTGCCGGCGGTGTAGAAGGAGCCGGACATGTCCACCTTGAGGCTGCCCGAGATGCCGAGTTGAAGCTGGATCTTCGGTTTGCGCATCTCGATGCCGGTGTCCACCCCGCGCGGAGGAACACCCTTCCAGCGCACATCGAACTCCATCACAAAATCGCCGTACTCTTTCTCGGTCCAAAGGTAGTTGCCCTTGAGTGCAGCGTCGTTCTCGCCAATGAGCACGCCGTCTTCCACCCGCCAGAATTCCTTCGCCCCCTCGGCCTTGAAATGGGTGAGGTCCTTGCCGTTGAAGAGCGGCGTCATTGCGGGTTCTTCCGCGTGAAGGCAGGAGAGAATGAGGAGGGAACAGGCGAGTGCTGGTATGCGGGGGGACATACATTAGATAGTCCCTGATCCCAGCAGTTCGGCGCAAGCCGCTTTCACCTGCCCGGGCCCCGTCGCATCGACTCCCGTGAATCCGGCCCCCCCGGCCATGGGGGTGGTCTGCGGCCCAACGTTTCCAGTAAAAGAAACCACTCGCATTCGTCTCACCCGAGACTTTCCGAACGGCCCGTCCTCTCCTCCCGCATGAAACTTTTCTCCCCCCGCATCCTTGTACTGGCGGCTTCCTCCGCCGCCATGATGGCCCAGGGTGCCGTGCCCGACTTCAACCGCGATGTGCGCCCGATTCTTTCGGACCGCTGTTTTCACTGTCACGGACCGGATCAGAGCAAGCGCAAGGGCAAGCTGCGCCTCGACACTCCGGAGGGCGCTGCAAAGGCGCTCTCCAAGGAACACCCGGCTGAAAGTGAACTGGTGACGCGCATCACCAGCACCGATCCCGACGAGGTGATGCCTCCGGCCGACGGGAACATCGGCAAAAAACTCTCCGCCGCGGAGATCGGGATTCTCAAGGAGTGGGTCGCTGCCGGAGCGCCCTATGCGCGGCACTGGGCGTTCGTTGCTCCACAGCGCGCCCCGCTGCCTTCGGACTCATCGGCAGCCAACCCGGTGGACGCTTTTTTGCGTGCCCGCCTGAAAGCTGAGGGACTGGCGCTTTCGCCGTCGGCTTCACGCGCGACAGTGGCACGACGGCTCTTTCTGGATCTCACCGGCCTGCCGCCCGCCGCGCGCGATGTGGAGGAGTTTGTGCGGGACACACGGCCCGATGCGTATGCGCGCATGGTGGAGCGGGTGCTCGCCTCTCCGCATTACGGCGAGCGCATGACGCTGCTGTGGATGGACCTCGCGCGTTATGGCGACTCCAGCGTCTACCACGCCGACGGACCGCGCGAGATGTGGGGGTGGCGGGACTGGGTGATCAGCGCCTTCAACGCGAACATGCCCTACAAGCAGTTCACGCTTGAGCAACTGGCGGGCGACCTGCTTCCCAACGCCTCGCTTTCCCAGAAGATCGCCACTGGTTTTAACCGCAACCACGCCACCACTGATGAAGGCGGCGTGATCGCGGAAGAGTTCCGCGTCGACTACGTGGTCGACCGAGTGAAGACCACTTCCAATGTCTGGCTCGGCCTCAGCATGGAGTGCGCGCAGTGCCACGACCACAAGTACGACCCCGTCACCCAGGCCGAGTACTACCAGTTCTACGCCTACTTCAATAACACGCGCGACCCGGGCATGCAGACCCGCAGTGGCAACACCGCCCCCATGGTCGACATCCCGGATCCCGAAGCGGCCACCAAGCAGCGCCTCGCCCGGGAGGCCAGCACCAGCGCCCTCAAGACACTCAGCGACCACCGCAGTTCGAAGGCGGCTTCAAAGACATTCGCGGAGTGGGCCCAGCCGAAGCAGGGCTCGGCGGAGTCGGCTTTCCCGACCAGCGGCGTGATTCTCCATGTGCCGTGCCGCGAACCGGAGAAGACCCAGTTGGTGTCCACTCTCGAGGGGCTTTCGGGTTCGACCAGCGGCGTCGCGTTTGCCAAGGCGGAACGGCCCGGAGCCGGGGCGCTCACTCTTGCCGGCAACGCGGGGGTGAAGTTTACGGAAGGCCCGCAGCTTGATGGATCGCAGCCCTTCACCTTTGCCGCATGGGTGAATCTTTCGGACACCAAGGGAGCCGCCTCGGTGCTGACTCGGATGGTGGCGGGCGATAGCTATCGTGGGTTCGATTTCGGTTTCGACAACGGGCGGCCGGGTCTGCATCTCGTGCACCAGTGGCCTTCCAACGCCCTCAAGGCTTACGGCGTGGAGGCACTCACGCCCAAGCAATGGCACCACGTCGTGATCTCCTACGATGGCTCGCGCAAGGTCGCCGGCGCGCGTCTCTCCGTGGATGGAAAGCCCATGGATCTGAAGATCGCTGCCGACTCCCTCAGCGCGTCGGCCGAAAGCCCAGCACCGATGGTCCTCGGCGGACGGCAGGATTCCAGCCGCTTCAAGGGCGATCTCGCCGCGGTGACGCTCTGGAGCCGCGCGCTCACCGAGGGGGAGATCTCGCAGGCTGGTGGGGACTATGTGGATGCCCTGCGTTTGCGACCCGTCTCTGAACGTTCGGATGCGGAGCGTGCGGCTCTTGAGCGCGCTTTTGCGATGTATGTGGAGCCGGCGGGCGTGGCGCAGTTCAACGCCTATGCCAAGGCCCTTGATGCGCAGGAGAAGTCTGCAAAAGGGCTGAGCAATGTGATGGTGATGGAGGATCTCCCGGCAGCCCAGATGCGCCCCACTTATGTGCTCACGCGCGGTCAGTACGATGCGCCCGACAAGAACCGCGAGGTGAAGCCAGGCGTGCCCGCTGTCTTCCCGCCGGTGCCCGAGGGGGCTCCGCAGAACAGACTGGGTCTTGCACAATGGCTCGTGGACAGGCAGCACCCGCTGACGGCCCGGGTGACCGTGAACCGTTTCTGGCAGATGCTCTTCGGCGAGGGCCTCGTGCGCACGAGCGAAGACTTCGGCCTGCAGGGCGAGGTGGCCTCCCATCAAGACCTGCTCGACTGGCTGGCTGTCGATTTCATGGAGTCCGGCTGGGATGTGAAGGCGCTCCTACGCAAGATCGTGCTCAGCGATGCGTACCAGCAATCAGCGCGAACCACTCCGGAACTCCTCGAGCGCGATCCGGAAAACCGGCTCCTTGCACGCGGGCCGCGGTTCCGCTTGCAGGCGGAGTTTCTGAGGGACGAGGCGCTTGCGGTGTCGGGCCTGCTCAACGCAGCAGTCGGCGGTCCGAGCGTGAAGCCTTATCAGCCCAAGGGGATTTGGGAGGAGGTGGCACTGGATACGAATCTCTCCAAGTTCACGCCGGACTCAGGGGAGAAGCTCTATCGCCGCTCCATGTACACGTACTGGAAGCGTTCCTCGCCGCATCCATCGATGACCACGTTCGATGCCACGACGCGGGAGAAGTGCACCGGCCGGCGGTCCCGGACCAACACGCCATTGCAGGCACTTGTCACGCTCAACGACCCGCAGTTTGTCGAGGCCGGGCGTGCGTTCGCACAGCGCGTGCTGATAGAGGGCGGAACCACGGCGGGCGAACGCATCTCCTTTGCTATCCGGTCCGCGCTGGGGCGCGAGCCGCGGGCGGCGGAGCAGCAGCTTCTCACGGGACTCCTCGAGCGCGAGCGTGCCCGTTTCCAGCAGCAACCGGAGCGCGCCAAGCAGTTGCTGGCGATTGGCGAGTCGCCGCGGAACGCCGCGCTGGCAGCCGACGAGCATGCGGCGTGGACGGTGGTCGCGAACACCATTCTCAACCTCGACGAGTTTCTCACCAAGCCCTAGCGCCCCATTCTCCTGCGCCGTCCCCGCCGCTGATCCCCAATCGTTCATTTCACCCGCCGCATCCCAGAAGCCATGTTTCCCCGCCGCACTTTCATCACCCGCTCAGCCACCGCATTGGGAGCCGCTGCGCTCTCCGGTCTCGTGGATCCCAGCTTGTTTGGTTCCGCCCCCGGCGCCGTGCCGGGACCGCACTTTGCGCCCAAAGCGAAGAGGCTGATCTACCTGTTTCTCGCGGGCGGCCCTTCGCACATCGACACGTACGACTACAAGCCGGCGATGCGGGACCTGCATGGGAAAGAGCTTCCCGACTCGATCCGCAACGGGCAGCGCATCACCGGGATGACCAGCGGACAGAAGGCGTTCCCCTGTGTGGCGCCGATGTTCGAGTTCAAGCAGTTTGGGCAGTCGGGGCGCTGGGTGAATGGGGACATCCTGCCGCACACGGCCTCCATCATCGACGACCTCACCCTCATCAAGTCGGTGCACACGGAGGCGATCAACCACGACCCCGCGATCACGTACATCGCCACTGGTGCGCAGCAACCCGGGCGTCCCAGCATGGGCGCATGGCTCAGCTACGGGCTCGGCTCGGAGAATGCGAACATGCCTGCGTTCGTGGTGATGATCGCGCAGGGGCGTGGCCAGAAGCAGGCGCTGTACTCGCGTCTGTGGGGCAGCGGCTTCCTGCCCTCGCGTCACCAGGGGGTCCAGTTCCGCAGTGGCGGCGATCCGGTGCTGCACCTGTCCAATCCGGACGGACTTGACCGGGAGTCCCGGCGGGCGCAGCTCGACGTGCTGGGTGCGCTCAACCGCGGGGACGCCGAACTCTCGGGCGATCCCGAGACGCTGACCCGTGTTTCACAGTACGAGATGGCGTTCCGCATGCAGACGGCGGTGCCGGAGGTGGTGGATGTTTCGAAGGAGCCGGAGTCGGTGCTCTCGCTTTACGGGCCGGATGTGAAGCGGCCCGGGAGCTTTGCGTACGACTGCCTGCTGGCGCGGCGCATGGCGGAGCAGGGGGTGCGTTTTGTGCAGATTTACCACCAGGGTTGGGATCAGCACGGGGCGCTTCCCAAGAACCTGCGTCTTCAGTGCGAGGACATCGACCAAGCCTGTGCGGGCCTCATCAAGGACCTCAAGCAGCGCGGGATGCTTGAAGACACGCTCGTGGTTTGCGGCGGTGAGTTCGGGCGCACGATCTACAGTCAGGGCGCCTTGAGCGCTGACAATCACGGACGCGATCATCACGGTCGGTGCTTCACCACATGGCTGGCGGGCGGCGGGGTGCAGCCGGGGCTCGAGTACGGAAAGACGGACGACTTCTCCTACAACATCCTCGAGAATCCCGTGCACATCCGGGATCTGAACGCGACGATCCTCGATCGGTTGGGGATCGACCACCGCAGGCTTACCTTCCGTTACCAAGGGCTCGACCAGCGGCTCACCGGGGTGGAGGAGGCGCGGGTGGTGCGCGAGATTCTCAAGGCCTGAGGTTTCCAGATCCGAGGATTGGATGCCCTTGGCTCGCTGGAACTGCGAACCGGCGGGGCGGTCCGGATGCGTGTGGAAAGACGCGTGGGAATGCGCCGGAGACGGTGCGGAAGAGGGCGTCCGGGGCTGGGCGAGTTGGGCCTCTCGGGCTTCTCTCAGAGCTTGTGGTAGAGGGTCTCGAGGGTGAGGAGGCAGTAGCAGGTCACGAGAACGGGATCCTTTTCCATCCAGCGACCGGAGTCGTTGACCCATGAGCCGTCGCCCTGCTGGAGGTCGAGGAGTTTGCGCGCGAGAGCCTTTGCCCATGCGACTTTGGAGCCGTCTGCGAGGGTGAGTTGTTCTTCGCCGACGGCGTTGAGGCCCTTGCCCATGAGGTGGAGGTAGTAATAGAAGCCGGCGCGTCCCATGCCGGGGTTTTCGTCGAGGGAATAGTTTTTGGAGAGCCACTCGCGGGCCGCGAGTACGCGGGTGTCGTCGCGCTTGAGGTCGGCGTAGATGAAGCTCAGGAGGCCGGCGTAGCTCATGGAGCCGTAGCTGCGGAGGGCCTTGGATCCGTCGACGGGGTCGGCGTTGCTGTGGCCCGGGTAGTAGACGAAGCCGCCCTTGTTCTCCGGGTCTTTGCTGGCTTTCGGATTGTGACTGGGGAGGTTCTGAGTGCGGGAGATGAAGTCGATGGCGGCCTGCCAGTTGAGGTCATCCTTGGTTTCCGCGTTGGGGCGCGAGGCTTTGTAGGCGCGCAGCGCTTCCAGAGAGATGAGGGTGTTGTCGAGGTCCGGGTGTGCGCGCTTTGGGCTCACGCCGGTAGGGCCGTAGCCGATGCCGCCGTCGAGGGATTCATCGGCCATTCCGCGCGCCTGCTGTTGGAGGATGAAGGAGCGGGCGCGCGTGATGACGGGCTCGTCCTTGGGGTTGTCCGTGGTGAGCAACGCCATGAGGGCGAGTGAGGTGTTGTAGTTGGAGAGACCGCGGTCGTAGATCCCGCCATCCGGCTTCACGAGGCCGCGCACAAAGGCGTAGCCGTTTTCGAGAAACTCAGGTTTCGGAGAACGGAATCGGCCCGTGGGTTCGCGGTGGAATGCGATGAGAGGCAGGCACGTGAGCGCGGGATGATCCGGCGTGGACCAGTGTCCTTCCGGCTTCTGCTGGGTCTTGAGCCATGCGAGCCCGCGGTCGATGCAGAGTTGGAGCTCGTTGCGGAAGGAGATGTTGGCGACGTCACGCGCGAGCGGTTCCGCCGCATGGAGACGAGGGGAGACGGGTGCGCTCAAGAGCAGGGAGGCACAGGCGAGGAGCAGGGGACGGTTCATGGCTTGGGGTTCGAGCTGGGGTTTGGGGCGGGTGCGGGGGAAGGAGCGGTGGGCAGGGGAAGTTGAAGGACGATTTGAAGCAGGGTCTGCGGCTTGGGAACCTTTTTGGGTGCGGGTTCCCAGACGGTGTCGTCGTTGCTCTCCGGGCGGGGATTGTTGATGAGGGCGGCGGGATTGGTGACGAGCGAGGCGATGCAGTGGTCGAGTTCGGCTCGCAGATGGCCCTCGGTCATGGTGGATCCGGAGTAGGTCCACGGGCCCCGAGCCGCGGCTTTTTTCGTGGAGGGGTTGCGCAGCCAGTCCTCGATCGGGGCGCTTTTGCGGGTGCCATTTTGGTCCCAGAAAGCGGTGATGGTGATGGATTCGCCGCGTAGCTGGGGGGCGGCGCGGAGGTAGTCGGCGTTGAGCTGGGAGGGGACTCCTGGTGCGACGACTTGTGCGCCAGCGGCACCCTTGGCACCCAGCAGGAGCATGGCGAAGTGCAGCTGGGTGGGCGGGATGTCGCAGACCAGAAGGCTTTCGTGGGTGCTGCCTTCGGGACCCACGATGAGGTATTCGAGCAGGCCTTCGTTCATGTTGACCTTGGCCGGAAAACTCAGCGTGTTGCGCTTCTTGTCCAAACGCATCGCGCCGATCTGGTAAATGCCGGGCTCGATTTCCTCGACCTTGGGCCCGGCCGCGAGCTGTTCCTGGGCCTTCAGGAGCGGCGAGGTGCTGAGGAGCAGAAGGGCAGGAAAGATCGCCAGTGCCGTGCTGGCCTGTGCGAGGACGCGGCGGTGTGCGGGATGGAGCGCTCTCATTCGGGAAAGAGAAGAACGGGGTGGCGGACGCTACGGGGTTTTGGCGATGGAACCGCGGATTTGCAATGTGTAACGCGCGTTGCGGCGGCGCAGCTCGACCGGGCACTCAAAGGCGGTGGAAAGGCGAGGGGAGGTGAGGACGCGACCGATCGGGCCGGCGGCGATCGCGCGTCCTGCTTGGAGGAGGAGGGCGTGGGTGAACGCGGGGGTGATCTCTTCCACATGATGGGTGACCAGCACGAGGGTCGGGGCGTCCTTGCGCGTGCCGAGCTCCTGAAGGAAGTGGAGGAAGCCTTCGCGGGCGACGGGGTCGAGTCCTGCGCAGGGTTCGTCGAGAATGAGGATGCGTGGGCGTGCCATGAGGGCGCGTCCGATGAGGATGCGCTGGCGTTCGCCCTGACTGAGCACCCGCCATGGTCGTTGGGCGAGATGCTCGAGTTTCAATTGGCGGAGGATGCGGAGGGCGGCCCGGGTGTCTGCGGCGGTGGGGTCGCCCCAGAATTCGAGCATGGCGTATTTGCCGCTGAGCACGCTGGTGAGCGCGGGTTCGGCATCCGGCATCATCTGGCGGATGCGGGAGCTCACGAGGCCGACGCGGGTGCGCAGGAGGCGCCAGTCGGACTCGCCGAAGTCGTGGCCGAGCAGGGAGAGGGATCCGTCGCTTGGGGTGAAGTAGCCGGTGAGCGCGCTGAGCAGGGAGGTTTTGCCGCAGCCGTTGGGGCCGAGGATGACCCAGTGTTCTCCGGGGTGGACGCTCCATGAGAGGTCTTTGAGAATCTCCGTGCCGCCGCGGTGGATGCAGAGGGAGCGGACCTCCAAGACGGGAGGCGCGGTCTTTTTGCTGCGAGGGGCGGGCATGGGGTGGTTGAGGGCTGGCAGTTTCAGGAAAGGAGATCCGGGCGCACGGCGCGTGTCTTGGCCTCAGCCTGCTGGCGGCGCCATTGGGCGATGGCGCCGTGGTTGCCGCTGAGGAGGATGTCCGGAACGCGCGAGCCACGGAATTCCACGGGGCGCGTGTAGTGAGGGAATTCGAGGAGGCCGTGGGAGTGGCTGTCTTCGAGGGCGGACTGGGAGTCGCCGAGGACGCCGGGGATGAGGCGGGCGATGGCATCGACGAAGACAGCGGCGGCGAGTGCGCCATTGGTGAGCACGTAATCGCCGATGGAGACCTCGTCATCGACGAGGTGGTCGAGGACGCGCTGGTCGACACCCTCGTAATGGCCGCAGAGCAGGATGAGATGAGGCAGGGAGGAGAAGGCTTGTGCATCCGCCTGCTTGAGGGGTTTTCCAGCGGGGCTCATGAGGACCACGCGGGAGTGGGGTTGGCGCAGTTGTTCGACCGCGGCGAAGAAGGGTTCGCACTTCATCACCATGCCTTGTCCGCCGCCGTAGGGCGTGTCGTCGGTGGTGCGGTGCTTGTCGGTGGCCCAGTCGCGTAGATTGTGGGAGTGGATCTCCAGGAGGCCTTTTTCCTGGGCGCGCTTGAGGATGCTCTCGCTCAAGGCGGAGTGGGCGATCTGCGGGAAGAGGGAAAGGATGTCGACGCGCACGCGAGAGGGTGGGGCGGGAAATTAGCCACGGAGAGTGCGGGATGTCGAAACGGATTCGTGGTGGGCGTGGATGAAGTGGCTTGTTTCCAAGGGGCCGTGGATCGGTTAGAGAAAGCCCCCCACCCCTGCTTGGCCCGTAAACTTTCCATCGAAAAAAATCAGAGGAAGTCGGCCGGATTCATCCGGCGCTGGCTCTGGCGTTGTTTTTTTGGGGGGCTGCTGGTGGCTCTGGTGGCGGGCGGGATCGGTTGGTGGTGGGCTGGGACGTTTGATCTGACCGCGATTCGGGATATGCCGCAGCGCTCGACGGTGTATGACAGGGACGGCAAGGTTTACAGTCGGTTGCAGGGGGAAAACCGAATCGTGGTGCCGATCAAGGAGGTGTCCCCGCACTTCATCGCCGCATTGGTGGCACGCGAGGATTCGCGGTTTTTCACGCACTGCGGGGTGGATCCGATGGGGATTCTGCGGGCGATCCTGCGCAATGTGATCCGGCGCGGGGCGGCGCAGGGTGCGAGCACGCTGACGCAGCAGCTTGCACGCAACAGTTTTCCGGAGCGTCTCAGCAGCCGCAAGAGCATCTGGCGCAAGCTGAAGGAAGCCTTCCTTGCCATTCGCATCGAGCAAAACTTTTCCAAGGAAATCATTCTCGAGTCTTATCTGAACCGGATCTGTTTCGGATCGGGCTGCTACGGGTTGGAGGCGGCGAGCATGGTGTACTTCGACAAGCACGCGAGCGAACTGAATCTCGGAGAGGCGGCGACCATCGCGGGGATTATTCGCAGCCCCGGCCGGTTCTCTCCCCTGCGCAATCTCAAGGGTGCGCAGCGGGAGCGCGACACGGTGCTGGAGCGGATGGTGTCGGAAGGCGAGGAGAAGTCGCGTTGGTCGTGGCTTCCATTCAAGCAGGATGGGTTGCTGGATCGCTTGGTGAAGGAGAAGAAGATCACGGAGGCGCAGGCGCAGGCGGTGGCGAGCATGATCACGGAGGATCAGGCGGAGGAGGTGAAGAAGACGCCTCTGGCAAAAGTCATCCGCAAGAGGCTGCCTGCACCGCAGGCGAACTACGCGATGGATGCGGTCCGGCGAGAACTGGACATCCTGCTTTCCGACCCCGAGGGACATCGCGAGGACGGCGGGCTGAAGATCTACACCACCATTGACGCGGAGCTTCAGGCGGCGGCGGAGAAGTCCATCGACCGGCAGTTGCGCAAGGTGGAGGCGAGGCCCGGGTATTCGCACCCGAAGCGTTCTCAGTTTTCAGCACGGGCGAAGGAGGAGGAGCTGGAGACGCCTTATCTCCAAGGGGCGCTGATGGTGATCGACAACCGCGACGGCGCGATTCGTGCACTGGTGGGTGGGCGGGATTATGGGGAGAGCAAGTACAACAGGGCGATCCTGCCGCAGGCGGCGCGTCAGGTGGGCTCGACGTTCAAGCCGTTTGTCTACGCGGCTGCCTATGCAAAGGGGTTCGCGCCCGGGATGCTGGTGAGCGATGGGCCGCTGCAGAAGGGCGAAATCAACGGGGCGGGCAAGTGGCGCCCTGAGAATTCGGACGGACAGAACAAGGGGCTGCTGCCGATGGAGGAGGGGCTTATTCAGTCGCGCAACACGATGACGGTGCGGGTGGGGGAGCGTGCGGGGCTGCAGACGGTGGGGGCGCTGGCGGAGTCTGTGGGTTTCACGCGTTTGCCCAACCAGCCCGTGGAGTATTTGGGGACGTTTGAGAGCACGGTGTCCGGAGTGGCCTCTGCGTACGCTGTGCTGGCCAATCAAGGGGTGCACAGGCAGACCTTCCTCATTGAGAAGATCGAGGATGAGAAAGGGCTCTTACTTTATCGTGCAGGGTATCAGAAGCGGCAGGCAGTGAATCCCGGCGCCGCTTGGATGGTCACGAACACGATGGAGAAGGTGTTTGAGCGCGGAACGGCGGCTCCTGCAAAGGAACTCGGCTTCACGAAACCCGCCGCTGGGAAGACGGGCACGACGAATGACTACCGGGATGCATGGTTTGCGGGTTACACCTCTTCACTTACCTGCGCGGTGTGGGTCGGGCTGGATCATCCGCAGACCATCGTACCCAAGGGATATGGGGCGGCGCTGGCACTCCCGATCTGGGTGGATGTGATGAATGCGGCGCCCGCGGCCAAGTACCCGGCCAAGCCTTTCGCACCCCCTGCGGATCTGCGGAAGGTCGCCGTGTGTTCGGTCACGGGTTGCCTGAGCACGCCGTTCTGCGAGCAGGCCGGCACGCGCTTTGTTGCTGATTTGCCGGCTTCCTGTGTGCCTCGGGCCTCCTGCCGTGGCGGACACGGTGATGGAGAATCTTCCGCCCAGCCGTCGGTGGACAACCGTGGGATCTTCCGCCGGTTCTTCAGCCAGTAGACGGCGGGCCTCGGTGGGGCGGGGCTTTCCTTGCGCGCCGGGGGGAGGGGGGCTTAATCTTGCCGACTTTTCCTTTTCCTTATGAGCCAGCCCAAAGTGACCATCTACGACACCACCCTGCGAGACGGAACGCAAGGGACGGGCATTTCCTTCAGCGTGGCGGACAAGCTGCGGGTGGCCGAGAAGCTGGATGCATTCGGTGTTCATTACATCGAGGGCGGGTGGCCGGGCTCGAACCCGAAGGACATCGCCTTCTTCGAGGAGGCCGCAAAGCGCACATGGCAGACGGCCCGGATCGCCGCGTTTGGGAGCACCCGCCGCGCTAACATGCCGGTGGAGAAGGATCCTCAGGTGCAGTTGCTGCTGGATGCGAAGACGTCCGCGGTCACGATTTTCGGCAAGACCTGGCTCCTGCAGGTGCTCGAGGTGCTGCACGTGTCGCCCGAGGAAAATCTCGCGATGATCTCGGAGACGGTCGCGCATTTGAAGAAGCACGGACGCGAGGTGATCTATGACGCCGAGCATTTCTTCGACGGAGCCAAGGACGACTGGGCCTACGCCATGCGCACGCTCAAGGCCGCTCGGGACGCCGGGGCGGATCTTCTGGTCTTGTGCGACACCAACGGCGGCTCGATGCCGGAGGAGGTGGGCCGCATGACCCGCGATGTGATCGCCGAGTTGGGGGTGGCGGTGGGAATCCACACCCACAACGACTGCGGCGTGGGCGTGGCCAATGCGCTTGCCTCCATCGCGGCCGGTGCGGTGCAGGTGCAGGGCACGATCAACGGCTATGGCGAGCGGGTGGGCAACTGCAACCTCACCAGCGTGATGCCCAACCTGCAGCTCAAGCTCGGCATCGAGGTGGTGCCGCAGATCGACCGCTTGCGGGAGCTTTCGATGTTCATCGACGAAATGGCCAATGTGACGCCGGACATCCGCGCACCGTACGTGGGTTCCGCGGCCTTCACGCACAAGGGCGGCATGCATGTGAACGCCGTGCAGAAACTCTCGCGCACCTACGAGCACATCCCGCCAGGGCTCGTGGGCAATCAGCAGACCATCGTGATCTCCGAGCTCAGCGGTCAGAGCAACGTGCTCATGATCGCTGAACGGCTCGGGTTTTCCTTCAAGAAAGGCGATGCCGACCTCGGCAAAATCCTCGCCGAGGTGAAGCGTCTGGAAAACGAGGGGTACGAGTTTGAGGCTGCCGAGGGTTCCTTCGAGCTGCTGATCCGCCGCCTGCTGGGCCGCCAGCCGGATCTCTTCAAGGCGCATGAGTATCATTGCTCCTACCGTCGCGACTGCGAGGGGCTGTGGAATAAGTGCGAAGCCACGGTGCGCCTCAGTGTCGGTGGGCGCGAGGAGTACACGGTGGCCGAGGGCGACGGGCCTGTGAACGCGCTCGATGCGGCATTGCGCAAGGCTCTGAGGCCCTTCTATCCACAGATCGACCGGATCGCACTCGACGATTACAAGGTGCGCATCATCAACAGCCGCCAGGGCACGGCGGCGCGGACGCGCGTGCTCATCAGTTCCACCGACGGGCAGTCGGGCTGGGGAACGGTGGGGGTTTCCGACAACATCATCGAGGCCAGCTGGCTCGCGCTTCTGGACAGCTTCGAGTTCAAGCTGGGCCGCGTGGAGAAGGCCTGAGTCCGCGGCGGTGTCGCAACTCTTGCTGGGCTGGGCCGGGCGCGCCGGCATCTGCTGGGCCGTCTCTTGGAGATCGGCTGCGAGCCCTTTGTGGGGAACTCCATCGAACTGCCCTACGAAGGCGCTGGCCAGTCGTTCTGCAACCTCGTCGGGTTGCTGCCCGGGACCAATCCGGCGCTGGCGCCTGTACTTGTCGGGGCGCATTACGACAGTGTGATTCCGCATCCGTGCGCGGATGACAACGCGGCTGCGGTGGCGATCGCCCTCCAAGTGGGGCGCATGCTCAGCGAGCAGGAGCGCATGGAGCGCGGGGTGGTGATCGCGCTTTTTGACGCGGAGGAGCCCCCGTATTTCCTCGGTGAACAAATGGGGAGCAACCGTTTCTTTGCCGACCATGTGCTGGGCCGGCGCGAGATCCATGCGGCGGTGGTGATGGATCTGGTGGGGCATGATATCAGCGTGCCCGCGGAGATCCTCGGGTCACTGGCTGGGGCGGGGCAGTGGGCGAAGCAGATTCCGGGGTTGGCGGGAATGGATGTTTCCGTGCCGCTGCTCAAGAACACCGTCTTCATCTCCGGGGGTGAGAGTCATGTGGATTTGCCGGTGGCGCTGGAGCGGCTTGGGCAGCCGAGCGGCCTGCGGGTGATGCCGACGTTGAATGAGTACATTGGGGACATGAGCGACTATGCGGTGTTCCGCCGCAACGGTGTGCCGTACTGGTTTCTCTCGTGCGGGCGGTGGGCGCATTACCACATGCCGACAGACACGCCCGACCGGCTCAATTACCACAAGATGGCTGCCATCGCGAGTTACGTGGTGGACTTGGTGCGGGAGGCGGGACGCTCCCCCCTTGCGGGCCGTACCGGCGAGGAGAACGTGCACGACCCCATTGCCATGGAGTCCGCCTTCGTCCGCGAAGCGCTCGGAGTGCTTTACCATCCGACGATGCAGTGGATGGGCTTGGAGGACGTGTCCACGCGCCGCCGCATGGGTGCGTTCGTGAGGAAATTGGAGCAGATGATCTGAAAGGCGGTTGCCGGTGCGCTTGGTCCCCGGAGTGCGGGGCGTTCGGCCTCAGCGGGGGTTGGGAATGAACCCGTTGAAGTGGATCCACGCGGATCCCTCGATACTGTTGCGCCAGCGCACAAGGTTGTTGTAGCGGACGATGTCCTCGTAATTCCCGGCGACCAGTTCGCGCACGGCTTCCACGGCCTCGTCGACGGGCTTCATCACGCGGTCGATGTGCGCGTTTATGCTGCTACGCGGGATTTCTCCGCGTGCGATGCGGCCGCCCGTTTCCACGACCTCCGGCCATTGTTTGGGATCGAGTTCTTGGAGGAGGCCCGTGGGGGTGAGGCGCACATCGAGGGCATGCATGGCGATGCTTGCCGTCTTCTCCCTCGCCGTGAAAACCGCATCCGAGGGGGTGGAGTGGGTGGGAAGGGAGCTGAGCCTGATCTCCTTCATGCCCGGCCGTCGCTCGGAGTACAGGAGGGTGGTGTCGAGTGAGCCGAAGATCGGATCCGATCCGGGGTTGGGCGGGGGTGAAGCTGCCTCAGGGCGAGGGGGGCCGGTTGGGGACGGGGGCGGAAGCGCTGTGTTCGAGGGGCGTGCGGGGGCTGGATTGGGGAGGGTGGACGCGGTGGCGCCGGGTGGTTCTGCGGAGGGCGCGGTGTTTTCAGGGGAGCGAGGGGGGGCAGGCGCAGCCGGGGAGGGTGTTTCTGGGGTTGGCGCAGAAGGGGCTTGTGTGGCGGTGGACGGTGGATTCTGCGAGGGTGCCGGCCCCGGGAGCCGGAGGAAGTAGGCCGTGCAGGCTCCTCCGACGAGGATTGCGAGCGTGGTTGCGGCAAGGATTCCGCGCAGTGGCGGCGCGGGTGGCTTGGCCGTGGCCATCAGAGCGGCCCGGAAATCCTCGAGCCTGAGGTAGCGCTCGGTGGGTTGCTCGTGGGTGGCGCGCTGGACGACGCGGTGGAGGCGCAGCCATTCGGCCCGTGTGTGAGCCGGGAGTGCCGCTTCGCCGGTGGGTGGCCAGCGGTAGGCGGGTCGGCCGAGTTTGTCCGGGCTGTTGCCGGAGAGGAGGGTGTAGAGGACGCAGGCGAGGCCCCAGAGGTCCGGATTGCCGCCTGTTTCCAGGTACCAGCTTGGGGCGAAGAATCCCGGGGTGCCGATGGCGCTGAGGGTGGGGGAGTCGGCGTGGAGGAGTCCGAAGTCAGCGAGGCAGGGCGAGCCATTGCGGAAGAGGATGTTCGAGGGCTTGATGTCGCGGTGGACGAGTCCGGCGTGGGAGAGTGCGGTGGCGGCGTCGACCACGGGCGTGAGCAGGTGGCGGATCTGTGCGCCGGAGAACCAGCGCGGCTGTGTGCGCTGCTGCCGGGTGAGTTCCTCGAGGGTGCGGGGTTTCCATGCGGGGTCTTCCGGACTGAGTGCCCCCGTGCCATCGGCCAGCGGCATGAGGTAGCAGAGGGCTTCGGAGGTTCTGAAGACGTGTTCGATGGGGAGGATGTTGGGGCTGGTGATCCGGCCGATAGAGCGTTGGAAGGCGAGGAGCGCCTCCTCCTCGCGGGCAATTGCGCGCCGCGCGTTTGCTGGGATGCGCTTGAGGGCCTTGAGAGTGCCGGCGGTGTCGCGTACGAGCCAGACCTCGCCGAAGCCCCCGGAGCCCAGAAACCTGAGGAGTTCTGGCGGGGTGGCGGCGGCCGGGGTGGGAGGCATCGCTTTCTGTTTAATGATGTCGACCGGGACCGAGCGAGCGGTATTTCAAATGTCCGGCCGTGGGTGTGTCACGCAGGGATTGCTGCTTGTGGGCGCGCGGCTGGATGCGGCCGGCGGTGGTGTGCGGGGGTGGCGTGCGGCGGGTGCCGCCCCTGCCACTGCGCGCTCGGAGCGCGGCGGGCTGCGCGCCGCAGTGCGGTGGCTGAGGATACCTCGCGTTCGGCTCGGGGGTCAGGCCTGCGGGGTGGAGCCGCCGGGGTCGGACGAGCGCAGGCGCCTTGCGATGGCGTCGCGGGCGCGGGCCAGTTCCGGGTCATGCGCGGCTTTTTCAAGGAAGATCCGTGCGCGCCGCAGCGCTTCGATGGCCTCCTGCTCGAGGCCCGGGGAGAGTGGTGGTGCGGAGGTTTCGAGGATGACGCGTTCCCAGATTTCGCTCATGACATCAGCTCCCGTTTGAATGCGGTGGTGGAGGCGAGGCGGCTCAGCGCCTTCATGACCCTGTGATTGGCGTTGTCGACGGCGGAACGCGTCATGCCCATTTCCTCCATGACGTCCTCTGCGGGACGGTTTTGGAGCTTGGTCATTTCAAAGACCATGTAGGTCTGGGGGCTGACGCGGCGGCGGACCTCCTCGAGGAGGAGGCCGAGGGTGGAGGCTTCCCACGCCTCGTCTTCGCGGCGGGCGAGGGATTCGAGGCCGTTTTCGACGGACTCATCGGTGTGCGCGTCGAGTCCGTCCATGCCGGCCTCGATGCGGCCGGGATGGGACTTGATGCGGTCGATCACCTTCCAGTGGACGAGTTGCTTGATGTAGTTCCTGAAACGGCCCTCCTCGGGGTTGTAATGGAACTTCTCCTGTCCGCGCACGAGGGCGACCACGACGTCGGAGATCACGTCCTCGACCATGTGGTCCGGGGTGCGGTGCCAGTTGCAGCGGGCGAAGGATCGGAGGACGGACCAACGGATGGCTGGCAGGTAGAGGTCGGTGAAAGTCTGCCAGGCCTCATGCCATGGGGCTTCGAGTTCCCGGTGTGCGAGTTTTTCCAAAAGGGTGGCTGGGGTGTCGGGATATGCGCTGGCCATGGGGTGGAGATGAATCCTACGACCTCTTACGAGGGCACTCTGGATTTCTCGTGGGATAATCGCGAGGAAGGAGGGGCGGGAGCGGTTTTTGGCAATCGGGTGCAAACCGGAGTTTTTTTGAAAAAACCCCGAGAGATGAGCGGTGGGATGGCGAAAGGCGGTCACAGGCCCACGCGCCCCACAACCCATGACCACCGCATCCCGTGCACAAAAAATCCAGAGCATCATTGAATCGCGCAAGCCCATGGCGGAACGGGCCCGCAAGGAGAGTGCAAGGCTGGGGGACGTGTTCAAAGAACTGGATACGTTCAAAGTTTGCATCGCAAACAGCGCCCGGAAGGTGGATCGCGAATATGCCGACAAGCTGCAGGGGTTGAGTTCGCAGGTCGATGCGGTCCGTGACGCGGTCACCGATGCGACGAGGGAGTGTGAGAGACTGGCGGCGCGCTTCGCGCGGCCAACCCTGAATATTGGGGTTGCGGGGCGCGCGGGGCAGGGGAAGAGCACGCTGCTGCAGCAGATCACCGGGCTTACCAATGAGGAGATTCCGGCGGCGGCGGGGGATCACTGCACGGGGGCGCCCTCGATTGTTACCAATCACGATTCCCCGGAGACGTACGCAGACATCACGTTCTACACGGAGCGGAATTTTCTGGACTGGGTTGTGGAGCCCTTTTTCAAGCGACTCCAGTTGGGGGAGGCGCCTTTGTCTCTGGATGAATTTGCGGCGGTCCCTCTGCCCGAGGCCCCGGCTGCGGAATCGAAGGATCCAACGACGGACGAGGAACATCTCAAGAAGCTGCGGTACTACCAGCAATCGTTGAGCGCGTACCGCAGCCTGCTGACGGGGCGCGTGAAGCGGGTTCCGCGGGAGGAGATCCGTTCCTACGTGGCGCAGAAGGATGCGAATGAGCGCAAGCTGACCAACTGGATTGCGGTGGAGATGGTGCAAATCAAGTGTCGGTTCCCGCAGTCTGATGTGGGGAGCATAGCGCTCGCGGACACCCCGGGGCTTGGGGATTTCCTGAGCGGAGCTGAGGATCGATTGGTGAAGACCGTGGGGGAGTCTCTGGACGTTGTGATTTTCCTGCGGATGACGCCAGCTACGCGTGCGATTGATCCTGCGGACACGAACCTGCATGGCCTCGTCAAAAGGGCGATCCCCAGTCTCACGCCCGCCGAGTGGTCTTATTTTGTCATCAACGATAATCCCAATACTTCGGACAACCTGCCGTTTTTCCGGCGTGAGCTGGAGGGGAGCACGATGCGGACGCGGCTCTTGCTGACCGCGAACTGCATGAATCAAGCTGCCGTGGCGGCGTGCGTGGAGCAAATTCTGGATGACGTGGCCGGCAACATTAGCAGGCTGGATCAGAAGCTTTTCGCAGGGAGCTTGGAGCGGGTGAAGAATGGGGAGGACAAACTCCGGGCGCTTGTGGAGGCGGCGTCGGGCGTGCTGCCCAGGGCGGCGACGACGGACCAGCGCCTTTTGAAAAAGGTATTCGGGCCTGTATGGGACTCGATCTGCGAGAGGCTCAAAAATCTGGTCGATGTTTACCGGGCAAAAAGGGACCAGTCCGACGACGAGTTTCTGGGCGCGGTGAGGCAGGCGATGGCGTTGATGGAGAAGGGGCCGGGTCACTTGCTCTCAGACAAGTTTGGTCCGGGAGGCGGGGCGGTCTACTTCGCCCAAAAAGTGCATGCGCTGCGGGTGGCCATTTCCCGCGGCTTGGACGAGTTGGATTCGAGCTTGGATGCGAGCTTTGTAAAGCTGCGCAGCGAGGTTCTGGAAATATTCCGGTCTTCCGGGGGAGGGCGTCTGAAGTTTCTTGAGGGCAAGCCCGAGGCGGAAGCGTGGATGACTTTGTTGGAGCGCTGGAAACAGTGCGGGGACGGGGGGGCACCGGTGGTGAACGCCATCGAGTTGTTGCTGAGCGCGAAGCTGTCGTTCCGCGGATTTATTCAGCCGCGGGTTCGGTCCTGCCTCGACATCCTCGACAGCGCTTCTGAGGGAGGGATCTCTTTCGCTCCGGGGTCGGGCGTGGAAGTGGTGAACGCGGACCTGACCTTGGGATGGCACAATGCCCGCAATGGAATGCGTGAGCCTCTGGAAGACCTGAGCGCGGAACCTGCAATGGCGCGGTTTGCTTTGGTGCAGGACTTTGAGGATCTCGTGGTGCACGAGGGTGGCTCGGACAAGGCGAAGGACCGGTGGGAGCTTTTTTACGACGATCATCGTGGCGAGGTGTGGCCGGAGGAGTTTGGGAGACTGGAAGACCAAGCCCAGTTACTGCGGGACTGGAATGCGGCCGTCGCCTCGCTGCGAAAACTCACGAAAGCCAACTAACTCACCCCACACGACATGCCCGACGATATTACCATTAAGATAGTGATGACCGCCCCCAGTCGCGTGGGGAAGACCTCGCTGCTTGCCGCAATGGCGGCCCGGATTCAGCAGGAGGTCAGGAAATCGGGATTTGAGTTTTTGGGGGACGATTCGGCACCAGATGCTGTCCTCGAAGAAAGTAGGGCCCGGTTGGAACGCATGGCGACAGGGCCGGGAATGAGGACGGAGGTGGCTCTTGGGCCAGAATCCACGATGGACAAAAAGGAGTTTCCTTTCACGCTGGCCCATCCCACTTTTCGCGGCATTCCCAAGATCCACCTTCATTTTGTCGACCTTCCGGGGGAGTGGTACGTGGGGAAAGGGAGAACCGAGGTTGCAGACAAACTGCTCCAAGAAGCGGATGTGATTCTTGTCGCAGTAGATGCAGTCGCGCTGATGGAAAATCAAGGCAAGTATAACAAGCTAGTTAATAATCCTAAGTTGATATGCGACAACATATATAGGAGGTGTCATGAAAGAGCTGTTCCCCCATTGGTTCTTGTAGTTGCTGTCAAGGCGGAAACGTATTTGCGGGCGGCCGCAGGAAAGGGTCTTAAAGGGAAGTTCGGAGAAGACGAACTGCGGGCAAAGCTGAAGGAAAGCTATGAGAGACTGCGGGCGCTTAAGGCGAACGCCTGTGCGGTGGAAACGGTTGGAAACATCGTTTTCAACGACCTCCGGGAAGATCAAGATACAGGAGTGCCGATCGTGACGTTTCGGCGGGTCGAGGTGGGTTACGCTCCGCGATACTGTTCAGTGCCATTGCGTTGGATCATTGGGAAGATTCTGGAGGCGTCGAAAAAGAAGATCGATGGGGAGAAAACAATTATTGATACGCTTGCGACAATGCTCGGACTCGGAACAGACCGGACGGAAGCAATTGAAAAGCTTGGTGGAATGTTGAAAAAGATGTCTGAGTCGACGGCAGATGGCAGAAAAGTCAGCGACCTCATTTTCGATGTATAAGGGGAAATTCGCTGTTCTGACGCGGGGTTACTCCCGTGAAAATGGATACCATTGGAAGGCGTCTTGGCTGGATCGTAATGACACTGTGCCTGATCGCCACGTTCGGGATCATCGAAGCCTTCGCCAACTGGAGGACACTTTGGCAGGCGACATTCCCGGGGTGGTAATCGCGCAATTGGATGGGCAGTTTTCGGCCCTGCTTAGCGGGTTGCCCAGCGAGTACCGCTCTGAGGTTTCGCCAGGGCCCATCTACGTCAAGTTTGCACTCTTTGAGCTCACGCAGGAGCAGGCGCGTGCGATTGCATGTGCTTTTTTGAAGGATTGGGAGGCGAGGGCAAGGGAGCTCGTGTCTCTGATTTCCCGGGCGAAGAGCGATCCCGAGTGGGATTTTGATGTGGAGAGGGTGCGCGCTTTCATTGATGGCCTGCCGAGTGACGCAGGCACTTCAGGCGAGCTTGGCCGCGTGCGAAACCACTACCGGAGACCGGAGGGCGGTGGGTTCGCGGAGCTGGTGTCGAAGCTCGAGGGCAGGGAGTTGGGCGCCCGGGACGGTCTGAGGGTGGTGATCGGTCATCCGTACGATTCAGCGGCGCAAGGTCGCATCTGTGATGAGGCGGATGTTGCGGTTCTTCCCTCGTTCCCTCAGCCGTCTCTTCGGGACACTGGGGGCTCCCCTGCCGTGCCGAAACCGTGGAATCGTAATGGGGTGCTGTTTGTTATCGCGGGTGCAATCGCGGTGCTGTGGTTGCTTTTGGCGGTTGCCAAAAAAAAAGAGGAGCGGGTGGCGGTTGATTCCGGCGTGACTAAAGGTGCGGCGGTGACCGGTGGGACCGCTTCTGCTGGCGCAGAGGGCGTAAAGCCCAAGCCGGCAGAGGGGGGGGCGTCTGCTTCCTCGGCGGAAGGCAATTCTCAAGGCGCGAAGGAAGCCCGTTAGGAAGCGGCGTTCGCGAAGGGGGGCGCATGCTCCTTCGTTGGAGGTAATTCAGGTGCGGCTGTACTTTAGGCAAATGACACGTTCTATGAGTTACTCTTCGATGTTATGAATGCGCGCTTTTTGCGGCCCCGGGTTCTGGCGACGGGGCTTCTGGTTTTGGTGTCGGTGGTGTTTGCGGTTTCGCGTTCTTTGGAAACCCGCCTGCCTTGGATGGAGTGGGTGCGGGCGTTCACCGAGGCCGCAATGGTGGGGGCGCTGGCGGACTGGTTCGCGGTGGTGGCGCTGTTCCGGCATCCGCTGGGGTTGCCGATCCCGCACACGGCGATCCTCCCCAAGCGCAAGGCGGAGATGGGGGTGACGCTGGGCCGGTTTGTGGAGGAGAATTTTCTGACCCGGGCGGCCTTGGGGCCCTGGGTGGAACGGGTGGATTTAGCGTCGAACGCGGCCGGGTTTCTGCAGGGAAGAGCGGAGGAGATTGCGGCGCGGGCGGCTGCGCTTTTACCCAAGGTGCTTGAGGCGTTTGATGAGACGCGGGTGGCGGCGGTGGTGCTTGAGCAGGTGCGCGCGATGGTGGCGCGGTTGCCGGCGGCTCCCGCGCTGGGCGAGGTGCTGGAACTGGCGACGCGGGATGGTGCGCATGAGGCGGTGCTCAATCATGTGCTGCAAATGGGCGCGGAACTGGTGGTGGCCAACCGGGAAAGAATCCGGGAGGAGATTTACCGGGAGGTGCCGCTTCCGGACTGGCCTCTGGTGGGCAAGATGCGCGGCGGGATCGCGGATTACGTGGCGGAGCGCACGGTGGAGCGGGTGTGCAAGAACCTCACAGAGGTGGCGGGTGATCCGCAGCATGAGCTGCGCAGGCAGTTCCGCGAATGGCTGCGGGGCGAGGTGGAGAAGTTGCGGGAGTCGCCGGAGTACTTTGCCAAGGGCGAGGAAATCAAGATGCGGTTGCTCAATGATCCTGCGCTTCTGGAGTACGCGGGCCGGCTTTGGGGAGGGATTCGTGCGACGTTGCTCGCGGATCTGGGTTCTGGCGATTCGCGTGTGCAGGCGGCGGTGGCGCAGTTTCTGAAGGGGATCGGTGCGCGGCTCGAGGCCGATGCAGGGTTGCGCGAGGGACTCAACAGGAGCTTGAGAGGGCTCGTGCTCGATGCGGTGGAAAAACACCGGGATGCCGTGGGAAGGCTCATCGCGACGACGGTGCAGGGATGGGACGTGCAGCAGTTGGTGGCGAAGGTGGAGGATGCCGTGGGCGATGACCTGCAGTTTATCCGGATCAGCGGAACGGTGGTGGGAGGGACGGCTGGGTTGGTGCTGCACGCTGTGCAGAAGGTGCTGTGGTAGCGATGGACGACATGGACGACATGGACGACATGGACGACATGGACGACATGGACGACATGGACGACCGGCCTCATCGCGCGCCCGCGTCGCAGATTGAAGAAAGCCGGTGCGCTACGGTGCGCGCGTAGCTGGCGCCCCCGCTCACCAGGTCCATGAAGTCCATGGGCCTTTCACCCGGCGGCGAGAGGGGAGGATTTTCCTAATCAAACCAAGCTGCAGCCTGCGCGCGTGCGCGCTCCTTGTGCTCGGGCTTGATGTGACAGGCGACGGTGGCAATTGCGCCTGCCACCACCATGAAGTCGTCGCTGTAGCCGACGATGGGGATGAAATCCGGAATCGCGTCGAACGGGAACACGTAATAGCCGAGGGCCGCGACGAGCGTGGTCTTGGCCCATGTGGGTGTGTCGGAGTCCCGGAGGGCGTGATACATGACGAGCAGTTTCTCCGCGGAGGTCCGTCCGATGCTGCGCGCGGTGGAGGCGACTTTGCCTAGGAATTCAGCCGGTTTGTAGGCGTCGGAATGGTCTCTGGAGTCCATGCTGGTGTGAGGGTGGGGCGGGGGATGGTGCCGCGATGCGGGTCCCCTTCGCAGGCCTGAATACTGGCCGCGGATGGGCTGCGGGTCAATTGCCGGGCCAGATGTCGGTGGTTCCTTGGGCTGGACAGTAGATGACGGAGTGGACGGTGAGATCGTTGCAGACAGGATGGGAGCGGATGATGGGCCCCATGGTGCGTCTGGAATACTTTGCGCGGTTGGCACTGAGGAGGTGGCAGAGGACGGAAGCGCGGCCTTCGCTGTCTTCGATGAGTGAGCCGTCGTCGTCGTCGTCCTCGTCGTCTTCATCCTGCGAGCACTCCATCTCCGTATCGCAGGGGTTGAGGTGGGCGAACTTCGGGGAAACGAAGTGGTTGCCTTGGACCAAGGGCTTGCCGCGGTAATTACGGACGGCGGCCTCGGTGGTGGTGCGTTCAATCACGCAGGCTTCGCCGGCTTTGGCGCCGCAGAGGGCGAAGAAGACGTTGGCGGAGAGTTCGGTGTCGCGCAGGGCACGGCGCGCCTCGGCGTATGTGTCGCAGGTTTCCAGCACATGGCGCAGGAGGAAGGCGGGGCCGAATTCGAAGCGCGGGTTGGCTTCGCAAGGAGCCCAGTTCATGCTCACGGAGTAGGCGCCCGGGAGCATTCCAGAAAGCACTCCGGTGTAGCCTGCGATGCCCGCGGTGATGAACTCGCGGCCGTCTTGATCGAACGTGAAAAGGCGGGTGGCGGCGCCGGCGGTTTCCAATGGCCAGTCCAGGGAGCGGAAATGGGTGAGGCCGTGGCCCGGGACATCGTGGATGCCGATGGTGCATCCGAGGCGCGGGAATCGGAACATGTCGCGGAGGTTGGGGAATTTGGGGAGGAGCTTGCGCAGATCCGCATGAGAGAGCTCGTAGGAGCACTGAATCATCACCATTTCCCCGAGCGGGATGCGCAGTGCGCTGGCCCACGCCTGCATCTCGTCCATGTAGAGGCCGCCGGATGCGCGGTAGAGCGTTTCAAATGCTGTCGCGGCGAGTTTCTGCAGCGCACGCGTGGGGATGTAGTCGCGCACCACGTCGAGGGCTTCCCGCAGGACGGCCCCCGCGGCGGCTTTTTCCTTTTGGATGACGTGCCGCCAGCGGTCTTCTTCGGGGAGTTCGAGGTCGATGCGGTAATGGGGGACGGTTTTCATGGGGAGGTGTGGATTCGGCACGAGAGGTTTCGTGATTCTGCGGTGAATCTCTCGTGGGAACTGCGGTTTGATGTGCATTCAGTCCCTAAACTCTGGCGGCATACCCTAAACTCTGGGGGGTGTGTGCGTGTGCAGTGAAGAGCCTTCACAAGCGGGTTGAATAAGGCTGCGGGGCGGGGCAGGGTTCGCGGTCTATGTGGCGCACCCTCACCGCCTTATTGATTTGCGTGCTGTTTTCGTGCTGCACGCCCTCCAGCGTGGAGGAGTGGCGCAAGGGGGCGGAGGCAGGGGACGCGAATGCGCAGTTGATGGTGGGAAAGGCCTATGCCAATGGGAACGGGGTGGCAAAGGATGCGGCTGAGGCGTTGAAGTGGTTCCGAATGGCGGCCGAGAAGGGGGGGGCAGAGGCGCAGTTTGAGGTGGGCTGCGCGTATGCCAACGGGCAGGGGACCGCGAAAAACCCGGGCGTCGCGGCGCAGTGGTATCGGAAGGCGGCCGAGCAGGGGCACTGGGGCGGGCAGGAGTTTCTTGGAACCCTGTATTTAGACGGGGACGGTGTGCCGAGGGACTTCGTGGAAGGGTATGCGTGGATTTGTCTCGCGGCCGGTTCCGGGTATTCGCCGTATAGCGGCAAGCACAAGGCAATGCTGGAGAAGGAACTGACTGCGGCACAGATCGCGCAAGGCAAGGCGCGCTTTACCAAACTGGCGGCTCAGATCGAGGAACACAGGAAGCGCAGGTAAGGTTCTCAAATAGACTGAGAAATCGGTGCGCGGCCTTTGGTCATTCAAATAGTTGAATTAGGGATCTAGATACTCGATATAGCTGCGACGAGTTCCTTGCATGAAGGCGAGGGCTCGATGTTTGTGAACTCCCTTCTCCCTCACACTCCCTTTCGCTGGGTTGCCTGCATCGCTGTCGGCTTGCTGTGGGGTATGGGCGGGCGGGTGGAGGCCGTGGAGTTATCCGGGGAGTCCAGTCGATTGGTGGCCAACCAAGCGGTACTGGAAGCCATCAAGTCGATGCCAGTCGGCGGGCGGTACGCAGCGAATGCGGCGGCGAGTGCGGCCCTGTGCAAGGCCATTGGGAAGACTCCCATGGGGTTGGAAATTGATGCAGGGGTCGCCAAGCCCAGTTACTGCTCAGGGGCCACCTATCTCGTTTTTGTCACCGCGCTCGATCAACTCTCCAAATCGAGAGGGAAGCCCATCAGTTCTGGAACCGCTGGCGCGCTGCTGGTGAGGGGGCAGAAAGACGGGGCCGGCGTTTGGGGTCGCTGGAATGCCAATGGTCCTGGAACCGCCCGTCTTTTTTCCGAGTTGAAGCTGGGTTCCAACTTCACTGACTTTGAGAAGGCACAGCCGGGAGACTTCCTGAAAATCTTTTGGACCGAGGAAATAGGAAGGTCTGAGCGCGGGCACTCCGTCGTTTATCTCGGGCGGCGCACGGAAGGTGGGATTGAGGAGGTGCACTTCTGGTCCTCCAATCAGCCCGCGGGGTTCGGGGACAAGTGGGTGCGCAAAACCGCGATCGCGCGCGCGCTGTTTTCGCGTTTGGAGAATCCTGAGAGGATCGAGCAAGTCGAGAACTTGCCTGCCGTGGACGGCTATCTCGCGGGACTACTTTCGAAAGCCTCCACATGGGAGGACGTGCGTTCCCGTTGCGGGTTTTGATCGGCTGCCGCCGGGCGGATGCTAGCCGCAAACCAATCAGCGTCGCGCAGTGGACGGAGGACGCGAAATGCTGAATGAATCATCCGACCAAGATCCCCCGTGATTGGGAGAGTGTGTCGGATGGAGAGGAAGCGAAGATGACGCTACCTGTGGCCCCTGAGTTCTGCGTTATCGCAGACCGGGCAGTGGTGATGAAGGCCCGGGGGGAGGCCCATGGGCTGGGTCGTAAGAACCCAGCCCACAGGCTAATTGGATGTCGACTGCGGAAGGCTTAGCCCTTCTTGCCCTTGGCGGGCTTGGCGGCCTGCTCTTCCTTCAGTTCGACGGGATCCACATCCTTCTCGATGAGAGTGATGATGTAGTTGCTCAGGGAGCGGCGATCCTTCTTGGCCTTCACCTTGGCGAGGTCGAGGAGATCTTCGGGGCAACGGAATGCGGTGTATTTGCTCATGACTTATGTGGGTTTCTGGTGCGTTAAAAATGTCTCAACTGCAAGTTCTTTTAACTAATTAGATAAGATATACATGGATAGCTAGCGGGCGGTTTTTCACCCGTCCGGGACCCCGCCGACGCCCGGCTAATTCAAGCAATCCAGCCGGATATCAGGTGTCCCATGGACCAAGCGCAAACGCCACACGCGCTAAACCCTGCATACACACTATTCCCTATGGTCTCTATAGTTTGCAATAAATTCGTGACGAAATTGAGCGAAGGTGCCGTTAGCAATCCGCGCCCTGACCTCGCTCATCAGGCCGAGGTAAAATGCAAGGTTGTGGAGGCTGATCAGCCTTAGTCCCAGAATCTCCTCCGCCTTCACGAGGTGCCTGAGGTACCCGCGGGTGAACTGGCGGCAGGCAGGGCATCCGCATCCCTCTTCAATCGGTCCGCGGTCTTTGGTGAAGCAGGCGTTCTTCAGGTTGATGGTGCCGTTTTTTGTGAACGCTGTTCCGTTGCGGGCGAGGCGTGTGGGCAGCACGACGTCGAACATGTCCACGCCGCGGGCCACCATCTCCACCATCTGCGGAGGTGTGCCCAGTCCCATTGCATAGCGGGGTTTGTCGGCGGGGAGGAACGGTTCGCTGGACTCGACGGCGGCGAGCATCTCGTTCTGGGGTTCGCCGACGCTGACGCCGCCGATGGCGTAGCCGTCAAAGCCGATGGAGACGAGGGCCTCGGCGCTTTGTCTGCGCAGTTCTGGAAAGGTGGCGCCCTGTACGATGCCGAAGACCTTGTGTGGCATGGGCACCTGCCTGCACTGGGCGGCCCAGCGCAGGGTGCGCTCGAGGCTGCGCGCTGCGTAGTCGTGCTCGCAGGGGTAGGGGGGGCACTCGTCAAACACCATGGCGATGTCGCTTCCGAGCGTTGCCTGGATCTGCATGGCTTCGCGCGGGCCGAGGAAGCAGGGGCTTCCGTCGAGGTGGTTTTGAAAATGCACGCCCTCCTCGGTGATCTTGCGCAGTTTGGCGAGGGAGAAGACTTGGAAACCTCCGGAGTCGGTGAGGATGGGGCCGTCCCAGCCCATGAAGCTGTGGAGGCCGCCGAAGTGTTCCATCACCTCCATGCCTGGGCGCACGAAGAGGTGGTAGGTGTTTCCAAGGATCACTTGGGCGCGCATTTTCCGGAGTTCGTCCGGGGACACGGCCTTGACCGTGCCTTGGGTGCCCACGGGCATGAAGATGGGGGTCTCGATGATCCCTCGTGCCGTGGTGAGGCGGCCGAGGCGCGCCTTGGTCTGGGAGTCGGTGGCTAGCAGTTCAAACATCGGGCGGGACCCTAGACGACGATTGCGGGGGTGCGAGTCGGAAGTGTCACGGAAGGGGTGCGTTTGGCAGGGGTTCTGCCGTGGCATGGGTCTGCATCAAGTGCTGGCAGGCCTCCTCCAGAGTGTGCGGGCCGCCTGCTTGGGAGCGGAGCATGACGGGTGTTCCCTCGGCGGCGAGGCTTCCGTGGCAGAGGATGGCAACGCGGTGGCTGAGTTGCTCTGCGAGGGAGAATTGATGGGTGGCGAGGAGCAGGCTCATGCCGTCGTGCATGCGGCGTTTGAGTTCCTGCACAAGGGCTGCGGAGCACAGGGGGTCGAGTGTGTTGAATGGTTCGTCGAGCAATAGCAGTTCTGGATCGGGAAGGAGCGCTCCGCACAACGCCACCCGCTGGCGGTTGCCCCGGGAGAGGGAGCCGATGGGTGAGTGCTCGCAGTCCTTCAGGCCGAGGACGTCGCTGAGAAAGGCTGCACGTTCCTGCTGCAGGGTGGGAGGCAGGCGGAAGATGTCGCCGACAAAGGCGAGGTGTTGGCGCGGGGTGAGCGCGTCGTAAAGGAACGGGTGTTCCGGGACGAAGGCGGTGCGGGTGGGGGCGGCGGGGGTTTTGGGAATTGCGGGACTCGTGTTGCCCGTGCGCACCCATCCCTCGCTTGCGTGCAGCAGTCCGGCGGCGAGGCGCAGCACGGTGGACTTTCCTGCGCCATTGGGGCCGGCGAGCACGAGACATTCCCCGGGTGCGACGTGGAGGCTGAGTCGGTGCACGATGCGTCTGTTTCCCATGGAGACGCAGGCGTTGTGGAACTCAATCATCTTGCGCTGGGGCTCCGTTCTCGACAGGGCCTGAGGCCGCGGCCAGCATTCCGGACTATTTCATGCGCGCCTACCTCGACCTCCTCCGCCTTGTGAAAGAGCAGGGCATTTTCAAGCCGGACCGCACGGGCACCGGCACCTACTCGGTATTCGGAGCGCAGGCGCGCTTCAACCTTCGCGAGGGGTTCCCGCTGCTGACGACCAAGAAGTTGCACCTGCGCTCGATCATCCACGAATTGCTTTGGTTTTTGCGCGGGGACACCAACGTCGGTTACCTGCGCGAGAATGGGGTGACGATTTGGGATGAGTGGGCTGATGCGGAGGGTGACCTCGGGCGGGTGTACGGGGCGCAGTGGTGCGACTGGCGCACGGCGGACGGGCGTTCGGTGAACCAGATCCGGGAGGTGGTTGAGCAGATCCGCAGCAATCCGGACAGTCGGCGGCACGTGGTGAGTGCGTGGAATCCGGGGGAGGTGGCTCAGATGGCGCTGCCGCCCTGCCACGCGCTGTTCCAGTTCTACGTGGCTCGTGGGCGGCTGAGCTGCCAGCTTTACCAGCGCAGCGCGGATCTTTTTCTTGGGGTTCCCTTCAACATCGCCAGCTATGCGCTCCTCACCCTCATGGTGGCGCAGGTATGCGATTTGGAGGTGGGCGACTTTGTGCACACCTTTGGAGACCTTCATCTTTACGCAAACCATCTCGAGCAGGCCGATCTGCAGCTGAGCCGCGAGCCGAAGGCTCTGCCGACCATGAGCCTCAATCCTGCGGTGCGGGAGATTGACGGGTTCCGTTTCGAGGACTTCGTGCTGGGCGGCTACGATCCGCATCCGGCGATCAAGGCGCCGATCGCCGTGTAGGGGATGAAGGCTGTGGCAGCCATGTCGGCGAACCGCGTGATTGGGCGCGAGGGCAGGATTCCCTGGCATTTGCCGGAGGACTTCCGGTGGTTCAAGCAACTCACGCTCGACGGGGTGGTGGTGATGGGGAGCAAGACTTTCCTGAGTCTTGGTCGGCCGCTTGCGCGCCGCACGCATGTGGTGCTCACGCGCAATCCCGCCGCGCTTGTGGCCCAGTGCAGCTCGCTTTGGGAGGACGGTGGTGGCCAATGGCGGCCGCGCACCGAGGAATGTGCGCCGATCGATTCCCTTGCTCCGAACGAGGTGTGGATGTGCTCGGAACTCGGCATCCTGCGGCGTTCGGTGTCTTCCCCGTGCGCCCGCGAGGTGTACTTGATCGGTGGGGCCGAGCTTTACGGGCAGATGCTGGATGACTGTTCCGATCTCTACCTCAGCCTCGTGGATCGGGAGGTGGAGGGAGACGCCTTCTTTCCCGCCTTTGAACAGGAGTTTCATCTGGCCGGGGTGGTGCTGAAGCAGCCGGAGTTCGAGGTGCGTCATTATCGCAGGAATCCCACCACCTGATCATCGGCGCTCGGGGCTGCTCGGGCGTGGTCTTCCTAGGGCATGAGGGGTCGCTCGGGTAGGCCTGAGAGGGCGGATTGCGGCATGGTTTCTTGATCATGATTGCAACACTTCCTACTCCGCCCCTTCCAGAAACTGCATCGGCTTCCTGTGCTCCCATTAGTCCCGCCGAGCTCTCGGCGATTGTTTCCGCAGGCATCAGCCAGCGGGGATTCCACATCTGCGATGGCGTGGAACTGGAGGGGCTCTGGGCCGCTGAGCGCCTTTCACCGACGGAAAAACTTCAGCGCCTGCATGGTTTTGCCACTGAAAACGGCTGGGAGGTCGCGGCCAAGGACAGGGTTTCCAGCGTCCTTTTCCAAGGCATTGGCCGCCGTGCCGTGCTGCCGGGAATGTGGCGTCTGTGCGGTCTGAAATAGCCTTGTCATCCCTTGCGAAAAAGCCGGCTGCGTCTTCCGCGGCCGGCTTTTTTTTTGTCATGGACGCGTGGTGTTGGGTGAGGTCGGGACTCCGCCATGATGGATGGCGGAAGCACAAAGGCTTCCATGCAGGGCGTGGGTGGCTGAGGATGAGGAGGACTCAAACCCCATTCACCATGCCCAACCCGTGGACCGGCAAAGGAAACCCCTACACAAGGATTGAAGTGCGCGAGCGCCTGCAGGCGACGCTGGACAGAGGCGAGCCGCTCATCGCGGCTGGAGCGGGTACGGGAATCAGTGCGAAGTTTATCGAGAAGGGGGGGGCAGACCTCCTCATCATCTACAATTCCGGGCGTTTTCGCATGGCGGGGCATGGTTCCACAGCGGGGTTGATGGCCTATGGCGACGCGAATCAGGTGGCCATGGATATCGGCGAGTATGAGGTGCTGCCCATTGTCGAGGAGATCCCCGTCATCTGCGGGGTGCACGCGACCGATCCGCGCCGCCGCATGTGGCACTGGTTGGGGCGCGTGAAGGAGATGGGCTTTTCCGGGGTGAACAACTTCCCGACCCACACCATCGTGGACGGCCAGTTCCGGGGGGTGCTGGAGGAGACCGGGATGAGTGTGAAGAAGGAGTTTGAGATGGTGGCGCTCGCGCGGAGGATGGACCTGTTCACGATCGTGTACGTGGCGTGCCCGGAGGAGGCGCGCGCGATGGCGGAGGCTGGAGCGGACGCGATCATCGCCCATGTGGGAACCACCGTTGGAGGTTCCATCGGAGTAACCGGCGCGGTGGTGACGATGGAGGCTGCGGTGGAGCGGACGAGGGCCATCATCAGTGCGGCGCGTTCGGTGAGGAACGACATCTTTTTCCTTTCCCACGGGGGCCCCATCGCCACGCCTGAGGACGCGGCCTATGTGAACGAGCACACGGACTGTGTGGGCTTTGTGGGCGCTTCCAGTCTTGAGCGCATGGGGGTGGAGCAGTCCCTTGTGGATATCACCCGTAGGTTCAAGCGGATCCCGGCTCCGGCGGCGAAGAGGTAGCGGCAGGGGGCGGACGGAGGGGCGGGGGGCTTTGCAAAACGGTGGACGCGGGCGCGCATTGATCCCAGTCTCTGCGGCTTCATGAAGTATCGACGCTTTGGCCGGACGGGGCTCCAGATGCCCGTGTTTTCATGCGGGGGCATGCGTTATCAGCATGCGTGGGAGGACTGTGCGCCTGAGCAGATTCCTGAGGAGAACCAGCGCAACCTTGAGGCCACCGTGCTGCGGGCATTGGAGCTGGGGATCAATCACATTGAAACGGCGCGCGGTTATGGGACGAGCGAGATGCAGCTCGGGTGGTTGCTGCCGAAGCTCCCGCGCGAGAAGCTCATCGTGCAGACGAAGGTGGCACCTTTCGCGGACCCGAAGGCGTTCCTTGAGACGTTCGAGACCTCGATGCGCTTTCTAAAACTGGAGCATGTCGACCTGCTCTCCCTGCATGGCATCAACAACCGGGAGCTTCTCGATTGGAGCATCCGCAAGGGGGGCTGTCTTGAGGTGATGCAGCGTCTTCAGCGCGAGGGACGCTGCCGGCACATTGGCTTCAGCACGCACGCGACCAGCGACGTGATTCTGGATGCGGTGAAGACGGACGCATTCGACTACGTGAACCTCCACTGGTACTTCGTGAACGACTACCACTGGGCGGCTGTGGAGGCCGCGCGGGCTCGCGACATGGGCGTGTTCATCATCAGTCCCACCGACAAGGGGGGCATGCTCCAGAGTCCCTCCGCGAAGTTCACATCCCTTTGTGCGCCGCTGGATCCGATTGTTTTCAACGACCTCTACTGCCTTGCGCGTCCGGAGGTGCACACGCTGAGCGTGGGCGCTGCAAAGCCCTCGGACTTCGACACGCACGTGGCCGCGCTCGAGTTTTACGAGGACGCTGCGCGCACCGTGGCTCCGATGGAACAGCGCCTTCGCGAGGAGATGGTGCGCGTGCTGGGGGCTGACTGGTGCGCCCATGCGCTCGAAAATCTGCCTAATTACGAGAGGATGCCGGGGGAGCTCAATGTACAGGAGATCCTTCGTCTATGGACGTTCTCCAAAGCCTTCGACCTCTTCGAATGGGGGAAGATGCGCTACAACCTCATGGGGAATGCCGGGCATTGGTTTCCGGGGCATAACGCCGCGCAATTCGACGCAGCGGCGGTGCGCACGGCGCTCGCTGGTCATCCCTTTGCAGACGCCATCCCCTCGGTCCTTTCCGAGGCGCACAGCCAGCTTTTCACGGCCCCGAAGAAGCGTCTTAGCGAGGGCGGGTAGTTCATCCGGTGGCGGTCGTGCTGTGCCGGCGCATCTGGGTGGTCGCGATGGAAAGAAGGCCCGCGGTGACTGCAAGGTTGAGGGCGATGCATGCCGCATGGCACGCGTGAGGCAGCGCTGTGGAAGCAAGGCTTGGATGGTCTACAGCTGGCAGGCATTCAATCACGGCGCAGCCCAGGGCGTGCGCAAGGCCCGCGACTAGCGCCACTGTTGCGCGGAGGCCGGATGCCATGCGCGCCGGGTCCTCTGAGAAGGGTGCGGGAAAGCATGCCGCCGCCACGAGTGCGATGGAGGTGGACGCTGCAGAGGAGGAGCAGGTGACAAGGAGCAGAGGCAGTTGTGCCCGCCATTCCAGCCCGAGCGAAGTGCAGGCGGCGGTTTGCATCCACGCACTGATTGCGAAGAGCGCGCCGCAGCCCAGGATGAACTGGGAGCGGATCATCGCGCGGACTCCCCACGGTGCCCCCGCAATCATCCACATCCGGGGCCGTTCGTTGCAGGGAAGGGGGTAGATGAACCGCGTGGCCAGTGGAGGGGCCGTCAGCATGCACAGGGCAGCCACCATGCCAGGGAGTCCGCGTTGTGGGATGAGTTGCACGATCTCCGGTGCTGCGTGCTGGATGGCGAGTAGTTGGAGATTGGCCAGCAGAAGGATCCAGAGCAGGTGCCCCCACTGCAGCGGGTCCTGCCAGAACGTCCGCCAGTCCTTTCGTGCAAAAGCGAGGCTGGCCCGGAGGCCCGGATGGCAGAGCCGGCTCGCGTCGGTGGGCTGAGACTCCGGGCCAATGGCGCCTGCCCGATATTCAGAGACGTTCGGGTGCGATCGACTGCTGGAACGGGCGGCCATTGCAAGCGTGGCAGCGGTGCCCGTGAATGCCGCCGCCCACAGCAGCGCAAGGGTTCGCAGCGCGCTGGGCGTATCGCGTCGTGCGGCTCCCAGTGCCGCGCGAGCGAGTTGCGCGGAAGGAAGGGCGGGATGATGGAGGACGCGTAGAAATGGTTGCGAGCTGCTGGCGATTGGGGCGCTCGGTTCTGGAAGCGTGGAGGCTGCCAGTCCCATGCTCGCGAGTGCGAGTGTGGTCACCAGCAGGCAGCGTCCGCGCCAGTGCCGGAGAGCCCGTGCAAGGAGCGCGCCGATGCTTAGCGCAAGGAGGCTGGTGGGGGGGAGGAACAGGAGGGCCCAGCCCACCTTCCACAGTCGGCCGGAATCATGCACTCCTGCGGCATGGAAGGCCGGAATCAGGAGGATCGCGGCGAGTCCGGCGATGCGCGGGAGGACGCCGGTGAGCAAAGCGGTTTCCACCTCGCAGGGGAGAAGAGACAGGGAACGCAGCCATTCGATTTCTCGAGTCTGGCGGATGGTCCCGTGGCAGAGCCCGGCAGCTGTAGCCACCAGCAGCAACAGGGCGGAGGCAAACCAGCCATGCAGCCAATCTTCGAGAGTGAAGGAGCCGTCTTCTCCGCGGCCTTTCATGGGCTCCAGAGACGCGGCTGCCAGTTCGCCAAGGGCTAGAAGGAGAGTGGCGGCGAGGATCGTACCCGATGCGCGCATCCAGCGATGTTGGCTGCAGGTGGCTGCGAGGCACTGCAACTGCGCCTTCAGCAGGGCTTTGAAAATGTGAATCCGCAGGAAAGGGGGGCGTTCCATGGGGCACGGTTTGGTGCGATGCGTGGAGACGGATTGACCAAGGCTCGAACAACGGCCAGAGGAGAGGGACACCTCAGCGCCTTCACCCTTCAGATCGCAGGGACGCGCAGGGTGGCTGCATGTTTAACGTCGTCCTCATCGAGCCTGAGATCCCGCACAACACCGGGAGCATTGGACGCCTGTGCCTTGCCACGGGGTCCCGGTTGCACTTGGTGCAGCCGCTGGGGTTTTCGATCGATGACCGCGCCATCCGACGTGCGGGTCTCGACTACTGGAAGCACGTGCAGGTGAGCCTGTGGACTGGCTTTGCAGAATTGCGTGCGGCGCAATCCCCGGAGGCCCGCTATTTTTTTCTCACCACAAAAACCGGCCGCAGCTTTTGGGAGGCGCGGTTTGCACCGGGAGACTTTCTGGTGTTTGGTCGAGAGACGAGGGGGTTGCCGGAGGAGTTGCTCGCTGCGGAGGTGGGCAACTGCGTGACGATCCCGATGCAGCCGCAGACTCGGAGTCTGAATCTTGCGACGGCGGCGGGCATTGTCCTGTACGAGGCGGTGCGTCAGGCGGGCGGGGGAGTCTGACGGCGCCCTGGAGGGGGCGGCCGATGAGCTGCCGATGAGCTGGGCTAGAGTTCGGCGAGGAGCCGCTGGTGGATGTTGTCGAAGCCGCCGTTGCTGAAGATCACCACCACATCGCCTTCCCGCACCAGAGGCTTGAGGCGCGCGATGATCTCGTTGACGCCGGGTTCGTAGAAGGCTGGTTTGCCCATGGCGGCAATTTCGGCGATGACCTGCTCTGGCTTGAGCCGCACATCTTCGGGGAGTTGGTCGAGACGGGCGACCTGGGCGAGGATCACACCGTCGGCCTCTGCGAGAGCCTCGGGGAGGGCCTGCTGAAAGACGGAGCGGCGGGTGGTGTTGGAGCGCGGTTCAAAGAGAGCCCAGAGGCGGCGGCCGGCGTACTGGTGGCGGAGGCCGCGGAGGGTCTCGCGGAGTGCGGTGGGGTGATGGCCGAAGTCATCGACCACGGTGATGCCGCGCACCTCGCCACGCACCTCCTGACGCCTGCGCACGCCGGTGAAGCTTGCGACGGCGCGCTGGATGACGTCGAGGGGCACCCCGTAGAAATGGGCGGCGGAGATGGCCATGGCCGCGTTGCGCACGTTGTATTCGCCGACGAGCGCGAGTTCGAAGGCGGTGTCGAGCAGAGTGAATCGGCTGCCGCTGGCGCTGTATGCGGCGTTGTGGATCTGGCGTGCGCAGTTGGCGGAGAAGCCGACTTCGATCAATTGTGCGCGGCAGTCCTGAGCGACTTCGCGGCAGTTGGGGTCATCCCCGTTGATGAGCACCATGCCCTCGCTGGGAACGATGTTGAGAAGGCGCCGGAAGCTGAGCTTGATCTCGTCCAGGTCGCGGAAGATATCGGCGTGGTCGAACTCGATGTTGTTCACCACGACGAGTTCGGGGAGGTAGTGAAGGAACTTGGAGCGTTTGTCGAAGAAGGCCGTGTCGTATTCGTCGCCCTCGAGAACGACGTGTCGGGATTCGTGGAGCGAGCAGCCTTGGCCGAGGTTGTTGGCGATGCCGCCGATCATGTAGGCGGGCGCGAGTTGCGCGCACTGCAGGATCCAGGTGAGCAGGGAGGTGGTGGTGGTTTTTCCGTGGGTGCCCGTCACCACGAGGTTGTGTTTCCCGCGGAGGAAGAACTGCTTGAGGACTTCGGGGAGTGAGATGTAGGGCAGTTTGCGGTTGAGCACCGCCTCCAGTTCCGAGTTGCCGCGGGAGATGGCGTTGCCCACCACAATCAGGTCCGCATCGGTGGGGAGGTTCTCAGCACGGTAGCCCTCTGTGAGCTTGATGCCGCGCTTTTCCAAAAAGGTGGACATGGGGGGGTACACCTTTGCATCCGATCCGGTGACCTTGTAGCCGAGTGCGTCCATGGCGCTGGCCACCGCGCCCATTGCGGTGCCGCAGACTCCCAGAAAGTGGATGTGGCGGATGTCGTTCTTCATAAGGTGGAAATGGGGCCGGAGGCTAGCCGGGGTTTGATCGGAAGCGCAACCTGCGGATGGCGTGACGATTCAGCGGCCGAGCGCCAGCAGCGCGTCGTACTCGGCTTTCGTGACGGGGAGGACCGAGAGGCGCGACTGGCGCAGGAGCGCGATGTCACAAAGCGCGGCGCTCGCTTTGATCTCTTCGAGGGGGACGGGGCGAGGCAGTGTTTTGACGGGGGCGAGGTCGACGCAATCCCACCCGGCTTCCGAGGCGGTGGGGTCCGGATAGGCCGTGGCCACCACCTGTGCGATGCCGACGACGGCCTTTTCAGTGACGCTGTGGTAGAAGAGCGCGAGGTCCCCCGTCTTCATGGAGCGGAGGTTGTTGCGGGCTTGGAAGTTTCTGACGCCCGTCCATGCGGTGCGCTGATCCTTGAGGAACTGCGCCCATGAATAGGCTGCGGGCTCGGATTTGACCATCCAGTGCTGCGGGGTGGCGGGCATCGGTCCGGAGTGCGGCAAACGGGGTCGCAGGACAAGCGAAATCAACCCAGTTCCGGGAGTGAAAGCGGTTGACGATGCAATCGGTTTCTCCCCCTAATGAATCCTGACGTTGGCCAGTTCTCGGTTGGTTTTCATTCCCTCCGTTCTCACCCCCACAAAAAATGCCATTGAACTGGTTCAAAACCGCCTTGGTGAGCGGGGTGGAGAGTCGCCTTCCGCGGTGGGGGCAGCGTGCGATTGAGGTGTCATGAAGCACAACCTTCAGAGGCAGCGCTACGAGCTCAAGTACATGATTGGGCGGGAGCAGGTGGTGCCGATCCGCGACTTTGTGAGCAGCTATCTGGTGGCTGACGGGTTCGCGTCTCCGGAGGACTTCGCCTACGACATTCACAGCATCTATCTGGATTCAGACGGGATGGAGACGTACTACAGTGCGATCAATGGGGACAAGAATCGGTACAAGCTACGGTTGAGATTTTACAACGATGACCCGGCATCCCCGATTTTCTTCGAGTTCAAGCGGTGCATGAACAACATCGTTCTCAAGAGTCGGTGCGCCGTGAAGCGTGCGGCGGTGGCGGACCTCATGGCGGGGCACCTGCCGGATCCGGCGCTGGTCGTCTCCCATAATCCTCGCGACCAGCACGACCTTGCCGAGTTTTGCCGCATCATGCAGCAGCTCAATGCCACGCCAAGGTCTCATGTGGCTTACCGGCGCGAGGCGTGGATCAGCGAGCACGACAACTCCGTGCGCGTGACCATGGACAGTGAGGTTCGTGCCGAGCCCCAGTTCGACGTCGACTTCCGCACGAGGATGGACAGTCCGGTGTATGTCTTCGGATCGCAGCTTGTTCTTGAGCTCAAGTTCACGGACCGCTTTCCCAACTGGTTCCGGGAGCTCGTCTCGGTGTTTGGCCTCATGCAGTGCGGGGGGGCCAAGTACGTCGGGGGGATTGAGCTTAACGGTCTTGAGAGTTTCACCCGTCACGAAGGCGGGTCCGCCAAGCAGCATCCCGATGCTTATGCCTGACTGGTTCTTCAAGGGCGATTTCGTGGTTTCTCCGGTGGACTACCGGCTCCTGCTGCTTTCGTTGCTGCTGTCCTTTTCGTGTGGTCAGGTGCTCGCGTGGGTGTACATGGCAACGCACAGCGGCCTTTCCTATTCGCGCTCCTTCGTCAACTCGCTGATCATGATGCCGGTGCTGGTGTCTCTGGTCCTCATGGTTCTTTCCAACAACATCGTCACCGCTTTTGGGCTCATGGCGGTGCTCGCGATCGTGCGGTTTCGCAATGTGTTGCGCGACACTCTCGACACGACCTTTGTCCTCGCGGCCATCGTGTTGGGCATGGCCTGTGGTGCCCAGCGCTACGCAACCGCCGCCCTTGGATGCGCCTTTGTCTCAGGCATCATCCTGTATCTTCACGCCAGCGCTTTCGGTGTGAGGAAGCGCTACGATGTGATCGTCAACATCCAGTGGGAGCGCAGTCTCGGTGAACTCGGGGACCTTGTGCGCCTGCTCGGACGTCACAGCCAGCGCAGCCACTGCGCCAGTCAGCGTATTCATGAAAACCGGCCGGGGGCGGACCTTTCCTACCGTCTGCTGCTGCGCGACCCGAACCGATCCGAACTGATGCTCAGTGAGCTGCGTGGTTTTCCCGGTGTCACCCGTGTGACGAGCATCGTGGCTGAGGACGAATCAGAAGTTTGACCCATGGAGCAAGACTTTAGTCCGATTCCGATTCCGCCGCACCGACGCTGGCAGCAGCTCCGGGTGAGAGTGCTGCCCCTGCTGATGTTCGGTGCCGCCATGGTGGGGGTCCTGATTCTCTGGCGGGAGACCACCAGCCCGGCGAGTTTTGTTGGTCAGGTGGAGCCGGTGCGTTCCGAGGTTGTCACGCCGGTGGGGGGGGCGTTGGTGGAGCTCAGCGTGACTCGCTTCCAGTTGGTGAAGGCGGGTGATCCGGTGGCCGTGGTGCGCCCGGATGACACGCGCACGGCGTTGGAGTTGATGCGCACGGAGCTCGAGCTCGGTCAGGCCAGTCTCGATCCGCAGAAAAGCGCGCGGCGCGATGCATTTGATTACCAGCGTCTTCGGCTTGCATGGCTGCAGCAGAAAGTCGATCTGGCCACGGCGCGGATCACGCTCCAGTACGCTGGCACCGATCTGGAGCGGGCCCAGAAGCTTTTGGAGACGAACTCCATCACCAGCCGGACCTTTGATGACCGGCTCAGGGCGAAGCAGGCTTCCGAGGCGCAGGTCGAGGAGCGCAATCGTTTGGTGGAGGAACTGGGGCGCGAATTGGACTCTCTCAAAGCCCCCGCACGGCTCAACCTGCCGCAGCAGGAGGATCCGATCGCCAAGCTGCTTGCTTCGCAGGAAGAGAAGCTCCGCTCGATCGAGCAGAACCTCGGGCTGATGAATCTCACGGCGCCCATCGACGGGATGGTGGTGGCCGTGCTGCATCGGCCGGGGGAGAATCTTCTTCCCGGCACTGCCGTGGTGCAGATTCAGTCTCCCTACGCGGAGCGGATCGTGGGATACCTGAGGCAGTCCTCGCAGATTGAGCCGGTGGCTGGAACGCCGGTTGAGGTGCGCACGAGGTCGGCCCGTAGGCAGTCGGGGCGCGGTGAGATCCTTCACGTGGGGGTGGGTTACGTGCCGATTTCGGCGGACCTAGCCGCCCACATTGCGCAGGGGAGCGCGATGGCCCTTTCTCCGGAGATTGGAATTCCGGTGGAGATCTCCTGTCCGCCGGACCTGCGAGTGCGACCTGGGGAATTGGTGGATCTCGTGTTGCGCTGAGCAACGGAGGGGGGCGGTGATTGGGGCTGCTAGCGGGCGTTGAGGCGAGCTGCGTGGACTGGTGAAGAAGGGCTGATCATGGCGGTGTGGGAGCCCTCCGCCCAGAAGGCTCATGGGCTCTTGAGCCAGCGCCCAGCGTCGTTTGCGGGGCGCGGGCGTTGTCTGAACCTCAATGCGGCGATGAAAAATCGGCGGATCTGATGTGAGTTTCTGTGGAAACGGAATTTGCGGCTTAAAATCATCCCGCTTCAGTCTCACCCGTTGGGTGAGTCTCTGAGCGATCTTCAAAGTCGGTAACGACATGGCTGTTACCCCCAAGTACCCAGGCACTGATAGGACTCAGCAGTCGCCTGAACCCGGAGAGTTCCCAATAGCCCACGGAACGCACTGAATGCACGGACCACGCAACAGACTCTCATTCTCCCCCATTCCTTCCGTGCGGTCCGTTCCGTGGGCCGTCCATTCACGGTGTTAGGCTGAATTCAGCGTGATGATGGAAGTGCGGTTCAGCGCGCCCAGGTGATGAGTCGCAGTTCGTGGGCCTGCGTGAGATGTCGGTGGGTGGGGATCACCCGGAGGTTGAGTCCGTAACTGCCACTTTCCCTGGCGGGGATGGTGCCTGTGTAGAGATGGCGGTCTGTATCGAGCTTCTTCTTGAGGCTAAGGTTGACGGTTTGTGGCTGGGCGATGTGGTTGTCCATGGCCTCGCCGAAGTAAGCTTGGACGGATACGTCATCGGGCTTGAGGGAGCCGAGGTGCACGGTGGCGCTGACCTCGAGTGATTCGCCCACGAGGATGCTGCTGGCGTTTTCGCCCATCTGGACCTCGCCGATGCGGACGGTGGGCCAGTTCTTTCGGATGGAATCCTTCCAGCGGCTGAGTTCGAGCGCCTTCTCGCCTGAGTTTGCGCCGAGCACCGCGCCGGCACGGGCGGCGGGTTCGTAAAGGCGTTCGCAGTACTCCTTGACCATGCGATGGGTGTTGAAGGCGGGGGTGATGCTGCGGATGGACTCGCGCATGAGTTGGAGCCATGCGATGGGGAGGCGACCGTCCGGCTTGGCGTAGTAGAGGGGGACGACCTGTGTCTCGAGCACATGGAAGAGGCTGGCGATGTCGATCTCGTCTTCGCGTGCGGGATCGATGACGGCGGTGGTTTCTGGAATTTCGGCACCGATGGACCAGCCGTTGCGGCCGTTGTAGCCCTCGCACCACCAGCCATCGAGGACGCTGAGGTTGAGGCCGCCGTTGGGGGGCAGTTTCATGCCACTGGTGCCGCTGGCCTCCAGTGGTCGGCGCGGGTTGTTGAGCCAGAGGTCGACACCTTGGTAGAGGCGGCGGCCTACGTAGTGGTCGTAGTCTTCGAGGAAGACGATGCGGTCTTGGAACTCCGGCATGCGCGAGAAGCGGTAGACGTCGCGAATGAAGTGCTGGCCGGGTTCGTCCTTGGGATGGGCCTTGCCTGCGAAGACGAATTGCACCGGGCGCTCGGTGTTGGCCAGAAGGCGATGAAGCCGTTCGGGATCGCGGAACAGAAGTGTGGCGCGTTTGTATGTCGCGAAGCGGCGGGCGAAGCCGATGGTGAGAACCTCCGGGTTGAGGAGTCTGCTGACGCTGCGGAGGCTTTCGGGGGTTTCGCCGATACGGGTGCGTTGGCGGCGGACTCGTTCACGTACGAAGTCGACGAGGCGGTTTTTGAGTTTGCAGTGGATGGACCAGAGTTCTTCGTCGGGAATCTCGAATACGCCGCGCCAGAATTCGGGTTCGGTAAGGTTGTCCTCCCAGCCTGGGAGGTATTTGTCGTAGAGGGCGGAGAATTCCGGGGCCATCCAGGTCTTGGTGTGGATGCCGTTGGTGATGCTGGTGATGGGGACTTCACTTTCAGGAACGCCCTGCCAGACATCTTTCCAGAGGCCCTGGCTGACGCGGCCGTGCAGTGCGCTGACGCCGTTGGCGTGGCGGCTGGTGCGCAGGGCGAGGATGGTCATCGAGAAGGGTTCGGCGGGGTCGTTGCGCGTCTGGCCGAAGCTGGCAAAGGTTTCAAAGTTGATGCCGAGTTTTGTTGGGAAGTCCCCGAAATACTTGCGCATGAGGTCCAGCGGGAAGGCGTCGTTGCCTGCGGGCACCGGGGTGTGGGTGGTGAAGATGTTGGAAGCTGCAACCACCTGAAGTGCGGAGTAAAAGTCGAGGTTCTGCTCGGCCACGGCGCGGCGCACGAGTTCCAGAGAGATGAATGCGGCATGGCCCTCGTTCATGTGATAAGCCGCAGGCTTGATGCCCATGGCGTTGAGGGCGTGGATGCCGCCGATGCCGAGGACGATCTCCTGGCGGATGCGCATCTCATGGTCGCCGCCGTAGAGTTGGGCGGTGATCTGGCGGTCCTCCTCAGAATTGTCGGGGATGTCGGTGTCGAGAAGGAAGAGGGTGATGCGGCCGATGGAGACCTTCCAGACCTTGGCGCGGACGGTGCGTCCGAGGATTTCCACGCCGACCGTGAGGGGGAGTCCAGCCGAGTCGTGTGCATCGGCGAGCGGGAGGTGGCTGAAGTTCTGGTTGAGGCGGATGCTTTCCTGAGCGCCATCCTTGTTGATCTGCTGGCGGAAGTAGCCGTGGCGGTAGAGCAGCGAGAAGGCGACGAAGTCCAGGCCGAGGTCTGAGGCCGACTTGCAGTGGTCGCCGGAGAGGATGCCGAGGCCGCCAGAATAGATGGGGAAGGACTCGTGGAAGCCGAACTCGGCGGAGAAATAGGCCAGCGGCGTGGTTTTTGAAAAGGGGGATTTGGGGCGCTTCTGTCCGTAGGTGTCCTTGGATGAGCAGTAGGAGTCGAACTGGGCTTTGACGGTGTCCAGGCGAGCGAGGAACTCGTCGTCTTTGGCGACTTCCTCCAGGCGAGCCTGCCTGCAGAGTTGCAGCATGCGCAGCGGGTTGTGGTTGGTTTGGTGCCAGAGTTCGGGATCGAGATGCCGGAAGAGGGCGCGGACATGTGGTTGCCAGGTCCACCAGAGGTTCGAGAGGATGGTCCGCATGGGCTCCAGTTCAGCTGGGAGCTTTGGGACGACGTTGAAGATGTGGAGAGGCTGCATGTTTTCCCTTGTGTGTTTGGATTGGGCGTTCAGGGGGGTGAACGGCTTAAAAGCTAGTACTGAAGGGCACTGTGGCAAGAGCGTAATCCCCCTTGCAGAGGCCTGTGGTGGGGGGATTGGGGTTCACCGATGCATCGAGCGGAGGTTGTGGATTCACGGGAGTTTTCCGTGGGGGTGTCCACCGATGGGTGGAGTGTCAGTTGACGCGCTTCATGCGCTCGAATGCGTCGTCGCGTTCGGCATTGCGGCGCATGCGTGCGCGGCCGTCGCGCCACAGCTTGGCGACTGCGGAGATGCCGAGGAGCGCTGGCAGGAGCAGGAGGAGCCGTGCCTTGTTTGGAGCAAAGAGGAAAGCGACGAGAAGGATGAATGCGAGCAGGACGCCGATCAGCAGGGTTCGGAACATGAAGGACCGCTCTGAGGGGGGGCGCCTGAGAAACCACGAGGCGACGAAGCGGTACAGGAGGTAGATCATGCCGCCGGCGAAGAGCAGTTCGAAAAAAGCCATTACTGGCTGAGCATCAAACAAGGTGGAGTGGCTTGAGGCAAGCGTTCTGGGGACGGGGCTTCCCATTGACATCGGGCGCGAATCCCGGTGGGTTTGGGGGCTGAGATGGCTGTGGAAATTGAGCGCAAGTTTTTGGTCGTGGGCGGGCATTGGCGCTCGCTCGCCGAGCCCGTGCAGATTCGTCAGGGCTATCTGGCTCGGACGGGGCAATGCGTGGTGCGGGTGCGTACGGCGGGTGGCAAGGGTTGGCTGACGGTGAAAGGGCGGGTCGTGGGGATTGAACGGCCGGAGTACGAGGTGGAGGTGCCGTACGCGGATGCGGTGGAGATGCTCGAGACGCTGTGCACGAAGCCGCTGGTGGACAAACGGCGTTATCGGATTCCCAGCGGACCGGTGGTGTGGGAGGTGGATGAATTTCTTGGGGAGAACACCGGCTTGGTGATTGCGGAGGTGGAACTGGAGTCGGCTTCCCAAGAAGTGGAGCGCCCTGCATGGGTCGGGGCCGAGGTGACCGGTGATCCGCGCTATTACAACTCAAGTCTGATGGAGAACCCCTATTCGCGATGGACGTGAAACCTTCCTCTGAAGCGGGCGCCGATGGTGGGCCGGATTGCGTGGAGGTGCGCAGTTATTTTGTACGGGGGCGCAACGCGTTGCTGACGCGGGCGCAGTTCGGAGGGCTTTACTTGGAGTATTACCTGCACCAGGGGCAGCACGGCTACCAGCATGCGCCCGAGGACGATGGGCGGCTCAAGGAGGCGCTGGCGGCGCTCACCCTGCACATGGCTTCGCGCCCTTGGAATGAGACATGGGCGTGGACGATCCATTTGCACGAGCCGCTCATGAACCTCTTTGTCACCGGTGACAACAGGCTCGGCCGGGTGGTGGGCCAGTTGTTCACGGAGAATGTCCGGGCGGATGGGTGCAGTCTTTTTCTTGCCGACATGGTGCGTGAACGTGGGGAGCCGCGTCGCAGTTCCGTGGAGATCCAGCCGGTAGATTCCTTCCGGATCGTGGAGCAGTATTACCAGCGTAGTGAACAGCGGCCGGCGCGCTTTTTTGAAGTGGGCCCGGAAGATTATGTGATGGTGAGTGCCCAGCCCGACTGCGACATGGAGTGGTTCGACGGGCTTGATGATGCCGCGGTGGGGCTGATCGATCAGAACGAGACGCTGAGCCTTCTTGAGACGAGGGTGTACCAGTGGCAGTGCGGTTGCAGCCATGAGCGGCTTCTTGGCGTGTTGGCGCCGATGATGCAGAAAGATCCGGCCGCGCTTTTCGAGGGGGATGCAGCGGTGAGGGTGGGATGTCCGCGGTGCGGGGCCCGCCACGTGATCACTCGCGAGGCTCTCGAAGCCTTTGTGGCGGCTGGTGCCGGTGGGTCTTCAGGGAAGGCAGGGTAGAACGGTGGGGTCTGGATACGCAGAGCGTTTTGGAGGGATCGCCCGGCTTTACGGGGTGGCGGGGTTGGAGCGGTTGCGGGCGGCTCATGTGGCGGTGGTGGGCCTTGGGGGTGTGGGGTCATGGAGCGTCGAGGCTCTGGCGCGCACGGGGGTGGGGGCGCTGACGCTGGTGGACATGGACGATGTTTGTGTGACCAACACGAACCGGCAGCTCCCAGCCACCGAGGGCCAGGTGGGCAGGTCCAAGGTGGATGTGCTCGCTGAGCGGGTGGCTCTGATCAATCCGGAGTGCAGGGTCGAGCGGCGCGTGGAGTTTTTCACCTCCAAGAACGAGGCGCGCCTGCTTGAGCCTGGTTACCAGTTTGTCGTGGATGCCATCGACCACGTGGCCAACAAGTGCCGGCTCATCGCCGGATGTCGCGCGCGCGCGCTGCCGGTGATCACGGTGGGGGCTGCCGGTGGGCGTCGCGATGCGACTGCGCTGCGACTGGCGGACTTGGGCAAGTCGGTGTGCGATCCATTGCTGAGGCAGGTGCGCCGGGTGCTGAGGCTCGAGTTCGGATTTCCGGCCGCGGAGCATTACGGGGTGGCTTCGGTGTTCTCAGTGGAGAAGCCGTTTTATCCGTGGAGTGATGGTTCCGCGTGCGCTGAGAAGGAGCAGGGTGGGCCTTTGAAACTCGATTGCGCAAGTGGGTTTGGAAGCGCGGTTTCGGTGACGGGCACGTTTGGTTTTGCCGCCGCAGGGGAGGTGGTGCGCCGCATTGCGCTCGGGGAATGAGCTTCTTGCGCCGCGTCTATCCGGGGCCGAAGAGTCGGGCGTAGTTTTCTGCGATTTCGCGTTCGAGCACCACGGGATCGACGCCCAGCGTTTCTGCGAGGCTTCGGTAGGCTAGGCTGATATGGGCCGGGTGGTTCAGAGGGTGGCCGTTCGTGTCGGTGAGGGGGTGTTCGCAAAGCTCCGATGGCGGGCTCATGTCGGGTGAGTCGGTTTCGACGAGGAGTCGCTCCCGCGGCATGAGTGCGAAGAGCGTGCGTTGTGCGTGCTTTCGCGTGTGGAGGAAATGCGCGGAGAAGGAGAAGTAGGCTCCCAGCTTGATGAAGGGCTGGATCAGTTCCGCGGGGCCGCTGTAGGAGTGGAGGAGGAAGCCGCGTTTCGGGAGCGGCGAGTGTTCGAGGAGTTCACGGAGGCCGCCCCATGCCTTGAGGCAGTGAAGGGAAAGCGGGCGCTCGAGTTCAGCGGCGAGTGCGAGTTGGGGTTCGAGGACCTCGTGTTGCTCTCGGATGTTTGCGGGGCGGATCCAGCGGTCGAGTCCGACCTCGCCGACGCCCGCATGGGGATGAGCTTCGAGAAGGGAGCGCAGGTGATCAAGCCACAGGGGGGATCGGTGGGCGACCTGCCATGGGTGGAGGCCGAAGGAGGGCTGGATCCATGGGAAGCGTGCAGCGAGTTCTGCGACTCGCGGCCAGTCTGCTTCTTCCGTGCCGTTGACCACTGCACGGCGGACGCGGAGTTGTGCGAGTGCGGGAAGCAGGGTGTCGAGGTGCGGGGCGAGACGGACATCCTGCAGATGGTTGTGGGCGTCCAGCAGCATATGCGGGGAAGTGCTGTTTCAGCGGGTGTGTGCCGCAGCGAAGGCGCGGACGGCCTCGCGCACGCTTGCGAGGCCTTGCAGGCGGGTGGGGGTGAGTTGTGCGGAGAGGTTGAGGTCTGCGAGGATGTCGCCGTGGTGAGCGAGGATTTCAACGGGCGAACCCCCGTGGAAAGGTTCGCACACCAGAGCGGCGAGGGCGCGGACCAGTGCGGAATCGGCATCGATACGAAAGTGGCATTGATCCCCGATCCATTCTCCGATGAGCCAGACTCGCGAGACGCATCCTTGGATGCGGCGGGCTTCGGTGCGTTCGGACTCTGGAATTTTGGGCAGCTTTTGTGAGCGCTCAAGCACTGCGGCGAGGCGTTCTTGGGAATCCTCTATGAGGGCAAGTCTTTGACAGAGGTTGTGGTGCTTTTCGCTGACGCTCATGCGTGCGGCGGAGGTGTGTGGTGTCGGGCGAGTGCGTTGCGCTTCGCGCTCTAGATGCAGCGTTCGGTGACCGCGAGGAGGGGATGGAGTTGCGCCATCAACTGGCTGAAACCTTGGAAGTCGAGTTGCTGTTGTCCGTCGCTAAGGGCCTCGGCGGGGTTTGGGTGGACTTCGATGAGCAGGCCATCGGCGCCCATGGCTGCGGCTCCACAGCAGAGCGCGCGCACGAGGTCGGCCCTGCCGCAGCCCTGGCTGGGGTCGATGATGACGGGGAGGTGGCTTTCCTTCTTGATGATTGCCACCGCTGCGAGGTCGAGGGTGTTGCGTGTGTAAGTCTCAAAGGTGCGGATGCCGCGTTCGCAGAAGAGGACGTTGGGGTTGCCGTGGGCGAGGATGTATTCGGCCGCGAGCAGCCACTCGTCGATGCGTTCGCAGAGGCCGCGCTTGAGAAGCACGGGTTTGCCGGATTTCGCGCACTCGATGAGAAGCTGGAAGTTCTGGGCGTTGCGGGCGCCGACTTGGAGGATGTCGGCGGTTTGCGCGACGTGCTCGACGTGGCGTTCGCTGAGCACCTCGGTGATGATCTTGAGGCCTGTTTCGTCCTTGGCTTCCTGGAGCAGTCTGAGCCCTTCCCTGCCGAGGCCTTGGAATTCGTAGGGGGACGTGCGTGGTTTGTAGGCGCCTCCGCGGAGAATGGTGGCTCCGGCGGCCTTGACGGCTCGAGCGGTGGTGAGGAGTTGGTCGGCGCTTTCGACAGAGCAGGGGCCCGCCATGACGCAGAACTTCGGTCCGCCGACAGGAACCCCGTCGACGTTGATGACGGAGTTGGCGGGATGGGACTCGCGGCTGACGAGTTTGTAGCGTTTCTGGACGGGCATGACCTTCTCGACATCGGCGAAGACCGTGAGGGATTCGAGGGTGTGGTGGGTGCGTTCGTCGCCGATTGCAGCGATGATGGTTTGTTCGGAACCGAAGATGGGCCTTGGATCGTAGCCGAGGCGCTGCACTTCCTTGAGAACCTCGTCGATTTTCTCGCGGGGGGTGTTGGGGCGCATCACGACAATCATGGGAGGAGGCAGGGTTGGAGTTGGGGATTGAGTGTCCGCCCTGATGTACTAGGGTGGGCGGTGTTCGGTTGAGCAGGCTCTGTTAGTTTGTATCAGGTTCATCTCTGCTCAACCCCCAACTTCCCCAAACTCCGGATTCTCCACTGTGCAAGATTTCACGGCAGGCGGCATTCATGCCCTTCCCTCGCAACGCGGCTCCACGGGTGATCCGCAGATGGATCTGCGCATCAAGGAACTGGTGGCCAGTTGGAACTGCCCGCATTCTCCTGAGCTGATCGAGCAGTTGGTGATGGGTGCCTTCAAGATGGCGCGGGACCAGATCAGTCCGGCTGACCTGAAGTTGTTCAACCGTTCGGTGAATGAACTGCGTTATGCTTCGCGGGTGTTTGCCCCGTTCCGTCACAGGCGGAAGGTGGCGGTGTTTGGAAGTGCTCGCACGGCGCAGGATGAACCCGAGGCAGTGCAGGCGGAGCTTTTCGGACGCCAGATGAGTGAGTCCGGCTACATGATGGTGACCGGTGGAGGAGACGGGATCATGGGCGCAGCGCAGCGTGGGGCTGGGCGCGAGAACGGGTTTGGGCTCAATATCCGGCTGCCGTTCGAGCAGCGCGCAAACGAGGTCATTGATGGCGACGCGAAGCTGATCAATTTTAATTACTTCTTCACCCGGAAGCTGAACTTCCTGAAGGAGACGCACGCCATCGCGCTTTTTCCGGGCGGTTTCGGCACGATGGACGAGGGGTTTGAGGTGCTCACGTTGATGCAGACGGGGAAGGCGCGCGTGATTCCCGTAGTGTTGTTGGACCGGCCCGGCGGTCATTACTGGGACACGTGGCTGAGTTTCCTGGCCGAGTATCTTTTGAAGTTGGGATTGGTTTCCCAAGACGACTTCCACCTTTTCAAGATTGCGCGCGATGTGGACGAGGCCGTCAGCGAGATCGCCAAGTTTTACCATAACTTCCGCTCCTATCGTTGGGTGGGTGCCCGGATGGTCATCCGGCTCAACCGGCAACTGACCCCGGCCGCCATCGAAAAGATCGCCGCGGACTTTGCGGATCTCTTGCAGGGCAGGCCTGTGATGGCTTCCGGTGCATTGCCTGAGGAGCAGAACGAACCGGATCTGGCCGGTGTCCCGAGGCTGGTGCTCAGTCCGCATCGGCGCAATTTTGGGCGGGTGCGCCAGTTGATCGACGCTGTGAATGTTGCGGCGACGCTGGACGAGACGGTTGGCTGAAGCGGGCATGTCTGCAGCGAAGCAACGTCTGGATCAGTTGCTGGTTGCTCGCGGTTTTTTTGAAAGTCGTGAGAAGGCGCAGCGCGCGATCATGGCAGGGCAGGTGAGGGTGGAGGGGGGGGTGATGGACAAGGCGGGAACCCGGGTGGGGGTGGAGGTGGAATTAGTGGTAGAGCAGGCGGAGCGCTATGTGGGCCGTGGTGGGCTTAAAATGGAGGAGGCGCTGCGCGCATTCGGGGTCAATCCTGCGGGGTGGGTGTGTCTTGATGTGGGTGCATCCACGGGAGGGTTTACCGACTGCCTGCTGCAGCATGGAGCATCGAAGGTGTACGCGGTGGATGTGGGGCATTCGCAGATGGACTGGAAAATCCGCAGCGATCCGCGGGTGGTGGTGCGTGAGAAGCTCAATGCGCGCTATCTGACCGGAGAGGACATCCCTGAGCCCGTGGAGCTGTGTGTGGTGGACGTGTCCTTCATTTCGCTGAGTTTGATCTTGCCGCCCGCCGTGGCGTTGGTGCGTGCTGGTGGGGTTGTGATCCCTTTGATCAAGCCGCAGTTTGAACTCTCCCAGGGTGAGGTTGGGCGCGGGGGCATCGTGAGGGATACGACCCTCCATGAGCGTGCGGTCGCGAAGATTCGGGACTGGGTTGCGGGGCATGGCGGTTGTCGGTGGGACGGGGTCATCGAGTCGCCGATTCTTGGTGGTCACGGCAACAAGGAGTTTCTCGCATGTCTACGCGTCGGCTCGCTCTGATTGCCAATGGGTCCAAGCCGGGGGCGGCTGCATTGGTGGAGGCCATTCGCAGCGAGGTGGGGCGTCAGCAGGGCGTTTGTGTTCTTGAGGAGCGCACGGCGGAGTTGGTTGGAGCGGGGCCTGGGGTGCCCGCGCATGCTTTGGCGGCGGAGAGCGACATCGTGGTGGTGCTTGGTGGAGATGGCACATTGTTGCAGGCGGTCCATGAACTGGGGCGTGCCTTGCCGCCGGTTTGTGGAATCAATCTTGGTTCACTGGGGTTCCTCACCTCCGTGACTTCCGAGGCATGGGCTGCGGCGATCGAGTCGCTGCTCCATGGCGAATACACACTGAGTGCCCGCACGCTTCTGGAGGTGGAGTTGGTCCGGGATGGCGCTCCGGCGCTCATGGAGCGGGCGCTTAATGATCTGGTGGTGAGCCGGGGGGAGCTCTCCCGCCTCATTCGCATCGATGTTCTGATCGGTGGAGCGAGGCTCAGCGAATACAGCGCGGACGGGCTCATCGTGGCGACGCCTACGGGTTCCACCGCGTATTCGCTGAGCGCCGGGGGGCCGGTTCTTGCACCGGAGAGCGGGGTGTTCGTGATTTGTCCCATTTGCCCTCATGTACTCACCATGCGGCCTGTGATAGTGAGCGAGGCGTCTGTGGTGGAGATTGTGCCCGCGTGCCGGCCGGGGGACGCGTTTCTTACGCTGGATGGTCAGCGTTCCATGCCGCTTAGGGCAGGGGACCGCATCGTGGCGCGGCGGGCGGCCGATAGCCTCCCCTTGGTGCTGCTGAAGGGAACGACGTTCTTCGAGGTGCTGCGCCAGAAGCTTAAGTGGAGCGGTACCGCGGTATGATCTCAATCTCCAGTCTGCTTGGCCGAGAGAAGGTGCTGCTTGAGATGGGCAGCTTGAACGCGGCATCCGCTCTGGATGCGGTGGCGGGGCTTCTGAGGAGCGATCCTTGCGTGCTGCGGTGGGAGAGTTTGTTGGGCGGGCTGAGGGATGCCGCCCCGTGTGCAGGGGAGCCAGCATGCGGGTTTGGGGTGTGCATTTCGCACGCCCGCGGCTCGTCTGTGCGGGGGATGGTGATGAGCGCAGGGCGTTCGTCGGAGGGGGTCGTTTTTCCTCAATGCGCACTGCCGGTGCGTTACATTTTCTGCATCGGGCTCCCGCCAGAACTTAACGCAGACTATCTGAGGGTGGTGGGGGTGCTGACGCGGATCCTCAAAAATCCGGAAACGGAGGGGAAGCTGCGGAGGGCGGCGACGGTTCAGCAGTTTGTATCGACGCTGGGTGAGTTGGAGCGCGGTTTCTGAGGTTTCGGCGACGGTTTTCGGTTGTGGGAATGGGCTCGTTTTCGAGCTGTTTTGCAGGCTATTTCCCGCTGGTGTTTCCTCCATGGGGACTGTTATGTTTTATGTGTTTTCGACCTGCGGACCGATCTTTCGGAACGGGCTCAGGTTTTCCTCCTCTCCCTCCCCCCCCGCCACACCTCAGTGCCCTAATGCTCTAATTGATTGCACCTATGGAAGACACAATCTCGCAGGTAAATCCGAAGGTCCCCTTCAGTGTATGGCTTCAGGAGAAGCTTGCCGCCTCCCGATTCTTCACGGTGTCGGTGCTGGTGCATCTCTTCATCGTGTTTGTGGGCGGGAGCGTAGTGTTGTTTCATCAGACGGCCGAACCGCCGGATTTTGTGGCTGAGGGCGGCGTGGTGGGATCGGACTCTGCAGTGCAGGCGCCGCCGGAGCAGCCGCCGGATGTGAGCCAGCAGCAGAACTTCACTCCGGACCAGCCGCAGATCAGCGCTCCGACGGTCTCGGCCATCACGAGCACGACGACGACGGCGACGAGTTTCACGATGACGACGGCGCCCGTGCCAGTGATGAAGCCGATGGGGGATGTGAAGATGAGCACGGACATTCCCAAGAGCCTTGGGACAGGGATTGCCAAGGGGCTTCCATCCACGATGGCTGGGCGCGCAGGTGGCACCGCGCGCACGATGGCGGCGATGAAGGTGGGAGGGAAGGAGAAGAGTGAGAAGGCGGTGATGCAGGGGCTTCGTTGGCTGAAGGGGACGCAGAAGGCCGACGGAAGCTGGGGCGACTCCAACAAGACGGCGATGACCGGGCTCGCGATCCTGTGTTTTCTCGGGCACGGGGAGACGCCTGAGGCGCCGGAGTTTGGGCCGACAGTGAAGAAGGCGTTGGACTGGGCGCTGGCGAAGGGCAAGGCGAACCAGGGGCGCATGTGCGATGCGGCCGGCTTTGGGCAACCGGGCGTGTACGAGCACGGGATCCTCACCTATGCGCTGGGCGAATATTACACGATGACGAAGGATGAGCGCTATGCGGAGGTGCTGCGTCAGGCGGTGAAGCACGTTGTGGATGGGCAGGCGCCCGACGGTGGGTGGCAATACGGGTATGACAAGGGGCCCGACAGCGACACGTCGGTGAGTGGCTGGCAGATTCAGGCGTTGAAGGCTGCGCATCTCACCGGACTCAAGATTGCTGGTGTGGATGAGGCGCTCGACAAGGCGATGCTCAATCTCAAGCGGGTTCAGGGAAAGAACGGCGGGTTTGGATATCGGAAGGCTGAGGACCGTTACAGTCTCACGGGTGTGGGTGTGCTCTGCACGTATTTCTGGAAGCAGGACAAGGACAAGGTGGTGAAGGAGGGGATTGAGTTTATTTTGAAGGAGACCGACACCAAATACCCTGTGAAGTACAAGGGAGAGCACGCGGACCTGTACGCGTGGTATTACAACACACAGGCTTGTCTGATGTTCGGCGGCAGCGCGTGGAGCAAGTGGAACAAATGGTTTCAGGACGAGATTTCGGGAGCACAGAGCCCTGATGGATCATGGCCTGAGTCGGGAGGTAAGATGCATGGTCCTGGAGGAGCGACTGCACAGGTGTACCGGACGACACTTTGCATCCTCATGCTGGAGGTGTTCTACCGTTACATGCCCACGACTAAGTAGGCGGATGGCGTCGCATTTGGTGGGTTGCGCTGGCGAGTTCCACCTCGATGGTGGTGTTTAGTTAGGGGACGGGGAGATTGACGCTGTGATCGGGCGGCATTAGATAGGGTTGTATGTCTTATCGGAGACTTTTAGAGCTGACTGGTTTTCAGCCTGCGCCCCGGACGTTCTGAACGGGCGTAGCTACGTACTCGCCCACCACCTAACGCCCAAGTTCCTTGCAACCTATGGAAGACACGATCTCGCAGATAAATCCGAAGGTCCCCTTCAGTGTATGGCTTCAGGAGAAGCTTGCCGCCTCCCGATTCTTCACGGTGTCGGTGCTGGTGCACCTCTTCATCGTGTTTGTGGGCGGGAGCGTAGTGTTGTTTCATCAGACGGCCGAACCGCCGGATTTTGTGGCTGAGGGCGGCGTGGTGGGATCGGACTCTGCAGTGCAGGCGCCGCCGGAGCAGCCGCCGGATGTGAGTCAGCAGCAGAACTTCACTCCGGACCAACCGCAAATCAGTGCTCCTTCGGTTTCGGCCATTACGAGTACGACGACGACGGCGACGAGTTTCACGATGACGACGGCGCCCGTGCCTGTGATGAAGCCGATGGGGGATGTGAAGATGAGCACGGATATACCCAAGAGCCTTGGGACAGGGATTGCCAAGGGGCTTCCATCCACGATGGCCGGGCGTGCAGGTGGCACCGCGCGCACGATGGCGGCGATGAAGGTGGGAGGGAAGGAGAAGAGTGAGAAGGCGGTGATGCAGGGGCTTCGTTGGCTGAAGGGGACGCAGAAGGAGGACGGAAGCTGGGGCGATTCCAACAAGACGGCGATGACAGGGCTCGCGATTCTGTGTTTTCTGGGGCACGGGGAGACGCCTGAGGCGCCGGAGTTTGGGCCGACGGTGAAGAAGGCGTTGGACTGGGCGCTGGCGAAGGGCAAGACGAACCAAGGGCGCATGTGCGATGCGGCCGCCTTTGGGCAACCGGGCGTGTACGAGCACGGGATCCTCACCTATGCGCTGGGCGAATATTACACGATGACGAAGGATGAGCGCTATGCGGAGGTGCTGCGTCAGGCGGTGAAGTACGTGGTGGATGGGCAGGCGCCCGACGGTGGGTGGCAATACGGGTACGACAAGGGGCCCAACAGCGACACGTCGGTGAGTGGCTGGCAGATTCAGGCATTGAAGGCTGCGCATCTGACCGGTTTGAAGATTGCTGGTGTGGATGATGCGCTCGACAAGGCGATGCTCAATCTCAAGCGGGTTCAGGGTCCGAATGGCGGGTTTGGATACACGACGAAGGGGGACAAATACAGTCTCACCGGGGTGGGTGTGCTGTGCACGTATTTCTGGAAGCAGGACAAGGACAAGGTGGTGAAGGAGGGGATTGAGTATATTTTGAAGGAGACCGACACCAAATACCCTGTGAAGTACAAGGGAGAGCACGCGGACCTGTACGCGTGGTATTACAACACACAGGCTTGTCTGATGTTCGGCGGCAGCGCGTGGAGTAAGTGGAACAAGTGGTTTCAGGAAGAGGTTTCTGGGGCCCAGGGCCCTGATGGATCGTGGCCTGAACCGGGCGGAAAGATGCATGGTCCTGCCGGGGTGAGCGGCCAGGTGTATCGGACGACACTTTGCATTCTGATGCTGGAGGTTTTTTACCGTTACATGCCCACGACGAAATGAGGCTCTTTGTGCCTCCTAAGAGCGGAGTGTCTCCATGCGACGTTTGCCTTCGTTAGATTGGCATCCTGTGAGGGTGGGGAATCCTCCTCCGCCCCGGAGGTTGACGATGCGAGCAGAGTGCTCCACAACAAGTTTTATGTTTCCCCTGCAACGTATCCGTCCGCTGGTCTTCGCCGCGCTGCTTGTCTGCAGTCTTGGGGGCTGCAAGACGACTTACTCCGATGTGTACTCGTACAGGCGCAATCGGTTTGTGCGGCCGGTGGCGACCAACATCAAGACGGCCCCCGTTTCGCCCAAACAGAGCGACACGAATTCTGGGAACCCCGCACTTCCCTTAGATCCGATGACGTTGCCTCCCGCTCCAGCGATTCCGGGGATGGGAGCAGATCCTGCTGCTGGTGGGGCGATGGCTATTCCTGGGCTGTAGTGTGGAAGAGGCTCCCATCGGCACATCCGACTATCGGACCATCGATTATTCTGACTGCGTGGCGCCTTTCGCAACAAACACGCTGTGATTGAGCGCTCGGAACCGGCTGCTCGTGGGGATGGTGCGGTGGACGTTCCAACTCCGGAACCGATCCTTGCGGACGTCTTCGTCTTCATCAATCAGACGCTGAAGGAGAAGTTCGCCATTGAGCAGGGCGAGTACATTCTGGGGCGGGATCCGACCTGCCACATGGTGATTGATGTCGACGAGGTGTCGCGTCATCACGCGCGGCTGACGCTCAATGGTTTTGAATTACTCATTGAAGACACTGGCAGCAGCAACGGTGTATTTATTGACGGTGTGCAGGTTCAGATTCCGACCCGGGTGCGGGCGGATCAGGAGATTCAGATTGGGATGGCGAGGCTGCGGGTGGGGCTGCGGGAGTCGGCGGCGCGCCAGTTGGCTGAGGCGTTGTGGGATGCGGACCTTGGTTTGGAGCCAGTTCGCCAGATGCTGGCGGGGACGAAGTACCGGGTGGTGACGACGATTGGGCGGGGGGGGATGGGGATGGTGATGCAGGCGCGCGACATGCGCATCCGGCGCACCGTGGCGATGAAGGTGATGAAGACGGGGACGCAGTTTTCGCGGGAGAATCTGCTGCGTTTCATTGATGAGGCGCAGCTTACCGGTCAGCTGGAGCACCCGAATATCGTGCCTGTTTACGAGCTGGGTATCGATGAGCAGGGGGAGACGTTTTATGTGATGAAGCACGTCCGGGGTACCACGCTCGACGAGGTGCTGCGGGGGTTGAGGGACGGGCACCAGCCGACGGTGGAGAAGTATCCGTTGGCGATGCTGGTGGGTATTTTTCAGAAGATCTGCGATGCGGTGGCGTTCGCCCATTCGAAGGCGGTGGTGCATCGGGATCTGAAGCCGGAGAACGTGATGATTGGTGCGTATGGGGAGGTGCTGGTGATGGACTGGGGGCTTGCGAAGCACCTTGCCCATGCCGATCACGAACCGACTTCCCATGGTGAGTTCGCCTTGGAGGCGGCGATGCAGGATGGCGAGACCGGGCGTGGATTTGAGACGATGACGGGTTTGGTGGTGGGGACGCCGCCCTATGTTTCACCGGAGCAGGCCCGCGGGGAGTTGGACAAGGTTGATGCCCGTTCCGATGTGTTTGTGCTTGGGGAGATTCTTTACGCGATCCTTACCTTGCGGGCCCCGGTGGTGGGGCACACGGTGATGGAAGTGCTGGAGAAGATCTTGAGCGGGGTGATTGCGCCGCCTTCCAGCTTTGAAGGGCGCAGGAGGCCGGACACTGCTGGGGGAGATGGGGTGGAGTTGGTGCACTGCCCGGGGCAGCGTGTTCCGCCCGGACTTTCGGCGGTGGCGATGAAGGCGATGGAGCTCGAGCCGGGGCGTCGTTACCAGAGTGTGGAGGAGATGCAGGCGGACATCACGGCGTGGCAGGGGGGATTTCCCACGAAGGCGGAGAGGGCGAGCCTGATCCAGCACCTCCTTCTGTTCATGGGGCGCCACAAGGGGGAGGTGGCGTTGGTGGGGATCGCGTTCGTGCTCTTCAACGTGGTGGTGCTGGGTTTCATCTACGAACTCAGCCAGGAGAAGAAGCAGGCGCAGGGCATCGCGGAGCAAGCGGAGCGCAACCGGGAGTTGGCGGAGAAGAATGCGCAGCTTGCCGATGAGCGGCTCAATGAACTGCGAGGAGTCGCACCCACGTACTACGATGAGGCGCAGAATTTGGTCGAAGATCGGAAGTTTGAAGAGGCGCTCGGTAAGGTCGACTACGCCATTCAGCAAGTGCCCAATGCGCCTGATTATCACCTGCTGCGCGGGCATATTCTTCAATCGCTGTTTCGTTGGGACGATGCAGTCGCGGCGTATCGGGATGCGTTTGAGCGTAACCCGAAGCTTGAGAAGGCCCGGCTGAATCTCGACTTCACGCAGCGTTTGCTTACACGGATGGAGAAGGAGGGGCTGTCGATGGGGGTGCTCTTGGAGTTTGAAGCCGGCCTGATTGCGCAGAAGCGTTTCGATGAGGCCAACGCGGCCATGGGGGCTGGTAGGAGTCTCAACACGGTGGAAAGTCCATGGCGCGCTCTTCTTTCCCGGCACAATTTCAAGGGGCGTATCAGCACCAACGAAGACGGCTCGCTGCACGTGGATCTCAACGGGTTCAATCCCGCCAAGAACGGGTCTCCCCACTGGAATCAGTTGGTGAACGTGCCGATTGGGAGCATGGCACTGGATGACGCGAAGCTGAACGAGCTCGGGTTTCTGCGGGACTTCAAGCTGCGCGAGCTTTCCATCAACCGGACGACCGTGACCGACTTGCGGCCGCTGGCGGGGATGCCGCTGAAGAGTTTTTCCGCGGAGAACACGCCGTTGGCGGACATCAAGCCGTTGGAGGGGATGCCACTGGAGACTCTCCGTATTGGGGACACGAAGGTGATGAATCTGCAACCGCTGCGGAAGCTCCCCTTGAAAAACCTGTCGATGGCAGGCTGTCAGGGGGCAAGGGATCTTGCGGCGCTCAGCGGCCTGCGCTTGGTGCAGTTGGATCTCAGCAGGACTCCAGTGGAGGACCTCACACCGCTTGCACAGATGCCCTTGAAGGAACTGGTGCTCGATGGGTGTCCGAACATTAGCGATCTGCGTGTGTTGCTGAAAATCCCCTCGCTGGAGCGGGTCGTCCTTCCGGGACACGCCAAGGAGATCAATTTTTTGCGGGACCATCCGGGTCTGCGTTGGATTACCCGGGGCCGGGTCTCGATGCCAGTGGAGAGGTTTTGGAAAGAAGGTTCGGCGCTTGATGGGAAGCCGCTGCCGCCGCCGGCTGGAATGCGTCCGGGTGGGGGTAAGAAACTGTTTGAAGGGCAGGCGAGGCCGGAACGTCCGAGTCGTCCTGAGGGGAGTGCGATCCCAGTGACAGCGGATAAGCCAGCGGATGAGCCAGCGGATAAGCCAGTGGACAAGCCAGTGGACAAGCCAGTGGACAAGCCAGTGGACAAGCCAGCGGCGGCGCCGCAGTCGCCCGATGGCGGTGGGGAAAAGAAAAGCCCGTCCCAGCAGTGACGCTTGGACGGGCCTTCTTTACTTAGCTTTTCTAGAGGCGCTTAGATTGCGCTGTCTCCGCGTTCTCCGGTGCGGATGCGGATGGCCTCCTCGAGGGAGGAGACGAAGATTTTTCCGTCCCCGATCTTGCCTGTCTTGGCCGCCTTGATGATGGCGCTGACGGCGTCTTGGACGGCTCCATCAGCGACGACGATCTCCAGCTTGATCTTCGGGAGGAAATCCACGGTGTACTCGCTTCCGCGGTAAAGTTCCGTGTGGCCCTTCTGTCGTCCGAAGCCACGGACTTCGAGGGCAGTCATCCCTTCGACGCCGACTTCGGAGAGGGCAGCCTTCACTTCCTCCAGTTTGAAGGGCTTGATGATCGCTTCGATTTTTTTCATCTGCGGGCGGGGTGGTCAGCCGGAGAATTGCGTGGCCGAGGGATTACTTTTTGTGGCCGCTGCAGCACTCCTCCTTTTTGGCGGAGGAATGGCAGGCGGTGGCGCTGAGAGCGAGGATGGCGACGACGAGGGCGCTGAGGATGGTTTTCATGGTGGGGTTTGTTATGTTTATTTGTTGAGGGGACGCTGCGCCGCTTATTCGATGCGCCGCGCCATTGCCTGAGCTTGTAGGCAAAGTTCTGCTGCTCGAAAAGCATGCTCTTGGGTCATGGCTTTTTCGGTGCGGTTGAGGCAGTCGAGGATGAGGGCGCCGAAGAAGGGGAAGCCGACCTGTCCGTGGCAGCGCAGGTGGTGTTCGCCCTTGTGATCGACGAGGAGAAGTTGGTCGCCCTCGGCGTCGCGCGCGAGATCGAGGTATTTGCGCAGTTCGATGTAGCCCTCGGTGCCAAGGATGAAGGTGCGGCCGTCGCCCCATGTGCGCAGTCCGGCGGGGTTGAGCCAGTCGACGCGGATGTAGTTGGTGGCGCCGTTGTCGGCGACGAGGTTGGCCTCACCCCAGTCTTCGAACTCCGGATATTGCTTGTGATGGTAGTTGGCCACCTGCGCGTTGACCACGGTGGCGCTCTTTGCGCCTGAGAAATGGAGGAACTGTTCGAACTGGTGGGAGCCGATGTCGCAGAGGATGCCGCCGGTTTTTTCCTGCGACCAGAACCAAGCGGGGCGCGTGGCGGGGGAGCTGCGGTGGGGGCCCATGCCGAGGACTTGGACGACGCGGCCGATGGCGCCTTCCTCGATGAGCTGGCCGGCGCGCACGGCGCATTCCACGTGGAGCCGCTCGCTGTAATACACCATGTACTTGCGGCCGGTCTCCCGGACCTTGGCGCGTGCAGCCTCCAGCTGAGCGAGGGTGGTGAAAGGGGTCTTGTCGGTGAAGTAATCCTTACCCGCATCCATGACACGAAGGCCGAGGGGTCCGCGTTCGCTAGGGACGGCGGCGCCGGTGACGAGATGGACGTCGGATTTTTCCAGAAGTGCGTCGAGGCTGGGCAGGGGTTTGGCGTCGGGATAAGTGGTGCAGAAGCGCTCGACCTTGGCTGGATCTGGATCAAAGACGTAGCGCAGCTGGCCACCGGCTTCGATGAGCCCGTTGCACTGGCCGTAGATATGGCCGTGGTCGAGAGCCGCCGCGGCGAATACGAACTCGCCGGGCTGGACGACTGGTGCCGGTTTGCCCTTGGGGGCGTAATTCATCCCGTCAGATTTCTGCATGTGGGAACCGTAGGAGACGTGCGCGTTGCAAGTCAGGGAAAAAGATGGGGGTGAGGGGGGCCTTGTAATTTGTAAAGATGCGCTAAGGTGGTGAATGATGATGAAGGCGAAGCTGTTCATTAGTTTGATGATGGTGAGTGTCGCAGGGGCTTTTGCAGGGGGACTTGCTCCGGCGGAACTAGAGTCCGTGGGGCGAAAAGTTTGGCAGAATGAGTGTGCTGGAACGCGCGACGGACTTACTTCGTGGAATGAGGGAGAGGCGTTCGCTTCCCTTGGGATCGGGCATTTCATCTGGTATCCGGCCGGGGCGAAGGGGCCCTTTGAAGAGAGCTTTCCGCATCTGGTGCGTTTTCTCGGCGGCCGTGGGGTGACGCTTCCGGAGTGGCTGCGTGGGGCGTCGGCGTGTCCATGGAAGACGAAGGCGGAGTTTCAGCGTGATTTCAAGGGGGCGCGGATGGAGCAGTTGCGCGAGTTGTTGGCGACGACGGTGGCGTTGCAGAGCGAGTTCCTTGCGCAGCGGATGCGGGAGGCGCTCCCGAAAATGCTGGCGGAGACGTCGCCGGCTGCGCGCGCCAAGGTGAGGGCCAATTTTGACCGGCTTGCGCAGAGTGGGGCGGGGACGTTTGCGCTGATTGATTATGTGAACTTCAAGGGCGAGGGGACGAGTCCGACGGAGCGTTACCAGGGGCAGGGCTGGGGATTGCTGGCGGTGCTCGAGCAGATGGCTGAGAAAGGCGATCCGGTGACCGCTTTTTCCAAGAGCGCATCGGAGGTGCTGGCGAGACGTGTTCGCAATGCACCGCCGGAGCGGCGGGAGGAGCGGTGGCTGCCGGGGTGGCAGGCGAGGGTGAAGCGTTACGTACCGTGAACGGGGTGAACGGGAGGGAGTGGCGTCGGAGCGCTGGCTTTTCCGGGGGACATTTGGAGAATGGACGTCGTGTCCAATCCCACTCCTGATCCTTCGGAACGTCGGTTCATGACGCCAGCCACGCGCACGGCGTTGATCATCTCAGGACTGCTGCTGGGGCTCATCCTCATGAGCACGCTGTGGGTGAGCCGGGAGGCGATGCGCATCCGGCGTCTGCGCAATGCGACGGCTGTGCGCAATTCCGATGCGTCCGGGGGGATGGTGTGGATTGCGGCGGGGAAGTTCACGATGGGGGCCAATGACGGGCAGCCCGATGAGCAGCCTTTGCATGATGTAAAAGTGGGCGGTTTTTGGATGGACCGCACCGAGGTGACTAATGAGCAGTTCGGCCGCTTCGTGGATGCCACTGGGTACGTGACCGTGGCGGAGCGGCCCGTGGAAGGTTCCGGCGCGGCGGTGGGCGGATACACGTTCAGCGCGCCGGAGAGGGTGGAGAATTTCTCTGATGTGATGCAGTGGTGGAAGCTTACGCCTGGTGCGAGCTGGCGGCATCCGGAGGGCCCGCGTTCGGATTTGGATGGGCGCGGGAAACATCCTGTGGTGCAGGTGGCATGGGAGGATGCGTGCGCCTATGCGAAGTGGGCGGGCAAGCGGCTTCCGACCGAGGCGGAGTGGGAGTTCGCAGCCCGTGGCGGGCTTATCCACGTGCCTTATGTGTGGGGACGCGAGAAGCTGCCCGAGGGACGTTGGATGGCGAACCTGTGGCAGGGGCGCTTTCCCCAACAGGATGTGGGTGAGGATGGATTCAAGGGTTTGGCGCCTGTGGCGAGTTTTCTCGCCAACGGTTTCGGCCTGCATGATATGGCGGGTAATGTGTGGGAATGGTGCGCGGATTATTACGGAGCGGACTATTACAGCCACAGTGCGCGGGAGAATCCTCCGGGGCCTTCGACTGGCTCGGAGCGCGTGGTGCGCGGAGGATCGTTCCTGTGCAATGATGTCTATAGCAAAGGATACCGCACGGGTTCGCGGATGAGGCAGCAGGCCGGCGCGGCGTTTGCGCACCTTGGGTTCCGGTGTGTGCGGGATGGGCAGGCACCGTGAAGCGGGCCCGTGGAAATTAGTGTGAGCCGTCGTCCTCGGCGTGGTCGAGGGAATCGCCCGAGAGGTCTGCGTATTCCTCGAGGTGATCTGGGGTCAGGGGTTCGCTGATGCGGTATTCCTCATTGAGCCAGCGTCCGAGATCCACGAGTTGGCAGCGCTGGCAGCAGAAGGGGCCGGTGGGTGGGGAGAAGAAGTTCGTGGGTTTCCCGCAGGTGGCGCAGGGGATCTGGGGCTTCTTATCCATGGGCTGTGTGAGGGTAAGGCGGATGACTGGGCGGGCGAGGCGGCTTGATTTACAAAACTATTACACTGGCTGTACTTGCCGGTCACCCAGCGGATGGGGGAATAGATAGTTTATCCCCCAATGAACAAGATTCTCCCGCTGATTACGATCGCCGGCGCGCTGCTGTGTGGCGTGCCTTGTGGTTTCGGACAGACTCCGCAGAGATCGGATCCCTTTGTAAAAGAACGGGGCGAGGCCGCAGCCAAGGGTTCCGCTGCCGTGACGGGTGGGCAGGTGCTGGGGTATCAGACGGTGTTTGAGGTGTACTCGATGGCGGGTGAGGGGGCGTTCGCGTTGCTGCAGGAGGAGATGAAGTCGGCTGCGTTGTACCAGCGCGTGCAGGGTTTGGAGAAGGAAGGGAGGGCGCGTCTGGAGGTTCTCCAAAGTGTGGCGTCTGTTGGTGGGGAGCGCGTCGTGGTTCAGTCGGTGGACGAGGTTCGGTATCCGACTGAGTACGATGCGCCGAGGGCGGCTGGGTTGTCGGCGTTTCCCACGGCTTTTGAGATGCGTGCGGTGGGGGAGGCGTTTGAGATGGAACTGTCTGCGGGTTCCGACGAGCGGAGCGTGAATGTCACGATGAACCCGCGGTCGGTCCGTTTTGGCGGATTCCGTGAGGAAGCGCTGAAGCCCGGTCTGCTGCCGTGGGCGCAGCCGCTCTTTGGCGTTGAGGAGTTGCAGGTTTCGGCGTTGATTCCGGTGGGTGAGCCGCACTTTGTGGGGACCCTTTCAGCGGATGCTGGGGCGCTTGGCGGGGCACAGAGGGAGATGCGCCTTGGATTTTTGACGGTGCATGCGGTGCGAGCAGGGACGGGGAAGAGTGGAGTGACTGGCGGGGCGGTTCCGGCGGGTGGATGGAAGGTGCAGTACACCTTTTGCTCCATGGATCGGGCGCTCGGGCGGGACCTCTTCAAAGGTGCAGGGATCGCGGATGCGGCATGGGAACAAGTGCGCACGCTTATGGAGGAGGGCCGGGCGCGGATTGACGACATGGTGGTGGCGGATGCGTCCAGCGGTCAGAGGGTGGGGAGTTCCGGGTTCTCCGAAGTGCACTACCCAACGGAATTCACGCCGCCAGATTCCGGGGAGAAGAATTCCGAGGACAATGATCAGTCTCGGGGAGGGCGGGGAGAGGTGGTTGAGGAGGCGGGGAAAAAGGATGCGGCATCCGGGAGGGGAAAAGCCGTGGCGACTGGAAAGGCAAAGTCTGTCAGCGGCGTGAATGGATGGGGCGCTGCATGGGCGTCTAGGTTTGAGACGCGCAACGTGGGGGTGCGGGTTGAGTTTGAGCTCGAGGTCGAGGGGGATGGCGGGATTGTGGTCGCGCAGAACCTTTCGAGTGTGGTGCATCGAGGATCGCTCAAGGTGGAGGGGGTGGCAATGGAGTGGCCGGCACAACCTCTTTTCGAGTCGCGCGAGCTCAAGTGCAGACAGCGGGCTGCGGTGGGGCAGCAGACGCTGGTGGGGACGCTGAGTGCGCCGGTGGGTTCCGGCGTCGATGGGCGCAAGGATGAAGGGCGTGCCGTGCTGGTGTTTGTGCGGTTTCTGAACGAGGCACGGTGAGTGGGGCTTCCAGAGGCTGAAGAAGGGAGCCGTTATGCTGGGAGCACGCGCAACGCTTTGTCTGCTGCTGGGAATTGCCGCGGTAATCGGCGGCGGCGGCGTGATGCTTTCGCGGCGGGAAGAGCAGGTGCGCCATGAGCGCGATCGAGAACCGCTGATGCGATGCGCCTCGGTGTTCCAGGAGGAGCTCGACCGGCTGGGAGTCCTGTATGAAAGCCATCTGCGCGTGGTTGCGCTCAATGCTTCGACGGAGGTGTTTGTGATCCGAAGTGAAGCACAACGCGTTGCGGGAATCGTGCAGGTGTCGGTGTTGGATCCGACTTCGGGAGACGCTGCGCGTTCGCGTGGGGGGGGGCCTGGGACTGAACGCGGCGCGGAGGGCTTGCATGTCACCGTGGGCGCCAATCCGGGGGTGCGTATTCCCATGCCGGTGTTTTCGCCGCCCCGTCCCTGGACGGTGAGGACCCCGCTGATTCTGGACGCGGCAGAGCTCCTTGGTTCGGGAGCCCGCAGTGGATGGCGCACGGAGCCCGCATGGCCGTTGGTGTATTGGCAGGCGGTCTCGCCAAGGGAGTTGGTCGTGATGCTGTTGGATCGTGCAGTTTTAGAGACGGTGGTGACGGATCATCTGCGCGGGATGTCGGAGGCGTTCCATGTTTTGCACTGGGAGAACGGTGCCGAGCGGTTGAGGAGTCGTTCGGGGGCCGAGGTGTTCTCGAACGGTGCGGTGCCGGGATTTGCGCCGGATCTGGTCTTGCCGTTGCGCAGTCGGTTTGGGGATTGGGATCTTCTGGCATGGGATCCGCGCACGACGCGGGTGGTGTATCGGACGGGCGTGCTGGTGGGCGCAGGAGTGGCGGCGGTGTTGGTGGCGGGGCTCGGGTTGATTCTGTATGTGCAGGGGCGGAGAGCCCGTGTGCTGGCATCGCAGCGGGTGTCGTTTGTGAACCGGGTGTCGCATGAACTGCGCACCCCGCTCACCAATATCCTGCTCAATCTCGATCTTGCTGCGGATGCTCAGGAGGTGGAGGAGGAGGCACGTCCGCTGGCGTTGGTGCGGGAGGAGGTGCGGCGGCTGGCGCGTTTGATTGAGAACGTGCTGACGTTCTCGGAGCGGGAACGGCGAGGGTTGCGTGCGCGTCCGGGTGCGTGTTGTCCGGCGAGCGTGGTTGCGGCGGTGGTGGAACAGTTTGCCGCGGGATTCGAGAGACGCGGGATGCGCGTGGAGACCGAGGGGTTGGTGACGGATTCCCTGTTGATCGACGGGGACGCACTGGCGCAGATCCTCGCGAATCTGCTCTCCAATGCTGAGAAGTACGCGCCGGGCGGGCCCGTGCAGATCGCGATGCAGTGGGATGGGGCGCGCCTATGGGTGCGGGTGCGGGATCATGGGCCGGGAATCCCGCGGGCCGCATGGGAGCGGGTTTTCGAGCCATTTGAGCGGCTGAGCGATCATGTGCGCGACGGGGTGACGGGCACGGGGCTGGGGCTGTGCATTGCGCGTGATATTGCGCGGGCGATGGGGGGGGCGTTGCGTGTGATTTCATCGGAGGGCGGTGCGGTTTTCGAATTGGAGCTTCCGGCGTGCGCGGTGCCGGGCATGCTTTCCGTGGCATGAAGATCCTGTTCGCCGATGATGATCCGCTGACGTTGCAGGCGCTCGATGCGTGTGCGCGCTCGGAGGGTTTCCGGACGGTTCTGGCGCGCAACGGGCGGGAGGCGCTTGAGCGGTGGCAGGCGGATGCACCGGATCTGCTGTGCCTCGATGTGATGATGCCGGAGGTGGATGGGTACGAGGTTTGCCGAAGGGTGCGCGCCGCGGATGCGCGGGTGCCGATCCTGTTTCTTTCCGCGAAGAACGAGGAGGTGGACGTGGTGGTGGGGTTGCGGTTGGGGGCGGATGATTTTATTCGGAAACCCTTTGGAAAGGCGGAATTGCTGGCACGCATTCTTGCGGTGTGGAGGCGGGTGCAGGCGCGGGAGAAGGGGGATACGAGGCGGTTTGAATTTGGGGATCTGGTGGTCTACCCGCGCGAGTTGAGGGTGGTGCGCGGCGAGGAATCCATCGACATCTCGCCGCGTGAGGCGGCGTTGTTGGAGGTGCTCTTTGAGCGGCGCGGCGAGGTGGTGGGACGGGACACGCTGCTCGATCGCTGCTGGGGGATCGAGTACTTCCCGGAATCGCGGACGCTGGACCAGCACATCGCGAAGTTGCGCAAGAAGATCGAGCGCAACCCGGCCGAGCCCGAGTGGATTGAGACGGTGCGCGGGGTGGGCTATCGGTACCGCGAGCGGGCGGGTCGTTGAGCGGGAACTCAGGTTTTGATGAGCGCGCTCGCCTTCGGCCAGATTGAGGCCGAGGCAAGGGGCGACCCGGTCTGGGAATCTGTGACCGAGGGCGTGCACGGCTTGCTGGAGAACGAAGTGGAACAGGCACGCAGTGCCGACATTGGTGGAGGGGAGCGCGCGTACTGTGCCGCCCGCGCAGCCGCTATCCGGGACCTGGCCGGTTCGCTGGAGGTGTTCCGGGAGAGCTTACGCATCCCCCCTGCGGCGTGGGAGTGGGCGCTCATCTTGTGAAGGGCTGTGGGGGGTGGGTAATGGTAGCGGGTTTATGTTTTGTGTAAATATATAGCGCATATTAGTTTTTTTATGTTTTAACAATTGACTGTTTGTTGTTCAGTTCGAGCAGTCAGTTGCAAGCACCTCCCGTCATGGACAGAAATCTCAGATCGATTCTAGCAGGAGAACAACTCGAGCATCTCTTTGAGGCATTTACGGATCAAGGCGTCCGGGACTCGATTCTTTGTGAACTGTCCGAGGGCGATCTGAAGGACATTGGGATTGAGAAAGTTGGGGAGCGAAAGCGGCTCCTGGCTGCGTTCAAAGCTGCTGCTGCTGGTGAGTCAGCGCCCTTCATGGGGGACTTTTGCAGGGTTGACGGAGGCGTGCTGCCTGCTTCTTCAGGACTGGGGCCTGTGGAAGTGAGCACGTTTTATATTGGGAAATATCCTGTGCAGTGGGGGGAGTTTGAGCAGGTGCGAGATTGGAGTGTGGCGAACAAGGGCTATGATCTCGATGGGGTGGGGGCTGGGAATGGGAGCAATTATCCTGTGACGGATGTGACGTGGTATCAGGCGTTGAAGTGGTGCAATGCGCGCAGTGAGAGGGAGGGGAAGACGCCTGTGTACAAGCTCTCTGATGGGGCGGTGTACCGGACTGGGGAATTGGTGCCTGAGGTCGATACGTCAGCGGATGGGTACCGGCTGCCGAGTGAAAAGGAGTGGGAGTGGGCAGCGCGTGGAGGAACGCAGACGAAGGGGTACACTTACAGTGGCAGCGACGATATCGACGCGGCGGTGTGGTATAATGGTAACTCTGGGGGTGGGACGCAATTGGTTGGGACCAAGGCTGCGAGTGAACTGGGTATGCATGATATGAGCGGGAATGTGTGGGAATGGTGCTTTGATATCTATTCGGGCACGAACCGGGTTTTCCGTGGCGGGAGCGGGAGCTACAACGGGGACTACTGCGCGGTGGGGACTCGCAACTTCAACGACCCGGCCGACTGCGACTGCGACTACGGATTTCGGGCTGCCCTGAGTTCAGCTCCCTGAGGGGCCTGAGTTCAGGAGGGCGGAGGCTGGGTGGGGTGGGAGCGAGGGGCGTTTGTGTCCGGAACCGGTGCGGTCGCCTTGTGACGCCGCTGAGCGCGTGTGAGGTTCAAAGCGCGGAGATGAACTCCTTGGGAGTCGCATGAGTCAGGCGCGGGACGCTGGCGTGAGTGGACGTTTTGATTTCCCGATGATTTGGGACCACGCAGCCTGACGGACCGCGGCGCAGGACGATGTGGCTGCCACTCTTGCGGACAATCTCGAAACCTAGCAGCCCGTCGGACTTAGGAAACGGGATTCAAGGAATGATGTGGAGGCGGATTCGGCGAGGGTAGCGGCTTTGGGGCATTGCGAAGTGTTTGTTGGACTTTGCCCGAGCGCTTTCACCAAAAACCGCAGACAAGACTGTCTTGAGC
>CAMAUX010000021.1 GCA_945861435.1 Chthoniobacter flavus | reverse complement strand
TCCCGTCAGCATGCCGGAGGCATGAAAGCTAATAGCCGGTCGGTGAACGCAATCAGCAAAGCGGATTGTGGGAACCACCGGATCGCGTTTTCCGAAGCGACGCGCCCCGGGAGGGTGCGCGAGAAGGATGATGATGAGAGGAGATTTTGCCTGTCCCTATTGGCTCTAAAACACGAACAGGACCTCTTATCAAAGCGCCCTCCGGGTTTGCTCAGCACGCCGCTATCGGTGGATCCTCTGGACTTGAGGTGAGAAGCGCTGCGCGTTCAGTCGATTGGGCCAGCCTCGAGAGGAGGAGTGGGAAAAGAGGGCGAAAAAAGGCGGGGCTCAACCTTGTCTCATGGAGAAACACGGCGAACTGGCTGAGGGCCCACTGCCTGAGTGAGGGCTTATCTGGCGAGGCGCAGCACCTTGGGCTCCTGCGTGATTTTCAGTGACGGAATGCTGAGCAAACCCTGGGCGTCGATGGTTCCCTCACCCTTGGCGTCGCCAAAAGTCCATTGAAACTTGGTCCCGGGAGGGAGTCGGAAATTCTGGATCCTGCGAAGGGTGACATCCGCGCCTGCCTCTTTTGGGATCTCGAATTGCGTCTGCAACTGAGCCTTGTCTGTGAGGTAGAGGGAGGCCTCGAATTTCTCCGGGGAATCGGCGAGATTTTTCCAGCGGAAGAATGCATTCACCTGTCCTGCCTTGGTGTTTTTGAGGTCGTCAGGCCATGGGAGTGGGGAGTTGCAGTTAGCGTTGGTGAAGGCGATGTAGGGCTCGTTCTTCCGCACGCTCAACCAGTCGAAGGAATCAATCAGGTCGTTGACCTTCAGAATTTGGGCGGAGTTATTAGCGTGCCCGAACGGGCCCCAGTAGAAATACAGCGCGTATTTGCGTTCATTCATCGCGATCACAAAACGCTCGTGCCCCGCGGACCACCCATCATTCGGAGCCGAGTAGTCGACCACCACGGGAGGATCGGGAAGCTGGACTCCGGCGGGCAGCAGGGCAGGGGGGAAGGACATCCGCTGCGAGACGTGCTCAATTCCCGCCGGCACGTTCGCCTTGATGGCGGCGAAGATATCCCCATTCCGCACCCCGATCCCCAGCGTTCCGCTGCCACCCATGGAATTACCGCTCAAATACACGCGGTTCGGGTCGATGCCATATTTCTCAATGGTCCACTTCACCGTATCAATCACCCGCTTTTCAACAGGCGTCAGTGAGACTCCGGAGTTTTTCTGGGTAAGCTTGGCATCCTTCAGGTGCATCCCGCCCCACCACCAGTCGTTCCCCCTGTTTTTGCCGCAGTCGAGATACAGCGCGTAGTAATCGTCGGGCGAGCGGTAGATATCATGATTGCCTACGGTCTTTGTGCAGTTCACGCAGGAGTGCACATCGTGTCCGGCGGAATGGAGTACCACGTAAAGGGGCGCGCCTTTGCGGTCGAGTTTGGGATGGACGAGGATGAAGGTGTCCTTTTGCGGCGCGGCGTAGCCCCATTCCGGTCTGACGCCGCTCTCGAAGGTTTGCACCTGCCGCGCGTCGAGGATGGTGTCTTTCAACGGGTCCGTGACGGGCGCCCAGTCTTGCTGGGCAAAAAGCGGCAGGGCAAGGGCGGCAAGGATGGCGGGGGTGAGCACTCTCATCCCCTGACGATGCGCGCAGCGCAGCGACTTTGGGAGGAAAACCCCATGCGAACTGAGCGAACGTGTGAATACCTGCGTCTGAAGCTCACACGAAGGCACGCAGCACCAAGAAACACCGGGACGAGTAGAGTGGCCACCGTTTTCCGGGGCATGGCCGACGCCCTTGCTGAGGAGACCTTCCCGTGAAACAGGCGCCCGCAACACCGCGGGATCGCGCTTTTCCACGGGACGCGCCCCGGCATGCAACCCGCCCTGCATTCGCGCGGTCGGCGAGGGATCCGGCGTGAGCATTCCTGCACCGCCGTTCGCGCCTCCGCGTGCGATTTGGAGGGGGGAGGGGGCTGTGTCGCAACGTGATCATCTACCTGGTCGGAGCGGAGCCGGAAGAAGAGGCGTTCCTTGTGCGGAATCTCGAGGGGCAGGACGTGCGCGTGGTCGCGGCTATCGCAGGCGTGGGAGCGGATGCGGAAGTGTTGTCGGTGTTCCTCGGGATGGGTGTGGACGCGGCGTTCCTTGAGTCCCATCCGCGGCTGAAACTGGTGGCGACCCGCTCGCATTCCACCGAACACATCGACCTCGAAGCCTGCAGGGCGCGGGGCGTCGAGGTCCGATTTCTGGGGCCGTACGGGATCGAGAGTGTGGCCGAGCACACCATGGCGTTGATGCTGGCGCTTGCACGCCGCCTGCGCGAGGTGATGTGCGCATCACCCCCGAGCCCGTTCTCGTACGAGGCTACGCGCGCCATGGATCTCCGTGGCAGGACCCTTGGAATCATCGGGCTCGGGCGCATCGGACGTCGTGTGGCGGAACTCGCGCGGGTGTTTGGGATGACGGTCCTCGCCACCGATCCTGCGCCCGAGCCGGGCTGTGATGGGGAGTGCGGAGTCCGCATGCTTCCGCTGGCGGAACTGCTGGGCAGTTCGGATGTAGTGACCCTGCACGCCAGTCTCAACGAGGGCACCTTCCATCTTCTCAACCGTGAAACGTTCGCCCTTTGCCGGCCGGGGACGTTGTTGATGAACACCGCGCGCGGCGCCCTCATCGATTTACAGGCGTTGCGCGAGGCGCTGGACAGTGGCCGGATCGGCGGCGCAGGACTGGATGTGCTCGAGGACGAGCGCGTCATGCGCGAGAGTGTTCCCGCGATTCTCGGGGCGGACATTGTCCGACGACTGCGCAGTGATGCGCTCGCGGGTGAGGCCCGCGATGCCGGGCGTTTGCAGGAACTGCGCCGGCTCATTCTTTGCGATGCCGTGTTATCGCGTCCGAACGTGGTGTTCACGCCGCACGTGGCCTTTAACAGCGATGCATCGGATCGGTTCCGGCAGGAACTCAGCCTCAAGATTCTCCAGGCCTTTCTTGAAGGCAGGCCCTCCGAGCCCGTCCCATCGGACCCCAGCTTGGTGCCGTTGCGCCTTGGTGCGAGCACCCACGACTGAAGGGCTCACACAAAGTCACGGAGGCACCAAGAGACGATCAGTCGCCTCGTGTGCGTACTGCTCAACCGGTCTGTCGCGCCCCGAGATGCGAAGCGGCGAAGTAGACCTCCCGGAATTCCGGTGTTCCTCCCTCCCTTCCCCTTGGTGCCATTGTGCCTTGGTGTGAGAATCTCCGGCTTCTTACTTGGCGAAGTTCGGATGCTTCGGATCGCCCATGGACTCAAGGTAGGCGAGCAGGTCGAGGACTTCCTCCTGGGAGCAGGTGTTCAGGAGGCCGGGAGGCATCAGCGACACCTTTGAGAGTTCGCGTCCCTTGATGTCGGTCTTCTTGAGCGTGGTCGTCACCGCCGCATCGAAGGGGTTGGTGAGCACCACCACCTTGTCCGCCGTCTCTTCGCCCACGCGTCCGGCGACGACGCGGCCATCGGCGAGGGTGAGGATGGTTTGCATGTACTGCTCGGACACCACCTTCGAGGGCTCGGTGATGGACTCAAGGATGTCCTGTCTCTTGAACCGTGTGGCCAGCGCCGTGAGATCGGGCCCGACCGCGCCGCCCTGATCGCCGAACTTGTGGCAGAGCGCGCATTGGACCCCTTCATACAAGGCCTTCCCGCGCGCAAAATCGCGGCCGCGCCCTGTCTGGGCGAGGAGCGGTTGGAGATCCGCCGTCTTCCATTCGCGCACGAACTTTCGAGGTTCGGCGGCGGGTTTTGGGGTGGCGGGTTTGGGCTCGCCGATGTCGCCGAGTGCTGCGAGTTCGGTGCGTGTCATGGAGGCCTTCACCTCTTTGAGTGCGTTCTTGAGAAGGTTCTGGAAGCTGGAGCCGTTGTGAAAAGTGGTGCCTGCGTCCACGAACCACTGGACCACCTGTTCGGGATGCTGAGTGGAGAGGCCGCCGTTCCACCAGCCGACGTATTCGCGGCGGAGCGCCTCGGTCCAGCCCGCAATCACGCCCCGCAAAGCGATGGCGTAGGTCACCTGCTCCTCCTGCGTCTTCGCGCTCTTGAGGAGTGCCACCGTCTTCGCCACGGCTCCCGGGGCGTTGATGGCCAGCAGCACCTGGCACAGTTCGCGATTCGCAAACTCGGTCTTCGCCGGGTAAATCGGATCGAGCTCCGCAGCGAGCGCTTCCGCCACCGCACCGGAAGGCGCGCCCTGACGCGCGATGGAGACTTCGATCACCCGCAGCTTTGCGAGCACCTGCTCCTCCGTGAGCTTCGAAACGGGGAATGCGCTCAGCGCCTTCAAGATCGCAGCCTGTGTGTCCGCGGCGCCGAGTCGCGCCAGTGCCAGCAGCGCGGTGAAAGCCGCGTCCGGCTGCTTCTCCGCGAGCGCACGTCCCTGCCATTCCGCCACGGGATTGCGCTCGAGCGCCATGCGCGCTGCGTAGCGGATGAACCGGTCCGGACTCGCAAGGTGCGGCCATGCGGTTTCGACGGCCTTCGGATCGGCCTGCACGTTGAACGTCTCGAGCTTGTGACGCAGTTCGCGTGCGGCGGCGGCACCACGGTCGCGCAGTTGTTCCGCGGCGATGGGTGCGGCGGCTTCGGAGCCGGTGTAGCTGACGCGGAAAAGGTCCGCCTGCGTGCCGCGTCCACCGGTGGTGAAGTAGAGCGCGCCGTCTTCGCCGACGAGGGCGTCGGTGAGATTGAGCGGCGTTCGGCCGGTCTTGGTTTTGAGAGACTTTGGCGCGACGAAGTTCTCCCATGTGGCGGTGTAGCTCGCGCCCTGTGGCGTGAGATGCACGGCCATGAGCCGGCCGTAGGTCCAGTCGCAGATGTAGAAGGCCTTCTGATACTTCGCGGGAAAGTGCGCACCGGTGCCGAAAGCCACGCCAGTCGGGCAACCGATGCCGATGTTCACGGTCGCGGGAAGACTGTCCTGATAATACTCGGGCCACTTCGCGCTGCCCTCGCGGAATCCCTGGTCGCCGCCGCGGACGGAATGGAACACGCGCACGGGCCGGTACCATGGGCTGCCCCAATCCCATTCCATGTCGCTGTCGAAGCCGAAGAGTTCACCATCCGGATTGAAGGCGACGTCGTAGTTGTTGCGCTGGCCTGCGGAGAACAGCTCCGCATTCTGACCGTCCAAATCCATTCGCAGCACGTAGCCGCCGGGGGGCTTCCGACCGGATCCGAATCCGTTTCCGTCCTCGATGCGCTTGAGGGCGAGGTCGTCCGCGTAGTTGCGGTGAGGGGAGGTGGGGGAGAGTTCCTTCGGGACGCCGGTGAAGTTGCCGCACACCGCGTAGAGCATCTTGTCGGGCCCGAGAACGAGCGCGTGCGAACCATGTTCGCCCGCCCCACCCTGCCATTCGCGGAGGAACTCGGGTTCGCCGAATGTGTCGCCGCCGGCCGTGGTCTTGCAGCGGTAAAGGCCGAAGCCTTTGGCCCCTTTACCCGTGAGGTAAAGGATATCGCCGACGAAGAGCATCCCCATCGTTTCGCTGACAGGAACCTGCAGCACTTCATCCTTCACGCACCGGCCGTCCTTGAGCGTGACGCGTGTGATGGGCTGGCCGCTCTGTCCGCCCAGCAGAAGGCGGCCGGCGGGATCCTTTGCCATGCAGATCCAGGAGCCGTTCTTCACCTTGTCGGCTCGCAGCACGTGCTGGAGTTTGAATCCGGGAAGGGTGTCGAGCACCTCCTCCGGAGCCTCCGCAAGCGATGCCACGACGGCCGAGGGCTTCGAACCGTCCGCTGGTCCGTACACGGCCTTGAGCACCGTGATTTTCTGCCCGGCGGGTGCGGTGACCTCGAGCTTGCGCCCCTCCGGCACATCGCGTGTGAGCTTCTCCGCGCCGACTTGATATTCGACGCGCAGCTTCTTCGGCATGCCCGGCGCGGTGTCGCCGAAGAGCTTGTTGTCGGCTCCGATCACGAGGCGGTCGCCCTTCACCGCGGCAGCCACCGCGGCCGTCACGTCGCCGGGTTCCTGTGCTCCGAAGACGGGGTTGATCGATGCAGCAAAGCCGATGCAGAGCGCGAGGACGGGCGCGGTGATTGCACGGCGGGACTTCGTGGGCAGGGATGGAGGCAGCATAAGGGGTGAGGAAGGGGTGGGGCGGGGGTGGAAAAGCGGACGCATTCGCGTCTACCAAAGGAGAGTTGATTTAACCGCCGCACCTCCGGATTTGTCGATACGCTTATCGGCTTTGCAATGGGGTGGGAACCAAGGGTAACGCGCGGTGGGTCGTCCTCAGCAGCGCGTCCGCTCGTGCCTGCGCGCGTCGATTTCAAGCGGTGCATCGCTGTAGCCGACCGCCACGATCTGCCGCAGGTAGGCTTCAAGAAAGCCGGCGATCCCACCATGCGCCTCGTACTGGTGCACATGACGGAATTCATGGGAGAGAAGCCGCACCGTCTCGTGACGGCTCACCACGTAGATCCCGTGCCCGAGAGTGAGCCCTGCCGTCTCCCCATCGACGAGGCCGGTCTGCCGCGCGGCTTCCCGGAGCATCGGCTCTTCGGGAAACGGCACGGTGGGCACCCGTAAAATCCGGATGAGTTCGGGCTGCAAAACGCCGACCTTTTTCGCGAGGCCGATGAGTTTCGGAGAAAGCGATTCCCCGTCCTTTGCGATGCGCGCAGCGTGGGCCTGTGCCCATGCAACGGCGCCCTGTGTGATTTGCGGCAGTTGATCCTGAAGGCTCATGTGCGGTGGGATGGGGGCTGTGTCGGTTGGTTGTCGGATTCGTTCTGATGCGTGGCGTGATCGGCTGGCCATCCCGCATTCTGCGGGCTTTCAGCGCGGCTCGGGTTTGCGCATCCAAAAGTGGCGTGTGCGTTGCCCGGTCTCGGTGTCCTCGCGGGATTCCAAATGCGTGAGATCCGGCACCTGCCAGAAGGAGCGGTGTTCGGCGGGCGATCCGGGCACGTGGACGAACGCGAGCGTGTCCACCAGCGTGGTCACCGCAGACTCCTGCCGGCCCTGTCTGCACCATGGGTTCATCCATGCCACCGCGATGATCTCGGCACCGCGGAGGGGCTCATGCCCGAGCAGACGCGGACGCATGGCGCCCTGCCCGTAGACACAGGTGAAGTCCGCGGTCGGCAGGATCAACTCCGTCCACTCGCCAGGCTTCAGATAGCGGCGCGTTTGGTAGATCGCGAAGTCGACACCGCTGTAGCCCGCAACCACGCGGTGGGTGAATTGGTAATCAAACCCCACATGCTCCACAGGCCCCCCATGCGCGTGGGACCGAAGCTCCGTCGAAGCCGCAAAGCGTTCCCACGGGAACGGCCGCCCGGCCGGAGCCGCGAACACGAGGAAGTCCATGGGAATGGCCTCTCCGACGCCGACGAGGGAGTCGTGGCGGTCCGGGGCTTCCACGCGGACGGCTGCGGCGATCGCGTTCGCGTTGGCTGAGCCGGCGGTGCGCACTCCCGTACAGTGGACCTCCTCGGCGGTGCGTGCGCGCGATGAAAGGGAACGCCTTCCCTGCGTGATGCCGGAATCCACCACCGACAGCGTCGCGGGTTCAAAGCGCAGCGGCTTGGTGCGCATCCATGATTGCTCGAACCATTCCGCCTCGGCTGCCGCCATGTAGAGCGTGAAGGCATCTCCCAACTTCCCGTCTTCGAAGTCCGCGATCGTCTCCACCATCTGGATCTGTGCGGCCGGGAATGTGGGAAACGGTCTTCCTTCGCCCAACGCGACGAGGTCGATGCGGTCGATCAGAAACTCGCCCTCCGAATCTGCGCCGAGGAAAATCCCCACGGGTTCCTGAGCCCATCGGCTGTAGTAATTGCGCGGGGCGTCTGCGCTGAAGCCGGCCCGTCGATAGTTGCGCCATGTGGGCTGGTTGAAATTGCAGACGACCTCCACCCACTGCGGCGGTTCAAGGGCGCGCACGGTTTGCGGCTCGGTGAACACGTCGCTGTTCGCGTAATAGGCAGTCGGACCGCCGATGAAAACGGACGCGCTTCCCGAAAGCACCTTCAAGCGGATCCGCAGTCCGTCGGCTTCCGGCGGGTAGAACGGGGCAAGCCGCAGGATCGGGATCGAGGGCGGTGCGAGAGCCCGCCTGTCGTGAACGTGGACGCGCAGCATGCGTCCGCCGCTTTCCGGATTGGGCGCGATTTCGAGGTGACTCCATCCGCGGGCGAGTTCGCGCTGTTCGGAAGTCCAGCGCCACGAATCCAGAAAGCCCTTCTGAAGGGGGCCGGGAGGCGCTTTTGAAAAGTCCTCGACGGTGCCGAGCACCATGGCTGCCCCGTTCGCCGCAGGGCGCATTGGCGCGCAATCCGCGGCTGGCGCAGCAATCGCGAGCAAGGCCCACGCAACGAATGCGCGTGCCTTTGAGGCCATGAAGGGGGGTGGCTCCATCACGGTGTTCACTCATGGCAGGACGCCCGAACCGGGTCGAGTGCGCGTGCAAGCTACTCCGCGGGCACCCGACCTGCGGCCCCTTTTTCCCACCATCGGCGGGCTCGCGGTACCAGAGCGGTTTCCGTAGAGTCCGCCCGAATTCCACCCCCCGTTATGAAATACCCTCGCATCCCGCGTTCCCTCCCCTCCCCCGTTTTTGCGCTTCTTGCGCTGCTCGCTTTTGTCTCGCTGCACTGTGCGCTGGTGGCGGGCGAGCCGCTTCCACGCAGCACTCCGGAGGCACAGGGGATTTCCTCGGCGGCGATCCGCGGGTTCATGGAGGCGGCGGATCAGGAGATTCACACGCTCCACAGCTTCATGCTTGTGCGGCATGGGCACGTGATTGCGGAGGCGTGGTGGAAGCCGGAGGCGGCTGACAAGCCGCATGTCCTGTGGTCGCTGAGCAAGAGCTTCAACTCCACCGCCGTCGGCCTTGCCGCGGAGGAGGGCAAGCTGAGCCTTGAGGATCCCGTGCTGAAGTTCTTTCCAAAAGAGACCCCTGCGGATGTCTCCGAAAACCTCAAGGCCATGCGCGTGCGCGATCTGCTCACGATGAGCGGCGGTCATGACACGGAGCCCAAGTTCAACATCGCCAACGGTCCCTCGGTGCAGGAGTTCCTCGCGCATCCGGTGCAGCACCAGCCGGGCACATGGTTCCGTTACAACACGCCTGGCAGTTACATGCTGTCGGCGATCGTCACCAAGGCCACTGGCAAGACGGTGCTCGAGTACCTGCGGCCGCGCCTCTTTGAACCGCTCGGCATTGAGAATCCCGAGTGGGGCGTCACAGGGGAGGGGTACAACCTCGGCGGGTACGGTCTGTTTGTTCGCACGGAAGACATCGCCAAGTTCGGGCAATTGTACCTCCAGAAGGGCCGGTGGAACGGCCGCCAGCTTCTGCCCGCGAAGTGGGTCGAGGCTGCCACTGCGAAACAGGTGCCCAATGAGAAGGCTCCCAGCGGCAGGACGTCCGACTGGCAGCAGGGGTATGGGTTCCAGTTCTGGCGCTGTCAGCACAACGCCTATCGCGGCGACGGACGCGACGGGCAGATCTGTCTCGTGATGCCGGAGCAGGACGCCGTCCTCGCCATCACCGCGCAGACCGGCCAGATGCAGGCCGAGCTGGATCTCGTGTGGAGCAAGCTCCTGCCGGCATTCCAAGCCGCCCCGCTTCCCGCCGACGCCGCGGAACTCGGGAAGCTGCGCGAGGGCGCTGCGCAGCTCACGGTGCATCCCGCGAAGAAAGCCAACTGACGGCGGTTCCGGCGGTGCGGCGCCAGTCTGCGCCGGCCGTTGATTGGTTACTTGGGGGTTTGTGTGCGGCGGATCCCGTGTGAGAGTCGGCGTGTTCGAGAAGATCCATTCCCATGCCGACCCACACGCTGCATCGCAAACAGACTCTCCATGGAACGATCGAGGTTCTCTGGGAGTTCTTTTCCAATCCACGCAATCTCAGCCGGATCACGCCGCCCACGCTGGGTTTCGAGATCCTCACTCCGGATCTGCCGCAGGCGATCTATCCCGGTCTGATGATTGCATACCGTGTGAGGCCGCTGTTTGGCGTGCCGATGCACTGGCTCACGGAGATCACGCATGTGGAAGGGAATGGCTACTTTGTGGACGAGCAGCGGTCTGGTCCTTATGCGCTCTGGCACCACGAGCATTGGTTCCGCGCGGTGGGTTCCGGGAAGGTGGAGGTCGAGGACCGTATCACGTACCGGCTGCCGTTCGGTTGGTTGAGCGAGCCGGTGCATGCGCTCCTCGCGCGGCCGCAGCTCGAGGCGATTTTTGATTATCGCGAGCTGGCGGTGGAGAAGTGTTTTCCGGCCGGAACCTCCGAGCGGTGACGGTGGATGGAGTGAGGCATTCCGAGCGGACTGAGCACGTGCCTTGAGCATCACGCCAAGCGGGAACCCTTGGTCAAAGGCCTCGGGCAATAGTCGCTTACAAGGGATGCGCACAAGCGGCGGTGGAGAACGAACCGGTCCGCACGCCTGTCTGCTGCGGTCCCTATTTCGCCGTTTCCTTGCGGGGGGCTTCCGGGCTAGCCTCCGCGCCTCATGTTCACAGGACTTGTTGAGGAATCCGGCGAGGTCATCGGCCTCGAGGCGCAGCAGGGTGGGGGACGCCTCCGGTTGCGCGCACCGAAGCTCGGGCCCGCTGCGCGGTTGGGCGACAGCATCGCCGTCAACGGATGCTGCCTCACGGTGAGTGAGCGGACAGAGGACCTTCTGGTCTTCGACCTCCTTGCTGAGACGCTGCGCCTCACCAATCTAGGGACGTTGCAGCCCGGCGAGTTGGTGAACCTTGAGCCTGCGCTGGCGGCGGGTGGCCGGTTGGGCGGACACTTTGTTCAGGGGCATATCGACGGCACGGCGCAGGTGCTGGCTTTTGAGCCGCACGGGAACGATCACCGGCTCGAGATCAGCCTCCCACCGGGTTCCGCGCAGTATGTTGTGTACAAGGGTTCGATCGCGGTGAATGGGATCAGCCTCACAGTCGCCGAGGTGAAGCCGCAGAGCTTCGTCCTCTGGATCATTCCGCACACGCTGGCGATGACGAATCTTGGCGGATGCGTTGCAGGCAGCGTGGTGAACCTCGAGTTCGATCTCCTCGCGAAGTACCTCGAGCGCCTGCTCGCCGTCCGTTCGCAGTCCGCCTGATCGGTCTGGGGTAGAGGGCTGAGGCTGCCGGACGCGTGGTTTGGCGGTTCCGAGGTGACTGTGGATTTGGGTGGAATAGCACCTGGATACCGGGGGGCCGGTGGGGACTGGCAAGATCACCTCTTCTTATCTGCCTTCTCGCGCCCCATGCCGGGGCGCGTCGCGTGGGGCCTGCGATCCGGTGGCTCGCTCCATCCGCTGCGCGGATTCCGCTCAGCACCGGCTAATTTTTCCCATGCCTCCGGCATGAAGACGATGCGGGTGCGTGTTGCTTTTTCGGGCTTCCTCAACAAGGCGCGACCCATGCCCTCTTATTGATTGAGCCTGGCATGATGGGCCGCCACGCCACGGATGCTGCGCCTCGCATAGTACGGTGACACCCGGAAGGGGCTTGGATTGCAGCAGTGGAGCGTGCCCTTTTTGGGCGGCGCTCAAGAGGAGCTCAGCCCCCGCCGAATGTCAGGGCGATGGGCGCGGCTCAGAAAGTGCCAGCCGGGCTTGGGTGGTTACTTGGTGGCGGGCGGTTGCGCCTCCCGGCCTTGGAGGATGAAGTCGAAGAGTTCGCCGTGACGGCGGCCATCCAAGGTGATGTCCATGGGAACGATCTGGACACCCGGTTGCAGCGCCTCGCGGTGGATGACGCTGATCTTCACGGGATAACTCTGGCGGCTCTTCGCGGGCACCGTTCCCTCGAGCATCGCCGGTTCTGCGCTGCAGCCTGCCGGCAGTTTGAGCGCCACCCGGTGCTGCTGCGGACGGTTGCGGAAGTTGCGCACGGTGATCTGGACGGTGAGGGAGTCCTGCGATGCAAGGTCCGCCCGATAAGGATAGGCGCTCACCCAGTAGGGATCGAAAAGGTATTCGTAATCCGCGTCGGGCAGCAGTGCGCGGTATTGCCGGATGATGCGCAGGGCCCATGCATGGTAGCGCTCGATGAACGCTGAGGGCTCGGTCATCAGCACGGAATGCGCGCCCATGATGATGTCCGGCTTCACGCGTTGCAGGTATTGCGCGGCGACGAGGTAGCCCTCCTCGGTGATGGCGCTGTTGCGGGCCACCACGCACTCGTGCCCGTCCTGCGCGGGATCCGCGGGGTCACCGAAGAGGTTGTCGCCGGTGAAGACGATGCGCTTGCCATCGAGCTCAAGCCAGAGGGCGTTGCCGAACTCGGTCTGGCCCGGCATCCAGTCCACGTGGAGCTTGTAGCCTTCCCACTCGATGACCTCGCCCGGCTTGAGGATGCGGTCGATTTTGGCGGCCTCGAAGCCGGCGTTGTACGCGCCGATCATCGCGGGGTAGTCGTAGTAACGCGGGTTCTGACACTTGTCGGCGATGGAGTCCATGGTCCAGAACTCGACCCCGTGTTCCTTGAGAGCTGGGAAGAGGGTGAAGTGGTCGCCGTGGGAATGGGAGATCCAGCAGGCATCGATTTTCTTGAGGCCGAGGTGGGTCTTGAGGTCGCTGATGATGCGTTCGAGGACGACGCGTGAGAACAGCCCGCAGTCGAGTAGAAGCCCATGGCCGCTGTCCGCGATGAGGATTGAGAAGTTCTTCCCCGCCATCTCCGGGCCGAACATGAAGAGGTGCGGCGTGACCTGCACCACGCTGTGCGCCTTGGTCGGCGTCGTGGCTGGGTGCGGTCCGCGCTTGGAGAGCGAGTCGACGGGATACCCGCGGACATAGTCTCCTCTGAATGAGGCAAGCCGCGCGCGGTACTGTGCGAGCTGTGCCGAGGCATTGCGGATCACCGGGCCCTGGGCCGGGAAAGCACTGTCCACGCCGAGCCCGGCGAGGATGTCTGCGGATTGGATGAGGGCGTCGAGGCCCTTGGCGAAGCCGTAATCCCACTCGGAATCGAACCAGTTCGACATGCGTGCGCCATCGTGGATGAGCCCGCCCGGGAACATCGCGGACGTTCCGGAATCCTGCAGGAGGTAGGTCATGCCGCCCGGGGAATGGCCCGGGGTGGCGATGCAGCGGAGGGAGTGTCCGCGCCACTGGAACACCTCGTCCGCGTCCAGCCAGCGATCCACGTGCACGGGGGACTGCGGTGGCCGCACATAACTCGATCCATGCACGCTGAACGGATCCCCGAGACGCGGATTCCATTTTCTGAAAGCGGTCGGGGTTTCGAGAAAGGGCTGTTCCTTGCGCGGTGCGGCGAGCTGCGTGGATGCGGGATCGAGGCGGTCGGCGCCTTGGAGCAGTTCGCGATGGTGTCCGGTGAGCAGGACCCACTCGATCCTGCGCACGCCGATTTCGGCAAGGTGCGCGAGCAGTTCACCGTCGCCGAGATCGATCAGCAGACCGGCATCGCCTTCGCGGAGGAGGTAGGCGTTGCACGTGCCGGACCAGCGGAAAAGGTGGGGGGCCACCTGCTCGAAAGCCGCCATGGCAGTGGCGTGGAGGGCGCACAGGGCGAGGAGTGAGGGGAGGAGCTTCATCATTGAGGGGAAGGAAGGGGAGGCTGCTGGCGTCCGATGGCGGCGAGCGTTGCGAGTTCCGCTTCCGTGAGCGCGCGATCGAACACTGCGACGCCGCCGATCCAGCCGGTGAAGCCGACGCTGCGCGCGCTGTGGATGACGCGTCCGATGGTGAACGGGCCGCCGGACTTGCCGTCGGCGGGGGCGTAGAGTCCGTGCGGATACCACCAAGGATTGAGCCGGAGACCGACGAGGTCGCGGGCGATGATGGTATCCCTGCCATCGGCCCCGCGGCGGAGGGTGGTTTGCACGCGGGTGTAGGCGTATTCACGGAGTTCGACGCGGGTGTCGCCCTCCTCGCGCAGCACTTTCACAGACACGGGCTGGTCCTCGGGGGGATTGTAGTATTGGTCCTTTGGGAAGGAGGGGTCTTCGCCGTCCTGCTGTCCGGGCTCGCAGGCGAGCCAGCCTTGGAGCCATGCGTTGTGGGCGGAGGTGATGAGTTTGTCGGCCTTGGGATTGTCCAGCCATCGGTCGCCGGAGCGGCCGTTGAGCCAGCCCGTGAGCTCATGCCGGGTGTGGTCGAAGGTCATGGCGAAGCACTGCCATGAAGCGTCGAGCACGGTGGATGGGGCGTCGGAGGGCACGACCGGTGAGGTGTCCGCGGAGTTGCTCTTGTGCAGCGCGTAACGGTTGAGGAAGGAACTCGCGCCGTTCTCGGAGACATGGCCGCATGCGGATCCCTCCTTGTTCAGTCCAGCAAAGAGGGCGTACTGGCGCTGACCGCGTTCGGCCTTTGCGATGGAGGCGGTTTCCTTCTGCTTGAGATCGGTGCCCTCGTGCCAGATGCCCGCCAGTGCGTGATTCCCGCCCTCGCGGATCGCCCAGACCACGACGCTCACGGATCTGCCTGCACCCTTGATGTCCAGCGGGGAGTCGTGAAGGCGTGCGCGCGGGACAAAGAGGAAAGGGCGGAATGCCGGATCGGTTTCTTTGCGGATCTGGATGGCCTGTCCGAATGGGCCGCGGCCGAGGAGCGGGAAGTCGTTGTAGGAGGCTTCGGGACCCTCGCCCCAGAAGTCGCGCACGTAATTGCCGGCATCGAGTGCGTAGTCGTTGGAGGAGCCTGCAGGCACATGGGCCGTGAACCGCTGAAGGCCGGAGGGCTCGCGTTTCACGAAGTCCCAGAAAGCCACGCAGCCGGGAATCCCGGCAACGGCCGCCACGCGGTCGCTGAGGGGATCAGCGGCCGGGGATGTTGCTGCGAACAGGAACGCGGCGGCTGTGAGCCACGCGGGGGATGGGGCTTTGTTCATGCTCTCCCGGGATAGCAGAGGGTATCGAGCGCATCCAGCCCACGGCCGCTGGCTTGAAAGGGAAAACCCCGTGAAGCACGAACGCTCCACGGGGTTTTGGATTCCTTTGGGTCCCGCTTCTGGCGGGAGCCGGGCTCAGACCAGTTCGCGGATGAACTCGCCGTTGCGGACGATCATCACGGGGCGTCCGCTCGGGGTGAGGTACTCCTTGCGCACGTCGATGCCGAGCAGGCCGTAGAAGGTCGCGGCGATGTCGTCGGGCGTGATGGCCTTGTCCTTCGGTCCCTCGCCCTTCTCGTCGGAGGCGCCAAGCACCTGGCCGCCGCGGATGCCGCCGCCTGCGAGCAGGCAGAACATGGCGCGCGGATAATGATCGCGGCCCGCGCGGGCGTTGATCTTCGGGGTGCGCCCGAATTCGCCGGTGACGTAGACGGCGGTGGTTTCGAGCAGGCCCTTGGCGGCGAGTGCCGAGAAGAGGCCGGAGAGGCCGTTGTCGAGATCGGGGAGGTTCTTCTTCTTGAGCGCGGCGAAGTTGTCGGAATGGGTGTCCCATCCGCCGAGTTGCACGGTGACGAAACGCACGCCGCTTTCGACGAGGCGCGTGGCGAGCAGGCAGCTCTGGGAGAAGGGCGTGGCGCCGAAGAGGCCCGAGATGCTTTCGGGTTCGCGGCTCAGATCGAAGGCCTCGCGCGCCTTGGTGGAGCGCATCATCTGGTAGGCTTTCTGGCCGAACTCATCCATGCCGCTCAGGATTTTGTCCTCCTTGGCAAAGGCACCGAAGGCGGTGTCGTACTTCTGGACCATGTTCTGGCGGCGGTCGACGTCGGTGAGTGTGACGCCGCGCAGCGCGAGACCGCGCACCTCCATGGCCTTGCCGGGGAGCGGGGTGGCGCCGGTGTCAAACGGGCCGTACTCCACGCCGAGATAACCGGTGGGGTTGTTGCCTTGGGAAGGCACGGCGACGAAGCCGGGGAGTTCCCTTTCGCTGCCAAGCTCTTTGCTCACCACCGCGCCGAAGGCCGGGAAGCTGAGCGAGGCGATGGGGCGGTTGCCCGTGCCCATGTAGAGGGAGCCGAGTTCGTGCGCGGCAAGGGTGTGCGAGACGCCGCGGAGGATGGCGAACTTGTCCGCGCACTTCGCCAGCATCGGCAGGTGCTCGCAGATCTGCACGCCGTCCGCATTGGTGGCGATGGGCTTGAACTCGCCCCTGTGGGTTTCGGGCGCGTCCGGTTTCAAATCGAAGGTGTCCATGTGGCTGGGGCCGCCGCCCAAGCGCACGAAGATCGCGGCCTTGGCCTTGCCCGGAAGCTTCGTGCCGCTGCCCTGCTGGAGCGGTGATCCCGCCACGCTGGGGGATGCGGCTTGCGCGGTCTGGCTGAGGAAATGCTGGAGGGTCATTCCCATGCCGAACCCGCTGATGGCGCCGATGCGGAGGAAGTCGCGGCGCGGCACGCCGTCACAATAGAAGGGGCTGGAGTTTTTCATGGTCTGGTTCTCGGGGTGGTTCTGGGGGGGCGTTACTGTCTCTGGGGTTCTGGGGGGCTTGTTTTCGGGGGATTGGGAGGAGGTGATTCAGATGAAGGCGGACGGTGATCAGTGGTTCACGAGGAACTCGCGGGTGTTGACCATGGTCCACAGGAGTTCGCGCGCGCCGGCGACTGGAGACTCGTGGCTGAGGACGTCCGTGCACGCGGTGCTGAGTTCGTTTGTGGACGGCGGGCGGCTGAGGGTGCGCAGGAAGATCTCGCGCACCACGGCGTCCACTGTGGCCTTGGCGCTTTCCTTGATCTGCTCGGGTTCCTTGCGGTCGCCGGGCTTGATGCCGAAGGCCTCCTCGATCCATGCGGTGCCGCGCTTGTCGTCGATGCGGGCGAGGAGCGAGGGGTCGTTCCGGGTGTAGATCGTTTGGAGGAGGGTGGGATCCATCACGCGCTCGCAGTCGCAGTTGGTCTGGCGGGCGGGTTTGCCAAAGATGTTGAGGGCGTAGTTGTTTGGGGTCTTGGTTGCCTTCTTTGTCGCGTAATTGGTGGTGCCCCCGGCGCCGATGGCGCGGTCGGCGACGTCGGTCGGATATTCCTTGAGGCGTTCACGGGTGTCGGTGGCCATCATGATCGCGTCGTAGACGACCTCGGCGGGAAGCCTGCGTACAAGGGCGCGCGCGAAGTTCTTCTCGTCGACCTTGTTGGTCGGATTCGTCTGCCAGCTGCGCTGGTAGGCGTTGCTGCGCAGGATCTCGCGGTGCAGCCACTTCATGTCGAAGCCGTTCTTGGCAAACGTGCCCGCAAGGTAATTGAAGAGCTCGGTGTTGCTCGGCGCGTTGGCGAGGTTCAGGTCGTCCGCTGGTTCCACCAGACCGCGTCCGAAGTAACTCGACCACACCCGGTTCACCCAGGCCTTCGCAAAGTATGGATTTTCCTGGGCGCGCAGCCATTCCATGAGGGGCTTGCGGACATCCTCAAACGTCTCGAGCATCACCGCCTCGCCGCCGAGCAGCTTCGGCGTGATCACCCGGCTGCTGCCCTGCACCGAAGCCTGGACTGCTGCGGGCTTTGCGGGCCTTGCGGACTTGGGTGCCTGCGCCGAAAGGTCCGCCCATGCGAGCGGCTCACCCTTGGAGATGCGATCCCGCACGATGCCCTCCTCGGCCCGCTGGTAGGAGACCTTGATGTCGGCATTGCGGCGGGTCTTTTCCGCCTCGGTCATCGCGGGCGGTTCCAGCGGTGATTCCTTCAGGGTCTTGAGTTCCGCGGCGAGAGCGGACGAGGCTTCTGCGGGGCCTCCGGCTGCGGCGTCGATCTTCTGCTGAAGCTCCTTGAGCTTCTCGTCGCGGGTTTCCTGGGAAGCCTTGAGATCCTTTTCGCGGTACTGCGCGTCCACCTTGGCCGCGGCCTCGCTGCGGATCTTTTCGCGCAGACTCGCATAGGTGATCTCACCGGTCTGTGCCGTGGGCTGCGGCTGGGCGTCGGTGGCGGTCATGGACATCATCCCTTTCATCGGCTTGTCGCCTTTTCCGTCGCCCTGCTTGAAGGAGATGTTGGTGAAGAACGCTTGGAACTGTGCGAAGTCCTGCTTGGTCCACTGGTCAAAGGGATGCTTGTGGCACTGGGCGCATTCGATGCGCACCCCGAGGAAGGTGTGGGCAAAGGCGAGGGCCTTGTCCTCGGCCTTCTGTACGTTCTGGCGGGCCCAGAACCACGGCATCGTCTCGCGCTCGCCGAAGTCCGCACCGTCCTTCTGGAAGTACGAGCTCATCTCCCCCGCGTACTCGGCGTAGGGCTGGTCCGACCGGCTGCGCATCGATCCCAGCACGATGCCTGCGGCGAGTTCGTCGTAGGGCTTGTTCTGCTGGACGCGCGCGTATACCCAGTCGAACCACTGCCGCGAAAGTTGCGGCCCGAAGTTCACCTGACCAGCGTTGGCCGCGAGCCCGTTGCCGCGCAGTACCAGCGGATTGTTCCCCGTGAAATCGCAGAGCTTCGTCGTCCACCACGCTGCATAGCCGGGACGCCCGAGGAGTTCGTCAATCTTGCGGTCCCGCTTGTCCGGGGTCTTGTCAGCGAGGAACGTTTCCACCTCCTGCGGGGTCGGAAGGGTTCCCGTGACATCGAGGCTGGCGCGGCGCAGGAACTCGGCATCGGAACACAGCGGCGAAGGGATGATGCCGACCTTGCGGAGCTTGGAGTTCACGAGTTCGTCGACCTTGTTCCTCGCGGCCACGACTTTGGGATAAGCGGCCGGATCGGACACCGGCAGCATGACGGGAATGGGCACCACGCCATTGTCGTAGAAGGCCACGACGTGCGAGTCGCCCTTGCCCGAACTGGTCACGCGTCCCGCTTCTGACACCGCGGCGACCGCCTCGTCATTGGAACGGAACCGGGTGATTTCGGTGACGTCCTCGACGGTGCCGTCCTTCCAATGGGCCATCACGCGCAGCTGGGTCATCTCGCCCGGTTTGCGGAAGACGATTTCCTTGGGGAAGACCTCGAGGCGGTCGAATTCGCCGGTTTCAGCGACGTCGATCTTGGCTCCACCGGTGATCCAGCGGAGGAGGAGGTTGTACTCCCAGGAATCCTTGGCAAAGCGCTCCTTGCCCTTGTGGCTCATGATCGCGGCGCCCTTGCGCAGGAGAAGGCTCTTGGCGGGATTCTTCAGGTTCACGCGCGCCTCGCCCTCGTCGCCGTTGTCGGCGATGCTCATCTGTTCGTGATCTTTTTCGAAGTCGTACCCGAAGAGCGAGAGCTGGAAGCCACCGCGGCCTTGGAAGGAGCCATGGCACTCGCGCCCCGAGCATCCGAGTCGGCTCATCATGGGGACCACGTGCCTGCGGAAACTTGGCTCGGCCTGGGTTTGTGCGGTTTTGAATCGCTGGGACTGGGTCTGGCCCGCGGGTGCAGGCGAGGCCGGTGCGGCTGGTGAAGAAGCGGTGATGGCCGCGACCGTGACGTCTGCCTTGAGGGGGGCAGACAGCGCGGCAACGGCGACGAGGAGGGGGAAGACTCGCGCCATAATAGGGGTGAACCCCTAGAATGATCAGTTCTTAGGGGGGAGTTCCAGCCGAATCTCCGTCACTACCCGGCGACCGTGGGTGGTTAAAACCCCGCCGGGTCGTTTAACTGGCGAACTCGAGCCCTGTGAGCGTCCCGGAACTGGAGCCAAACCGCTCTGTTTGCACGCCGGCCCGTTGCAGCATGGAGAGGTAGAGGTTGCAAAGGGGTGCCTGATCCCTGCCCATAATGGCGGCTGTTTTGGGAGCGGTCTTCTCCACATCCGGGTTCGCAAGAGCCTCCAGATAGGGCTGATTGAAGGCGAGGTGCTGGCCGTGCTTGAAGCCGCCTCCGGCAAAAAGGACGGGAAGATTGGCGGTCCAGTGGGTGTTGCCGTCGCGCAGGTTGCTGGTCATGACGACCATTGTGTGGTCGAGAAGCGAGCCGGCTGCCCCGTCCTTTGCCGCCTTGAGTTTGGCGAGAAGGCCGGCATACGCCTGCAGCAGCTCCACCTCCACCTGGCGGCAGGCGGCGAGCTTGCCGGGTTCCTTGCCGTGGTGGGAGAGGTCGTGGTGGTCGCCGAAGGTCTTGATCGTGACGGCCCGCGTGGAGTCGGTAAGCAGCGCCAGATAAGTCATGTCGAACATGAGCTGCAGCTTCTTCTGCTGCTGCCCGGGTCCGCTCACATCCTGCGGTGCGGCCTGCGGCGCGGCGGGTTTTGGTCGGTTCACCCATTCGCCCGACATCTGGAGCTGCCGCTCCACGTCGCGGACGGATTCGAAGTATTCATCCAACCGGGAGCGGTCGGACGCGGTGACCCGGGCGCTGAGTCTGCGGGCCTGGTCGCCGACGAAGTCGAGCATGCTGCGGCCGGTCCCGATCCTGCGGAGTTCCTCGGCCTGCTGCTGTGGGGAGCTCGCGAGAAACAGTTTTGCGAATACCTGCGAAGGCTGGTTGACGGGGGGGATGGCGACGCCGTTGCCTGTGTAGGAGAGGCTTCCGCCGGTGGTGGAGAGGACAAGGCTGTCGTAACGAGTCTGCCCGCGGAAATGCGCCGCGAACTCCTGATCCAGCGAGATCGTGTTCTTGAGGTTGTAGGAATAGTCGGGATAAGGCGCGCCCGTGAGGATGACCGCCTCGGCCTTGTGGCCGCCGCCACCGGTGTTGGGATGGCTGAGGCCGGAGACGATGGTGAAATCGTTTTGAAGCTCCTTGAGATGCTCGAGGTGAGGGGTGAGTGCGTAGCCGCGCCCCTTGGTGGCTGGCACGAGCACATACGGGTCGAAGCCGAACGGGGTGCCGATGGCGACCATCCTGCGCACGGGAGCTGCGGCGGTGCCGGGTGCGCCCGCGGCTTTGGTCATGCTTTCGAGGAATGGCAGCGCGAGGCTGATGGAGGCGGTGCGCAGGAAGGTGCGTCGGTTGACGGGCGTGTTCATGGGGATGATTGGCAGGCGGTGCGGGGCTGCTACTTGAGGGTAAACAACTCGCTTTGCAAAACGGAGTTCAAAAGGGCGCGGAGGCTGTAGTTGTTCCTGCGGGTGGACTCGACGATTTTATCGAGCACCAGAATGTCCCCCGGCTCCGGAGCCTGGCCGGTGGCGAAGGTGACAAGCTTGGCAGCAAGGCAGCGGGTGATGACATCGGCCTGACGCAGGGTGAGCTTCTTGAACCCCCATGGCCCCGCAAAGACGGAACCGTCTGGAAGCCGGCCGCTGGAGTCGACTTCCGCTCCCAGCAGGAACTTGAGCTTGCCGCCGTCCGGGGAAGGGACAAGGACCGGGGTGCCGACGCCTGTGGTCCGATAAGCGGTGCGCCACTGGCCGATGGGATCAAAGGCCTCGAGGGCAAAGCCGGGCGGATCGATCTGGCGATGGCATCCTGCGCAGCTTTCGGTGTTCTGGTGCTTGGCGAGTTGTTCCCGGATGGTGGTCGCGCCGCGGGTGTCGGGCTCGATGGTGCCGACGTCCGGCGGGGGTGGGGGCGGCGGTCTGCCGATGATGTTGTCGAGAACCCATGTGCCCCTGAGCACGGGCGAGGTGCGCGCGCCGTTCGCCGTGACCTTGAGCACGCTCGCCTGGGTGAGCAGACCGCCACGCACGCTTCCGATGGGGAGCCGGACGCGGCGCATCTGCACTCCTTCGACGGGAGGCAGTCCGTAGAACTCGGCGAGCCGGTTGTTCAGGAACGTCCAGTCGGAGTCGATGAACTCGAGCAGGCTGCTGTTTTTCCGCAGCACTTCGGCAAAGAAAAGACGCGTTTCCTGGGCGATGGATTCGCGGAGGAGCCCATCGACCTTGGCGCTGGAAATAATCTCGTAAAACTCGGGGAAGAGTTCGCGGTCCGGCATGGTCGCATCGAGATCGCGCAGGTGGAGCCATTGGTCGAGAAAGTCGGCGACAAAGGCATCCGAGCGCGGCGAGTTGAGCAGCCGCGTGGTTTCGGCAGCGACTGCGCCCGCGAGCTTTCCCGAGTCGGCGAGTGCGCGCATGGCCTCGTCTGGAGCGGAGCGCGTGAGCAGGTAGGAGAGCCGTGAGGCGAGCGCGTGCTGGCTGAGCCGGCCGGGTTCTTCTGTGAAGAAAAGGAAGTCCGGGCTGCAGAGTGCGGTCTGGAAGGATTGAAGGAGTGCGGCTTCGAAGCATTCGTTGCGCGCAAGGCTTGCCGAGAAGACCTCGAGAAAGGGCGCCGCATCCGCGGCCGTCACAGGACGGCGGAAGGCTTTTGAAAGGAAGTTCAGGAGTAGCGGCGGGCCGGCGGCCTGCGGATCCTCCGGGGCGGGTGTGGGGCGGTTGCTGCTGCGAATCGACTCGTACGGTCCGGGCAGGGTGCCCTTGGGCAGTTGTGCAAAGGGCTTGAGTGGGAGGTCGCCGAAGAGGATCTGGTGCCCTCGTGGCGGCCAGGCCTCGTTGATGGGGCCTTCAATTTCGATCCAGTTCACCCCGAGCGCGAGCCCGTCGGGTGGCGTTCCATCCTTGGCGGGGTAACGGCTCAGCTTGCGCTGCTCGCGGGCGCGGTCGAGGAGGTAGGGGGCGATGGCAAAAGTGTCGCCGGATGTGAACCAGTGGCTGGTCTCCACCACCGCGGATCCGTTGGCGGGCGCGTCGAAGTAACCGAGCAGCTTTTTGGATCGGGTGGTCCGAAGGGCGAAGATGAGGCTGCGGCCTTGTGCGTCCCGGGTGAAGGCGGAGACGCGCACCCGGTACAGGCCGGGGTTTGCGCGTGTGGCCTCGGCGACTTGGTAGGAGACGATGGGAACCTCAATGTGCGGTTCCGAAAAGAACAGCAGGCTGCCATCCCGCATGTGGATCATCGGCTTGTTGTTCCCATGCGTGAGCGCGCCGCCCTTCTGCTCCATGGGGTCGCCAAACGTGAACCGATGGACCTTTGGATCGGGCTGCGGTCCCCGTTGGATTGCGGCCTGAAGCGCACTCTCGGCCGCCTCCATGTAACGGTGGATGTGAACGGGCGAAATGCTCAGGCCGCGTGCGTTGTTGTCAAAGCCATCCGCGATGTCGTCGTCCGGCAGGAGGGAGCGCAGCGGCAGTTGGATCCCGAGAAGGTCTTGGACGGTGTTTTCGTATTCGATCCCGTTCAGGCGGCGGATGCGTGCGCGGCCATCGGCCCGGCGCGTCTTGGCTTCGGCTGCGAGCGCGACCTTGAGTTGTCCCAACACGCGGAGGCTGGGTTCGGCCTCGGGTCGTTCCTTCTTTGGCGGCGGCATTTCGCCTGCCTCGATGCGTGTGAGAATGCGGCCCCACTTTGCGGCGGCCTCGGTGGCCGGGAGCTGCGCGAGGTCGTCGATGCGGAACTTGCCTTTGCGGGTGTCCGCGTCATGGCACTCGACGCAGTGTTTTTCGAAGAAAGGCTGCGCATCCGGGCCGAGCGCCGGTTGCGGCGCAGGAGGAACAGGCGGGGCGGCGTGTGATGGTGCCGACGGGGTGAGGACGAGCACCAGTCCCGAACAGAAAAACACGAGGCTGCAGAAATGACGCATGCTTGGGGTGGGGGATGAGATGCAGAGCTCAGCGTGTTCTCGAACGTGAGGCGAGTCGAGCATGCTCCGACGTTAGGGGGAAGAACGGGGCGCGAGAAAGCCGGTATTTGGAGGGGGCGAACTCTATTTTACGGTGGACGAGCTTCCTCGCAGGCCTCTACAAGCGCGGCATCCCAAACGCCCGATGCGTTTGTCCGGTCGGCTGACCGAGCAAGCGCGCGCGGGAAGGGAAACCCCTGCCGACGGCAACCACTATCGATGACTCCCTCACGAGTTGGTGACCGTTGCTCGAGCCCTTCGCACGGGTGGCGAGAAACTTCCCCGGCCCTCATCAGGCCGGAACCACCCCAGACAAGCCAGTGAGAATGCCGAAGCCAGAAATCGGTGATTACTGGGGCGGCATGGCTGCCATGCTGGTGGCGCTGCCGTCGGCCATCGCCTTCGGTGTCATTATCTACGGGCCTCTGGGGCCGTCGCATCTGGCGCAAGGCGCGCTGGCCGGGATTCTTGGGACGGTCGCCATCGGCCTGATCACTCCGGCGCTCGGTGGCACCAATCGGCTGATCAGCGCGCCCTGTGCGCCGGCGGCTGCGGTTCTGGCGGCCTTCACGCTGGAGCTCATGAAGCAAGGGAGCGATTTCGCCACCGCGACCCTGCTCCTGTCCCTTCTCGGCCTTGCGGCCGGCGTGCTGCAGGTCCTTTTCGGCACTGTCCGCCTCGGCCAGTTGATCGAGTACATGCCCTATCCGGTGGTCAGCGGCTACCTTTCGGGCGTCGGTCTCTACATCCTTTCCGGTCAGACGCCCAAGTTTCTCGGCGTTCCGAAGGGGATGCACTTCTGGGAGTCGCTCGGATCGCCCGCAGCATGGCAGTGGCAGGGCATGGTGGTGGGTGCTGTGACCATGCTCGTGATGATTGGCGCGCCGCGTCTGACCAAAAAAATCCCGGCGGCAATTCTTGGGCTGCTGGCAGGCGTTGGCACCTACTTCGCACTTGGACTGGCCGGTCACGCCCTGCTCACACTGGAAGGAAACCGGCTGGTGATCGGTTCGCTGGGGGATGGCGGCGGCAGCTTCAGCGAGGCGATGGCCGGGCGGTGGAAGGCGATCGCAGGCATCGATCTTGCCTTGCTTAAAGAGGTGGCTTTCCCCGCCCTCACGCTCGCCGTCCTGCTTTCGATCGACACCCTGAAAACCTGCGTGGTGCTTGATGCGCTGACACATTCGCGCCACCGCTCGAACCGCGAGCTGATCGGGCAGGGGCTCGGCAACATTGCATCGGCGATCATCGGCGGCATGCCCGGCGCGGGCACCACTGGCGCCACACTGGTCAATGTTTCCAGCGGCGGAGCGACCCGTTTCTCCGGAGTGTTCGAAGGGATGATGGCGCTGGTCGCGTTCCTCCTGCTCGGCCCGCTCATCGCGTGGGTGCCGGTCGCCTCACTGGCGGCCATCCTCATTGTGATCGGCGTCCGCATGATCGACCGACACAGCTTTGCCTTCCTGCGGCAGCGCTCCACCATCCTGGATTTCGCGGTGATCGCGGCTGTGGTCATCACCGCGCTGACCGTGAGCTTGATCGCTGCGTCCGGTGTCGGGATCGCGCTTGCCGTGGTGCTGTTCATCCGCGAACAGATCGGTGCCACCGTTGTTCGGCACAAGGTTGCCGGCAACCAGACGTTCTCCAAGCGCGTGCGCACCAGTGCCGAGATGGAGGTTCTTTCTGAAAAGGGCAGGCGCACGGTGGTGGTGGAATTGCAGGGAAGCCTCTTCTTCGGCACTGCCAGCCAGCTCTACCGCACGCTGGAGCCGGAGTTCGCGACTCGGGACTTCGTCATCCTCGACCTGCGACGCGTGCAAACGGTGGATGTGACCGCCGTGCACATGCTCGACCAGATCAAGGACATCCTCGCCAAGCGCGGGGGGTTCCTGCTGCTCAGCCAGTTGCCGGCGAGCCTCCCCTCGGGACGCGACATGAAACGGTACTTTGATCAAGTCGGCCTCGCCCGTGCTGAAAAAGCCGTGCGCGTGTTTCCTGAACTCGACGATGCCCTCGAGTGGGTCGAGGACCGGCTGATCGCCGAGGCCGGTCTGTCCCGCGGCGAGGAAAAGCCGCTGCTACTTCAGGAGATCGAGCTCTTCCGCGATAGCAGTCCCGAGACGATCGCCGTTCTCGAATCCCACATGGAAAAACGCTCCTGCAAGTTGGGGGAAATCATTTTCCAGCAGGGCGAGCATGCGACTGAGTTGTTCATCATCCGCACGGGATTGGTGCGTGTCATGCTCCCAATTTCAGAAAGCCTGAGCCACCACCTAGGCACCTTCGGACGCGGCGCATTCTTCGGAGAAATGGGCTTCCTCGACGGCGGGGTGCGTTCGGCCAACGCCGTCGCTTACACCGATGCCGAGCTTTTAATCCTGCCGCGTCCGGCGTTTGACCAGATGGCCGAGCGCCACCAAGAGATGGCGCTCAATCTGATGGAGGGGATTGCCAGCACCATCGCGCAGCGCATGCGCTACACCAACGCGGAGCTGCGTGCTCTCGAGTCCTGATCCCTGTTACGTTCACCGCGATCAAAGCGACGTTGAACGCGTGCGGATCTGATTCCGCGGCGGGCGGGCGTTGACAGTTGGGATCCCCTCAGCGAGAAGGACGCCTCACCCCAACCCCACCCCCATGAAACGCACCCTGTCGTTCGTCCTCACCCTGGCATTGGCACACTCCTCCGCTCTCTTCGCGGCGGATGCACCCAACGCATCTCCGGCGCCCGTCCCTGCGGTGAAGCTGCCTGTCCAGCCCGCGGATGTGGCCGCGCCCAAACTCGGCGGCGATGGCCAGCCCAATCCGGGCTTCATGAAGCTGCACGAGTCCTTTGTCGCCACCGCCAAGAAAGGCGAAGCGACGGTTGTCTTTCTCGGTGACTCCATCACCGCGGGTTGGAACGGCCATGGCCGCGAAGTCTTCAAGGAATACGCCCAGTACAACGCCGCCAACTTCGGCATCGGCGGCGACCGCGTGCAGCACGTTCTCTGGCGCGTGGAGAATGGCGAATTCGACGGGATCAAGCCCAAGGCCGTTGTCCTCATGATCGGCACCAACAACGCGAGCACGGCTGAAAACCCGCCGGAACAGGTCGCCGCTGGCATCCGCAACATCATCACCGCCATTCATCAGCGTTCTTCCGAGACGAAGATCCTGCTTCTCGCCATCTTCCCCCGCGGCGCCACCCCCGCCGATGGCAACCGCATGAAGAACGAGAAGGTGAATGCGATCATCTCCAAGTTTGATGATGGGAAGAGAATCCACTTCCTCGACATCGGCTCCAAGTTCCTGAGCGCTGACGGCACGCTGGAAAAGACCGTGATGCCAGACCTGCTCCACCTCAACGCTGACAGCTACAAGATCGAAGCCGACGCGATCCGCGAGAAGCTTGCAGCTCTCGTGAAGTAAGTGGGTCGGCTGCGGGGCCGCGGAGCTCCTCCCTGTTCACGCCGGCGCGCAGAGCAAACATCCTGTGCTGGAGCCATCCGGCCTCCTTCGTGCCTTTGCGGCCTCGTTTGAGAAGCCGGGTTCAGCGGCAGTTCGTGGGGGACGAGTCCGGAATCCTTGAGACTTTATAGGTCTTCTTGATCTCCACCTTGGAAAGATCCGTCTCCCCCTCGGCAGAAATCATCTCCAGCACGCTGGAATCCTCCCGCACAGACTTCACGACGGCCATGCCCACGGGGAATCCTTCGGCCGCAGCGGAGGGATCTTCGGGCGGCTCGGAAACCTCGACGCGCTGCCCTTCCTTCATGCCTGCGGCCCTCCCCCGGTCGACGATCAATTGCATGCCACGCACCTGCGTGATGCGCGGTGGACACAGGGAATCCAGCAGCCGCATTCCCAGCTTTTTGGCAACTCCATCCGCAAGGTTGCGGACAGCGCTGGAGCCGAAGTCTGGCGCTTCCGCGCGCCTTGTCGAAACGACCCCGCCCCCGTTGCATTCGAAGGGTTCCTTGATCACCCGCTTGGTGCCGCCCTTGAGTTCCGTGACTTCCAGTGAAATGACGATGGAGAGCTTCCATGCCGCCACCTTTCCCGCGACATTTTCGCGGACGTCGTAGTCGGCGACAAAGTCCTCGATTTTAGCGAAGGCGAGGAAGCTTGCCCCTTCCAAGGCGGGACCGGTCTCGGCCCTGCCTGTGGCGAACTGCTCGCGCACCTCCCACTCTGCAGCAAGGCGTCTCAAGGAGTCCTCCCGGACCGCCAGACTCAGGAGCTTCGAGCTGGAGAGTTCCTGACCGAGCGTGGCGAGAACGGCTCCGCGGATGCGGCTGTCAACGTCCGGAATGCTCGCACGAAACCGGTCCGCGATTTCTGCGGTGATGATCCCGGGTGCGAGCTCGAGTTTGTCCAGACGCAGCACCTTGGCCGGGAGGGGGTCTTGGGCGGCGGCCGCAAGGGTGAGCAGGGCGTAAAAACCAGACAGCAGGGTTTTTCTCATGGGTAATCCTATTTTACTGCCGCACAGGCAGCCCGATTCTGAAGGCAGTGTCGCCGAGCTTTTCGGCGAAGGTGCGGAAGGCCTCCAGTTGCGTCTGAAGCATCTCGTTGCGCGCTTTCAGGATCGCGCTCATGTGGGATGCGGTCGACTTGTCGATGGCCAGCTGCCCCTCCGCCCCCTTGCGAGTGGCCTCAGCCTGGGCCTTCTTCATCTCGGCATCGGCGCCCGCGAGGGCCGCCTCCCCGCTCGCACGGCTCCGGACTGTTCCCGCTTGGGCGCGTCCGGCATCGCGGGCATTGGCATTCTCCACGCGAAGCGCATCCGTGCGCACTCCGGCCGCTTCCAACTCAGCCTTCTTCTCCAGCGCCAGAGTCTTGATGCGCTGAAATTTTCCCATCTGCTCGTCGAAATGCCGCCGGAATTCTGGGGAGGGGACGAGCAGCGCATCGTACCTGCCGGGTTCAATCACCTGAATCGTGGCGGTGAAAGGATTCGTCCCATCGCGGTAAACCTTGAGTTTGTGGGTTCCGGGCGCGACGCCGATCCTGCAGGGCGCACGGCCTTTCAGCACGCCGTCGATTTCCACGGACGCATCCTGCGCAAACACCGGGATGTCGCTCACCGTGATGTTTCCATTCGCGGAGGAAACATCCATGACCGGGAAAACAATCCCGTCCATTTGCGCATGCACCTCCAGCTCGACCAGTTTTGGTTGGGCCGCGGGAATCTTCCAGACGTGCATTTCCGCGGCCAGATCCCGGGCCAGCAGCTCAAACCCTTTGTCCCGCAAATTCTCAGGATCCGCCCCGCGCGCTGAGACTTCCCGGCTCGCTCCGGCCACCCGGACACCGTCCTCCGCATTTAGCAGGGTGAGCGAGGCGCGTGCGTTGAGGATGTGGATTTTGGCCGCGCCGGGAATCGTGGAGGCCTTCGCGTTGAAGTGCATCAAGTCGACGAACAGCACCAGCCCGAGGCCCCTTGCTGCGGCTGCATGCGCCACCGACTGGTTTTCATTGAAGTCGAGGAGGCCGCCTTGCGCCGCGGATCCGCTCTTCGCTTCCGCCGATGTGACATTGGCGTCGGACAGTGTCACCAGCTTGAAGTCCGTGCGGTTGATCGACGCGGCGACCTGCTCGGCGAGCTGGTTTAATTTGCGGACATCCAACCCCGGGATGCTCGTCCGGACGACCAGCAGCGCCTTCGCTGGCGGCGCTTCGACTGCGGCGGAGTGCGTGTTCGCAGGCGGCAGCCCTTGGTACGCCACCTGCATCTGGAGGGCGAGGGCCCTGACATCCGATTCAATCAGTTCTTTGGAGAAGCCATACCGACCCTCCGCCGGAATCTCCGCGGAAAGAGCCGCGGTCTGCCGCAGTTCGGACTCGGATGCATCGATGCCACCAAGGATCGCGAGCGTGCATGCGGCGAGTGCGGGCAGGAATGGAGCGCGGGCATGGCTCCGCACATGGGCGTCGAAGATCTCTGCACGCGTGGATTGGTTATTCAGGGTTTCCATGGGGCTGTGCATTCACCGTCATTTCTTCGAGGTCTTTACCCGGACCAGTTCCACGGGGATCACCGTGTCCTTTGTCATGCGGATCTTTTTGCTGAAGGGCTCGTAGCTTCGCGCTCTGATGCTCACTTCATGAAGACCCAGGGCGACTGAGATCGGGTCGGCGCATGTGCCCTCAATGACGCCGTCGACCTCGACGCTGGCGGAGGGGACGTTGGATTCAAATCGCAGCGTCACCTTCTGCGCTCCCGCTGAGGGCTCCTTGTCGGCAAGGAACTGTTGGAGGGCCTTGGCGCTCTCGCGGATATCCTTGTCCAGCGAGGCCAGCATCGGCGACTCCAGATCGGTGAGCGCCTTCTTGGACAGGCTCGCGAAACGGGGCGCGTTGAATCCCGGAGGGCGGTTCAACTGGACGGTGGGCTCGTCGGAAACCTCGAGGGTCCGTGAAAAAACGATGCGGTGGTCGTAGGCGTTCAAGACCTTGAAGTCCACCCGCAGGCCGCACTGCGTTTTGAAGGAGGTCACTCCGTAACCAGAAAACTGGGTGGTGAAAACATCAGCGCCCAGCACGGTGCCGTATACAACGTACTGGCATCCAAGCGCCTTTCCGAGATCCCCGATTGCGACCGGACTTTGCATCGCACTCATCCCTCCCATCGACGCGGCCGCGCGTTCCGCCGCCTCGGGCTTCACGACTTCAAACTTCCGGGAGTTCACCAGCCTCGCAGCCGTCAGCGAGGTGAAATCCTGCGCCACAGCCTGGCTCCTCCCCTCACCCGAAAACACGAGAACCGCAAGCCGCGGTGCCTCGCAAAATCCCACCATCTCCCCGAGCCCGAGGAGACATGCGAGGCAGGCGAGGCAGGCGAGGAGGATGCGACGCATGGGGGTGCGTGGCCCTTATTTGGCGGACTTGGGATAACGCGGGGGATAGGTCTTGGCGACGCGCTGGGCCAAGATCTGCGCCATGTTCTCGGCGCCCCCCATTCCATCCCCGAACCCCGATTGCAGGATGGACATCGGACTGTCGCCACCGCCGGAGCTCGCCTGTCCCAGCCAGAGCACGTCCGTCGTCTGCACATCCACGAGACGGGCGCTGACAGCAGCGGACGAGATGACCATGTTCGACGCCTCGGTCGAGTACGCCGATATCTCCCCCCTTTTGTTACGGTAATATCCGCTGCTGCCCGGTGTGTAATGATTCCTTTCCTCAACGTTGTTCACCCCGACAAGGACGATGCCGGGAACGTTGAGGATCTTGCCGATTCTTGCCGCGCTCTGCCCCCCCCCCGTGAGCCCGGAGGACTGAAAGTCGATTTCTTTCAGCACCCGTTGCACGTCGGACCGTGAAACGACGGAGTATCCCTTCGCAATAATCTCCATCGTGAAGACATCCTCCATGCGGCGCAGGAGACCGGGATTGATATTCGGCTGCTCGGGAACCGTGATCACCGCCACCCGGCTGTATTTTTCGGCATTGTAATTCGGGTTTGTCACGGCCCTCGGCACCGCGCATGCCGGGACTAGAAGGGGTGCTGTGATCGCGAGGACTCGGGAGAGGCCCCCGAGTAATGACCGCTGGGCGAAGAGCCCGGTGAGTAGTTTCATGGGGGAGGGGTGGGGCACGGTGACGAACGGGAGCTGCCTGCCCGTTTACATCGGTGGTTGGCGCTGCTGCTGAAAGCCACAGATCCAAGTCAAACAACGGTAGTATTTAGTTTCCAGCGGTGGGTGCTGTCTACTGGGAAAATAGTTATTGTCTAATGGACGCGTCCTTTTGTGCCTGAATGTGACCCCGCCCTTCACCCCCGGCAGGCCTTGTCTCCCTTTTGGCAGCGTCGTGCTTTTTGCCCGTGTGTGAAAAACCCCTCCCGTCGGTGGGGGTGAACCCGGCGCCTGAGGCGGAAGCGGTACCGGAAAGGGGAGGAGCCACTTCTCCTGCACACTCGCCAACCCCGCCGTTGCCAACTAACCTCGCCTTTTCAAAACGCCACCCCTCCATGATCAACGCCCTCCGCTTCGCCGCCGTCCTTTGTGCATCCCTGTTTCTCGCCGTGCCGTGCCATCGCGCGGTCGCGGCCGATCCGGCCAGCCCGGCGGCCTCCATCCATGGCTTCCGCTTCGAGTTTCCCTGCAAGGAGCCCATGCCGGAAAATCCGAAGGAAGGCGCATCCGGCCCCTCGGCGCTTGTCACTGGCGACCCGAAGACGACCGACAATTTCACGGTGAAACGTCGGTTCGGTGGCGAAGCGGGGAAGCGTTACAAGGTGACGCTCCGTTTCCGCGGGGTGGTGGAGCCGATGATGTACAAGGGCGGCCAGCAGGTCGGTGAATACTTCTACATCGGCGGCGAGAAGAACAACGGCACCTACAACATCTATCAGATCAGCGTCTCCTCGCCGCAGTCGCACTTCTTCCTTAACCGTCAGGACAAGGTCGGCCACCAGATCTTCACCATCGATTACACCCAGACGATCGAGATCGACGGCGGCGCTGAGATCACCTTCCACGGCGACGGCCAGAACGGGATGATGATCACCAACTTCAAAAAGCTCGTCGTGCCGGACATCGCGCCTGCGCCCGCGCCCTTCAACGGCCAGTTCATCCAGATCGACGTCGTCGACGTCCAGTAGGCCAGCAGCGGCCGATATTGGGGGGTGGCGAACACCATGCGCACCGCTCCGTATCCCGTCGCACACCTCGGCGCCCTCCGGCCCGGTTTCCTGTCCGCTCTCCTTGCACTGCTCACCGCTGCATCCCCCGTGGCGGCCGGCGATGCGGTGTTTTCGCACGACGGCTCCCGCGTTTATCTCAACGATGCATCGCCCGGAACCCTTGCAGTGATCGGGCTTCCGGAAGGACGCCGCTCCCGCCTCCCCCTCCCGCCGCCTCTCGCTGAAAGCGGGGAGCTCGACGCAATCGACCGCTCCCGCACGGGCTCCCTCCTTCTCCTGGCGCAAAACACCCTCTGGGAATTCGAGCCGGAAACCGCGCATCTTGAAAAGCGTTACGCAGTCGCCGCCCCGGTCCAACTGACGGCCTTCGCGCATGACCCTGTCACGGGTGGTATCCTGCTGATGCAGGCGGGCAGCGAGGAACCCGGTGTGGAATTGCGCTGGATGCCCTCCGGCTCGGCGTCCACACAGCGCGTTTTCAACCGGCGGTGCCCCTTTTTGAGGAATCCGACATTCACGCCGGACGGTCGGCTCCTCTTCAGCCACGAGGGCGATCTCTGGCTGGGATCCCTCGCACAGGATCCGGATTCCGAACCGTCGCGGCAGATCCTCAACGCGCATCGCCACGCTCCGCTGGCGCTCCGCGAGACGGGGCTCGGCACCCCCAGCCAGATCGGAGTCCGCGGGATGGCGGTGGCCGGGGACTGGCTCTACGTGCAGCTTTGCAGGATGGGGGGCAGCGGCTGGGGCGAGACTCTGCGGATCAAAGCGCCCGCACCTGGCGCCGGGGATGATCCTCCGAAAGATACAGCGGAGAGCCGCACACGGATGCTCCAGATCTTCGGTTCGCTCGAGCCGCTTGGTGACAACGGCGGCCAGCCAGCCCTTTGCGCAAGCCGCGACGGACGCCTCGTCTTCTTTCTGGGCGAGGGCCGTAACGCCTTTCTCATCGAGGACGGCAAACCACCCGCATCTCTCGGGGGCGCCCGATAAGCGGGAAACTTCGCGCAGGACTGCCCTGCATCGCCGCGCCCGCGTTTTCTTCCGCAACAGAGTTCTCCCCGCGGGGTTGTTGTCTTTCAACGACGATGTCCCAATCCCGCCCCCTAGCGCTATTTCCAGAGGATATGCACCCGTTGCAGTACCGCCTCGCATTAGCCAATCCCGTTCCCTAGATTGGGTGGACGGCGCTCCTCCCCCCGCAACCAGCCCCCGCCGTCCATCCCGCCCCACCCCGGCCATGAAACGTCAGCAGAACGTCCCCTCCCGTATCCGTACACTTTCTCTCTTCATTGTCCTGCCCGCCTCGCTGCTGGCGCTTGTGCTGACGAGTTCAGCGGCTCCCGCAGGGAAGAAAAAAGGAGCAGCGCCAACGCCCACCCCTCCGGCGAGCCCTGCGAACAAACCGGCGGCACCGAAGCCCGCGCCGGTCCCGGCAAGGCCTGCGGTGGATGTGAGTTCTCCATGGCACACGTGGAGTGATTCGCAGGGGCGGACGGTGGAGGCCGCGTTCTGTGCGTTGCAGGGGAGCATTTGCACCGTGCAATCGCGTCAGGGACAGACTTTCCAGATCAACCTCGACCTGCTGGTGCCCGCCGACCGCATCTTCGCCGTGGCGTACGCCCGGAAGCTCACGGATAATCGGCTCAAGGACGATTACGTCAAAAAGGCCGCCTACCAGATCGACTTCCACATCGGCTCCACGCTTGTGGCGAAAGGGCAGAAATTCAACCCGCCCATCGACGACGCCCAGTTCGTGCGCCGCGTCTATCTCGACGCCATCGGCCGCATTCCCAGTGCAGATGAGGCCCAGCGCTTCCTCGAAGATTCCGCCACCGACAAGCGCGCCAAGCTCATCGACGTCCTCATCGAGTCTCCGGGCTACACGATGCACATGTACGACTGGCTCGCCGACACCCTCCGCGTGAAGGACGATATCGGTCGCGGCGCCGCTGCCTTCCTCTTTCAAGACTGGCTCAAGGACCAGCTTTCCGCCGACCGCCCGTGGGATGCGATGGTGCGCGACATGCTGACGGCCGACGGCAAGCTCTGTGAGAACGGCGCCGCCGGCCTGCTCCTGCGCGACGCCCAGATGCCGCTCGACGGCCTCTCCAACCTGCTCACCACCTTCCTCGGCGCCAATGTCGCCTGCGCCCAGTGCCACGACCATCCCCTGGCCGATTGGACCCAGAAGGATTTCTACCAGATGGCGGCCTTCTTCGGCGCCACGGATGGCTACGATGAACAGGGGCTCAAGGCCGCCAACCGCATCTCCGCCGGCGGAGGAAAGAAGGGCGGTGTCGGCCTCGACAAAGCGCAGGTGCGCAAGATCGCGAACGCAAACTCGTTCCGGCTCGTGGATCAGAACAAGCAGTCGCTCACCTTCCCGAAGGACTACAAGTACGACGATGCGAAGCCCGGCGCGGCCGTCAGTCCGGCGCTCATCACATGGAATGCCGCCAACAAGAACTCGCCTGCCTACCGCATCGACAGCTCGCATCCAGAGAAGCTCCGCGACGAGTTCGCGAAGTGGATGACGCATCCCGACAACCCGCGCTTTGCCACGGCGATCGCGAACCGGCTTTGGAAGAAGAGCTTCGGCCTTGCGGTGCAGGAGCCCGTCACGGATCTGGACGACCCGAAGAAGGCCTTCAATCCAGCCCTGCTGGCGCACCTCACCCAGATCATGAAGACGGCGCGGTTCGACCTGCGCCAGTTCCAGCGTGTCATCTTCAACTCCGTCACCTACCAGCGCCATGCTAGTCCGGTGCCGGATCTCGAGAAGGGGCCCTATCTTTTCCCGGGTCCGATCATGCGGCGCGTCACCGCCGAGCAGGCATGGAACAGCATCCTCACCACCGCCGTCGGCACGGATGTCGACAAGATCCTCCTGCGGCGCGGCGAGGAAATGCACCTGCTCGCGCTTCCGGGCAACAAGGTCGACGCTGAGGGGATCAAGTATGTCGCTGAGCGCCTCCGTTCCTCCGGCATGTCCATGGGCGACTTCGGTGGAAAGAAAGGTGGTGGCGCGAACGCCCGCATGGCGGCGTACGAGGGCGTCAAACCCCAGCAGCGCTTTGGCCTTCTGCTCGCGCGCGCCAGCGAACTTCCGCAGCCCGCGCCCGAGACCCACTTCCTGCGCCTCTTCGGCGAGAGCGACCGCCTCGTGGCCGACAGCAGCACCACGGATGGCAGCGTTCCCCAGGTGCTCATGCTGATGAACGGCCCGATCGCACAGCTCATCACCGATTCCAAATCCACGGCGCTCACCGATGCTGCAAACGCCGGCAGAGATCCCGCCGACCGCCTCTACCTCAGCTTCCTCTCCCGGCCCCCGCGTCCTGAAGAAAAAACCCATGTCGAAGCTGCCCTCAAAGCCGGCCTCGCACCAGCCGACCTTGCCTGGACTCTCCTCAACTCCCGCGAATTTCTCTTCATCGAATGAACCCCGATCAACTCCGCGATCCACTCGCCCGCCGCAGCTTCGTCGAATTCTGCGCTCGCGCGGCCTTCGGTCTCACAGTCCTGCCGGCCGGCATCCAGCAAGCATTCGGCGCCGCAAAGGGCGCGGGAAAATCCGCGGCTCCAGCCTCGTCGGCTTCGGCCGGCAAAGGGCCGGGCTTCGGCGCCGCCAAGCACGTGATCATGCTCTTCATGGACGGCGGCATGAGCCACATCGATTCCTACGATCCCAAGACCGGGCCGACCAAGGGGCCGGGCAGTGCCATCTCCACGAAGGGCGACTTCCAGCTCACCTCCTTTTTTCCTGAAACGGCGAAGGTCGGCGACAAGATCACCGTGGTGCGTTCGATGTCCGCCAAGGTGGGTGTGCACGATAGCGCCCGCTACCTGATGCGCACCGGCTTTGAAAAGCGCGGCACCATCGTCCACCCAGTCCTCGGAGCGTGGGCCCAGCATTACCTCGGACCCAGCAGCAAGACGCTTCCCTCCTCGGTCTGCATCAACCAGAGCGCCGCGCACGGCAACGGCTTCTTCCCGGCCACCTACTCGCCCTTGCCCCTGCTCGATCCGCAGAGCGGCCTCGCCAATTCCCGCAGCCTCGTCCCGGAGGACAAGAACAAGGCCCGGCTCGAGCTCCTTGGCAAACTAAACGCCGACTACCTCCAAAAAGCCGCCGATGAAAACGTGCGCGCTTACACGGACTTCTACGACTCCACCATGGGGCTCATGAAAAGCTCCGACCTCAAGGCCTTCGATCTCTCCGCGGAATCGGCGGAAAACCGGGACCGTTATGGCAAAGGCCGCTTCGGTCAGGGATGCCTCCTCGCGCGGCGTCTTGTGGAGAACGGTGTGCGTTTCGTCGAGGTCCACAGTGGTGGCTGGGACATGCACAAGGATCTCGAGGACGCCATGGAGGACCGAGGCGGCGAACTCGACAAAGCTTTCGCGGCCCTCGTGCAGGATCTCGATGCGCGCGGGCTGCTCTCCAGCACCCTCGTCATCATCACCACCGAGTTCGGCCGCAAACCCTCCTTCGATGGCGGCGGTCGAGGCCATCACCCCATCGTCTTCTCCAGCGTGCTGGCTGGCGGCGGAGTGAAGGGCGGCTATGCCTACGGTCAGAGCGACGACAAGGGGCACTCCGTAAAATCCGATGGCGTGAGCCCCGGCGACCTCCACGCCACCATTGGCTGGGCTGCGGGTCTGCGTCTCGACGAGGAAGTCATCACTCCCAGCGGCCGCCCGATGACCGTCGGTAACAAGGGCAAGCCCGCCATAGGCGTCTTCGCCTGACGTCAGCCGCACACCGGCCGTGGAGGCCCGCATCCTCGGGCTTCGAGTCAACACGAGCTTGGAAATCCAGAGGAGCGTCGTAAGCTGACCGCGCCTTGGCGCTGCGCCATCCCTTCGCCGAAAAACCCCGCCACCGCACCTCCACCGACCGTGTCCTCTGAAGTTTCACCCGCATCGCATCCCATCGTCGCAAAGCCGTTGAGCATCCTGCGCGAGTTCCGCGAGTTCATTAACCGGGGCAATGTCGTCGACCTTGCAGTCGGCGTGGTCACAGGCGCCGCGTTCAGCAAGATCGTCACGTCTCTCGTGGAGGACATCGTCATGCCTCCCCTCGGGAAAATCCTTGGGGACCTCGACTTCTCCAACCTCTACCTCCCGCTCTCTGAAAAGATCCCCGCCGGAATCTCCCTCGCAGATGCCCGCAAGCTTGGTCCCGTGATCGCATGGGGCAACTTCCTCACCGTCTCGCTCAACTTCCTTATTATGGCGGGCTGCATCTTCGCCCTCATCAAGGGCGTCAACGCCTTCCGCCGCTCTGAAGCCATCAAGCTCACGGTCATCGACAAGCCGGAGGTCGCGCTTTTGAAGGAAATCCGCGACCTTCTCAGTCAGCGGGCGGCGGTGGTGAATGAGCACGCGCCGGCCGTCCGCGCGGAGCGCAGCCACTGAAGCGGTCTCCCCGGCTATTCTGCGGTGTAACCCGCCGCGGCCAGCACTTCGCCCACGCCCACGGGCGCTCCGCCGCGCCGCTTGCTTTCGTCGGCAGCCTCCATGAAGCCAAACATCTCGATCGTCTCCGCCGGGCTCACGGGCGCGACGCCGCTTTGGAAGAACTGCACGATCTGCCCGAGCAGTGGCGCGTAGCTGTCGCCTCCCGCCTTCTGTTCCGCAAAGCCGTTGCTGCCGAACAGCAGCACCCGGTGCGGCTGCGGTTTGGTGCGCACTGCGTGGAGGACGCCGACGCGCCCGCCCTTCCACGTCCCGACCACCACATCCGTGTCCTGCGTGGTAGTGCGCATCACCGTCTCGCACCCGCGCCCCATCACGGTGAACAGTGCCTCGGTGGGGTGCACCCCGTACCAGAAGAGGTCGGGATGATGCGGTTCCAGCGAGGCTGGGCCGTAGGAAATCGCGCTGCGCACCTCTCCGATCTCCGTTTTACGAAGCTCCACAAGGCTGTCGTAAAACCGGTATGCAGAGGAAGTGAACACCGGCACTCCTGCCGCACGCGCCAGTCGGAAAATCTCCACCGCATCGCGCAGCGTCCCGCCGATGGGCTTGTCCACGAAAAGGGGTTTGCCCGCGGCGATGACCTGACGCGCCTGCTCCAGATGCGGCCGGCCGTCCACGCTCTCGACGAGCACGCCATCCACCTGCGCGCACAACGCGGGGATCGTTTCATAAAAACGCACCCCCTCCTTTTCCAGCGTGGCCTCGAAGCCGGCCGCCCTTTCGAAGCTCGACGGAATATCGTCGCTGTGTGCTTTCACCACCGCCACCACCCGTGCGCCCGCGACATGCCCGGGCGCCTCCGGATGATTGAGCAGCTTCGTGAAGGCAACCACATGCGACGTGTCCGTTCCGATGATGCCCAGGCGCAGTTCGGCTCCGGAGAGAAAGGCTGCGCTGGAGAAAACGGCGACGAGGGAGAGGAGGGGGATTTTCATGTCAGGGGGGGTGGAGCTCTCTCCATCCTGAGAGGGCATACCGTCCAGCCTGCCGCACGCTCTGCCGTACTGGCAAATGAGTTTCGGCTCTCCCGCCCGCCTCTCGGAGTCACGCACACGGACAAAAACAGGGGGCCCGATGCGGTCCGTGCGCCTTCGTTTCCCTTGGCCCGGAGGGATGCCTCCCGTAAGGTCTCCATCCCGTGATTTCCGCGCCGCCCGCGCGTCCACGCACTCATGAACCGGCCTCATCCCAACGATCCTTTGCACGGTGTCACGCTCGAAACCATTCTTGCCACAATGGTGGAAGAGCACGGCTGGGAGTGGCTGGGCGAACGGATCGTTGTCCGCTGTTTCCTCTTTGAGCCGAGCCTCAAATCCAGCCTCAAGTTCCTGCGGAAAACCCCGTGGGCACGCACAAAGCTTGAGGAGCTTTACCTGCAAACGCTCCCCGAACCTCCTGCTGCCTTGGAACCTCCAACAACTGGCGCACCGGAAGGGATTGTTTGACCTCTCAATCCGCGCCCCTAGCATGTGCGCCGCGGCTTCTCCCCGCCGCCCGCAATCCAGCCCCCTCCGCCATGAACGACGACTTCGACATGTCTCGGACCTGCAGGCTCGACCTGCACGACCTCACGAAAAGCATCCAGTCGCTCGACCGTACCGCGCGGAGCATCCCCGCCATGGATCCAGCGGCTCAGTCGATGCCACGGGTCCTTGTCGATATCTTCGGCGATGAAGTCCGCGGCCTCCGCTTCCGCAACGCCAAGCTTTCTCAAGTCGTTGGCTCTCTCCTCGAAAAACTCAACCTTCCGGAAAGCCACGCCCACCTTGTCCGCGGCGGCTTGTGCATCGCCCAGAAAGTCGATGAAACCGGTGCCGATCAGCCCTCCTACCACAACCAGTACCACATCGCCGAGGTGGTCATGGCGGCCTTCATTCTTGGAAAGCGCGAGCGTCTCCCCGAGTTCCTGATCGCAGAGATCGTGGTCGCCGCTGCCGGGCACGATCTTGGTCATCCTGGCCACAACAACACCTCCCCCTTTGAGATCGAGACTCTCTCCTTCCACATTGCCGCCCCCATTCTCACTGAGTGTGGTTGGAACGAGGCGGAGCTCCACCGCTTCCGTCAGATGCTGATGGCCACCGACTTCGTGAACGGCGTCCCCTTTGCGCGTTCGAATTATCTCGAAACCCGGAGTCTTCCGCCGGAGAGCGCCGCGTTCTGCGAGGCCACCCAGTGCATTGTGCTCACTGAGGCGGACATTCTCTTCTCCTGCTTCACCACCGAGTACAACGAGGAGCTCAGCAAGCTGCTCTCCCAAGAGTGGAACCTCCCCACCGCCAATCTCACCGTGAAGCAGCGCCTCGGATTCCTCAACTCCGTGACCTTCCTCTCCGGAGCAGCGAGGCAACTCGGTCTTGAGCACCGTCGCCTTGCGCTCGTCGCCGAACTTGAAGACCAGCTGCGGGCAGGAGCTTAAGCGTCGGGCTCGGAGGCTGCGGGCCAGTGCGAGATTGCGTTGACGTGCACGCCGCCGATAACGTTCGGCCGCCCATGAAACCGATTCCCTCCCTCCTTTCCCTGAGCTTTGTGGCCCTTGCCGCCACCCTCCATGCCGCCGACTTTGTTCCGCTCTTCAACGGACGCGACCTCGAGGGCTGGGAACAGCACAGCGGCAAGGCTGAGTACCGGGTGGAGGACGGGGCGATCGTCGGCAAGACCGTGTCCAACACGGGCAACTCATTCCTCTGCTCGAAGAAGAGCTACGGGGACTTCGTGCTCGAGTTCGAATTCAAGGTCGCGCCCAGCATGAACTCCGGGGTCCAGTTCCGGAGCGAGTTCTTCGACAAGGAGACCGAGGTGCCGGCTGGAGAGGGCAAGAACCGCAAGATTCCCGCCGACCGCGTCTTTGGGTACCAGTACGAGATCGACCCCTCTGCGCGCGCTTACACGGCGGGCGTGTATGACGAGGCGCGCCGCGCGTGGCTCTTCGACCTGAAGAACAACGAGGCGGCCCGCAAGGCTTTCAAGCAGGGGGATTGGAACGCTGCGCGCATCGAGTGCCAGGGCGATCACATCGTCACGTGGATCAACGGGGTCAAGGCTGCCGACCTGAAGGACGGGCTCACCCTGCGCGGGATCATCGGACTGCAGGTCCATGGCATTGGCAAGAAGGAGCCGGGCGAGGAAATCCGCTGGCGCAATCTTCGCCTCAAGGAGCTTTAATCGCTGGCGGTAATGCGATCCTCACCGATGCAGCCCGGTGTGGTGTCGCTCCGCCGAGTTTTGCATCCATCGCCCGCTCCGTGAGCGGGTAGGCTGTGCCACCCCTTCCCATGAACTCTCAAAAGACGTGCAGGTCCGCTTTTCATAAAACCACGCTGCTAGTGCTGACCGGCGCATTGCTGCCGCTTGCCGCGCCCGCCGCAGAAGCGCCAAAGAAGCCGGCTGCTGCGGTGGGAAAGGCGCAGGGGGCCGCGCAGGGGCTGACGTTTGAGAAGTGGTCCGGGAGCCTGAATGTGCCGGATCCCGTGGCGTGCAGCGTGGATCCGCAGGGGCGCGTCTACGTCACTACCACCACGCGGCGCAAGGTGGCCGATCTGGATATCCGCGAATACCCAAAGTGGATCCCGGACGATGTCTCACTCACGAGCGTGGAGGAGAAGGCGGCTTTCTATCACGAGCAACTGGCGCCCGGAAAACTGCGCCTGCCGCTGGGCTCGATCAAAGACCACAACGGCGACGGCTCGATCGACTGGAAGGATCTGACGGCCTTCACCGAGCGCATCTACCAACTGCGCGACACGGATGGCGACGGGGTGGCCGACAAGATCACGGTCTTTGCCGAGGGCTTCAACACGGAGGTGACGGGGATCGCGGCCGGCGTCCTCTGCCACGATGGCTGGGTGTACGCGACCATCGCCCCCGATCTCTGGCGACTCAAGGACACCGACGATGACGGCGTGGCTGATGTGAGGGAGGTGGTCGCGCACGGCTTCGGGATTCACATCGCCTACGCCGGGCACGACATGCACGGGCTGAGTGTCGGGCCGGACGGGCGCATCTACTGGTCGATTGGCGACAAGGGGGTGAATGTCACATCGCGCGAAGGGCGGCATTTCTTTCATCCGAACGAAGGCTGCATTTTGCGTGTGGAACCGGACGGCTCCCACTTCGAGGTCTTCGCCCATGGGCTGCGCAACCCGCAGGAGCCGGCATTCGACGACTTCGGGGATCTGATCGCGGTGGACAACGATGCCGACTTCAAGGGGGAGAAGGAACGCCTCGCCTTTGTGGTGGAGGGCAGCGACAGCGGCTGGCGTTGCAATTACCAGTATCTCGGCGCGCGCACGCCATGGGTGCTGGAGAAGCTCTGGGAAACATCCCAAGAGGGGCAGCCTCTCTACCTTCTCCCTCCGCTCGCGTATTCGGGCAACGGGCCCGCGGGCTTCAAGCACGATCCAGGCACCGCACTCGGGCCTGCGCAGCGCGGGTTCTTTTTCCTCAATGAATTTCCGGGGGGCGTCATGCAGGGGTTTCAGCTTCAGCGCAACGGTGCGGCGTTTCAGCGGAGCACGGTGGAGGCATTGCATTCAGGCCTCATGGGGATCGGCCTCGCATGGCATCCGGATGGATCGCTCTTTATTGCCGACTGGATGGGGGGCTATCCGACCGACGGCCTCGGCGCCGTGTGGCGCATGGACACGCCGGCCGGCGCGGACGCCGCGGTGCGCAAGCAGACGGGGACGCTTTTGCAGGCGGGCTTTGCAAAGCTCGCGTCCAAGGAGCTCTCCGCGCATCTCTCGCACCGGGATCAGCGGGTGCGGCAGGGCGCACAGTTCGAACTCGCCAAGCGCGGTGAATACAAACCCCTGCTGGCGATCGCGCGCAATTCCAAGGCTCCGCTGCTCGCGCGCATCCACGGGATCTGGGGTTACGGACAGTTGTTGCGCCGGGAGGCGGCTCCGGTCGGGGACGTGCTCGGCCTTCTTTCCGACAAGGATCCCGAAGTCCGGGCACAGACGGCGCGTATTCTTGGGGAATCCGCGGCGACACCCGAACAGGCTTCCAAGCTGATTGCGCTGCTGTCGGATGCCTCGCCGCGTGCGCGGATGCAGGGGGCGCTCGCCCTCGGCCGGCTGAAGGTTTCCGCGGCCATGCCTGCTCTGATGAGCATGGCGGAGAAGGATTTTGCTGATCCGGCGCTCCGTCACGCGGTGGTGACGGGACTGGCGGGATGTGCTTCCAGTGAGGAGTTGGCAAAGAGCCGCACGCAGTCGGTGCGGGCGGCGCGGGCGGCCAGCCTTCTGGCGTTGCGCAGGCAGGCATCTCCCATGGTGGCCGGCTTTCTCAACGATCCCGATCCTGCGCTGGTCGCGGAGGCGGCGCGCGCGATTCATGACGGGCCGGGCATTCCCGAGGCGTTGAAGGATCTCGCGCACCTGGCCGACGCGAGGCCCTCGGACACGATGACGATGCGCCGTGCGATCAATGCGGCGCTGCGGATTGGCACGCCGGAGCGTGCACAGGTCTTGCTGGGGCTGGTGCTGGATCCAGCGCTTGCGGAAGAGAGCCGGTCGGAGGCGCTCGCCAGCCTCGCCGCATGGAAGCAGCCGCCGCGGCAGGATCGGGTGGATGGTTACGCACGCCAGATTTCCACGGGGGATATCGCTGGGGTGCTCGGGCCGAAGCTGGACGCGTTGCTGGCGCTTACCGAGCCCGGGCTCAAGCAGGGGGCCATCGAGCTGATGCTTGTGCATGGACTGAAGGCGCGTCCGGAGCAGGCGGCCGGCATTGTGGCGGACAGCGGTGCGGCCGGGAAGGTGCGTGCGGAAGCCTTCCGCATGATGGCTGCCGAGCACCGTTCCAGTGGGCTTTGGGAGGAGACTCTGCAGCTTGCGCTTGGCGACAAGGCCCCCGCCGAGTTGCAGATGGTGGCGTTGGAGGCGCTGCTTCCTGGTCAGCCAGGACGGCTCGCCGAGGTTGCGGCGGGCATTCTTTCGAAGGGCGGTGTGGCGCAGAAGCAGCACTGTGTGGCCCAGCTCGCGCTCGCGGGCGATGCGGCCTGCGACATTGTCTTGGAGCGGCTTGGCGAGGATCTGGTGGCCGGAAAGTGCGCTGCTTCGATCCGCCTCGACGTGCTCGAGGCCCTCGGTGCACGCGCAGCAGCGCAGCCGAAACTCGCGGCTTTGGCCCGGAATTATTCGCAGTCGGCCGACGGAGTTGCGCATGCGGAGTTGGCGGAGGGCGGGGATGCCGCTCGCGGCAGGGAGCTGGTACTCAACCATTTGGGAGCGAACTGTCTGGCGTGTCATTCCGTCGGGGACACGGGGAGCAGCGTGGGGCCGAATCTGCGAGCGATCGGCTTGGAGAAGGACCGCGCTTATCTGGTGGAGTCGCTGGTGAGTCCGTCGGCCCGGATCGCTCCGGGCTTTGGCATTGCGAGCATCACGCTAAGCAACGGGACCGTGCTCGGGGGCACGCTGATGAAGGAGGACGCGGGCGAGCTGCTGCTGCGGCTCCCGGACGGTTCCGAGCAGAAGGTGCCGGTGGCGGATATTGCCTCGCGGGCACCTGTGATGTCACTGATGCCCCCAATGCTCGGGATTCTGAAGGCCTCGGAGTTGCGGGATGTGGTGGCGCATCTTGCCGGGTTGAAGTCCGTGGCGAAGGGCTCTGCAGGGAAGACCGCCGGCCACTAACAGCGCAAGGGCGTAGCGTGGAAGCGCACAAGCGGCTTGCCTCCAGGCTGCTGGCAGGGCAGGATGGGGGGTGCTGGGTGAGGCGGCGGTCGGCCCCCCCAGTTGCCCCCACCCCCCCAACAAACGCGCCTTGCGAGGGCGCATGCTCTGTTCCCCAATCCGCCCCCCAGAAAACTCACAGCCATGTATTTTCATCCTATGAAACGCGCCCGCATTTCCTCCCCCGTCGAGCCTCTTGAAAGTCGGATCGCGCCGGCCGTCGTCACCGCGACTTTCACCACAGCCGGACTTCTCACTCTGACGAGTGACGGAAGTGTTCAGGCGGATGTGGTGCAGGTGAGCAAGGATAACTTCCGGGTGAGTGTGGACGCGGATTCCTCGGTGCGCTTCGGCGCGGGTGCGGGTGCGGGGTACCTCGACTTCAAGGGCGCGCTTACAGGGCTGATCATCAACGGCGGCACCGGGGATGATGAGTTTCGTCTGATTGGACTGAAAGCGCTCAAGAGTCTGACCTTTGTTGGTGGCAATGGTGACGACAAGCTGTCGGCGGACGACATCTCAGTCGCAGGCAATGTGTCCGTGAGCTTTGGCGCGGGAACGTCGTCGCTTGACGAGGGCACCGGTGAGGACCGGCCCGCTCAGGAGCTTGCATTCGGCGGACTGGGTCTGACGGTCACGGGCAAGCTGCAGGTGGATTGCGGCGCTAATGGGGTCCGGATGGAAATCAAGGCTGCGACCACAGCGATGGGGTCGCTGGCAGTCACTGGCGGCGATGGCACGGACAAACTGAGTATCCAAGGGCAGAACTTCACGCTCACTCAGGACCTTGCCTTCATCGGCGGCGACGGGTTGAACTCGGTCAACCTGTCCGCGACCAGCATCAGCATTGGAAAGTCAGTTTCCACCGACCTGCGGTTCAAGGACCACTCCATCACCTTCGAAGGAGGCTCCGGGGCCGACAGCTTGGATCTGGCTGCCCGCGGGGGCGCGAAGTTTGCGGGGTCGATATTCTGTTCGATGGGACAGGGCAACAACAGCATGCAAATGTCTGGGGATGCGCTCACGCTGGGGGTTGCGGCAGCGACTGGTGATTCAGTCTCCTACGCTGGTGGGGACGGCATCGATACGGTGGTTCTCAGTGCTCCCGCGGTGACGACGACCGGTGCGATCAATGTTTCCGCGGCCGGGGCGGGTCAAAACAAGCTCTCGCTTGCCGGTGGTGTGATTAAGCTGGGCAAGAACACAGGCGGGAGATCGGTGATTTTCAGCGGTGGAGCGGACACGGACGACGTGACGGTCGGCTCCGCGCGCTCCGCTTCCACGCTGGCGGGTGCCGTGTCCTGCGTGATGGGCGACGGGACGAACAGCGTGACCATGACCGGCGGCGTGCTTACGCTCGGTTCGGCGACGACTGCTGTGGTGGCGCTCGGGTCGACGGCCGGTGATTCGATTTCCTACAGCGGGGGGAGCGGGACCGATAACGTGCAGGTCACCGCCCTGTCCGTGACGACCGCGGGCGTGATTAACATCTCCAATGCCGGGAATGGTAACAACGTACTCGCGCTGACCGGTGATGTGCTCAAACTGGGAAAGAACACAGCCGGAAATTCGGTGGCTTTCACTGGGGGAGCTGACGCGGACACTGTGACGATCGGCGCCGATCGTTCCGTTTCTACTCTGGCGGGGGCGGTGACGTTTAGCAGTACTGCGGGCGGAGATAATGCGCTCCTGATCGATGGAACCAACGTCAAGGCGCTGGCGGTTAATTACACGGGGGGGGCGGGTTCCGACACCTTCGAGTCCACGGCCACCGCGGCGGACTTATTGTCCGTTGCGTTCAACGGGGGTAATGGGGACAACGCAGTTTCTTTTGAAGGTTCGTCGTTGAAGCTCGGTAAGAGCGCCGTGGTTTTGGAGAAGGGTAACTCGCTCACCTACACTGGGGGCACCGGTGACGACTCCCTGACTCTGGACGCCAACAAGTCCGTACTGCTCGGCGGTGTTGCATTCACCGGGGGCGATGGTCTCAACAATGCGACTCTTCTTGGCGCCAGCCTGACTCTCGGTGCGTCGACGGCCACCGCCGATGGCGGCTCGACTCGGTCTATTGCCTACTCGGCGAGTAGCACAGCCAATGCAGGGGACACGCTTTCTGTGGGGGCGGATCTCGTTGTGGCTGCAGGTTCGATTGAAATGATTGGAAGCACCGGGGCGGCAGTAATGTCCATGTCCATCACGAGTACCGACGTAACGGTGGGGCTTGGCAAGGTGGCGGGTGATTCGGTGCTCCTGAAGAGTGGGACCGCCACGTCTGTTGTCGGGTCCATCAACATCGACTCCACCAAGCTGACCCTGAAGGGCAATTTGGCCAGCACCGGCATCGACGCCGGCCTCTCAGTGGACGTCGTTTCCGCCAAACTTTCGGTGCTGGGCGCTATCACTGTGGCTTCCGCGAACGGCGCCGACCACTTCCAGTTGATCGCTGACGGCACGGTTGCCAAGGCCTCGTCCATTAACCTTGGGGCGACTAATTCCGGGGATGGAGGCGTCCAGGATGTCGTGCTCAAGGGCAGGAGCGGTAATGCAGCGTTCACCGGCACGGTGGCCGACGGCCTCATTTTCACCGCTGGGCTGGCGGTGACGAGCAACTCAGTGGCAGGGGGGCCCGATGAGACGCTGGACATGGCCTTCGTCTCGGTGGGCGGCGACTTGGTGGCGACCTTCGGCGCAGCGGCGAGCACGGTGACGATCGACAATCTTCTGGCTAAGGGGCTTCTTACCATCAACACCGGTGACGGGAATGATGTGGTGAAGATAGAAACCTTGGGGCACTACGGGATTTCCACCGTTACCAAGCTGGCCACGATCCTGCTTGGCGCGGGCGATGACAGGCTTGAGATCGGTGATGGCATCGACTCCACCGATCCGGTTTCTACTGCGGTCAAGTACCGGAATAATCAGGTGAGCTTCCTTCTCGGGCTGACGGCGAATGGGGGTGATGGCACGGATACGAAGAACAGCATTCAGGATCGGCTCTCCGGGGGGAACAACCTTATCAAGGGCGCGTTCACGCTCGGGGGCTTCGAAGGGTAGTCTCCGCAGTTTTTCGCGCGTTTAACGGACGCTCTGCCATGCCTGCCACGCCTGCTCCCAGTGGAGCAGTTGGGTGTGGAGCTCCGCCTCCATGTAAGCGAGGTAGGCGGGTGCGTTGGCGGGCTTGCGCAGGGCCTGCACCGTTACGAGCGCTTCGGCCACGCGCCCCGACTGCCGTTGTGCCTGTGCCAGCGGGAGGCCGACGAGCAGGTCCGTGGGATTTCGGGCGAACCGGGCCTCCAGCTGCGAAAAGGATTCTCTGCTCGCAATCGCGGGCATTTGGGGGCGGGGCGTGAATCTGCGCGCCAACTGGCAGGCATCCTCGAAGGCACCACGCTCCGCGGCCGCTTGGGCCATGGGGCGCCAGCCCTCCTGAAGTAACTGGGGCTGATCCACGAAAAGTTTCACCATGGTCTCTTGGTTTCCGCGGGCACGCCAGAGGATGAAGAGGGCCGCGCGTTGCTCGGAGGAAAAGGTTCGCAACGCCGGATCCGCCGCCAGCAGACGCGCGGTTTCCTCTTGGAGAAGCAGGGGCGTTGCGAACCCCATCCATTGGAGGAGCATACCCCTGTCCGCGCCCGCCATGGCGCGCAGGGGCAGGAGGAGCTCGTTCCTTCCATCGGCCTCTTGCAGGATGTCGTGGAAGAGGTGGGATGCTGAGAGCTCCGATCCGGGCACCCTCCGGAGCGCTTCCTGCCATGCGTCCAGAGCCCGGGGTAGGTCTCCCACCACAGCCCAGAGCCGTCCCTCTTCTCTGCAGATATTGACCCAGCGGGGCTGCAGCTTGCGCAGGAGGGCGAAGTCTTTCGCGGCGGCTTCGGGGTTCTTAAGTGTCTGGACACTTGCGCAGGCGCGCCGGAAGCGGAGCTCCCAGTCCAGCGGGGCGATCTCCAGCCCTGCATCCGCGAGCGATACGATGCGCTCGTAGTCATCCTCGCGTGTGGCGTCCACAAGGGCTGCGCGGATTCTTGCGAGGCTTTGCGAGGGCAGGGCCCATGGCAGGCTTTTGGGCACTGGATCGGGCGATGGTGTGGTGGATGCGGCAACCCATTCTGAGAGCACCAGTCCGCCGATGATGGCGAGAAGGATGCCCGCAGTGCGCCACAGATCCCTTGCCCAGTGGGTTGCCGGGGTGGTCTTTCGCGGATCCGCAGCGAGGCCGAAGAGGAGGAGCGCCGGGAGCAGGGAGCCGAAGCGGTGTCCCGACACGTCGACGAGTCCGTGGAGCAGAAAGGCGGCGGCTGCGATGGCCGTGGTGGCGCGCAGCAAGGGGTCGGTCCCCGGGATGAAGGGGAAGCAGCTTCGCAGCCACCAGAGTGCGGCGGCCGCCAGCAGCAGAGCGCAGGGCCATCCCAGTTCCACCGCTGCCCAGAGCCAGTCGCTCTCCGGATGGATCACCTGATTCTGTCGGACCGACTTTTCGCGTTGCAGAGCGAAAGCCGGGGCGAAGTTCGCAAGGCCCGTTCCGGTGAGAGGATTCTGCAAGGAGAGGCTTAATGCATCGGCTTGGATCCCCATGCGGAGTTCTCCTCCGGACTCCAAGCTCTGTTGGAAGCGGCCAAGCGTCTGGCCCCCGAGCAGGAGGAAGCTGCCCATCAGGAGTAGCAGTGCCGCCGTGCTGATCGCCGCGGCCTTCGCGGAGGAAAAGAGGCGCAGTCCACAGAGCGTGATGGCAATGCCTCCGATGAAGAACAAGCCGATGCCCGCTCGCGAGCCACACACGATCAGCGCGGTGAGCAGCACGGGAAGCGAAAGCAGCCCCATCCAGAGACCAGGGCGGCGGTTGACGAAGGGCCCGGGAGGCGGGAGCTGTCCGGGCAGACGGCGCGGAGGGACTGGTTGGTTGGGCGAGGCCTCGGGGTCGGATGGGGGGGGAGGGGTCTCAGTCCGCACGGCCGCCCATGCGGCCATCCCGAGGACGAGGATGCCGGAGAGCGCGATCACTTGGGCGCTTTGATTGCGGTTGGGGAAGAAACCGAAGACGTCGGTGGGCCAAAGGGGCACGGAAATGCCGGAGAACCGGCTTGCGATGGCGATGGCGGCAAGTGCTGCGACTCCTGCTGCGTGGAGCTGGAGGGCGCGCCTCCGTTCCCCAGTGGGGCAGGGTTGGGCGAGGATGAAAAGCGCCCAGAGCAGTCCGCTGGCCAGCATCAGCAGGGCCTCCAACGAGAGCGCCGATTGCGGCGAAAGGGAGTCCCGGTGGGCGAGTCCCAGATTGCGGAGCGTCTCGTGCCATGCAGGTTCGCCCAAAAGGGGAGGCAGGAGGGGAACGGCGGCGAGTGCAAGGACGATGCCCGCTGCGGTGAGGGCGAACCGATGGGGGAGGTTCTGCGGCGGGGCCACTGCCATCAGCAATCCCATGAGAATCCACAGCAGGCCGATGGGGCCTGGGGTGGTGGATCCCCCGAGGGCGATGGCCAGCAGACCGATCGCGGTGATCCCCGGCCAGCGCAGCGTCGGATGGTTTTTCTCAGGAGGGGGCTGCATGGGCGGGGTGTTTCTGCCGGGAGCAAACGGGATACTTGTGCCATGGGGTGGGGCAAAGGAAAATCCACCCTCGGGCGGCTCCCCGGTTTTCGTGGGGAAGCTGAGGAATTGGCTTCAAATTCGAGCCTGCACGGGGTAGTTTAAAGACCTGTACGTATGAAATCTCCTCTGAAGCTCGTTTCCCTGCGTCTCTCGGTTCTTGCGATAGTGTGCGTCTTTGTTTCTTCGGGAGCCTCTGCGTGGGCGGGGGCGCTGGAGACTTACCTGAGCGGGAAAACAATCGACCTGACGAATCCGACCGCGGCAAAGACGAAGCTCACGGCGATCACTCCGACCGTGGGATATCCCTCGACTCTGAGTCTGACGCGCAGCCAGACCATCGACGGCAAGCTCAACTCGGTTGTGGTTCTCAACCTGACGGATTTGGTTCTCAGCAAGGATGTGGTGCTCACCCTCAAGAGCACGAACCCGAACGCTGTGTTCATCATCAACGTGAAGCGTAATTTTTCGTTGAACTCTGCTCGTATCGCTTTGCAGGGGGTGATGCAGGGCAACGTGCTTTACAACTATGTGGGGTCCGGCGCTCCCAGTATCACGGGTACTTCCAAGCTCACGGGCACGCTCCTCAGCACGACCAGCACGCTGGTCTCGGGCAACTCCGTCGTCTCGGGCAGCGTGGTCGGAGCGGCTCCCAAGACGAGCGGCACCGGGTTTGTCGCTCCGAGCGTGGCCAGCCGCTGAATCCTTCCTTACGGAGGTCGACGGGATTCGCGGGCAGGGTCCTCGCGCAAGCGCGGAGGGCTGAAATGGCACAGTGCAAGGCGGGCTTTGCGACCGGGGGTTCACCCCCTACAGTGCGCACCCCATGAATGCACAGAAAGTCGCCGTCATCGGCGCCAGTGGTTATTCCGGTGAGGAACTCGTTCGCATCCTGCTTCGCCATCCGCATGCGCAACTCGCTGCGGTGAGTTCCCGGCAGCATGCGGGCAAGCGCTTGGATGCGGTGTTTCCGCGATTTGGGGGTTATCCCGGTGCATCGTTGCCATTTGTTGATTCCACCGTGGAGGCCATCGTGGGCAGCGGGGCGGGCGTGGTGCTTCTGGCCCTTCCCCATGGGGTGGCGGCGGAGTTCGCATCGCCTTTGGTGGCGGCGGGTCTGCGCGTGATCGATCTGAGCGCGGACTTCCGCATCAAGGACCCTGCGGTGTACGAGGCGTTTTATGGTGAACCTCCGCACGCGCCGGAGCTGGCGCAATTGAGCGTCTACGGCTTGCCCGAGGTGTACCGGGATCAAATCCGCGGGGCGCAGTTGGTGGCGTCGCCGGGCTGCTATCCCACGAGCATCCTGCTGCCGCTGATCCCGCTGCTGCGCAGGCGGCTGATCGTCCCTGGGAACATCGACATCGCCAGTATGAGCGGCGTGAGCGGAGCGGGACGCAATGCGAAGCTCGATTACCTGTACGCCGAGTGCAACGAGAGCGTGCGCGCCTACGGAGCCCCGAACCACCGACATCTCGCCGAGATCGAGCAGGAACTCAGCATCGCGTGGGGCGCGACCGTGCGGGTCAATTTCACACCCCATCTCATTCCGGTGACGCGCGGGATTCACACGACGATTTATGCCCAGCCGGCGGCCGGGGTGGGGGAGGCGCAGGTGGCGGAGGCCTTGCGGGACGCCTACGCGCACGAGCCGTTTGTGCGGCTCATTGGCTCGTCCGGTTTCGTGGACACCAAGCACGTCACCGGCACCAACTTCTGCGACATCGCATGGAGGATGGACCCGCGCACCGGACGACTCCTCCTCTTTTCCGCGGAGGACAACCTGATCAAGGGGGCTGCTGGGCAGGCGGTGCAGTCGTTGAACCTGCTCTGCGGCTGGCCTGAGACAGACGGGCTCCTCTAGCTGCTGCCGCGACCCGGCTGCGTTTTCTCCGCAAACTTTTCTGGTTTTCCATGGGGACAATAGGTTTCCCTGATCCTCCAGCCCGTATCCGATCCATGTCTTATTCTGAAATTTCCGGTGGTGTTACTGCTCCCAAAGGCTTTCTGGCGGGCAGCGTTTATTGCGGGATCAAACCCACGAACGTGGACCGGCCGGATCTTGCGACAGTCTATTCCCCGCAGCCGACGGTGGCGGCTGGCACCTTCACCACGAACAGAGTCAAGGCCGCGCCTGTGCGGGTTTCGGCGGTGAACCTCCGTTCGCCCGACGTGCGTGCGATCGTGGCGAACGCGGGCAATGCGAATGCGTGCACGGGCGTGGGCGGTCTGGAGAGCGCCAAGCGCATGACCAAGGCCGCCGCACAGGCGCTCGGGATCAAGGATCGGCAGGTGCTGGTCTGCTCCACGGGCCGGATCGGCGTGCCCATGCCGATGGAGAAGGTGGAGGCCGGCATCGCGCTCATCCCAAGTCATCTCCGCGCGGACGGCAGCGAGGCTGCGGCAAAGGCGATCATGACCAGCGACACCCGGCCGAAGTCGGCGGCGGTGGAGTTGGTGATCGGCGGGGAGACGGTGCGCATCGGCGGCATCGCCAAGGGCGCCGGGATGATCGACCCGAACATGGCCACCATGCTGTGCTTCCTCACCACGGACGCGGCCATCAGCAAGGAGCTCCTGCAAAAGGCGGTGTCCGTCTCGGTGGAGCAGTCCTTCAACCGGATCACCATTGATGGCGACATGAGCACCAACGACACCGTGCTCATGCTGGCCAACGGCCTCGCCGGGAACAGGCCGCTCAAGCTGGACAGCGGGGATTTTGAGAAGTTCCAAGCCGCGCTCGACCACGTCACCCGCGATCTTGCCATGCAGATCGTGCTCGATGGGGAGGGGGTCACGAAGTTTGTGGAGGTCCGGGTCAACGGGGCGGCGTCCTTCAGCGATGCGCGCCGCGGGGCCGAGGCGATCGCCAAGTCCACGCTGGTGAAATGTGCATGGTTCGGCTGCGACCCGAACTGGGGGCGCATCATGGACGCGCTGGGCTACAGCGGGATCAAGATGCGGGAGGAGCTCACCGACATTTATTACGACGGCGCCTGTGCCGTGAAGGGCGGGGTGGTGAGCACCACGCCGATGGAGAAGCTGCGCCAGGTGGTCGCGGCGCCCCGGTTCGCCGTCACCGTCGACCTCCACCGCGGGTCCTCCGAGTACGTGGTCTACACGACCGACCTGAGCATGGAGTATGTGAAGCTCAACATGGGCGAGTAAGCAGACGTCCACGGCGCTCCGCTGCACCATGCGGTCGCCGGTTTTACCGTTCATTTTCCATCCCCAATCCCAAGATTCCGCAGTTCTTCTTGCACCCCATGCCCCCGCCTTCCAGCCGTCGCGCCGAAGCCCTCATCGAGGCGCTGCCTTTCATCCAGAAATTCCGCGGCCAGCTCTTCGTCATCAAGTACGGCGGCAGCGCGATGGAGGATGAGGACGTGGTGGCGCGCTTCCTGCGCGACGTGGTTTTCCTGGAAGCTGTGGGGATCAATCCGGTGCTGGTGCACGGGGGTGGCAAGTCCATCACGGCGAGGATGCGCGATGCGGGGATGAAGGCGCGTTTCGTGAACGGGCTGCGCGTCACCGACGAACAGGCCATCCGCATTGTCGAAGAAGAACTCGATGGGTCCATCAACCCCGGCATTGTCTCGCAACTCAACGCACTCGGCGGACGCGCCGTGGGGGTCCCGGGCAAGACCATCCTGCGCGGCAGGAAGCTCCCGCTTCAGACCGAAGGCAAGGTGAGCGATATCGACCTCGGCTTTGTCGGCGAAGTGCTCGACATCGACCTCGAGCCCATCCAATCCCTGGTCGCCGCCGAGCAGGTCCCGGTGATCTCGCCCCTCGCGCGCGATGCACAGGGGACCGTTCTCAACATCAACGCCGACATCGCCGCGGGCACCATCGCCGGCCGATTGCAGGCCGCGAAGTTCATCTACCTCAGCGACGTCCCGGGCGTGATGCGCGACCCCGCCGACAAGGAGTCCCTCATCCCTTCGCTCAACCGCGATGTGATCAACCAACTCATGGACGAGGACATCATCAGCGGAGGCATGATCCCCAAGGTCAACTCCGCCCTCCAAGCCCTCACCGCAGGAGTCCGAAAGGTGCACTTCATCGACGGACGCATCCCGCACGCGCTGCTGCTGGAGATTTTCACCAACTCCGGCATCGGCACCGAGATCGTTCCGTAGCGGACGGCTCTCCTTTCCCCTCGGCCCCTTCAGCGGAGCGGCGTCCGGTTTATCGGGACGAAAAGAACACCGCGATTTGCGATGTCACGTGGTGCTGCTGTGCTTCGGTCAGCTCCGGGAAGATGGGCAGGGCGAGGCTCTCTTTCGCGGCGCGTTCGGATTCCGGGAAATCGCCCTCGCGATAACCGAGGTCCTTGAAGCATTCCTGAAGATGGAGTGGGAGGGGGTAGTAAATTTCGCTGCCGATCCCCGCTGCCTGCAGGTGGGCGCGCAGCGCATCGCGATGCGGGGTGCGTACGACGAACTGATTGTAAATGTGGTGGTTCGTCCGCCCGCTGTTGCTCCACGGCTCCACCGGAAGCACGAGCTGACGGTCCAGCCCAAGCCGCGCGAATTCGGCTCGGTAGAATGCGGCGCGTGCGCGGCGGCCTGCGCTCCAATCGTCGAGGCAGAGCAGCTTGATCTCGAGGACAGAGGCCTGGATGGCGTCGATGCGGAAGTTGCCGCCGATCCACTGGTGGAAGTAGCGGGGCTCCATGCCGTGGTTGCGGAGCGCCTTGATGCGGGCTGCGAGCGCCGGGTCCCTGCACACCACCATCCCCGCGTCGCCGAATGCACCGAGGTTTTTGGTGGGATAGAATGAGAACCAGCCCGCCTCGCTGATGGCGCCCGCACCACCGAGAGGATGTTCGGCGCCAAGGGCCTGTGCGGCGTCCTCGAGCACCGGAATCCCGTAGCGGCGGCCGAGTGCAACGATGGGCTCCATGTCCGCGCAGCAACCGAAGAGATGGACGGGGATGATCGCCTTCACGCCAGCCTCGCGCTGGAGGGCCGCTTCGAGCGCGGGCACGGAGATGTTGTAAGTGGCCGGGTCGATGTCCACGAACACCGGGCGCGCGCCGACCCGGGAGATGCAGCCCGCCGTCGCGAAGAAGGTGTAGGGCGTGGTGATCACCTTGTCGCCCGGTCCGATCCCGAGCGCCATCAGCAGCACCAGTTCCGCGTCCGTGCCTGAGGAGACGCCGAAAGCATGGGGCGCGCCGCAGTACTGTGCGACGGCCTTCTCGAGGCGTTCCACCACCGGGCCGAGGATGAAGGCTTGGGATTCTACGACCGCCTCGATTCCGGCGAGGATGCGGTCTTTGAGCGGCTGGTTCTGGAGGCGGAGATCGAGGAGGGGCACCTGCATTCAATCAGAGTGCGTGAGCGGTCGCTGGATGGTCGAGCGACATTTGTCAGTCGCGGCTGCGAGGGCGGCAGTCGCGCGGCAGGCCGCGATCGACCCCATGCAAGCCACTCAGCGCCACTCGTGCCTCGGATACTTGCGCTGCAGCTCCTGCTTGATCCGCGGATAGGATTCCTTCCAGAAGTTCGCGAGGTTCTGCGTGACTTGAAGAGGGCGGTGGCTGGGCGCCAGCACATGGATGACAAGCGCCACGCGGCCACCCGCGATCCGCACTTCGCCGTCCACCCCGTACAGATCCTGAATCCTTGCGGCGAGCACAGGGGCGCCGGTGCTCTGGTAGCTGAGCTTGAAGCTGCGACCGTTTGGGAGCGCGATGCGTTCCGGAGCGTACTGATCGAGAAGCTGCTGCTGGCCTGCGGAGAGCCATGACCTCACCACCGGCCACACGGGGCGCTCCTTCAGGTCCTTGTAGCCGATGGCGCCGTGGCAGATCTGCTCTACGAGAAGCCGGCGGTCCGCTTCGCCAATCGGCGGCAGCTCGAATTCCGGATACCACTCCGCGAGGAGGTTGAGCCGGAGGATCCACTGCTCGACGGAATTATCCCAGAGCTTGAGCGGGCAGGTGCCGGCCTCGACTTCGCGTGCAAGCAGCACCGCGGCCTCCTCCAAGGGCACCTTGTCCGTGGCTTCCGACCGCAGCACGAGGTCGCGGAAGCGGGTGATGCGCCGTGCGATCACGCGGCGCTGGGTGGAGTCGTAGGCGACCTCCTGTGTTTCACGAAACGCAGCGGGACAGACCTCGCGCAACCAGGGTTCCTCGAGGCCCGTGGCAAGGCTGAGCAGCGTCTCCAGTTCACCGCGGATCTCCATCTCACGCACCTCGCAGGCGACAAGCAGCCTTTGGTTCACAGTGCTCTCGCGCGCCAGCACGCCGCGCCGCCCGTGCACCATCTGGCACCGCAGAGTACCCGCATCCGTGCGCACCGCCACATGGTCGGGGAACCCCGCGAGGACGCACTTCGCGATGGCTTCACCCGAGGCGGGACCGGATTCCAGCGGGAGTCCCTCGTCCTTGGCGATCCGGATGAACTGGTCGGCGAGCGCCGCCGCTTCACGCGCTGCGGCCGCGTTGATGCCGAGGGAACGGCAGGACTGCGGGTTGAATCGCTGCTCTTCCGCGAAGCGGTGCGCTTGGATGAGAAGAGCGAAGTCGGAGTTCGTGATCTCGCCGAGGTGCCGTTCCCGGTCGTCCTCCATCTGCCTGCCTTCGCTGCGGCGCAGCAGATTGCGGCCCTGCGTGAGTGCAGCGACGAGCGCGACGGCCCGCACACAGCCGTGCTCGGCGGCGGCGAGCAGCATGCGCGCGTAGCGGGGATGGGTCGGGAACGCCAGCATCCGCCGGCCGATTGGCGTGATCGCGAGCGAGCCGTCCGCGGGTTCGAGTGCGCCGAGATCCTCGAGCAGGGTCTGCGCGCGATCCAATCCCCGCGCGTCGGGCGGTTCGAGCCAGCGGAATTTAGCGACATCCTCCACGCCGCTGGCCTTGAGGCTGAGCACCACCTCAGCGAGGTCGAGGCGCCGGACCTCGGGCAGTTCTTGCGCGGGCCGGTCGGAGTGTTCGCGGTCGGTCCACAGCCGCAGACAGCGGCCCGGGGCGGTCCGTCCCGCGCGCCCTGCACGCTGGTCGGCAGAGGCGCGGCTGATCCGTTCCACGAGCAGGGTGTTGATGCCGCGGTACGGATCGAAGCGGGCGATTTTGGCGAGGCCCGAGTCGATGACGACACGGACGCCGTCGATGGTGAGCGAGGTCTCTGCGACGTTGGTGGAGACGATCACCTTGCGCTTATCGGAGGCCGCTACAGCAGCGTCCTGAGCCGCGGGCGGGAGTTCGCCGTGGAGCGGGAAGAGGACGAACTGGCGGCCGACCTTGGAGTGTTCGATGGCCTGAATGGTGCGCTGGATCTCGAATGCGCCTGGCATGAACACGAGCACGTCTCCTTCGGTTTGCGGTGCGAGGCGTTCGAGTTCCTCCGCCACAAGCTCCCACGGAGGCGTATCGCCGGGTGGCTTTTCCAAGTACTCGGTGCTCACCGGGAACGTGCGGCCGCCGGAGGTGAGCACCTCGCAGGGGTGCAGGTATTTTTCGAGGTGCCCGGTCTCGAGCGTTGCGGACATGACGACGAGGCGGAGGTCCGGCCGGAGGCGTTCCTGGACGTCGAGTGCGCGGGCGAGTGTGATGTCGCCGTAGAGATGGCGCTCGTGGAATTCGTCAAAGAGGATCGCGCCGATGCCGCCGAGACGTTCGTCGCCGAGCATCTGACGCAGCAGGACGCCCTCGGTCACAAAGCGGATCCGGGTTTGCGGGCTGGAGACGTTGTCGAGCCGGATCTGGTAGCCCACCTCCGAGCCGAGTTGGACGCCGCGTTCCTGCGCGACGCGCGCCGCCAGCATCCGCGTGGCAAGCCTGCGGGGCTGGAGAACGACGATCTGCCCGCGGCCGGCGAGCCCGTGGTCCAGCAGGATCTGCGGCACTTGGGTGGATTTGCCCGATCCTGTGGGAGCTTGCAGGACGAGACGGGGGCAGCTCTGGAGGTGCGAAACGATCGGCTCCTCGAGTTCAAAGATGGGAAGGCTGCGGCGGTTCAAGGGGGCGTGAGTTTAGGGAAACGGGGCGTGTCGAACAGCGGGTTCTTTCGAGTCGGGTCGGGTGAGGGCTGGTGGCGATCTCCCGCAGACGGGTGGCCGTTTCGCTTGCGTGCTGCGCGTTTGCGGGGTGAGATTGCGGCTCGCAACAACCCTCCCCTCCCGATCATGAAAACCCTTCTGGCAGTTCTTGCAGCCATCGTCCTTTTCGCCGGTCTGGTGTTCTGGGGTGGGAGCCGCAGCTACAACGAGCTCAACGCCCTTCAGCAGGCGGTGGATAAGAGCTGGGCTGATGTGCAGAACGTCTACCAGCGCCGCGCGGATCTGATTCCGAACCTCGTGCGGGTCGCCGAGGGAGCGGCGAATTTTGAGAAGTCCACCCTTTCCGAGGTGGCAAGAGCCCGCCAGCAGGTGACCAGCGTGCGCGTGGATCCGAATGCATCGCCCAGTGATCCCGCGGTGCTGCGCCAGTTTCAACAAAGTCAGGAGCACCTTTCCTCCTCGCTCTCCCGCCTGCTCGTCGTGGTGGAGCGTTATCCCGATCTCAAGGCAGGTGCTGGTTTCCGTGACCTCCAAGTCCAGCTCGAGGGCACCGAGAATCGTATCGCGGTGGAACGCGGCCGCTTCAATGAGGCGGTGCTCGGCTACAACCGCCAGATCAATTCCATGCCCGCGCGCCTTTACGCCGGCTTCCTCGGCTTCCAACCGCGGCCCTACTTCACCTCCAGTCCCGGCGCGGAAAAGGCGCCCGAAGTGAAGTTCGACTTTGCGCCTGCGGCAAAATAAGAGCGCCTTGGGATCTGCTTCCCCCATGCTCGGACGGCGGGTGTCAGCCTTGCTTCTGCTCTGGGCATGGATGGCCGTCCTCACGGCTGCCTTTGGCGCGGCCGACCCGCTCCCAACCAAGCCCACGGGTTATTGCGCCGATGCAGCCGGAGTACTGAAGCCCGGCACGGTCCGGCGTCTGGACGAAACCCTCCGCCGTTTCGAGGAGCAGACTTCCAACCAAATCCTCGTGGCGATTTATCCGCAACTGCCCGCCGGCGCAGCGTTGCAGGACTACACCTTCCGCATCGCGCAATCGTGGGGTGTGGGACAGAAGGGGCGCAACAACGGGGCCGTCCTCTTCGTTTTCACCGGAGCGCGCCGGGCCTTTATCCAAGTGGCTTACGGGCTGGAGGGTGCGCTGCCGGATGTCCTCTGCAAGCGCATCATCGAGGGGGAGATCGTCCCTGCATTCCGCGCGGGCGATTACGACACGGGCGTGCTCCGTGGAGTGGATGCGATGCTGAAGGCAACCCGTGGCGAGTACGTGGGGCGCGGTCCGCGCAAGGCCCGTGGGAAGTCCGGGGAGGGCTTCTCGTGGCCCGCAGCCGTGTTCCTCATTGTGATCTTTCTGATCGTCGCGCTGGCAAGGCCGCGACGCAGGAACGGTTTCTTCATCGGCCCCGGCCCGGGCTCTTTCGGCGGATTCTCAGGAGGCGGCGGTGGTTCCTCGGGAGGAGGATTCTCCAGTGGCGGCGGGAGCTTTGGTGGTGGTGGGGCGGGAGGAGATTGGTGATGCCATGAAAACCGGGGACTTCCTTTCCAAGCTGGATGAGGCGGCGGTGGCAGCAGCGATCGCACAGGCGGAGCGCCTCAGCTCGGGCGAGATCCGCGTCTATGTCTCTGAACGCAAGGTGACCGACGCGCTCGCGCATGCACGCGATCAGTTTCGAATCCTCGGCATGGAGCGCACCCGCGAGCGCAACGCCGTGCTCCTCTTCTTCGCGCCCCGTGTGCGGCAGTTTGCCATCGTGGGTGATCGGGGAGTCGATGCCGTGTGCGGCGCCGCTTTCTGGGCGGAGGTGGCGCAGCAGATCGGCGCGGATCTCCGCCGTGGCGATTTTCACGGAGCCGTCGTGCGGGCGGTGGAGCGGGTGGGAGGTGTGCTCGCGGAGCATTTCCCGAGATCCGGCGACAACCCGGATGAATTACCCAACACCGTGGTGCGCGATCCGGAATAGGGGCGCGAGGTCATTGGGGCGGGCAGGAACTGGAGCGCGTCGCCGACCGCCGCATCGCGGACCCTCATTCTCCTTGGTGCCGTTGTGCCGTGGTGTGAGAACCCGCGGCGGAAAGCTCACATCAAGGCACAACGGTACAAAGAAATGTCCCGATAAGCAAAGTGCCCCCCTCTCCCCCTTTTGGTTCCTTTGTGTCTTGGTGTGAACGGTCGCCTTCCCGTCGAGGTGCGCTTAATGGGAAGCCGGGCTTCGGCCTCGAGAAGGACCGGTGCATCAGCATGATGATCCACGTCGCCAGAGGGCACCTCCGAGGTGTCGCCCGTGGCCACGGAAAGAAGGGCGCGGAGTTCGTCAAAGGCGATGGATTTTGGTTTGCCGGTCTTCGTTTTTTCGAGGAGGGACGAATCGGCCTGCGGCCCTGCGACGACCATGTTGGCGAGCAACGCGGGGTTGAGGATCTCCACGCACCGGGAGGCAAGGAAGGACGAGGCGTTGCCACGCCCTTCTTGGTCGAAACGCTCAAGGGGCACGCCGCAAGGAGGTTTTGTTTTGGGAATGGTCACCGGTGTGGGATGGGTGGTTTGAAGTGATTGCCGGTGGTTGGCGGTTGATGATCACCCGAAAGTTGTCGTCGTCCGGATCCATGCAATCGTTGCCCTGATCCTTCACGACAAAGCTGGCGGCGTTTCGCTGATCCAACGTCATTTGGGCCAGGAGGACGCGCGTCTTGAGGTCTGGGAGCGTGATGAGGATCTGGTTGCGGATCTCGTCTTTGAGTCGGAGTTGCAAAATTCCGTCGAAAGCGGAGAGCAGTTCCCATGAGGCGGCGGGGAGGTGTTGCTTGAGGAATTCAAAGCCGATCTCGATGGCGGGTTCAGTGTTGTCCCAGCGCACCCAGGAGCCTGTCCTCCCGGTGGAATCCGAGGCCATGAGGGTGCTGTTATTGGTGCCCACACTTACGACAGTGTAGACTTGGTCGGCCTGGTACCCGTTGCCGGCGACTTTCATTCTTACTCTTTGGTTTGCGCGTGGGCTCATGGGATGGGTGGAATTTTGGAGGAAGGTGCGGTTGAGTGGGTTTCTCAAATTACTTGAAGTGCCTGGGGCAGTGCGTGTTGCGGGTTTTTATGTTTCAAATGAGGGGTCTGGGTACCAGCGAGCGTTATCTGAAGGAAAAACGTGAGGTCTTGTTTCTGAGGATTTTGGAGTGGGAATGCGTGCTGCTCAGTGTGCGATTCGGCATGCCTAACCATTTCAGTTGAGCTCAGTTCAGCTTAAGTGTTTATTAAAAGCGGTTGGTGGTATGTAAATAATTTACATATATACACAAAACTAATTACACCCGACCACTTGCCATCCGCTCCTCGCTCGATGACCGGCGCTTTGAGCCATCAATTGATCAATCTGCGTGCGCTGATCAAATCATGAATCTGCCCGAGCCCGTCCCTTCCGTGGCCATAGCGGAAGTATCCGCTCCAGCCCCGCCTCACCGAGTTGATTTCCGCAATCAATTCCGTGCTGGCTCGCCATTGCGTGACGTGGTTGAGCCCCCGGCGGATTTGGTCCATGAGTTTATCGAGGTTCTGAGGGCTCGGTTCCATGTGGCAGTAGCGTTGCCTGCCCTTGCTGTGGCGCGGGGTCACTTGCCAGCCAAGGAAGACGAACGACTCTTCGTTCGCGTTCAACTCCCGCGTCTTGGCCCGATTGAGACTGAGTTCGCGGCGGCCCAACCATCGCTCCAATCGCTCGCGCATTGTCGCCCTTTGGCCCGGCGCACAGAGGATCAACAGGGTCGCCTTCTGGGCGGTCCCCTCACGTAGCGCCCCCTACTCTACAGATCGAAGAGGATGTGGCTGCGGGACGATTGGATGCACTCGCCGACGAAGCGGTCCAGAACGCACGCGAGGGACGGCCCTTTGGATCGACTCCTCTCGCAGGGGGATTGAAGGATGCTCGCAGGGGGGCGACTACCGGCTGGAATGATGGAGGCGCCACCGACCCGTGGTTTGGACGATACCGCTCGGGTCGAGAATGGTGCAGGGAAGCATCGCGCACACTGCGCACTTTATTCGTATGTGGAGATGTTCTGCCGGGGCGTGCATGGGGTGGGAGATGCGTGGATTGCCTGTCCCTAAAGCCTCGAAAGCCTAGTGCGAATCAGGGGCGCGAGGTTGTTGGGACGGGCAGGGACTGGAGCGCGTCGCCGACCGCCGCATCGCGGACCCTCATTCCCCTTGGTGCCGTTGTGCCGTGGTGTGAGAACCCGCGGCGGAAGGCCTGCCCTATTCGCGCAGGCGGCTGTCGATGATGACGGTCACCGGGCCGTCGTTGACGGACGCCACCTGCATCATGGCGCCGAAGCGGCCGGTCTGGACGGGGCTTCCGTGCAGTGCGCCGAGGCGTTGCACGAAGCGCTCGTAGAGGGGGCGCGCGTCGTCGGGTCGTGCGGCCCGGTGCCAACTGGGGCGTGTCCCCTTGCGGGTCGACGCGAGGAGGGTGAACTGGCTGACGACGAGCAACTCACCTGCTATTTCAGCGACGGCGAGGCGCATCTCTCCCTCCGTATCTGCAAAAAGGCGGACTCCGAGGATCTTTTTGGCGAGCCACTCGAGGTCGTCGTCGGAGTCCCCCTCCTGCTTACCGACGAGGACGAGGAGGCCGCGTCCGATGGCGCCGACGATCTGCTGGTCGACGGAGACGGAGGCGGAGCTGACTCGTTGAAGTACGGCGCGCATGGCGTAGGGGGTGTGTAGGGGTGAGGCGTAGGGGGTGAGAAAGGTGGATCCGCACTCGCTCGCAACGCAAGCGGGGAGGGGACCGCGCGTCTCCTGCCTCAGGGTGAACCCCCGGCTGATGGTCGGAGTCGGGAGTGGGTTGGAGTGTGGATGGCCGTGTTGCTAGCTACCTAGGGCGTGCATACCGAACCGCTGAACCCCGCCCCTCCCCATTCCGCCGAGCCTGTTTCTGAGTCGATTCCCCCATCCTATGTCATGGAAAGTTCTGCGGGGCCGTCGGTGGACGAATGGACGCGGGTTCTCGACCGGGTCGAGGGTTACGCATTTGTGCGAATCGACGAAGATGGCACGGTACGCGGCTGGAACGAGGGGGTCCGCCGGCTGTTGGGGTACGGGACGAAGGAGTTCCTTGGGCAATCATGGCACACGTTTCTTTGCAACCCGCGGGCTGGGGATTCGCAGGGTGAGTTGCAGGTGCGTCACAGGGATGGCTCGCGTCTTGCCGTGCGTTGCATGGTTCTGCCGTTTGGAGGGGATGCCGGGTTCATGGTGGTGGTCCGCGTGCTTTCCAGCGCGGCCTACGAGCAGGATGCGGCCCGCCGGCGGAGCGAGGAAATGGAGCGCCGTGTGGTGGAGCGGACGGTGGAACTTTCGCAGGCGGTGAATCTGCTCGAGCAGCAACTCGTGGAGCGCAGGCGTCTGGAGGTGGCGCTGGCGGAAGCGGAGGAAACCGAGCGGGAACGGCTTGGACAGGATCTGCACGATGGCATCTGCCAGCAGCTTACGGGTACGGCGATGCTGGCGCAGGTGCTGGCGGTGAGCCTCTCCCGGCGGGGTGCACCCGAGGCGGAGCGGGCGCAGCAAGTGGTGGACTTGATGAAAGGGGCCATCCTTCAGGCGCGCGATCTGGCCAAGGGTCTGCATCCCGTCTCGCTCCAGGCGGAGCACGGACTGGTGGCGGCGTTGGAGGAACTCACGACTCGGACCAGCGTGATGGTGCCGTGCAGACTGCGCAGCCCAAGCTGGGTGGACCTTGCGCCCGATGTGTCCCTTCACCTCTACCGCATCGCTCAGGAGGCTGTGCGCAATGCGCTCAAGCATGCGGGTGCCTCGGAGATCGTCCTCAGCCTTGAGGTGCAGAAGGGGCTCCTCCATCTCCGCGTGCGCGACAACGGGCGCGGTTTGAAGGAGGCCGATCGGCTCCGGGGCGGAATGGGGCTGCTCAACCTGCAGTACCGCACCAAGGCGCTCGGGGCCGAACTCCACTTCGAGTCCGAGCCCAGCCGGGGAACGACAGTCACGTGCCTGCTTCCGGTGGATCCCCGCGTGGTCGCAGGGGCGCCCTCTCCGGTGGAGCGGACGCCGCAGCTGCAGCTTTTTTGAGTCGGGCCCATGGGGCCGCGGTGGGGCGCGAGCGTTCCCCAGCGAGACCGCGTTGCGATGCGCGCAAGGCGTGAAATCCGGGGCGTGCTCCAGCCCCCGGGTGACTAATGAGGGCCGCAAAAACCAGCGGCCGCGCGGGTCGACTTGGTGAAGTTTGGGGAGTGCGCATCGGCTTCATCCGTCGTTCGCGGGGCACCGAGACGCTCCGTGCTCCCCATAATTACCGCGAGTATTAACCTAAAAACGTGAATGGACGGCCCACGGAATCACGGACGGCACGGAAGGAATGTGGGGGAATGAGGGGGCTGAGAGTCTGTTGCGTGGTCCGTGCATTCAGTGCGTTCCGTGGGCCATTGGGAACTCTCCGGGTTCAGGCGACTGCTGAGTCCTATCGGTGCCTGGGTGCTTGAGGGTAACAGCCACGTCGTTACAGGCTTTGAAGATCGTTCAAAGAGACTGATCCAGCGGGTGAGCTTGAAACGGGATGATTTTAAGCTGCAAATTCCGTTTCCACAGAAACTCACATCAGATCCGACAAGTTTTCATCGCCGCATTTAGGAGTAAATAGCCGGGTAACTAATGCCGGCCGGGGATGGGTGCTTTTTTACCCGAGCCGTCGATGTTGACCATCACCGCCTCCGTGCGGAACACCTGAGCCTCCGTGCGCGCGTTCAGGCACCAGACTGCCACGCGGCACGAGGTGGATCCGACCGCCTCCACGCGGGCGTAGATTTTGATGATGTCGCCACTGCGCACCGACGAAATAAAGTCGAAGGCGTCAAAGCGCCGGGTGACAAACGCCGCGCCATGAAACGAGAGCGACGCTGCGTTGAAGGCCATGTCATCAGCCCATTCCATCATGTATCCACCGAAGAGCCCGCCGTGATGGTTGAGGAACTCCGGCCGGATCAGGAGTGTCTTCTCGTGAATTCCGAATGTTGGTGACTCCTTGCTCGCTGAAGCCTCGATCCCCGCGATCTCGCTGAGGCGGGGTGCATGACGTCCTCCTTCAAACGGGGTGTCGAGCCATGCGGCGACGATGGCGAGTGCGGTGTCTGGCGGCATGGTGCGCTGGCCGAGGGCGATCATGTTCGCGTTGTTATGGCGGCGCGCGAGTTGCGCGGACTCGACCGACCAGCACACCGCACAGCGGATGCCGTCCACCTTGTTGGCAGCGATGGCCTCCCCGTTGCCGGATCCCCCAAGCACCACTCCAGCCTCGCACTTGCCCGCAGAAACGGCCTGTGCCGCCGGGCCAATGAAGCGCGGGTAGTCGACTGGCTCCTCGGAGTCCGTTCCGAAGTCGTGCACCTCGTGGCCGAGTTTCGTCAGGAATTCCGCGATGAGCTGTTTGTAACGGTAGCCGGCGTGATCCGATGCGATGGAGATCTTCACGGGGGCAGCATATGTCAGCAGGGGGCCGCGGTGTCAGGCTTGGATGGCATTTAGATAAGAGGGTCGACCCTGCTCGGTGCGCATCGTCTGGAGAAATGCAGTCCGGTGGTTCCCTGTGTCCGCGTTGCGGACTGCGGTCACCACCGTCTTGGCTCTTATGCCTCCGCCAGTTAATGGAGCGGATCGCGTTGCGGGTTTGGAGCGGATCTTTCTCGCGAGCAATCCGGCGTTCCCATCACCGTGGGCTGCTTTCGGTGGGGAGCGGTTCTGCTACTGCCAGGTGCAGAATTGGGAGCGCATGGTGGCGCCAACCTCGATGAGGCGGAGCTGGAGGCTGTCGAGCCACTGGTGGAGGCCCGAGGCGAAGATGTCGGCGACGGTGGCGTAGTGGATGTCGGAGAGGAGTCTTCCGGAGAGGCGTTCGGCGGGGTTGGCGAACTTGGTGCGTTCGCTGCCGCTGATGCGGTGGAGAGCGGCGTCGAGGTGGTCGACGCAGAAGAGGATGGAGCGCGGGAAGCTTTCGTGGAGGATGAGGAATTCGGCGACGGACGCCGGGCTGACGACGCCGGTGTAGAGTTTTTGGTAAGCCTCAAAGCCGCTGCAGGACTTGAGGACGGCCTGCCACTGGACGTTGTCGACGGTGCCGCCGACCTGTTCGCCGTGGGGGAGGAGGATGTGGTACTTGAGGTCGATGATGCGGGAGGCGGCGTCCGCGCGTTCGAGGAACTTGCCGACTTGGAGGAAGTTCCAGCCTTCGACTTGGGTGAGGGTGGCGTCGGTGGTGCCGTTGAATTGGTGGGAGTGGTCGACGATCTGGCGGTAGAGGTCGATGGCGCTGTCGCGGTAGAGTTCGCGTGCGGCGTCGGAGTTGAGCCAGAGGTAGAGGCTGTTGATGCGCTCCCACATCTCGCTGGAGATGTATTCGCGGACGGTGCGTGCGTTTTCGCGGGCTGCAGCGACGCAGGAGAGGATGGAATTGGGATTGGCCGGGGAGAAGGTGAGGTGTTCGCAGACGGTGGCGGCGTTGAGCGCGTCGTACTGCTGGTCGAACTGCGCGAGGTCCTCGAGGGTGGCGAGGATGGGGAGCCAGTCGGCGCGTTCCTGTGCGGCGCCGGCGTGTTCGGAGTCGAGTGTGAGCTGGATGTTGACGTCCAGGATGCGGGCGTTGTTTTCAGCGCGCTCGATGTAGCGGCTGAGCCAGTAAAGGGAGTCTGCGACGCGTGAGAGCATGGGATTTAGTCTTCGTCGACGACCCAGGTGTCCTTGCTGCCCCCGCCCTGGGAGCTGTTCACGACAAGGGAGCCCTTGCGGAGGGCGACACGGGTGAGGCCGCCTGGGATGATGGTGGTTTTTTCGCCGTAGAGGATGTAGGGGCGGAGGTCGATGTGACGGCCCTCGATGGAGCCGTTGCAACAGCTGGGGCTGCGGGAGAGGGAGACGACGGGTTGCGCGACGTAATTGCGCGGGTCGTGGAGGATGGCTTTGCGAAAGCCCTCGATCTCAGAGGCGGAGGCTTGCGGGCCCATGAGCATGCCGTAGCCGCCGCTTTCGTTGGCGCTTTTGACGACGAGTTCGTGGAGGTGGTCGAGCACGTAGGCGCGGTCCTTTTCGAACATGGTGAGATGGGTGGGGACGTTGGCGAGGATGGGCTCCTGCTGCAGGTAGAAGCGGATCATGGCCGGGACGAAGTAGTACATGACCTTGTCGTCGGCGACGCCGGTGCCGATGGCGTTGGCGAGGTTTACGTTGCCCCTGCGGTAGGCGTTGAAGAGGCCGGGGACGCCGAGGACGGAGTCCTTGCGGAAGGCGAGTGGGTCGAGGAAGTCGTCGTCGAGGCGGCGGTAGATGACGTCGACGCGGCGCAGGCCCTTGGTGGTCTTCATGTAGACGACGTCATCTTTGACGACGAGGTCCTGGCCGACGACGATTTCGATGCCCATGGTGCGGGCGAGGAAGGAGTGTTCGAAGTAGGCGGAGTTGTAGATGCCCGGGGTGAGGAGGACGACGGTGGGATCGGCGGGGTTAGGGCAGTTGCGCGGGGCGACGTAGCGCAGAAGGTTGAGGAGCTCGGGGCCGTAGTGATCGACGGAGCGAACGCGGTGGTCGGCAAAGAGGCCCGGGAAGACGCGCTTCATGACCTGCCGGTTGGTGAGCACGTAGCTGACGCCGGAGGGGCAGCGGCCGTTGTCCTCGAGGACGAGGTAATTGCCGTCGCGATCGCGGATCAGGTCCGTGCCGCAGATGTGGATGTAGACGTCTTTGGGGACGTCGAAGCCCATGAGTTCTGGGCGGAAGTTTTTGGCACTCTGGACGACCTCGGCGGGGATGATCTTTTCCTTGAGGATGTGCTGGTCGTGGTAGAGGTCTTTGAGGAAGAGGTTGAGGGCGGTGATGCGCTGGATGAGGCCGCGTTCGACGAGTTCCCATTCGCGCTGTGGGATGATGCGCGGGATGGGGTCGAAGGGCATGATGCGCTCAGTGCCTTTGTCGTCTGAGTAGACGGTGAAGGTGATGCCCTGATTGATGAAGGACTGGGAGGCGAGGGCGTTGCGCTTCTGGAACTCGGCGTCCGTGAGTTGGCCGAAGCGGTTGAACAGCGTCTGGTAGTGGTCCCGTGGGTTGCCTGTGCCTGCGAACATTTCGTCGAAGAAATCTCCGACTTCGTAGCTCTGGAAGCGGTTTGGCATGGGGATGTGGAGGGCGCTGTTTGTGGTGGAGTGGACTGTCTGTTCCGGGAGTGCTGGGGGGGGAAAGGGGTTGGGGTGGGAGGGGAAGATGGAGGTCAGCGGATCAATGGGTCTCGTCGTCTTCGTCCGCGGTGGCGTCGTAATCGCAATCGACGGAGGTGGATCCGAACTTGGTGTAAAGGAAGCGCGCTGCGGTGGCGTTTGCCATGGTGACGCCGTGGGCTTGGTCGAGACCCATGTGATGAAGGCGGTGGAGGCAGGAGTGGAGGAGGACGGTGCCGAGGCCGCGATTGTGGTATTCGATGAGGACGCAGGGTCCGGAGACGAGGTGGTTGTCGAAGCTTGGGAAGGGGGCGATGGCGGAGGCGGCGATGATGCGCTGGCCGTGGCTGATGACGAGGGCCGGGACGTCCTGGGAGCGGAAGAGGGCCTCGAGATGGCGGTCGAGGCGCTGCTGGAACAAGCGCATGGAGTCGCCCCATGCATTGTGGAGGGCGAGGCAGCTGAGGATGAGCTTGGTGACGGGCTCCTGCTCGCTGCGGTCGGCGCCGCGCAGTTGGAAGTGCGAGGGCAGGGGGCGGGGAAGCGGGGGAAGTTGCTTCAGGTTCCAGGTAAAGCGCTTCCAGCGCACCAATTTCATGTGGACTGACATTATCGATGCCGGTCGGGAAAGCAACTGGGAAGGGGGTGCGACTCGCGCATTGGTCAACGGACGGCGGTTCCGGAATGCGCCGTGAGCCTGCAGGAAGGCTCCTGCTTGGTTCAAAGCGTTTGGTCGAAGAAGTCTTGGAAGACGCTTCGATAGACCGGTTGCTTGGCGGAGGAGATCCATCGCAGGAGGAACTCGGAGGGGTGGATCCAGCGGTGATTCCTGAATTCCGGGTGTTCGGTTTGGACGTTGATGGCCGTGTCCGGTCCGAAGAAGTCGCAGAGGAAGTAGTGCTGCTGCTTTCCGTCGAAGCCTTTTTTCGGGCGGGTGAAGAGGTAGTGGTAGGGGCCCTTGGCGACGATGATGCGGTAGTAGTCGGGGCGGATGGCGATTTCCTCGAAGAGTTCGCGGCGCAGAGCGTCCTCGAGGGATTCGGTGCGGCCGACGCTGCCTTGGGGAAACTGCCATGAGCCGGGTTCGTCGAGGCGTTCGCAGATGAGCACCCGGCCGCTGGCATTGCGCAGAATGGCCGCGACACTGAGGCGGAGGTTCCTCTTAGATGGAGGAATGGGGAGAATCATCTTGGTCGCTGTGGCGGGCGTTGCGCTGCTTGTCGTTGCATGCGCGTACGCATGGCGTCCGGAGCGTCAAGTGAGGAGGCATCAGGCCGCGTTGGTGAGAGCGGTGGAAAAGCGGGCATGGGGGGTGGTGGAGCCGCTGATATCGGATCATTACCGTGACAGGTGGCGTGTTGACAAAGCGAAATTCATCCGGTTCGCGCGTGGTGTTTGCGGACAGTTTCTTGTGCTGAGGGTGGAATGGGAGGAGCGAGCTTTGGAGCGGGCTGCAGATGGTGTGGTGGTCGCTGGCCGACTGCGGCTGACGGGGAGCGGGGGGCCGATTGCGCAGGCTGCGTTGGATGAGGTGGAACGCTGGAAAGAGCCGGCGCGGTTCCACTGGCAGCGGAGCGGGCCTTGGCCATGGAAGTGGCAGTTGAGCGAGGTGGAGCAGGCGGAGTTGGAGTTTGAGCCGGAAGCCGATGTTGCGTTTTTTTGAGCGCTGGTTGCACGGGCTGTACATGTACGGCGCGGCCGGCATCGCGGTGTTTGGCTGGGCGCTGTGTTGGTTGCTGGGGTGGGACGCCGAGCGATGGATGCCGCAGTGGGTATTGGGCGCGCTTCTTGTGTACAATGCCGATCGGCTTTCAAAGGATCCGGCTGATGTGTTCAACGTGCCGCTTCGGACCGCGGGCCGACGGGAATTGAGGAAGGTGCGGTTGTTGTTGATGGTGGTGGCGGCAGGCGGGCTTGTGATCGTGCCGTGGATTGAGGGCGACTGGAGGACGCTTGCTGCGGTGATCGTGGGTGCGCCGGTGTGTCTGAGTTATTCGAGGGCGCTCCTTGGTATGCGCTTCAAGGAGGTGCCTGTGCTCAAGACATTCTTCGCGCCGACTATCGTGCTGTGCTCGGTGGTGGGGTTGCCCCTGCTGCATGGGGCGGCGGTGCCGTCTGGGTTGCGCTTCTGGGGGAGCCTCGCGTGGGCGTGGGCTTTCCTGCTCTTCAACATGGTGGTGTGCGATTGGCGTGACCGGGTGGGAGACGCGGAGGCGGGGGTGGTCAGCCTGCCGATGAGGCTCGGAGATGCGGGGACTCGCGTGCTGCTGATGGTGCTCGCAGCGGGCTGCGCAGGCGGGGCGTTTGGGGCTGCGGTGTGGGGGCCCGGTCCGTTGCGCGGAGCGTATGGCCTGCTGGGTGTGTGGACGGCGATTTACTTGGGAGCGCTCCTGCGGCTGCTGGGGCGTGTGCGTTCGGAGCGCTTCTACGAGTGGTGGGTGGAGGGGATGCTTTTTGTTCCGGGACTCGCGCTGGGGCCGGTGGCGCTGGGTTGGTGGGTGGGCGTGGCCGGCTGATGAGCGTTTCCGTGTGAGGAGTGCGCCCGATGTTGTGGCAAAAAAAAACCCGCCGCGGGGAGCGGCAGGTGTGGCCTTGAATTGGCGGGGTTGGGCGCGCGGGTCGACGCCCTCCTCAGAGCGGCCGGGGAGGGCCGGTGAGGAGGGGTCGGCGCGGAAGGGTTACTTCAGGTGTCCGGAGACCAGCTTGGTCATCTCGAACATGCTGACCTGAGCCTTGCCATTGAAGACGGCCTTGAGCGCGTCGTCGGCGTTGATGAGGGTCTTCTTTTTTGCGTCCTGCAGCTTGTGAGCTTTGATGTAGTCCCAGAGCTTTTTGGTGAGCTCGGTACGTGGCAGGGGTTGTGATCCAACAATAGCCGCGAGCTTATCGTCGGGCTGCACGGGTTTCATGAGCGCGGAGTTCGGCTTGCGGGCGGGTTTTTCAGCTTTGGTGGGCATGGGGGGGCTTCTAATCGGAGACTGCGGCGCAAGGCAATAGATTAAATTGGGCGGGTGCGGCGGGTTTTTTGGGTTTTGAGTCATGGCAGCCTTGGTGATGGCGCGCTGGGGGAGGGTGGGTTGACGGGGTGGATGGCGTGGGTGCGTGGACAAGGTGGAAGGGAAATGGGCGGGGGTTAGTGACTGCGTCGGTGGCTGTTGGCGTCGGTGCCCGGGGTGTTGCGGGCGCGGATGGGGTGAGGCTAGGGTTTGGGGATGCTGCTCGCGTTTTGGAAGCCGTATGGCGTCCTTTCCCAGTTCACCCCCGATGGTTCGCCGAACCGGCCGCTGGCGGAGTTTCGTTTTCCGCGCGGGGTATACGCGCTGGGGCGGTTGGATGCGGATAGCGAGGGTTTGCTGCTGCTCAGCGACGAGGCGGGGCTCAATACGCGCCTGCTCGATCCGAGCCACGGTCATCGACGGACGTACTGGGCGCAGGTGGAACGCACGCCGGGTGCAGAGGCGCTGGAATCGCTCGCACGCGGGGTGATGGTGGGCGGGCAGAAGACGCGTCCGTGCCGAGCATGGTTGCTGGATCCGCAGCCGGAGGTGCCGCCTCGCGATCCGCCGATCCGTTTCCGCAAAAACGTGCCGGATGCATGGATCGCTTTGGAACTTGTGGAGGGCAAAAACCGGCAGGTGCGCCGGATGACGGCTGCGGTGGGGCATCCCACGTTACGCTTGGTGCGCCGGCGGATTGGTGCGTTTGAGCCCGTGGACATTGCGCCGGGAACGTGGCGGGAAGTCAGCGGGGATGAGCGGGCGCTGGTGTTTGGGGGGCGCTAGTCTGGTGGGCGCGGTGGTTAGTAACGGAGAACGCGTGCGAGGAAGTCGCGGCAGAGGGGGTGTTCGGGTGCGTGGAAGAAGCGGTCCGGTGGTGCGAGTTCGAGGATGCGTCCCTGTGCGAGGAATGCGACTTGGTCTGCCACGTGGCGGGCGAAGTGCATGGCGTGGGTGACGAGGATGAATTCGCGGCCGTCGGCCTTCAGTTCGCCAATGAGGTCGAGCACCTCGGCGGTCATCTCCGGATCGAGTGCGGAGGTGGGTTCGTCAAAAAGCAGGAGGCGCGGTTTGCAGGCGATGGCGCGTGCGATGGCGACGCGCTGCTTCTGGCCTCCGGAGAGTGCGGCGGGTTTTTTGGAGGAGTGAGCGTCGAGTTGAAAGCGTGCGAGGGTTTGGCGGGCGATTTCGCGGGCCTCGGCTGGGGGGTGGCCGTGGACTTTTTCGAGGGGGAGCGTGATGTTTTCGAGGGCGGAGAGGTGGGGGAAGAGGTTGAAGGCTTGGAACACGACGCCGAGGGATCGCCTGTAGGCGAGGAGGGCGGGTTCGTCCGTGGGAAGTGGGTGGCCGTCGAGGTGGAGGGAGCCGGCGTCCGGCCGCTCGAGGCCTGCGATGAGGCGCAGGAGGGTGGATTTTCCACCGCCGGAGGGTCCGACGAGGACGAGGCTGCGGACGGGGCCGATCTCGGCATCGATGTTGTCGAGGACGTGCGGGCCGCCGAAGTGTTTGGTGAGCTTTTGGAGGCTAAGTTTCAAAGCGGATGCGGCGTTCGAGGCGCTGAGTCCAGAGCGAGATGGGGATGGTGAGCAGGAGGTAGCCTGCGGCGACGGGGAGGTAGCTTTCGAAGGCGGCGTAGGTGAAGGCGTTGACTTCTTGGGCGGCGAGGGTGAGTTCGTTGATGCCGAGGACGGAGAGCAGGGAGGAGTCCTTGATGAGGGAGACGAACTGGCCTGCGGCGGGAGGCAGCATTTGGCGGAGTGCCTGTGGAAGGATGACGTGGCGGTAGGTCTGAGCGCGCGTGAGCCCCAGGGCGCGGGCGGTTTCGAGCTGGGAGGCGCCGATGGATTCGATGCCCGCGCGGAAGATTTCGCTCATGTAGGCGCCGCTGAACGCAGCGAGAATGAGGGGGCCGAGGAGGTAGCGGTTTTGGAGCGAGAGGACTTGGCCGAAGACGTAGAAATAGAACCAGATCTGGACGAGAAGCGGGGTGCTGCGGGTGAGTTCCACCCAAATCCGTGCGGCTTCGCTTAGCAGCGGCAGAGGGGATCTGCGTGCGGCGATGAGAAGGAGGCCTGCGAGGGTGCTCAGCGGCAGTGCAATGGCGGAAAGCGCGAGCGTGGTGGCCCAGCCCTGAAGAAAGAGGCGCCAGTACTTGAGCACCGGGTTCCAGGACCAGTGGTAGTCCAGAAGCCAGAATGCGGCGGCCATTCCTGTGAGGATCAGCGCGAGCGCAGCCGCGAAATGCAGGCGTGTGGGGTGCTGGCGCGGCTGGGGCGTCATGAGAGCCGGGGAAGGATGGGGGGCGGAAGCAGCGGGGTGTCGGAAGTACGGCCGTCAGGGCGCTGTGGCGTGATCGTGGTTTTCCTAGGGGGTACCGGCGATGGCGCGGTTGGCGGAGAGGGCGAGGTCGCGAATGCTGCGGACTTCGTCGAGGGTGAGCGGCGTGGCGGCCGGTTTGGAGGTGACTTGGCTGATCTGGGTGAGGCTGGTGGTGATGGCCTGGATAGCGGCCTCGGATTTGAGGCGGGGGGAGAGGGTGCTGAGCCTTTGGAGGAAGTATTCGTAGAGGTCGGGTTGGCGGAGGCAGCGGGCGCGTTCCGGGGTGTAGGAGTCGGCGACGACCTGTGCGGTGATTTCGAGTCCGCGCAGCCATCCGCCGAGGCTTACGAGGTGGGCGATTTCCTCGTCCTTGAGGGCCATCATGCCGGCTTCGACCTCTGCCTGAGTCTTGATGAGTTCCACGCGCAGGTCGCTCCAGCGGCCGCGTGCAGCCATTTCAATGATGACCTTGCCGTGCTTGCTGAGGCGGTCGCTAAGTCCGAGTCCGCGGGCGAGTTTGAGGAGAAGGCGTCCGGAGGATTCGACGCGGCCGTGTTTCTGGGCGTGCACGGCGAGCATTCCCTCGCCGATGACCTGTCCGGCGACGAGGGCGAGTCGTGTGCGGTCCTGGGGAGTGGCGGAGGAGAGTTCCTTGGGAAGCGGTTCGGTTTTGAGGGGGTTGATGGCTGCGAGCTCCTCGAGAAGGAGGGCAATGGAGGGGGCGGTGAACTGGTTGACGCCGAGCTCCTCGCGCATGTGCGAGAGGTCGGGTGGCGGTTCGGTGCGCTTCTTCTCATCGGCGCCTGCGGCGTTGGCTGCCAGCAGCACGCACAGAAGCACTGCGGAACGCCACGGGGATTGCATGAAAGCCAGCATGGGCGAAAAAGTTGCACTCGCCAGCAGCAAAATAGGCGTGCCATTGGACTTTGTGAGGGAGCGGTGGTGAACGGGCTTGGGCCGTCTGATGTCGTGCGTCGCCCGATGGAGCGGGAGGGTTTCTTTTCCGCCGGTTTTTGAACTTTTGGAGGGAAGGCCGTTTGACCTCCGCCCGATGCAATGGAAATGGGGGCGGATTCCTACCATGCGAAAACTCACCCTGCTGATTGCGTCTCTTGCCGCTGCATTTCCCCTCGGGGGGGCGTGTGCCGATACTGCGCTGCTTGTCAGCGTTCCGGAACAGCGGATTGCGCTTGTTCAAGGGGGCGCTCCAGTGGCGCAATTTCCGGTGTCGACCTCGCGTTTTGGTCTGGGCGACATGCCGCACAGCTATGCGACCCCGCTGGGGAATTTGCAGGTGGCCGCAAAGGTCGGCGGGGGGGCGCCGCTGGGGGCGGTGTTCAAGGGATGCCGGCCCACGGGGGAGATCCTGCGGCCCAATGCCCCGGGGCGTGATCCGATCGTGACGCGGATCCTGCACCTGAGGGGGGTGGACAACCAGAATGGGCGGGCGTTTGATCGGGGGATCTTTATTCACGGGACGCCCGTGGAGGCACAGATCGGGAAGCCTGCGAGCTACGGGTGCATCCGGATGCGGTCGCGGGACGTGGTGGCGGTGTTTGATGCGGTGAATGTGGGGACGAAGGTGCGGATTGTGAATCTGCCGCTGCAGGTGGCGCTCAAGGGGCTGAAATAAGGGGTTTCAGCCGGGTGGGGAGGGGCTGGAGTTGTTGGAGGCGGGATGCGCGGTCGTCGATGGCTGGGAGTTGGCGTTTATGTTGAGTTTGCGTGGCATTTAACCCTCCTGCTGTTGACAGGACTGGGTGTTTCACGCCATGCGGCCAGCGGATCCTTTGTGGGAGTGGGTTCCACGGTGGGTACTTATTCTCCGGGTGGCGCGTCGGGGTTTTTGTAGGGAAAAAGCTTTCATGGCCACCATGGGTTGTGGTTGGGATGGAGAGCAGGCCCCACCCGCTGCGGACGCGCCTTGCGAATCTGGGGGTTGAGACCCCCTTGTTCACAAGTTATTCACAGCGAATTCAGCCCCATCTTTTTTCCTTCCAACCTTTCATGAACGATCGCTCCCAAGAACGCCCCGAAGACGACTGCGGACCGGTTCTCGCCGATTAAAGGCCGGTGGGTGATTCCGGTCGTAGCGCCGTCCCGGTTCCTGACCGGGGGGGCGCCGCTTGGCGGTGTTTGTTGTGGGTGTGTTTGTGCGCCCGTGGCATGGGGGTGGGCGTTTTTTCACTGGAAATCGGCCTTCGCGAGGCGTGATGTGCAGGGGACGTGACCGACTTTTCCGCCAGACGGGTTTTAATCTTCATTGTGGCCTACAATGCGGAGAAGACGATCGAGGCGGTCGTCGACCGCATTCCGGAGGAGCTGCGGTTGGCGAACTTTGAGGTGTTGATCATCGACGACGCCTCCAAGGACACGACGTTTCGGAAGGCATTGCGGCGGGAGACGGCCCTTGGGGAGATGCGCATCACCGTCCTGAGGACGCCGTGCAATCAAGGCTACGGGGGCAATCAGAAGCTGGGGTACCGGTACGCGATCGAGGGTGGGTTCGACATTGTGGCGCTGGTGCACGGGGACGGGCAGTACGCGCCGGAAAAGCTGCCGGAGTTACTCGGGCCGCTTTTCGCCGGGGAGGCGGACGCGGTGTTTGGATCGCGGATGCTGTGCAAGGCGGACGCGCTGAAGGGGGGGATGCCTTTTTACAAGTGGGTGGGCAATCAGACGCTGACGCGCCTACAGAACCGGCTTCTTGGGACGCGGTTGAGCGAGTTTCACAGCGGGTACCGGCTGTATTCGACGCGTGCGCTGGCGGCGGTGCCCTTTGAGCGCAACGACGACGGGTTCTCCTTCGACAGCGACATCATCGTGCAGCTGCACTTTGCCGGGATGCGGATTCGGGAGTTGCCCATTCCGACGTTTTACGGGGACGAGGTTTGCCATGTGAACGGGGTGCGTTACGCGTGGCAGGTGGTGCGGACCTGCGTGCGTGCGCGCTGGCACCGGGCGCACCTTTTTTACGATCGCAAGTTTGACGTGGGTCAGGGGGAGCATGCGTATGACTTGAAGCTGGGCTTTGCGTCTTCGCACACGTTTGCGTTGAAGGCGGTGGAAGCGGGGGGGCGTGTGTTGGAGCTGGGCTGCGGCTCGGGCGAGCTTGCGCGGGAGATGGCGCGCACGGCGAAGGAGGTGGTCGGGGTGGACCTTGTGGCGCCCGAGGATGTCGGTCAGAAGCTCCGTTTTTACGCGTGCGACCTCAACAGAGGGGAGTTTCCGGTGAACGTGGGGGAGTTTGACCAAGTGTTTCTTTTGGATGTGGTGGAGCACTTGAAGGATCCGGAGGTGTTCATGGAAAGGCTGCGGCTGGCGGTCGGCCTCGCGCGTCCGGAGTTGATCCTGACCACGGCCAATGTGGCTTTTGTGGTGACGCGAGGGATGCTGTTGCTGGGGCAGTTCAACTACGGGCGCAAGGGGATCCTGGATCGCACGCACACGCGCCTTTTCACCTTCGGGTCGCTGAGGGAGTTGCTGGTGCAGTGCGGTTATGAGGTGGTGGAGACCCGGGGTATACCGGCTCCGTTCCCGAAGGCGCTCGGGGCGGGATGGTTTGCGCGGTTGCTGGTGTGGATCAACCGGTGCCTGATCGCGTTGGTTCCCGGGCTCTTCTCCTATCAAATCTTCGTGCGTGCGCGGGTGCGTCCGAGTGTGGAGAGCCTGTTGAAGGCGACACTCCAGTCCAGCGCGGAGCTGCGGCGGTCGCCGGGGGAGTGAGTTCAGGTTCATTTCTCCTCCCATGGGGCCGGGCCATTGGGGTGAGTGGGTGGGTGGGTGTGTCCATTGCTTCGGGAGAGCATGGAATGGAGCACCACGAGTTCGTCGGCGTTCTCAGGGGTGAAGAGGCCCACAAGCCGGTTTGTGGAGTCGACCACGGGGAGTGCCGGACAGCGCGCTTCCTGAAGAATGCTGAGTGCGCGTTCGAAAAGCATGTCCGGGTGGATCGGCGAATCGACCAGGTGCATCGCTTGGGAAACCAAGGCCCGCGGGCCGCTGCGGCGAAGGCCCGCGATCAGAGTCTCGCGGGTGAGTAATCCCTGAATGTGGCCTTCGTGGTCGGTGACTGGGAATTCGCGCTGGGTGGTGTGGAGGAGGGTCTCCGCAGCCTGCTGCAGGGAGGCATCGGCGGGCAGTTTTTCGAACTGGGTAACCATGGCGGAGCGCACTTCGAGCCCTGCTGAGAACTGTTTAAAATCGGCTGCGGCGGATTCGCTGGCGGCCGCGCAGTAGACGAAGACGGCGATGAGGATGAGCATGGGATTGCTGAAGAGACCGAGGACGGCGAAGCCGACGGCGATCGCCTGGCCGAGAGTGGCGGCGATGCGCGTGGCGCGTGCATGGTCGGTCCAAAGGGCGAGGAGGGCGCGCAGGATCCGGCCTCCGTCCATGGGGAAGGCGGGGACGAGGTTGAAGAGGACCAGCCAGAGGTTGACGACGAGGAGTTTGACCGGGAGGTCGAGGGCGGTGCCGTGCTCGAAGCTCGCGATGTCGGGGAAACCGCCGGTGGCTTCGACAAAGCCCCACAAAAGGGTGGCGATGGCGATGTTCACGGCGGGGCCTGCGACGGCGACGGCGATTTCCTGCAGCGGCTTTTCGGGCATGCGTTCGAGGCGCGCGACGCCGCCGATGGGAAGGAGGGTGATCTCCGGGGTGCGGATGCCGAATCTGCGCGCTGCGAGGGCGTGGCCGAACTCGTGGAGCAGCACGCACAGGAAGACGAGGCAGACGAAGAGCACGGCCTCGGCGGCCGCCCGCAAGCCGTCGTGGCGGCCATAGAGGAAGGCGACCCATATCAGGAGAAGGCCGAAGGTGAGATGGATCCTGACCTTCGTGCCTGCGAACTGTCCGATTTGGAATGCCCAGCGCATGTGTGTTTTTGATGGATTGTTTCGCGGTCCGCAGCCGGCGCGCCTTTTGCGCACGCCCTTCCGGTCGCATCGCATGGCCCCGCGCCCGCATCGCGTTGCCTGCCCCTTCACTCCACTTGCCCGTCGGCACTTCCCGCTCTATCGCTGTCCTGCCTCTGTCCTGCAGCCGGCCTGTCGTGGCTATCCCGAGGGATGCGGCTCGCGGGTTGTGCGTTTTCTTCTCAAGAGAAAAACGGGGCTCCGACGCGGTGCGAGGGTGGGCCGGGAGTTGATATCGGCCACGGTTGGGGCATAAGGGCAGTATGCAAATTCACCTTAGTCCTCGGCATCTGCGTCTGACCGCTCCGATTCACCAGCACGTGGCCAACATGGTGGCCCAGTTGGAGGACCTTTCCGAAATCATTGCGGCGCATGTGGTGCTCGTTCATGACGACGCCTCGAAGCCGCAGGATCGGTTTGCGGCGAAGGTGCATCTGGCGCTGGTGGGCGCGGATGCGGTGGCGGAGTGCCGCGCGGAGACGCTGCACGCTGCGATTGATCTTGTGACGGCCAAGGTTGCCCAGCAGCTGCGCAAGCGGAAGACGAACGTCATCGACAAGACGCGCAGCCGCGCCCAGCGCGCTGTCCAGCGCAAGCGTCAGGGCTGAGGTATCGCGGCAACGGGCCTCCCGACATGTGGGGTCCGGCATGCGTCCGGAGTCGGGCGTAAGCAGGAAGCCCCATGACAGATTCAGCGGACAGGGCCGATAAGGCGGATGCGCGGCGTGAACAGTTCGGGCCCGCCGTGGCGAGCGCCAGCGAACTGGTGGTGAGTTACGGCGCGCAGACCGTGCTGGACGCCGCCACGCTCTCCCTCCACGAGGGCGAGCGCATCGGCTTGGTCGGACGCAACGGCTGCGGCAAATCCACCTTCCTGCGCATCGCCGCCGGAGTGGCGGATCCCGATTCCGGCCTCTTCACCCGGCGCCGCGAATTGGTGACGGGTTATCTGCCGCAGAACTTCGAGCTCTCAGAGGAAGGGACGGTTTACGACAACATCCTCGAGGGGGCCCGGTGGATTTTGGACATTGTGGCGCGTTACGAGGCGCTGCCCGCCGATAGTCCGCTCGCTTCGGAGCTTCTCGATCGCATTGGGCGGCTGGACGGGTGGCAGCTCGATCAGCGCGTCCGCAGTCTCATTGGAAACCTGCATGCGCCCGACGCTGCTCGTGTGGTGGGCACGCTTTCCGGCGGGGAGAAGCGCCGGGTGGCACTTTGCCGGGCACTGTTGGGGCGACCGGATCTGCTGATTTTGGACGAACCCACGAACCATCTCGACACCGGATCGATCGAGTGGCTGGAGGATTTTCTGTCGCGTTACCAAGGCACCTGCCTGTTCGTGACGCACGACCGCTATTTCCTAGACCGGATCGCCACGCGCATCGTGGAGCTGACGGATGGGGGGTTCCGGAGTTACGAGGGCAATTACAGCGATTTCTTGGTGGCCGTGGCCGAGCGCGCGGCGGCCGACGAGCTGCGGGCGCACAAACGCGAGCGCTTTCTCAAGCGGGAGCTGGACTGGGTGCGTCGACAGCCCCGCGCCCGCAGGACCAAGTCGGTGGACCGAGTGGAACGTTATTTCGAGATGGCTTCCGAACAGGGGCCGGAGCCGGAGTTGGACGTGGAAATGGTCATCCCTCCCGCCCCCAAGCTCGCCAACCGTGTGCTCGAGCTCCGGGATCTGGCGGCTGAGATCGGTGGGCGCCTTCTTTTCTCCGGGCTGAACCTCAACCTCGCGGCCGGTGAGCGACTCGGCGTGGTGGGCCGCAATGGGATGGGCAAGTCCACACTCCTGCGCCTGATGATCGGCGAGCAATTGCCTGCCGGAGGCGAGGTGCTCGTGGGTGCGCGCACGGAGATCAACTACGTCGACCAGAACCGCGTCCGGCTCGATGACGAGAAGACCCTGTACGAGGAGGTGGGCGAGGGGCTCGATTACGTGCGTCTGGGAGGGGAGTCGATCACGGTGCGCGGCTATCTGCGGCGTTTTCTTTTCAACGAAGATCGTATCAACACGCGGGTGGGGCTGCTCAGCGGGGGCGAGCGCAGCCGGGTGCTGCTGGCGAAGATTCTGAAGCGGGGGGGCAACCTGCTCATTCTGGACGAACCCACCAACGACCTCGACCTCGGCACGCTGCGGTTGTTGGAGGAGGCGCTCTGCGCCTTCGAGGGCAGCGTGGTGGTGGTCAGTCACGACCGCTACTTCCTCAACCGCGTCTGCACTGCGGTGCTGGCTTTCGAGGAGGGCGGGGGTGTCGATTTCCATGTAGGCAACTACGACCGATATCTGGAGAAACGTGCCGAAGCTGTCGCCCGGGCCCAGCGTTGGGAGGATGCCTCCGCCAAGCCCGCGAAGGATGCGGCAGGCGACGCTGCAGGCGATGCGGCGAAACCCCGCAAGCTCAAGTGGAAGGAGGAACGGGAATTGGAGGGCATGGAGGAGCGGATCACCACAGAGGAGGCAGAGGTGGCGAGGCTCGAGGCGCTGTTCGCAGAGCCGGGCTTTTACGCTCAGCACGGCCAGCGGTGGGCGGAGTTTGAGGAGGAGCTTCGTCAGGCCCGGGAGCGGGTGAGTGTGCTTTACCGGCGATGGGAGGAGTTGGAGAAGATCCGGCTGGGTTGAATTTTTCTGCACATCGGTGAAATATGTGCTAAGAAAGAGGGGTCCACGCGACCTCAAGCCCACGCTCCCTCCCCCCAGTGCGTATCGGCATCTCAGATCCCAGCGCTCACACCGGCTCGGTTTATCCGCAGCCCGAGATGCGCATTGCCGGTACGCCACCCACCCCTCCGGCCCCGCTCCGGATCCGCGTTCAAGGCTCTTCTTCCGATGGACCACCGCCGGTGCCTTCCGGACGTTCACAGCCCGTCCGCTACGAAATCCTTGAGATGACGATGATGGGACGCAAGGGCGGGGGGTGCAGGGAGGAGAATCAGGATGCGCTGCTCTCGCGGCGGATGATGCATGACGGCCGGGAGGCTCTCCTCTGCGCCGTGGCCGATGGTGTGACCCGCTGCCCGGATGGCGGTGGCGTGGCGCGTTACCTTGTGGAACGGCATCTGGCCTCCGATCCGGTTTTCGGTGACGGCGAGGAGGCCGCTCCTGCTTTGGAGCGTTATCTGCGCTCGGTGAACACGCTCTTTTACGAGGAGTGTGCGGCGGAGCCGGAGATGCTCGAGAGCGCCTGCACATTGAGCGTGGGGGTGATCGAGCAGGCCACCGCGCACTGCTTCTGGGTGGGCGATTCGCCGATCTTCTTCGCTGAACGCGCAGGAGACGCCTTCCGTTGCCAGCAACTTTCCAAGCCGGACCTTTACGGACGCCTCCTCGTCGATGGCTTCGGTGCACATGCCCCTTTCGAGTTGAAGCGGGTGCGTGTGGACTTCGCGGTGGGCGATGTGCTGGTGCTCGCCACCGATGGCGTGGCCAACTCTGTGGAAGAATTCGCGTACTGGATCGACCACTTCGGTCCCACCCAGCGGATGATCGACGCGATGGAAGAGGAAATTCGCGGACAGGAGTTCTACGATGACGCCTCGCTGGTGATGATCCGGCGGGTGGCCTGACGGTCTGCCGTTCGGCGTCCGGAAGGTCTTCTGCCTCCGATACAGGTGGTGAGTGGCGCCGCGTGGACGTGGTGAATCCAAATAGACGTGATGGACGTGGTGGACGTGGTGGACGTGGTGGACGTGGTGGACGTGGTGGACGTGGTGGGGGCGTGGCGGGTGTCTGGTGGCAGGTGGCAGGTGGCAGGTGGCAGGTGGCAGGTGAAGGGCGGGCTGCGCAGCCATGATCGGGGATGCCTGAAAACATGCTGCGCGCGCGCCATTCGCATGCGCTGAGTCGACGAACGCACACGCCTTCGCGTCGGATTCAGTACGCGTGGCGCGCCCTCCCACCGTGGGCATTGGGGTGACAAGAAGGAGGATGCGATGAGATTCATTGACCGCAGGGATGCAGGCCGCCGGCTCGGAGCCGCCGCGGATCTCCGGAAATATCATGGCCATGAAAAGACCATGGTCGTGGGTCTTGCGCGGGGCGGAGTTCCCGTGGCCGCAGAAGTTGCCGACGCCTTGCAACTCCCGATCGGGGTGCTGGTCGTACGCAAGCTCGGTTGGCCCAGTCAGCAGGAGCTGGCTATGGGCGCGATGACCAGCGCGGGCATGCGATTGCTGAAGCCTGGGAGTGTTCCAGACGCAGTACTGCAGGAGGCCGCGTTCCGTGAGGGCCAGACTCTGGCGCGGCGGGAGGAGCGTTACCGCGCGTTTGCTCCGCCCCCGGAGGTGCGCGGACTTCGCGTCCTGCTGGTGGATGATGGACTGGCCACCGGCGCGAGCATGCTCGCGGCCATCGCATGGGCTCGAAAGCAGGGTGCGAAGGAGGTGGTGGTGGCGGTTCCCGTGGCGCCTGCATCCACCTGCGAGGAGGTCGCCCGGGAGGCTGATGAATTCGTGGTCCTGCTGCAGCCTTCGGATTTTGTGGCGGTGGGTCAGTTTTACGAGGACTTCGAGCAGGTCACAGACGAGGCGGTGGAATCGTGCCTGAGATCCGCCGTTGCCGCTCGGTGCGGACCGGCCCTGCGTCATCCTGAACGATGGGGCTCCGCGGTGGATGGCTGGGACGGCGGCAGTTCGTAGAGGAAGAAAGCGGGGCCGCCGGGCTGGGTGCGCTCCAGCACGGGGATGGAAACGTTGAATACCGGCACACCGGCGCTCGTGCGTCCCTCTGGTTTTCCGTTGTGGGCATGGCCATGGAAGACTGCGGTGGCTCCGAGCCGGTTGATCGGCCCTTCCAGCCTGCTGGAACCGAGGAACGGAAGGATCTCGGGGTTCTCGCCCTCCACTGTGGCGCGGATGGGCGCGTAGTGCAGCAGGGCGATACGGTGCGGGGTGTGCAAGCGCGCTAGGGCCTGTTCCAGCCGGAGCGCATGATCCACCGCCTCCTGCACAAAAGACTTCATCAGAGGCTCACCCCACGCATTCAGCATGCGCGCGCCAAACCCGCCGCCAAACCCCGGCACCCCGGCGAAACCGACCCCCCCTAGAACAATGCACTCCCCGTCGAGGGTGGCTACTCCGACTCCCTCCAGCACCGACCGGATCTGGTCGGGATGGCCCGACTCGAAGTCGTGATTGCCGAGCACGGCGGCCACGGGGATGCGCGCGCAGGTGCGGAGGTCCTCTGCCAGGAGTTCCGCTTCCTGTGGCAGGCCGTACTCGGTGAGGTCGCCGCAAAGCACGAGCACATCCGCCTTCAGCGAGGCCTCGGTGAAGAGCTGCTGATGGCGGCCGCGCGAGTGCTTGTCGTAATGCAGATCGCCAACGGCGGCGATGCGCAGGGGATCTTCGGGGCGTCTCATGGATCACGGGGAATCACCGAAACCGTTCGTCAAAACGGGGCCTGTGCTGATCGCAGCCACCACACTGGATTTGCAGCGCGAACGATGCGGCCAGCCTGCAATCGTGGCTCTGTGCAGAGGTCGCCGGGCCTGTACCGAAGAAGGGCTGAAAAGCTGATGAGCGGTGGGTTGCGAGTCCCAAAACCCGCGTGCTGCGGTCCAAAGCGGCGCTCTGTCAAACAGCCCACCACCAAAATGCGGGCGACATGCGATGTGAGGGCGGGATGTCATTCTCTTCTCAAAAACAATCGAAACCCGGGGGGGGCGGTGGTCTCCAGATCGTTGGCACGAATAGACCGCAGGGGCAGCAGGGGCAGCAGGTGGGCAGTGGCGAAGACTCCGGGACGCAGGAGCGGGCGGCGCAGGGAGCTTCTTCCGTCGCCGCTGTTGCCGGGCCTGTTCCGCCCGCTGAACCGGTCCGTGGGCGGCAGGTGAGGAGTTGCGGAGACGAGTTTTACCGCACCGCGATGCACCTTTTGCGGGAGGCGGGCGTGGAGTTCCTTGTCGGCGGCGCCTATGCTTTGCGCGCCTACAGCGACATCACGCGCGACACAAAGGATTTCGACATCTTTGTGCGCGAGGCCGACGTGGCCGGGATCGTGGACCTGTTTCGTGGCGCGGGCTACCGCTCCGGGCTGCCCTTTCCCCACTGGCTCGGGAAAATTCATCTCGGCGAGAACTTCATCGACCTCGTGTTCCGCGCGGGCAACGGCCTGTGCGCCGTGGATGAACGCTGGTTTGCATCGGCCCCTGTGGCGGAGTTGCTGGGGGTTGAAGTGCGTCTCGTTCCGCCGGAATTCATCATCTGGCAGAAGGCTTACGTTATGGAGCGCGAGCGTTATGACGGGGCCGACGTCGCGCACATCCTCCGCAGCTGTGCGGGCCGGATGGATTGGGCGCTTCTGGTGGAGCTCTTCGGCCCGGACTGGCGCGTGCTTTTCAACCAACTCATCCTCTTCGGTTTCATCTATCCCGGTGAACGGGACCTCGTGCCGGCTGCGGTGATGCGGGAACTTCTGGAGCGTCTGCGCGTCGAGATCGATTCGGAGCCGTCCCGGGAGCGTATCTGCCGTGGAACGCTCATCAGCCGGGAGCAGTTTCTGCCCGACGTGGATCGCTGGGGCTATGCGGATGCGCGGCTCGATGGCCGATGCTGCATCGATGAGGCGCAGATTCGTCACTGGACCGAGGCGATTGGCCGACCCGATCAGTGAACATCATCTCTTCCTCTTGAGTCCGCACTGCTTGCTCCCGGAGTGCGAAGCCGGCATACCGGGGCAATGAGCAACTCCACACGCACATGGCTGGTCACCGGATGTTCAAGCGGATTCGGGCGCGCGCTTGCCGAAGCGATCCTCAACGCCGGCGACTGCGTGATGGCCACCGCCCGCACCCCCGCGGTCCTCGCGGACCTCGCCGGACAGTTCCCGGACCGGTGCCGCACGGCCGCTCTGGATGTGACCGATCCGGCGCAGGTGCGTGCCGCGGTACAGGGCGCGATGGATGCCTTTGGACGCATCGACGTGCTCGTGAACAACGCGGGCTATGCGGTGGCTGGAGCGTTGGAGGAACTCTCCGAGGAAGAGGTGGCGGCTAATTTCCAGACGAACTTCTTCGGGGCGCTCGCCATGATCAGGGCGGTTCTGCCAGGGATGCGCGCGCAGCAGTCGGGTCATGTGGTGAATATCTCCGCGGCCGCGGCCATCGCGAATTACCCGGGCTTTGGCGCTTATGGAGCGAGCAAGTGGGCTCTGGAGGGGGCTTCCGAGGCGCTCGCGGCGGAGGTCGCGCCCTTGGGGATCCGTGTCACGCTGGTCGAGCCCGGCCCTTTCCGGACCGAGTTTCTTGGGAAATCGTTTCGCCGCGCTGGTAAGGTGCTTGAGCCGTACGAGCGAACGAGCGGGAAGTTTGTGCGGCTTCTGGAGGGCATGCGCGGAAGGCAGACCGGGGATCCCGCAAAGGCTGCGCAGGCCATTCTTGCGGCAGTTGCCGCGCCCCAGCCACCACTGCGTTTGGTTCTGGGTCGGTACGCGCACGACAAGTGGCGCAAGAAACTCGCCGCAACCGAGGCAGAGATTGCGGCATGGCAGTCGGTGGGCCAGCCCACGGAGTTCGATCCGCCCAAAGCCTAGGCTCTCCGGGGCGCGGGACGGATTTGAGGAAGACGCGTTGGAGACGGAGCGGCAATCTGTTCCGCCTCTTGATTGGTCGCGCGGGAATCACGCTGCGCTGGAGTAAAGCAGAGGTGCAGTCGACGCCCGTGGGAGCAGGACGTTTCTGCTCGGAAATTGCTTTTTGGCCGATGCATCGGGAACCGTAGGAGAGAGGAAAGGGGCCGGGGGAGAGAGGGGGGCTGGCCCGGGGCAGGCGTCTGGTTTCTGAGCCGGCTGACAATTCAGCGCGAGTTGCCCAAGTACAGGTCGATCCAGCGCAAATCCCTGCGGCTCCGGATGGCGCGCGCGGATCCGCGGGATCCAGCGAATCCAGGATCTCGGGAAGGATGACACGGTCGGGAGCTGGCATGAGGAGGGAAGGCGACTTTAGGACGGGTTGTTCAATAATCCGGCCCCGGCTGCACCAAACCGTGGTGGCCCGGCCCGTGAAGCTGCGGCTTTGCGCCGCGGAGGCTGAGGGAATCAGACTGGCTTGCCCCCGGTTGCGCTCCACCCGAATTTGCAAGAGCATCCGCCCCATGAGCCGTCCCGCTTCCTTGCTTGT
>CAMAUX010000020.1 GCA_945861435.1 Chthoniobacter flavus | reverse complement strand
GGACCCAAATCGCGATCCACAAGGGGCTCTTCTCCACTACACGCTCACATTGCGAAGGCACCGCCCGCAAATCCCCTTCCACTCTCAATTGCCCACCCAGCGAACAGCGAAAATCGGTGCGTTTTTCCCAGAAACTGCGGAACTTGGGCTACCCTCAAGTACCCAGGCACTGAGAGGACTCAGCAGTCGCCTGAACCCGGAGAGTTCCCAATGGCCCACGGAACGCACTGAATGCACGAACCACCCAACAGACTCTCAGCCCCCTCATCCCCCCCATTTCTTCCGTGCGGTCCGTAGATTCCGTGGGCCGTCCATTCACGGTTTTAGGATGAAAGGAATTTTCTCCCGTCCCTATCGGCGCACTCACCAGACCACCACACCCTCACCCCGCCTTTATGCCGAAAAACTCTCGCCACACGAACAATGGGCCTCGGCATTCGGGTTGGTCACCTTGAAGCCCCCCTTCTGTAAATCATCACTGTAGTCCAGCACCGATCCGCTCACGAAAAGCGCGCTCTTGGGATCAATCACCACCCGCACACCGGCGGACGGCACCACGATGTCCCGGTTCGCCGGACCATCCACCAAGTCCATCTTGTATTGCAGTCCGGAACAACCCCCGCCGATCACCGCCACCCGCAGCGCCCCCTCCGGACGCCCCTGCCGCGTGAGCAGCGAGGAGAGCTTGCGCGCCGCCGCCTCGCTCAGCTTCACCAACTTCTCGTTCCCGATCCGATATTTGACTTCGTCCGCCATATCTCAGTCCACCATCGCCTCCTTCGCCCCCCCCGCACAACCGCAATCCCCGGCAATTCCCTCGCCCCCGTTCCGTCCATGCGCCTCGAGACTTTCCTCCGCAATCTGCCCTAGTTCCGCCAGCGACCCCACTTGGCTAAACCGGGCCCGCAACGCTTTCGCCTCAGGCATCCCGCGCGAGTAAGCCATGAGCCTTGAGCGCATCGCATGCATCGTGTGCACCTCCGAACCCGAGCGCTCCACAGCCATCCGGCAGTGGCGCCCAATGTGCGCCCAATGCTCCGCAAGACTCGCGGACCCAGGCACCACGCCCGTGGCCATGTGCTGCTTGATCTCGCGAAACACCCACGGCGCACTCATCGCCGCACGCCCGAGCATCACCCCCGCCACCCCGCTGGAACGCCGCCGCGCCACATCCAACGCACCCCCAAGGTCCCCATTGCCAATCACCGGAATCTTCACACAAGCCGCCACCTGCGCGATCACCTCCCAGTCCGCTTCCCCACTGTATCCCTGCTCCTTCGTTCGCCCGTGCACCGCCAGCGCCGCAACCCCTGCATCCTCCAAAATCCGCGCCGTGGTGGTGGCATTGACCGTCTGCTGATTCCACCCAATCCGGATCTTGGCCGTGACCGGAAAAGGGGCCACCGCTTTCACCACACCACGCGCCACGCGCTCCAGCAGCGGGCAGTCGCGCAGCAGCGCTGAGCCGCCGTTCTTGCTCACCACCTTGTTCACAGGACACCCGAAGTTCAGGTCGATAAAATCAGGCCTCTTCCAGTCCACCACCATGCGCGCCGCCTCGCCCAGGTGCTCGGGATCCGCGCCGAAAAGCTGCACGCCCAAGGGCCGCTCAACATCGACAAAATCCAGATACTCCAGCGTGCGCACGTTGCGCCGGAACACCCCCTCGGCCGACACAAACTCGGTGACCATGACGTCCGCCCCGTACTCCTTCGCAAGCTGCCGGAACACGGTGTCGGTGACCCCGGCCATCGGGGCGAGGTAAAGCGGGAACTGGTTCTGAAACCAAGGAAGCATCGGGGTGTGGCTCGCAGACTAATGCGCCCGCCCGACCGACACCAGCGTCCATGCGCAGACTTGGACCGCCACCCCAAAACGACTCCTCCACCCTGCCAACCCAATGCGCCCGAACCAAAAAGCCCGACACTCCTCAGCCCAGCGAGGAAAGCTCTCCGAGGAATCGGCGGAAAAACGCCACCCCATCCTCCAGATCCGCCACCGCAATGTACTCATCGCGGGTATGCGCCTGAGCAATCGATCCCGGCCCCAGCGCCACCGCCGGCACGCCGTGCCGCGCAAACACACCAGCGTCGCTGAACCATGGCGCACCCACGGGCTTCGCACCACAACGCCCCAAGGCACCGATGAGCGGGTGCCCCGGATCCGTGAGCATCGGCTCCGAACTGAACGCCTCGCATTCCAGATCCGCACAAACCTCACGCAACTGCGCCAGAATCCACGCCTCCGCCCCCTCCTGCCCCGGAACCGTCCTCACATCCACCTCCAGTCGGCAGAAGTCCGGCACGATGTTGGTCTTGCTCCCCCCGTGAATCACCCCCGCGCTGATCGATGGACTCCCGAGCACAGGATGACTCAACGTAGCAAGATGCGGTGCCACCTTGTCGCGGATCACTCGCAGCACGTCCGCCATCTTGTAGATCGCGTTAACCCCGCGCCCGGGATCGGCCGCGTGCACAGCCTTTCCTCGCGTCGTCAGCAACAACCACAACGCCCCCTTGTGCGCATGCACCACATCCAGCCCCGTCGGCTCGCCTGCGATCACAAAGTCAAACCGCTCCTCGGCCGCAAGCGCCTTCGCTCCGGGTTGCCCGGCCTCCTCGCCAGCCAACCCTGCAAACCAGATCTCGTGGGAAAGCTGCCCCAGCCGGCCGCGCTCCTCCCATAACGCCCAGAGCATCGCAGCCATCGATCCCTTCGTATCACTCGCCCCGCGCCCCCAAATCCTCCCTCCGCTCAGCTCCCCGCCAAATGGGTCGATCGTCATCCCAGCCACACTCACCGTATCCGTATGCGGCGCAAAAAGGATCCTCGGCTTCCCTTCCCGATCCGACGCAAACCGCGCCACCACGTTCGGACGCCCCGGTTCCACCTCCCTCAACTCCACCGCCGCCCCCCATCCCCTGAGCAGATCCGCGAGGTACGCAGCCATCCGAGCCTCCCCCACCCCGTCCGTTCCCGGATCCCCGGCCGGATTAACACTCGGAATCCGGACCAACTCCTGAAGCAGTTCAACAACCGAGCGTGGCGCGTTCATCTCGGCCAGAATACCAGAAAGTCAGGTCTCGGAACCAACAGAATGAAACCATTCCACAAACTGCGGGATCCCCTCCGCAATCTGCACCTGCGGATCGTAGCCCAGCAATCGCCGCGCCTTTGAGATGTCGGCGTAAGTGAGCGGCACATCCCCGGGTTGCTCGGGCATCCGCTCGATCCGAGCCTGCTTGCCGAGCGCTTTCTCGATGGACCCGATCAGATCACTGAGCGTGGTCGTCTGACTCTCGCCCAAGTTGAACACCTCGCATCGATCCCCCTCGAAGCTGAGGCATGCGCGCACGCCCTGCACGATGTCGCCCACATACGTGTAGTCCCGCCGCGTCGATCCATCCCCAAACTGCTTGATCGGACGCCCCTCCCAGATCGCCCGCGTAAAGGAATGGATCGCGAGATCCGGACGCTGCCGCGGCCCGTAGACGGTGAAAAAGCGCAGGCTGATGGTCCGCATCCCGTAAAGGTGCGAGTAATTGGAGCACAGTTGCTCCCCCGCAAGCTTCGTCGCCGCATAGGGGGAAATCGTCTGGTTCAAGCACATGTCCTCACGAAACGGCACCGTCTTCAGGACCCCGTACACGGATGAACTCGAGGCGCAGATGAAACGCCCCACCCCGGCCTTCCGGGCGGCCTCCAGCAGGTTGAAGGTCCCGCCAATGTTCGTCTCAATATAAAGCCGCGGATCTTGGATCGAGGGGCGCACGCCAGCGCGCGCCGCCAAGTGCACCACGGTGTCAAAGGAGCCTCCACACACCACCCGTTCCACCGCCGCCACGTCCCTCACATCGACCTCTCGTACCTCCACACCCTTCAGACGCACCAGGTTCCCCCTTTTAATCGATGGCGCGTAGAAATCGTTGAAATCATCGAGAACCACCACCTCGTGGCCGTCCTGAAGACACCTCTCCACAAAGTGCGATCCAATGAAGCCCGCTCCGCCCGTCACAAGCACTCTCATGCCTCGCACCCTACGCCCTGCAGAAAAAGCCGGGCAAGTGAAAGTTCCCACCCCCACACTCCGCCCCGGAGCACCGGGGACAATCAAGTTGACACTGGACGCAACCGAGTGCGATACGAAGACTCCCTGCTTTTATGGCCTCAGACCCCTCCTCCACAGGCTCAGATCCATCGATGGATAAGAGCGAGACCATCCGCATCACGCTGCCTCCAAAGGGAGACCAAACTGCCGCAAAAAGAGAGACCGTACGAATCAGCGTCCCCTCCGCAGTCACTCCGCCAACCCAAGCGCCAACCTCCCTTTCTTCTTCCAAGAAAGAAACGGTCAAACTCCCAAACACTGCGCCCGCAGTCGGCTCTTCCGCAATGCTGAAGGCCGTGCCATCTGTCGCCACCCCACTTCCTAAGCCTCCCACGGCAACCAGGCCTCTCATCCCTCCTCCCGCAGTCCCCGGCGCTCCACTCCCGAAGCCACCGCTCGCTCCCATCCCTCTCGCAGCTCCAGGCGCACCTGCCGCTCCGGCCATTCCGCTCCCGAAGCCACCGGGCGCGTCCGTTCCTCCCTCAGCTCCAGCGGCACCTGCCGCTCCGGCCATTCCGCTCCCGAAGCCATTGGGCGCTTCCCTTCCTCCCTCAGCCCCAGCGGCACCTGCCGCTCCGGCAGTTCCGCTCCCGAAGCCACCGCTCGCTCCCATCCCTCTCGCAGCTCCAGTCGCACCTGCCGCTCCGGCCATTCCGCTCCCGAAGCCACCGGGCGCGTCCGTTCCTCCCTCAGCTCCAGCGGCACCTGCCGCTCCGGCAGTTCCGCTCCCGAAGCCACTGGGCGCCTCCGTTCCTCCCTCAGCCCCAGCGGCACCTGCCGCTCCGGCAGTTCCGATCCCAAAGCCACTAGGCGCGTCCGTTCCTCCCTCAGCTCCGAGCGTACCCGCCCCTCCGGCAGCGCCTAAACCTCCTGGAGCCCCGGTTGCTCCGCCTCCACCAAAACCTCCCGGTGCACCCGCGGCAGGAGCTCCAAGACCACCGGCGCCCATGACCGGCAAGCCAACGATTGCCCTGAAACCGCCCCCCCCAACCGGTGCACCCGCTGCACCCAAAAAGGAAACGGCCAGAATCACACTTCCCGATGTCAATCCGGCATCGAATCAGTCCCCTCCAGCACCCGGATCCGTAAAACCAGCAGCAGCCGCTGCAACGGCGGGATCCGGGGTTGGGAAGCCTACCATCAAGATGCAGCCGACGCTGCAAATGACTAAGCAGGCAGCACCCGCCAAGCCGGCAACCCCTGCAGCGCCTCCAACGGTCGCACAGATTCCTGCACCGGCAGCACCCCAGTCGGACGCTGCAGTCAACGGGATGGCCATCGCCTCTTTCATTCTCTCCGCAGCGGCCGCCGTCCTTGCCTACTTGAACTATATCGGCGCAGATCCTCGATAAATCTCCATGGCTAACTCTAACGTCATCACTGTCACCGACTCGAATTTCGAGGAGGAAATCCTCAAGTCTGAACTCCCCGTTCTCATCGATTTCTGGGCCCCTTGGTGCGGCCCTTGCCGACTCATCGGCCCTGTCATTGACGAAATCGCCAACGAGCGCGCCGGAAAAGCCAAAGTCGCCAAAGTCAACGTGGATGACTGCCAGCAACTTGCCACGCGCTTCCGCGTGAGTTCCATCCCCCTCCTCCTCTTCCTCAAAAACGGCGAGGTCAAGGATCAGGTGGTCGGCGCTGGCAAGGGCAAGGCTGATCTCCTTGCTAAACTCGACGCACTCGCCTGAGTGCAATCCGGAGGGACGCCCGAGTATGCGTCCACTTTAGCGACCAGAACGGCTTTTGAAGGGTCTGGAAGACGAGATTGATCTTCCTAACACCTGCACCGCGGCACTCGGCCCCGGAGAAAATTTTCGGGCGGGTTCAGGCTATCCGTGTCGCGGGAAGCGCTCTTCCACTCGTTCCTCAATCGAGGAACGAGCAGATGTACTCGCAAATCCCGGACTGAACCTCGATGTCGAACCCGCTGGATCCCGGCACGTCAAAGCTCTGCCCCTCACCGTAGGACTCATCCTGGGTCTGGCCGTCGATCCGAACCGTGCAAGTCCCGGCAACGATCTCCATCCGCTCCGGCTTCTCCGTTCCGAAATGGAACTTCCCGGGATAGATCAGCCCAAGGGTGCGCTTGCTGCCGTCAGGAAAAATCAGCGAATGGCTCACCACGCGCCCTTCGAAATAAACGTTGGCCTTCGCGACCGCCGTCACGTTGTCGAACCGTTCAGGGATGCTGCTCATAAGGGCCGCGAGTGTCCCCACGCAGAGCCCCCACGCAAGCTTTTCCTCCTCACCGTCAGCGCGCCTGCTGCACAGATCCCCGCCGCGCCTCCACACACAGTCGCCTCGCCCCGTTTTTCTATCCACCAAGAACTTGACCTGCCCGGCTGCACCCCCGTAGGTTGCCCCCCTTCAATCTCGGGCCGTAGCACAGCTTGGTAGTGCGCTTGAATGGGGTTCAAGAGGTCGCTGGTTCGAATCCAGTCGGCCCGATTTGATTGCAAACCACACCAGACGGTGCGGATCTTCCGTTTCACCACGTACGACGCGCATTCGTCGCCACGGTGAGTTTCTTTGACAGTTGCTCACCCTCCAGCCACTCATTGCCCCCTCCGGCGCCCCCTCGCCACCCAATGATCGCCCCCCTCGAAACCCGCTCCTTGGGCTGCCAGCGCCAAACGCAGGAAGGGTTCCATTCCGTTTCCATCCGCTTCGCCCCCGGCAGCTTCAGCGTGCTAACCGGCAATGCCGATGCCAGCAGACTGCTGTGGCGGGTACTCGGACTCCTGGAGTCTCACGATGAAGGCGAGTTGTTCCTCCACGGCAGTCCCACAGGACGCATCGGCCCGGAGGCCCTCGAACAGCTGCGCAACAGGCACTGCGGCTACCTTTTTTCCACGCCCTTCCTCCTCCCCTCGCTCAGCGTCTTGGAGAACGTCGCGATGCCCCTCTTCAAGCTCGCCCATATCGATCCCAGTATCGCCGAGGAGCGCATGCACGAACTGCTTGGCTTTGTAGACCTTCACCAACTCGCTCACGAATGCGTGAGCTCCCTCAGCCCTGCCCAGCAACTCCACGTCGCCCTCGCCCGATCCATCTGCCACCATCCCGCTGTTCTCATGGTCGAAAAACTCGACCTCCAGCTCCCTCAGCCCGGGATGATGAAATTCACCGAACTGCTCCAGAGTGCTGCCCGGCAATGGAACATCGCCGTCATCGCAAGCGCCACCGCATGGAACGGGCCGGGCCGCATCCTCACCCTGAACGAGGGCAGATGCCTCACCGAGGAATCCGGAAAATCCACCCCCTCCGACCCGATCCCATGACAGAGGCTGAGCAGATCACCAAGGCCAGCAAGTCCAACCTCGCGCTCGCTTTCCTCGCCCTCGACCCCGAACGCAGGCGCGACATCTCCGTGTTTTACGCGTTCTGCCGCCTCGTCGACGACGTCGCCGACGACCCGGGCATTCCTATCCCCGCGCGACGCACAGGTCTCGCCCGCTGGCGCCTCGCCCTCGACGCCCCGACCCCCGACGAGCCGCCACTCGCCCGCCACGTCCGCTCGCTCATCGCCAAGTACGCGCTGCCCACAGCCCACTTCTCCGAAATCATCGCCGGCTGCGAGATGGACCTCGAAGAAACCCGATTCCCCACATGGGAGGCGCTCAAAGCCTACTGCCACCGCGTCGCAAGCGTCGTCGGATTGGTCAGCATCGAGATCTTCGGCTACCGCAGCCCCGCCTGCCGCGAATACGCACTCCAGCTCGGACTCGCCCTGCAGCTCACCAACATCCTCCGCGACGTGGGCCAGGACTACTCCAACGGACAACGCATCTACCTGCCCTTGGAGGAAATCACCCGCTTCGGTTACAGCGTCGAGGAACTCGCCCGTGGCGAACACAACGACGCTTTCCTCGCCCTTATGCAATTCCAAGCCGCACGTGCCCGCGCACTCTACCGCGGGGCCGAGGCCGCCCTGCCAGCCTCCGACCGCCGTTCCATGATCGCCGCGGAAATCATGCGCGCCGTCTACCACACCCTCCTCAGCAAAATGCAACGCGACAACTTCCAGGTCTTCTCCCTGCGTTACCAAATCCCACGCCCCCAAAAGGCGTGGATCGTCGCACGCACCTCCCTCATCTGCCTCTGCGCCTGAGCCCCCGCGCGGGCGCTTGCCCTCGCTCTCCATCCCCCCCTATTGTCCCGCCCATGCTCGACATCCGCCTTATCCGCGACAATCCGGACCTCGTCAAAGCACGCCTCGCCACGCGCGGCGGCGGCTCCGAATCTCGTATCGACGAGGTCCTCGAGTGCGACAAACTGCGCAGGACGGCTGAAACCCGCCTTCAACTCCTTCAAGGAGAGCGCAAGCGCACAAGCAAGGAGATCGGGATGCGCAAGGCCAAGGGCGAAGACACCGCCGCCGTCGAAACCGAGATGCGCGCCATCGGCGACGAAATCACCCAACTGAACGAAGAAGCCGCCGCCCGCGAAATCCGCCAGCGCGATCTTCTTCTGGAACTCCCCAACCTCCCTCACGCAGACGCCCCCGTCGGCTCCAGCGCAGAGGACAACCCCGTGGTCCGCACATGGGGCGCCGCACCCTCTTTTTCCTTCGCTCCCAAAAGCCACGTGGATCTCGGCGCTTCCCTGCGCATGCTCGACTTCGAGCGCGCCGCCAAAATCAGCGGCAGCGCCTTCGTCACATTCACCGGAGCCGGCGCCCGCCTCGAGCGCGCCCTCATCAATTTCCTGCTCGACCTCCACACGCGCGACCACGGCTACCGCGAGATCGCTCCCCCGCTCCTTCTACGTCCCGAGGCACTCATAGGCACATCCCAACTCCCCAAGTTCGAAGAACAACTCTACCGCTGCGACCGCGACGGCCTCTACCTCGCCCCGACCGCTGAAGTGCCCGTCACCAACCTCCACGCCGAGGAAATCCTCCCCGCCGCCGACCTTCCCGTGCGCTACGCCGCCTACACACCCTGCTTCCGTCGCGAGGCTGGATCAGCGGGCCTCGGCACCCGCGGCCTCATCCGCATGCACCAGTTCGACAAGGTCGAGCTCGTGAAAATCGTCCGCCCAGAAACCGCATTCGCCGAACTCGAGTCTCTCACCGCCGATGCCGAAAAAGTCCTGCAACTGCTAGGCCTCCATTACCGCGTCATCGAACTCTGCACAGGTGACGTCGGCTTCGGCTCCACCAAGACCTATGACATCGAAGTCTGGGCTCCAGGCCAGAACGCCTACCTCGAAGTCTCCAGTTGCTCGAACTTCGGCGACTTCCAAGCCCGCCGCATGAACCTCCGCTTCAAGGGCGAGGACGGTAAAAACCAGTTCTGCCACACCCTCAACGGCTCCGGCACCGCACTGCCACGCCTCTTCGTGGCTCTTCTGGAAACCTACCAGCAAGCCGACGGATCCATCCTCCTGCCCGAACCGCTCCACTCCTACTTCGGCGGCCCACGCATCACCGCCTGACCGTGAACGCGCGCCCCCGCCGCAAGCCTGCCGCCGGGGATCCGCTCCTCGCCCGCATGGGCGCTGCGCCAGAGGCTGACGTCGATGCCCCGCACCTCGTAGCCGTGTCCGGTGGACGCGACTCCGTCGCCCTCCTCCACCTGCTGCTGGCCTCAGGATATCGATGCCTCATCGTCTGCCACTTGGATCATGCGCTGCGCGCAGAAAGCGCAGCTGAGGCTCGTTTTGTCGCCCAACTCGCCGAACGCGCGAGCATCCCCTTCTTCTCCCGTCGCATCCAGGTCGCCAGTCTCGCGCAGCGCGATGCCCTCTCCATCGAAACCGCCGCGCGCATCGCACGTCACCGCTTCTTCGCCGCTGCAGCCCGGAAGTTCGCCACCCCAAGGGTGTTCCTCGCTCACCACGCCGATGATCAGGCGGAAACCTTCCTCCTCAAACTCTTCCGCGGCGCCGGTGCCCGCGGCCTCGGCGCGATGCGCCGTGTGCAGGAACTGCGCATCGGATCGACCACCCTCACCCTCCATCGCCCTCTACTCGACGTCTGGCGCTCGGAGATCGACGCCTACATCGCCCGCCACCAACTCGCCTACTGCGAGGACAGCTCCAACGCCGATCCCGACCCGCAACGCAACCGTCTCCGGCTCGAACTCCTCCCCTTGCTCCAACAGCACTTCGGCCGCAGCCTCCCCCGTATCCTCCACCGCACCGCCGCGACGCTCCGCGATGAAGACGACCTCCTGCGCTCACTGATCCCAAAACCAGCGCCACAGCTCTCCGTGCCAGAACTCAAGGCGCTCCACCCCGCGCTCCAGCGCCGCACCCTCCGCGCATGGCTTGAGCAGGCTCAGATCCCAAACATCTCCTTCGACCTCATCGAATCGGTGCGAAGCCTCCTCTCCTCCTCCACCGCAAAGGTCAATCTCCCCGGCGGCTCGCATGCCCGGCGCAGATCCAAGCTCCTCTTCCTCCAGCATCCCGCGCTCACCCCACAAGCAGCAGCGCCTCTACCCCGGACAAAAACAGGAAAGCGCTCCCATGCGAGCGGCACAGTCACGCGCGGCGAACCCTGACTGCTTCAACCGAAGGCAAGTCCACCGACTTCCCCAACCAGCGCGCTCCGATCACGGTTCCGACAACGCCTCGATCAGGTCGGCCATCCGCAAACGCAGACGGTGCGCCACGAGGTTGTCCTGCACACTCGGCTGCACCTTTCCTCCAGTCGTCTCCGCGTCCCCGGAACCGCCCACCATTTCCAACGCCGCCCCCTTCAGAATCTGCGTAGCCTCCTTGAAAAGCGGGCCGCTCCTTTTCGCCACAGGCACGCGCCCCAGCACCTCACGCAGAGTCCAGAGGTGCTCATAATCCTCCGCTCCTTCCCTCATCAACTCCCAGCGCAGGCTTCCCACCATGGCCCCGGAGCCTTGGATGTCTGGATAGAACAACTGCCCCATCCCCCACATCGTACCGCCGCTGAACTGCGGATACACAAACACCGGCCCCTCCCACGTTCTCGCCACCTCACCCATGCTTTCGAACGTGAGCCATCCGCGCGCCCCGATCTTCCATGCCAACCATCCGAGACTCCGCGCACTCACCGCCGGGTAGTCGATGAACGTGCGGTAATTGTCACAGAAGGTCACCTCCTCCCCAAACTTCTCCGCACGCTCGCGCGCAGCCGCCGCGTGATCAAGGTTGCGCAGACACCAATGGTCGATCAGCCCGTTCAGCCCCGGCGCAGGATCCGCCGTAGCAAAGGTCCGGAACCCGGGCGCAGTCTCGCGCAGGAACCGCACGAAATTCCCGATCACCCGATAATTATTCTCCGGTGTGTCGAATGTCTTGTCGCTGAGGTGCGCGGTGTAAGCCTCGTCCATCGTGGAAACGAGCACCCGCCCCTTCCATCCGCGCCGCTCCACCACGCCGTGCATGTGCCGGAGATACGCGCCGAAACGCCCCCTGAATTCCGCGGTCAACTCCCCCTGCTCATTGCAGATCAACGCGCCAAACCACCTCTGCTTGCACACCGCCGGGAAGTGCCACAGGAAATAAAGCCCCTGCATCTCCCCGCTCTTCTCCCCGCTCCACACCGGCAGGAAAACATGCGGCGCATGGCGCGCATCCAGCAACCCCGCAGCCGCCTCCTCCCACGCACTCGAATCCACTGTCAAAGCACCTTCCCGGTCCACCCGCACCAACGGCGACGGAAGCGGATCGGGCGTCTGCCCATGCTCCGCGATCTGACGCCGCAGATCGCCAAGCACCCCCGCGTTGCGCAGCCACTCAGGCAGGGCAGTCGGCGACGCCACCGTCGTGTTCATCAACGGCGACACCTCGGGCAACGCAAACGCACGCACCTCCACCCGCAGCCGAACCGGGTCGTACGCCTCCCTGTCCGCCGGCATCCATAGCTCGCGCTGATACTCCAACCGCAGCACCCCTTCGTACACACCCGGCCGCGCATCCCGCGGCACCCGGACACGCACCAGAAACTGCACGTTCTGATGCGGACGCGCCTGCGCATCCCCACGCAAGAGGGGATCGGGAAACGCGCCCGTGCCTGTCTCATAGGGCATCGGCTGCCGGATCCGGCTCCCGCTCGGTTCATCCACGTGCACGTAGGCCATGCGCTGAGCGGTCACCTGCTCCGCTGCGAGCACCGCACCGCTGGAGGAACGCAGCTCCGCCGATACCACACGCACCTTGCGCAAAGGCACCTCGCTCCGAAGCACGATCCCGCACAGGTCCGATCCTCCACGCGCGATCTTCATCCCCACACTTTGCGCCATGACTCGACTCGCGAGCGGCGCGTCCGCCTTCAGCTTTTCCATGGGATACAGCGACCAGACCCGGTGCTTCCATCCCTCCACCAAAAGGGCAGCCACACTCTCCGCCCGCGCCTGCTGGGATGCGGCGGCCGACGAGGAAGCATCCGCTGCAACAGCCGCCGTACCTCTCAACAAATGAGGCGTGAGAATGAGGAAGACAGCCATCAACCGCACCGCCCCACTGCCTGTGAATCCGAGTGCCAGCCAGCGGCCTTTTCCTTGCGTGGTGTCGTTCATGTTTGAGCCGCCCGTACCTGCAATTCCCGCATGGCGGAACCGCGCGAGGCTGATCGGGAGCGACCCTCGATGTGCCTGCGCATCAACTACTCCGCAATGCAAATCAGACCACAGGCGGCTGCGCCCAATCCCGGCCCGCACTCTTCCACACGGACCCAGACTCGCCCTGCCTCAGCGATCACGCTGGGATTGGGAGAGGACAGTACTTACACAAAACCCCATGAATCAGGACCGCTTCACCCGCGGCCAGCAGGAGCTGGCCAAGATCCACGGCCACATCGGCGAGGGCGTCATGGCCGAGCTCAACACCATCGCACCGGACTTCGCCCGGCTCATCCTCGAGTTCCCGTACGGCGACATCTACTCGCGCGGGGTCCTCTCAAGCCGCGAACGACAGATCGCCACCATCGCCTCACTCACCACGCTGGGCAACGCGCCGAAGGAACTCCGCGCCCACATCCAGGGTGCGCTGAACGTCGGCTGCACGCGTCAGGAAGTCGTCGAGGTGCTCATGCAGATGGCCGTCTACGCAGGATTCCCAGCCGCTGTGAATGCCATCCTCATCGCCAAGGAGGTCTTCGCAGAACTCGACCAGCGCACCTGAACCCGCCCGTTCTCAAATCCGCATCCCCCATGCAAAAACACCACCCCCTCCTTCTAAGCGCCGCCGCCGCACTCGCCGTTTGTACAAGCACCAGCGCACGTTCCCAGTCCCCCGCATCACCCGCGCCCTCCACTGTCACCCGCAAAACGCCCGCCCGCGTACAAGTCGTCCCGGAACCACGCATGTCCGCATCGTTCCTCCTCGACGGCCGCCGCGTGCTCGCCCTCGATGGCGGCGGACAAGGCATGCGGCGCCCATTCCTTTACCCCGTGCTCGGCCCTTCGGGTTTGCCACTCACGCGCATGGGGCACCCGCACGACCCGGCCACCCACTCGCACCACAACTCCATCTGGATCTCGCATCACGATGTCCAAGGCGCCGACTTCTGGGCTGACAACGGCGGCACCATCGAGATCACCTCAATCTCCCGCCTCGACGACTCTGAAACGAGCGCCAGACTCGATTTGAAGGCCATCTGGAAGTCCAAGGATGGCACCGTGCTTCTCCACGAAAACCGCAGGATCACGCTCCTCGCACTCGCCTCCGACCGCTGGCGCATCGACATCGACACCGAACTCGCCGCACCCAGGGATCCCGTCACCCTCGGCTCCACACCATTCGGATTCCTCGGTGTGCGGATGGCCAAAAGCATCGGCGTGCTCGATGGCGGCGGACGGATCCTCAACTCCGAAGGCGGCATCAACGAAGCCGGATGTTTCCGAAAACCGGCGCGCTGGGTCGACTACTCCGGGCCCGTCACCGCCGCACTGGACGAGGGCATCACCCTCATGGACCACCCACAGAATCTCCACCATCCCGTCGAGTTCCATGTGCGCGACGACGGATGGATGGGCGCCGCCACCACCTTCCGCGCTGCTCACACCATCACCCCGGACCAACCTCTGCGCCTCAAGCACGGCCTGCTGGTGCACTCAGGCTTGGGCGACCCCGCCCAGATCCAGCGCGATTGGGAATCCTTCTCCCAATCGGCCTTCGATCCGTTCCCCACCAAGCGCCGCTGATCCAATGCCGCGCGCTTTGCGCCGCCAAATCAGTCCAGCGCATTGATCTTCAGATTCCGGTACCAGACCGGGGCCTGCGCCTTCCCATGAAGGCCCTGAAAGCCCACAGGGCCTGAGCGTGCGAAGGCCCTCAGCGCAGTTCTTCAGGGCACGGCACGCGGAGCATATCCACCGCCACCTACGACCACTTTTCTAACGCGTCTCCATCCCATCAGAGGGCGGCGTTCCCGAGAGCTTCATCCCCCACAGCGCCTGGGTGGGCGCGTTCAGGATCAGGCCGGCCCGGAAGGGGGAGTAACCCACGCAGTACCCACGCAGCAGGATCTTGTTCCAGCCGGCACGCAGAGTGACAGGCTTCACCGCAACGGGCCGCCGCGCATTCTCGCTGTCCTTGTAGTCAGTGGGCTTCAACGCGAGCGGACTGTCATTGAGGAACCAGCGCAGATACGTCTGCGGATGGCTCTGGAACTGGAACTCCAGCTCCGTGGCCTCGGGAACATGCACCCATGTCGCCGCGTACCAGACCTGCGCGGCCGACCCAAGAATCACCCGCGCGTCCAGATCCGCCACCGTCGCGCCTTTCCAGATCGCCCGCTTCTCAGGCCACCAGCCCTGCACCAGTTCTCCCGTGAACACGGCCTTCAGATCCACCCGCCCGTCGTCGGGTGGATACTGCGCCGCTTCGCAAATCTCACGCACCGCAGCCTTCTGGTCCTTGTTCGTCCCCGGAATCAATCCGCGCGGATCCCAGCTGAACTTCTCAGTCCCAGGGCCTCCGAATGGACCGCACACGCTCCAGTTGCGCACCAGCACGCCGCCGTCAATTCCCTGAAACTCCGCAGGCGCCCACGAACCGGGATACAGCCTCGCCTCCGTCGGCTCGTCATACGTCTCGCGGCTGGCGGATCCGTCGCTGTTCGCCCACCAGAACTTGTTGTGACCGCCCAGAGTGGCCTCGAAATTCACGAGCGTACGCTGTCCGCCGGCAAAGGGCTGGCGCATCCGCGGAATCGCCTCGCGGGGAATGGATGCAACGAGCACGAAGCCCTTCCCATCGTCGTCGGGCTTGTGAAAAAGCCGTGCCCCCTGCACTGCACCGACATGGGCAAACTTCGCCTCGCCCGTCGGTGTGCGATAGGTCTGCGGAGCGGCAGCGCCTTTCCCCAGCCACTCAGGATACATCCCCACCGCCACCGGTTTCACCGCCCCCGCTTCACTGAAAACTCCGAAGACAAAGCGCACGTCACCGGGCCTGCCTCCCACGCCTCCGGGCCCGGCCTCCGCATCGCCCTGGATGTAGAAGCTGAGCGTATCGGCAGCCTGATCATGGGTGAACACGCGTGCGAGCGGCGGCAGCGGCTTCGGATCGAACTTGGCCCCCAACCTCACGTGCCACCGCAGCAGCAGTTGCTCGGGCTGGTACAGGCAGCGCACCTCCACGTTCTCATCTTTGCCAGCCTTGAAGGATACCGGCGCGCTGGATTCCCAGCCGCCCAACGAACCGTCGAACGCCGGTTCACCCAACCCCGGCCCGATGCGAGCGAGCTTCGCCACTCCCGCACCGCCGCGCACGCTCAGCGCAATCTCCGGCGGCGACGCAATCTGCGGAGCCGAAATCTTCACCGTGCGCTGAACGTCCTTGAGCGCACGCACCGGGCTCTCTTTGAGCGACCAGCCTTCGGCCTCAAACAGCAGCGGCGTATACTTCCCCATCGCAAAGTAGATCTTCCCGTTCGTCCGATTGCTGAAGACATCCCCCACAAAGAACTCTCCGGGGAGAGGGTACACACCCGATGTCTTGGGTCTGAACTTGCGGCCATCGAGAAACACCGTGTCCACGTAAAGCCCGTCCTCATTGTAAAGCAGCACCCCGCAGCGCGACTGATCGATCACGCTCAGCAGCCCGTTCACCGGCTTGCGGATCCGCATCGATCCATAGATCTCGCCCGGCTGAGCGTTCCACTGCAGCGCCGTGCGCCCCGTGCGCCACTTGAGCGCAAAGCCGCCACTGCCGTCCGGCACATACCGCGAGATCTTGTGCTGCGGCCCCTCGTTGGCGCTGAAGTTCTTCCCGCCGCGCGCGTTCACATAATAACCCTCCGTCTGCGTACCGTCGGTTTGCATCCAGTCGCTCACGAAGCGTTCAGCCAGTTCGTTTCCGCCGTGAACGGCATCCGCCTTGCCCTCCGTCCGCGCCACAAAAACCGGATCCACCAGCAGCCGCTGCCACTCCTTAAAGATCGGGTTTCCATGCGCATCGAAGCCGCTTGGAGCGAGGCGCCAAACGTCCTGTCCGCCTTGGTTCATGGCAAGGAAGGAGAGGTCCTCACCCCAGTTCTGACCGTGGTAAGTGAACAACATTCCCGGCAGTTCGGTGGGCGTCATCTCCTCGTCATCCACGCGCCCATTCCCATTCGCGTCGTGCCAGAGGAAGTACTTCGGCGGCAGCTTCGTCTCCTTCTCGCTCACGCGGAAGATCGATGCCGACAGCTTCCACCCATCCTTCCCGAGGCGGTACACGTTGAAAGCTCCCTCGCGCGTTCCCCCGCCGCCGGCAAGATAGGCGTTGCCGCCCGCTCGGATAAACCGTGGCCTGCTCAAGCCCGGCGCCCGCGGATCCCCGGCAAGCGGCCACACCGCATCCACCGTCCATGAGCGCTTGTCGTAATCCACACGAAACCGCGTGAGCCACCCCTTGTGACCCGGAATGTACACGTGCTCGGGATGCTCGGGGTCCACCCCGTAACCCTCATTCGCCCTCGTCTGAAGCGAGAGGTGTTCATGGAGCAGCGCCCCATCTGCGCCCCATTCCGCCACGCGGTTCGGACCAGCGTTCTCGACGATCAAGATGCGATCGCGTCCCTCCTTATCCCGCCATGCAGCAAGCTTCCCGGGCGCCATGAGGGCGAGCGGATCATACGCCCCCGGCTTCTGCCCCCCCTGCCTGCCGATGGTGAGCAGCACCCGCCCCTCACCGCTGAGTTGGTACACATGGCCCGCCCCCTCGTCGCTCACATAGAAGCGCCCGCGGCTGTCCGTCTTCATGTCGAATGGCGTGATCTTCGAAGGAAGCACAAACACACGGCGCCACTTCCCCTGCGCCACCCCCGCACCCACGGCCACCGAACTCACCGCAAACCCTTTACCCTCCTTATGCAGCGCATACAGGACCCCGTCGCGAACCGTGACGCTCTGCGGCCCTGCGAGCGACAGTTCTGCAAGCACGGCGCCGTTGTCACCATCGTGCAGCGTGATCACGTCCACCGGTTCCGAGCTGCTCTCAAAGTAGCGCACATGACGCGCTCCCTTCTCCGACTCGATCTTCCCGCGCTGCGCCACGGCCACATACGCCTTGTCTCCGGCACGCCACGCCGCCATCGATGTCACCCATCCACGCGGCAGATAACCGTTGGTGCGGTTCGCACCGTCACTGCGCCCGAAGGCCTTTCCATCCGCACGATACACATACTTCATCCCGCCCTCGTTGCAGAAACTCCACACCGTCTCCCCGTCCGTCGCCGTGGCATTGCCTCCGCCCGCCCCACCCGAGTTGAACGCGCGCAGGAACTGCCCGTAACCCGCAGGCTTCGTCAGATCCACCATCGGGTTGTTCAGCCCGTTCTCGAGGTAGCTGTAATAAAAAACCGCCACCCCGTTCGGGCCCACAGCCACATCCCCGAGCGGCGAGTTCACCGGGTCACCACCGAAGGGCTCCGGTGTCTGCCAATCCTCCGGCGACGGCATCCATGCAGACGCTCCCGTGACAAAGCGCGGCGTCACCGAATGCCATTCCCCATCCACCTGCCACTCGCGCGCAGGCATGAAGATCCCCTTCACTCCGTATTCCCCGGGCGGCACGGGCATGTGGTTGTCATCCAATCCATCCCACGTTTCGACAAATTTGCCGCCGTTCTCCGCCGTCACCGTGCGCACCACCCCGCAGGCAAACTGGCTGATGATCCAATCCGGATTCTTCGCGTCCACGATCGCGAGTGTCACACGCCATGTCCGCGGCAGTGGCCCATCAGCCGGCAGTTGGTAGGCCACACCCGCACCCGTCTTCATCGCGGCAGGTGCTGGAGGCGGCGCCGCGCACACCATGCTGATCGATGCAGCCAGGAGCAGGGACGTGAGGATGGGCAGGATCTGACGTTTCATAAAAAATACTCGGGTTCTGAAGGACACGCATCGCCGCTACTCGGGCGCCACGGACCATGACCGCACGCGGCCGGATGCGTCCCCCATGAACAACGACCTCCCGTCGAGGGCAATGCTGGTCTGCAGTGGCAACGCGCCTTCCGATGGGAGGGCTTTCAACGCACGCCCCTCGGAACTCCAAAGGCGGACAAACCCGTCACGTCCCCCGCTCACAAGCTCCCCCTTCGGACCAAACGCGAGCGAGAGAACACCGTTCTGAAGCTTGCCATGATAACCTGCAGGACGTGCAGGTGGATGAGCGCTGGTGTTCGTGATCGTGGGCCAACCGTCCCTCGCATCCCACCAAATGAGCTGCCCATCCTCGCCCCCGCTCGCAAGGAGGCGGCTGTCGCTCCGCCACCCCAGTGCCCGAACCGCCGCCTTGTGCTCGGCCAGAGTGAGCAGGATACCGCCATTCACCGGATCCCACAGGTGGATGGCTCCCGAACGATCCGCGCTCGCGAGAGACTTCCCATCGGGACTGAACGCAACCGCAGTGATCCAGTCGGTATGCTTGGTGAGCTTGTACCGGAGCTTCCCATCCGCCGTGCCGTACACTTTCACCACCTTCCCGCTGCCGCCCAGCGCCACGAGCGTCTGGTCCGGACTCAGATCCGCGGCCTGCACGGCGTCCGTTTCATCACCGAAAGTTGCGAGGCGCCTGCCGCTCATCACATCGATCAGCGCGACGCTGCCGGACTGCACCGGCTTTCCACCGGCAACCATCAGCACGCGTCCGTCGCCGCTGAAGCGGATCACGTTGGGCTGCCCCTCAGGATAGGCGAGCGTCCCCACAGATTCCGCGGTCGCCGCATCCAGCAGACGGATATGCTCGTGCCCGGCTACGGCAACCAGCGGTGCACGCGGGCTGGCGGCCATTGCGACCACCGGCAGCAGACGCTTCGTCGCCGGTGGAACGAACTCGGGAAGCTTGCCCGGCATCGGCACAGGCCCGCCATCCGCCGCCATCACCGCAGGTTTGAAACTGGTATCCCGCGCGCTCACGAGCGACTTGCTTCCGGTCGCCTCGCGCAGGCCGCCCTGAATCCACTGCCGGATGAGCTCCACCTGCGCGGCCGGCAGCGGTGCCTTCTTCGGCGGCATCCGCTCGGCATCGTCCGCGTTGGTGATGGCTTGATAGAGAAGACTCGTGCTGGCACGGCCGGCCACCACGACGACCCCGCCGCTCCCACCCTTCAACACGGTGGCTTGATTGGAAAGGTTCAGGTCGCCCTTCTGCTCATCCTCACCGTGGCACTTCAGACAGTGCTCCCGGAAGATCGGCCGGATGTGTTCCTCGTACGAGACGACGGGCTCGGCTGCACAAAGACCCGAAGCAACGAGAAGGAAAGGGATCGCAGGGCGCATGATCACGAAGGCGGCTCAGTGGTTGAAGAGGAACTCCGTGCTCCCCAGAAGTCCGCAGAAGATGTCCTCGTAAACCTTGCGGTCACGCGTGCCTCCACCAATGAGGTCCAGCAACTCCGCGAGTTCCCGGGGCTCCGGCTTGCGCGAAAGCGCTCGGATGTAGAGCTCCTCGATGAGGGCTTGCGGCGGACCCTGCGCTTCGAGGGCCTTCGCCACCACCCGCCCGGCACTCACCTGGCTGGGAATGGTGTCGCCCGCAAGGAAGTGGAGCGTCTGCGAAAGCGTCGGCTCCATCTTCGTGTCGCACGCGCACACCGTCGCACGCGGCGCCCGGCCAAAGGTCTCGAGAAACTGATCACCGACAAACGGACGCCCCGTGTCCCCGGAGGAGCGCGGATAAAACCGAACGGCGCTGACCCCTTTGGGAAATCCAGAAAAGCCCCGTTCCCCGTCCGTTGCCTTCACGATGGAATCGAGGAGCACATCCGCCCTCATCCGCCGCAGCTGCGAGCGCGAGAACTGGCGGTCATCGCCCGCATTCGTTGCGTTGGGTTTTGCCGAGAGTTGGTAGACGCGCGAAGTGCAGATCTCACGGGCCAGCGCGCGCAGATTGAACCCGTTGGTGGCAAGACGCTCCGCCAGCGCGTCCAGCAACGCCTTGTTCGTGGGCGGATTGCTCACGCGCATGTCATCGAGCGGCTCCACAAGCCCGCGCCCCATGAAGTGCGCCCAGATGCGGTTTGCAAGATTCCGCGTGAAGAGCCCGTTCTCGGGCGAAGTGAGCCATACCGCGAGAGCCTTGCGGGGATCACCACCCGCGGACACCGGAGCCTCGCCGCCCAACACCGTGGCGGGCATCGGACGCTCGTCCACCACATGCTTCGCCGGCGGCGCGGATGGATTGTTGTAGATGTAAAATTCGCGCGGCTCCACGCCGAGCTTCCGCTGAATGCCCGTGAAGAAACTCACCCAGCCGTAGTAGTCATCCTGCGTCCACCGGTCGAAGGGATGGTTGTGGCATTCCGCACACTGGATTCGCACCCCGGTGAAGAGCTGCGAAAAATCAGACGCGAAGTTCTTCGGGATGAACCTCGGGTCATGCACGAGCATGGTGTAGAGATTGGCGGGCCCGTTGGTGAGGTTGCTGCCGGTGCCCGTCACCTGGTCAGCGACGAATTCATTGAGCGGACGATTCATCGCCATCTGCTGGCGGATCCAGTCGTAATAAGCCTCGGCGGCCTTCGTGTCGGTGGCGCTCGGCGCGTAGCCCCCCCCCTTCAACCGGAGCATCTCGGCCCAGAGATCGGTCCACAGATCAGTGAACCCCTCGCTCGCGAGAAGCCTGTCCACAAGCGCGGTCCGCTTGTCCGCTGAAGTGTCCGCCATGAACGCCCGGTACTCGCCGACGCTGGGGAGCGTGCCGGTCAGGTCAATCGTCGCGCGCCGCAGAAAGGTCTCATCATCGGAAATCTCGGAGGGCAGCAACCGCAGTTTCTGCAGCCGATCGTAAACAATCCCGTCGAGTGGATTGTGCTCCGGCGGATTGCTCCACAGATATCCCTTCTCAGCCGGCAGCACGATCACCTCCGCACCCGTCGTGAAGCGGCTGAAGCGAGCGAACACAAAGGTGTCCCCGCGCCCCTCCGCCGACACCACGCCGTCCTTGCTGATCTTGGCAGCGCTCGGGTTGTTCGTGCTGAAGAGCGCAAGTTCGGTCACGTCCCGCTTCGATCCATCCGAGTACCGGGCCGTCACTCGCAAAGGCTGCATCCCCTTGGCTCCATCGAACACCATCCGATCCGGCGACAGCGTGATCTCAACGGGCATCGGCACCGCCTGACCGTCGTCCGGCGCACCCGCCTCAATCCAGCGCAGCATGGTCTTGTAGTACACCGTGTCCTTTGCGAAGAGTTCCCCCCCCGTGTGCGTCACCTTGCCCGTCGCCTTCAGCAGAATCAGGCTCTGCTCAGGAACCGCGAGGTTCACCCGTCGTCCCACCATCTCCTGCGTGATCCGGTAGTAGTCCCCCTTCGCGTCGTAGCCGAAGAGTGAAAGCATGAACCCATCCTTGCCTCGCGCAGAGCCATGGCAGGAACCCGCGTTGCAGCCCGCGCGGAAAAACACCGGCATCACATCGCGACGAAAGCTGGGTGCGTCCTCCGCAAACAGCAGACACGGGAAGAGGAGTGCAATGAGAAGCGCTTTCATCGGTCGGAAAAAATGGATCACGGTTTCGCCCCCCCCGCCCCGAGTGCGGGATCCACCCGCAGGACTCCGCGGCCACTGCGCTGGCGGATCTCCTGACCGCCCTCCCTCACAACGAGCTCGCAGGCCAGTTCCTTGTACTGCCCCAGCAGCGCCTCCTCGGTGGCGGTGACGTCAAAGACAAGCTTCGCATCGCCCTGCCGCAGCTTCGGCGCATTGCTCACAGTCACACCCTTCGGCAGACCCAGCAGCAGCGCCTCAGCCTCACCCGTGATGGGCTTCTTGTGATCCACCTCCCATTCAATCCGCGCCGCACCACCGCGCCGCACCGCAGCAGGCTTGTTCTTCAGCGCCACGTAAGGCGTGGCAACCGTGAGTTGGATGAAGTTCGTCGCGCAGCGCGTACGCCCCGCACCAAGGTAATACGAGCCCCCGGCGGTCGATGCCGTGACGGCGAGATCCCATGTGGCGGCCGGCGCATTCTCATCAGCGCTGAGGTGCAGAATGCCTTCGCTCCGCCCCTCCGGGATGGTCACGGTGGGTTCGCTGTGCACACCGGGTGGCAGCCAGTCGCACTGGAACTCAATGGCATCTTGGAAGCCCGGACTCCGCGTCACCTTCACCTGCACGGCGAGCTCGCTGCTCTGCGAAAGCGGGATCGCCGGCTGCACAAGTTCCAGCGCAAACGGCGCAGTCTCGGTGACCGCGAGGGCGTACTGGTCCACGACAAAGGTGTGCCATGCGTGCCCACCCGAATGGTTCAGGAACGGGAAGCTCTGCTGTGAATGACTCACCAGCGGGCTTCCATCCGCAGCCCTGCACCCAAGGGTGATCAAGGCCACCTGCGGCTTCGCGCCGGCATCCGCAATGAACTGCACCTGCGCCTGTTTCGCTCCCGCGCGAATGCGGGGCGCAATCATCCGGACCCCTTCCGGCAGGCCGCTGACCGCGATTTCAAGGTCGCCCTTGTACCGGTTGCCCTGCCCCTCGGAGAGGTTCACGTTCACGTTCCAGCGCCCCCCCTGTGGGATGGCGATTCCGGTGAGCCGCGGACATTCGACTCCATCAATCACCCGCGCGCCGATGCTGGTGTTCACCTCGTCCTCCACGGCCTCCACCTCAATCCGGTACACGGAAAGAGGATCCCCAAGGCCACGCATGTCCGAGATGGAAAGCAGGTGATCGCCGTCCGCCTTGGGTTCCCAAAGGATGCACGGGTCCATCTTCTCCCTGCGCTGAATCTGGCCCCCCATCGCGTACAGACCGCGTTCCTCCAACGTCGCATCATCCCCCTCCACCTCCACGCCCTCGCCACCCACGCGGCGAATCGTGACGCGCGGATCCAACGGAGTGCCCAGCGACCTGCCGAAAACACGGACCCGCCACCGATCGCCCTTTCTCACAGTGACACGGAACGTGTCCTCGTCGCCGGGTTGGTCGATGATGCCGTTGAGCGCGGCGGGCAGCGAGGGCACGGGGGTGACATCGGCACCCGCATCCTCAAGCACATTCACGCAGCGACTCACTCGCAGCGGAATCGGCGAGGGCATCCCTCCCTGAAAACCAAAGTCGCCGGGGGATTCCGGCAGGGTGATCCTCTGCTTCACCGGTCCCGCGGGATCGCCCAACAGCGTCACCTCCAAAGACTCGCCCGCACGGCCACCGACCGGATACGCCGCCACCGGCCGGACATTGGATCCAATGTGCGCCACGTAGGAGCAGGCGCCGCCGAACACGCGCTGCCGGACTTCCACGTAGTAATCCCCATCGCGCGACAGCAGCGTGGAGACGATAGGGTCCTGCAGGTGCAGCGCGCTGTCATCGTTGCGGGCCATCTCCCGCCCCTCCCAGTCGAGGATCCGCGCCATCAGATCGCACTCCGCGCCACCGTAGTACCGCTCCGAGATCCACACCGCATCGACCTCGACGGAGAGATGCTGCCCCGCCTTGCCCGCCACGCGGTAAAGATCCACGTCGGCCAGCGCAGAGTTTGTCATCGCTCCGCGCACCGACGTATTGAGCGCCACCGGCATCGCGGTCTGAAGCGTGTCGTTGCCTCCCTGGGCTCGCTCCGCTTCGTCCACCACAGGGAAGACAGACACGACAAAGGTGGAGATCATCGTCAGCTCACTGGCCGTCCGCAGTTTGAAAGGATGCAGGCCTGAAGGGCAGTCCGGCGCAATCTCGAAGCGGCACTGCACGAGATCCTCCACAAAGCCGCTGTGCACCGTGTTGCGCGGCTGGGGAAGCGACGGGAGCGCCTTCACCGCCACGCAACGGATGCCGGGACGATAGAACAACACCTCGCGTGGATCCTTGAGGTAGGCACCCTCGAGCGTGACCTCGACCGTGGTGCCGCGCTGACCCGCACGCGGAGTCACCGCCTCAATGTGATGCACCATCGGACCCGCGCCCACCAAAGGCGGCAGCAATGCGAGAAGGCCCGCAACAAGGCGAAGACAGGAAATCCGAAACATACTTTCTATTTGGCGACGGCGGTCTGCGGAGACCGCATCAACCCGGGCGCATCTAAGCGAGAACCCCCTTCACAACCCGCCCGCCCTTCACAATGTCGATCGGACGCGTGCCGCCAAACGCCGCCAGCCTCTCGTTGGAGTCGATGCCGAGTTGGTGGTAAACGGTCGCGAGGTAGTCCTCGAGCTTCACCTCGTCGCGCGCGGGCTCCGCAGCCGTGGCGTCGGAAGCCCCATAGATCTGGCCGCGCGTGATCCCCCCGCCCGCCAGCAGCATCGAATAAACCCGCGCCCAGTGATCGCGCCCGTTGTCTTTGTTGATCTTCGGGGTGCGCCCAAACTCGGTGGTGACCATCACGAGGGTGCTCTCGAGCAGACCGCGCTGGTCGAGATCGGTGATCAGACCCGTGATAGCGTGGTCGAGCGCGGGCATCTGCTCCTTGCTGGTCTCCTTGATCCCCACATGCGAGTCCCACGATCCGTAGTTCACCGTCACAAAGCGCACCCCGGCTTCCACCATGCGGCGTGCGAGCAGGAGCCGCTCGCCGACGGCCGCGGGCGCGTTCTGCTTGAGTTTGTAGCCGCGGCCGTAGAGGTCCCGCATCGCCTCGCTCTCACCTTCCAGCGAGAAGGCACGACGCGCATCGTCGCTCGTCAGCAGGGCGTAGGCGCTCCGGTGGAACTCGTCCATGGTGTTGAGCCTGTCGGTGTCCGCATCAAGGGCGCGCAGATGCTTCTCCACAATGGCACGCGCACTCTTGCGCCGCTCAAACTGCTCCATGGTGACACCCGCCGGCACACTGAAGTCCCGCACCTTGAACTCTCCACCCGCACCGGGGTCGGCGTTGAGCTGGAACGCACCGTGTTTGCTGCTGAGAAATCCCGTCCCGCCGGCAAACCCGTTCGAACTCGGCACGGCGACGTAGGGAGGGAGCCCCTTGCGCTCACCGAGCAGGTGCGACACCACGCTGCCCATCTGCGGGTAATCGATGACCGTGGTCGGCGTGTAGCCGGTGAACAAATGGTATGTCGCCTGGCCGTGGTCCGGGATCTTGCCCGTCACCGAGCGCAGGATCGTCAGCTTGTCCGCCACCTTCGCGAGGCGCGCAAAGTTCTCGCTCACGATCTCCCCCGTGTTCGTCTTCACCACCCCAAATGCACCCCGGTATTCCGAGGACGCCTCGGGCTTCGGATCCCACGACTCCTGCTGCGCCATGCCACCCGGCAGATGGAGGTGGATCACGCTCTTCGCCCGCCCCTCCTTCACCGAGCCGGGCTCGATCATCGCACGCGCCTCGTGCTGTAGCAGGTCCGAAAGCCCCAGCCCGAGCGCACCGCAAAAGCCGATGCGGAGTGCATCGCGACGACGCAGCCCAAGTTGTTGGAAACCGGAACAGCCGGCCTTGTCGGGGTGGGGCATTTTCATGGGAAGATCGCTGACTAGATGACCATGGGCGGCTGACAAAATTAGGCGAATGCGAGGAGAGGCGCAGGGGTGGTCTAGAGCTTCGTGCCGCCCACCTTCGTCCATGGCGAAAACGCGCCCATCGCGTGGTGCTGCACCTTGCGACGCCACACCTTGTTTCCGCAGAACGCAAAAAGCGTGTCCTGCTCAGCGCCTCCGAGGCAGACGCCGGTCACGCGACCGCGGCCGGGCACGGGCAGGATGACCTGGGTGGGGCCGTCGTCGGCACTGATCTGCACCCCGCTCCGCGATGCAGCAAACTGGCGCCCCTCCAGCGAGTAGCACAGGGATTCCACGCCGGCATCGTCATCCCAGTCCTCCACATGGAAATGGAAGAAGCGCTCCTTGTTCGTGAGCGAACCGTCGGCATTGACCTGATAGCTGCAGGCCCACTTGGAATGCCCCTCAGCGACGGAAAGCAGCCACTGGTCGGGACGGCACGCCATGCCCGTCGCAAACTTCAGTCCAGTGTCCACGCGCGTCTTCTTCCCGTCCTTGATGAACCAGACGCTGCCCACTTCCGCCGGTTTGTCCCCGTTACTCGTGACGTAAAGCCCGCCGTCCGAACACGCAAAAATGGAATGCCCAAGAATCCCATCCATCACCATGGTGGCGGCGCCGGCAGCGTCGTAGCTCATGAGCTTCCCGCTCTTCTCCGACACCGTGTACAGCGTGCCATCGGCTCCGATCGTGACACAGTGCGCCGCACCAGAGTCCGCAACGAATTCCGCGACCTTCCCATCCAGACCGATCCTGTGGAGTTTGTTGTTGGTGGTGTCCGCGAAGAAGACCTCGCCCTTCGCGTTCACTGCGGGACCGCGCGTGCTCTTGAAGCCCTCCGCCACCAACTGCCAGTCCTCGCCGGGAATCAGAATCTCCCGTGCGCGCGGAGCACTGGTGCCGGCTTTCACCCGTTCTGGCCAGCCCTTCCAGAGATAAGCCATGGCCTCCTGCCAGTTCTCGCCGTAGCCCGCGACATGCCCTCCGTCGATGGTACGGAATTGGTAGTCGTACCCGGAGAACTTGAGCGCCTTGTCCATTTCCTGATCGAGCAGGAACCAGTCGCCAGCGCAGTTCTCCATGTCGCGCGTGGCGGTGGTGAGGTAGGAGCGAATGGGCCGCGCCTCGAACTTGCGCACCATCGTGGGGAACTCGTGGCCTCCACGGAATGCGACCCAGCTGCCGCTCGCCGCGTACACACGGCTGAAAGCCTCGGGCTGGTTCCACGCCGCGGTGAACGCAGCGATCCCGCCGCTGCTTCCACCGGAGATGCAGCGGTCGTTGCCGTCGGTGGAAAGGTTGAGCCCCAGTTCCTTCACCACGTAGGGCAGGAGCTCGCCAGCGAGGAAGCGCACCTTGTTGTCATTCACTGCGTCGTATTCAAAGTCGCGGTTGCGCCGGCCGAGGGTTCCCTTCATGGGGGCGGGCAGCTCACCCGGCCGCACGAACACACCGACAGTCACAGGCATCTCCCCTGTGGCGATCATGGTCTCCATGAGCGTCTTCTCGCGCGGGTTGTACCCGTCGGTCTTCACGTACACGCACGCCGGCTTGGACCCGTCGTATTGCGCGGGAATGAACACCGTCACGTCGCGCACCGTACCCGGGAAGATTTTACTCTGCGCAAAAGTGAACTGCTTGATGGTCCCCGGCAGGATCGCCTCGGCCTTGATAGCCGGCGGCTCGTACGTGCCGCGAACCGGTTCCTGTACGACGGGCCCTTGCACGCCGCTTCCAGCAAGCGGACGGATCATCCACTGCAGGTGCTGATCGCCACCCTTGTTTTCCCAAAGATCCACCTTCGCTCCGGGATTCTGCCTGCCTCCCAAAAGGTCGAGACCCATCCCGGGCGCATGCGCAGGCGTCAGGCTGTAGCTGCCGTTCTCCTGCCTCTTCAGGGACCATCGCTGCCATGGCTTGCCGCTGTCCTTTTCAAGAGCCACAGGCGATCCGATCTTCGTTGCACCTCCAGCAACCGCCAGCACGAGGTCCGGACGCGAAGAGGATTGAATGGCAAGCAGGCCGCCTTCCCTCGGCGCGATCACCCACTGCTGAGCGGCGGCGCCGGAAGGGGTGTTGATCGAAATCCCCGCGCCCTCGGCCAGCCCGCCGTCTCCCGCTGCGCCGACCACTTCGAGGACCATCTTCTGCGCGCTCACAGGCACGATTGCATACGCGCCCCAGCCTTCTGCGGCAGGCGGCGCCTTCGCCACCTCGGGCGCCGCGAGCGCAGCCACCGCACTCTCAGCCATGCCACTTTTATAAGCCACGGCCTTCACACGGATGCCCGGTTGCACGCTGATCGCGCCACAGTACACGTACCCCTTCGCGCGCGTCGGCTCCGTGCCGTCGAGCGTGTATCGGAACCATGCACCCGGCGTCCCCGACTTGAAAGTGATGCGCTTGCCGTCCTGCACAATCTCGGGCTTCGCGCACGGCTCTGAACCGTTCTCATAAAGGCCGCAGTCGGGATAATTGCGAACCACCTCCCATGCGAGGCGCTGCAACACGCGGGCCTGCTCGGAGCTCAGGTTCGTGCCAATGGGCAGAAGCCGGTTCTCGGGCGATTCACGATACAGCGCGGCGTACCACGTCAGCCCCACGAGGTAGCATCCAGCGGGATTCACATGCACTTGGTCCTCAAAGAGCAGCCCGTAAAAACCCGCTTCACCCGGAGGCACACCGGGCAACTCGCCCTGATCGATGAGAGTGCGCGCCCAGCCAAGCGCGAGCGCCGTGGGGAGGATACGCACAGGCTTGCCCTCGCGATGCTGAGCGGCGATGCGGTGCTGGACCTCCTCGTTGTAGAGCAACATCGCTCCCATGGACTCCTGCCACATAAGCGCCGGAAAGGTTTTGCTCATCTGGAAACTGGGCACCTCTCCGCGGTCGCTCGGACGTCGGCGGTCCATCTCCACCCACTCCGCGTAGAGCCATGGCTGGACATCCGGCGACTTCTCCCGAACGAGCTTGAGGAAGCGCGTGGCGTTCTCAGTCTCCTGCTCGAGGTTGAAGTCGCGCGGCTGCAGCGTGAAGTAGTCGAGCGGATGCACCGCCTTCCCGTACGTCTCCTCCCAGCGCGCGCGGTCTGCGCCATGGGACTCGTTCCAGAGCTTCACCGTGAGCGACCCGCCAATCAGGTACGCAGGGAAGTCATCGCGCCCACCCGCGGTCCGGATGAAGGTTTTGAAGCGACTCGCATTGCCCGTGAGGCTGTTGCCGACATGGAAGGAATTCATCGCCGCGCGCTGTTTCCCGATCCAGATCGTCGAGGTGGATGGAGGACTCGGCGCCAGCCTGTCGCTGAAAGCCGTCGCGACCAGCGTGGCGTTGGCTTCCACAGTAAAGGACTCCGTGAACACCTTCCCCGTGCCCGCCCCGGGATTCGTCCCATCGAGCGTGTAACGGATCACAGCCCCGGGCGTTGCGGACTTCATCGTGACCAACTGCGGCTTGTCCCAGTCGCCCCCGCCAGGCGTGATCACAGGACGGGCGGTCGACGCCTGCTCTTCCAAATCCACCCCCACAAACTGACCGTCCGGGTTGCTCGAGTTGAACCACGTCTCCAGCTTCCCATCGAACACCGTCTTCCAATTGCCGCCTGGTGCGAACGAGCCAGGGGAGCCGAAGCCCGTCCCCCGAAGCCGCTGCGCCCCCGCGTAGAACTCGAGCTCAGCGAGGTTGCCGCGCGATCCCGCCGGCGCTTCATAACGCACCCAGCGGTATGGCGCCTTGTTGCCAATGCTCAGTTCGTTCCATTCGCCGGCCCTCGGTGCCGTCTTGATTTCGGCAAGCACGGTGAACCCCTCGGACGCGGACACGTTGGACCCCGCGACCCTCCCGCCCACCATGCCCTCCCCCCGGTCGGGCGCTGGCACGAAACGGATCCGGTCGACAGCAACGGGTTCGGCTGCCTGAACTCGTTCGACGAAGAGGCAGGATGCGGCGACGACAACAAGGAAGGTGCGGATGTTTTGCATGGGGTGGGAACACCGCGCATCGCGCGCGCCTTCAAATCAGACACGCAAGACGCGGGGAGGGGTGGATGCGGGGTGGGCGCGTATTTGGTCACGAAGACCTTCCCCATGGCAACGGGCATCTGGGATATACACCCCCACGGGAAGCGCGCAGATTTGCAAAGCTGCTTTCCCTTATGAATCCGTGGCTTTATGAGCTTCTGCGCCATGCGTGCACTCCTCCCCCTGCTGCTGTGCCTCGCGACGTCGGCCCTTGCCGCGGAGCGTAAGCTCAACGTCCTCTTCATCGCCGTCGACGATCTGCGCCCCGACATCGGCTGCTACGGCAACTCGGTCGTGAAGACGCCGAACCTCGATCGCCTCGGCAAAGCCGGGATGATCTTTACCAAGGCCTACTGTTCACAGGCCGTGTGCAGCCCGTCCCGCACCTCGATGCTCACCGGGCACCGGCCCGACAGCACGCGCGTGTGGGACCTTGAAACCCATTTCCGCGTGGCCCTGCCAAACGTCGTGACCCTGCCGCAGCACTTCAAAAACAACGGCTACTTCGTGCAGGGCATGGGGAAGATCTACCACGGAGGTTTTGACGACGGCCCATCGTGGTCAGTGCCCTGGGGAGCGCCCAACGCCGAGAAGTTCGCGAAGAAGGAAAGCTCCATCGGAGACAAGGGCGCGGCCTTTGAGAACGCCGATGTCGCAGACGACTTTTACCTCGACGGCAAGGTCGCACGGCTCGCAGCGCAGACGCTTTCGGAGCTCAAGAAGAAGGACCAGCCGTTCTTCCTCGCAGTCGGCTTCGCCAAGCCCCACCTGCCTTTCGTCGCGCCTAAGAAATACTGGGACCTCTACGACAGATCCAAGATCCCCGGATCCCCCACCGACAAGCTGCCCGAGGGCGCGCCGGAATACGCCGGCCACAACAACAGTGAACTGCACAGCTACGGCAACATCCCCAAGGGCAACCCCATTCCGGAAGACCTCGCTCGCGAACTGCGCCACGGCTACTACGCCGCCACGAGCTACATGGATGCGCAGCTGGGCCTCGTACTCGATGCTCTGGATCGCGAGGGGCTCGCGGACAAGACCGTCATCGTGCTCTGGGGCGACCATGGCTGGCAGCTCGGCGAGCACGGGCTCTGGCACAAACACACCAACTACGAACTCGCCGCGCGCGCCCCGCTCTTCATCGCCGTCCCGAGCATCGGCACCGCCGGCCAGAAGAGCGCATCGCTAGCGGAATTCGTCGACGTGTACCCCACACTCGCGGATGTCTGCGGACTTCCCAAGGTGGAGGGCCTCGCCGGAGTCAGCCTCAAGCCGGTCCTCCAAAATCCGGCCGCCAGCGTCAACAAACACGCCCTCAGCCAGTACCCGCGCAAAGCTCCCGAAGGCAATGTGATGGGCTACAGCATCCGCACAGACCGCTGGCGCCTCGTGCTCTGGCGCACGCTCAAGGAGAACAAGGTCGTCAGCACCGAACTTTACGATGAGGACAACGACCCCGACGAAACGGTCAACATCGCCTCCAAGCCAGAGCACAAGGCCGTCGTCGAGGAACTCTCCCAGTTCCTGCCCCCACCCATTCCGCCGGCATCCGGAGGTGCGCCGATCCCATCCACCAAGGGTGGCAAGAAGGGGAATAAAGGATCCAAGGTGGAGGCCGGGTTGCAACCGGCGGCAGTCCCCACAGGTTCCAGCACACCCGCTCCCGCCTCTCCCTCCGCTTCAACGCCCCCACACGTGCCCGGCGCTGAAGATGTGGCCGCACAACGCGGCGCGTCCTTCGACAAGCGCGACCTCGACAAAAACGGGAAGCTCACCAAGGAGGAGTTCATGGCGAAGCAGAAGGATCCAGAACACGCCGCGCAGAACTTCCTCAGGTTCGACAAGGACAAGAGCGGTGACATCAATCGCGAGGAGTACATCAAGATGGGCAAATGAGTGCGCCCAGATCTCACGCCCTCCTCGCCGCGCTGAGCATGAGCACGACTCCCCTCTCCTGCCCTGCCGCACCCCAGCCTGTCGCGCCGCCGCGCCCCGTGGTCGAGCAGATCCACGGCGAATCCGTCACCGACCCCTACCGATACTTCGAGGACTTCAAGAGCCCCGAAGTCCAAGCATGGGTGCGGCAACAGGCGGACTTCACCGAACACTCGCTCGCCAACCTTCCGGGCCGGAGCCCTCTGCTGGAGCGCATCCGCGAACTGGACGCTGGCAGTCCGTACAGCCTGAACGCACTCACGCCGATGCCGGGCGGCGCACTCTTCTACCTCAAGCAGAAGGCCTCCGAGAACGTAGCCAAACTCCATGTGCGCCAGGGCCTGAACGGACCCGAGAAACTCCTCGTCGATCCCGAACGCTTTCCTGCCGCCGCGGACGGCGGCCACTTCAGTCTCAGCTTCTACCGCGTAGCGCCCGATGGCCGCCACGTCCTCTATGGCTTTGCGAGCTCCGGTTCCGAACAGACAACCCTCCGCGTATTCGACCTCGACACAGAAAAGGACCTGCCCGAAAGCATCGACCGCATCGAAGCCGGGTACGCCCTTCCGGACTGGCTGCCCGATGGCAGCGCCTTCGTCTACAGCCGCCGCCGCGCTCTGGCGCCTGATGCCCCGGCAGCCGACGGCTATAAATTTACCGAAGCACTCCTGCATCGGCTCGGCACTTCCGTGGAGGCGGACACGCGCCTCTTCGCCCATGGTGCACAGGGCTCGCCCACCATGGCGGAGATGGACTTTCCCGCCGTTCTCCTGCCAGCCAACTCCGCGTGGGCCATCGGTCAGATTCGCCACGGCGACGAAACCGACCTCACCCTTTACGCCGCCCGCCGCGATTCCATCGGAACTGTGGAACTGCGATGGATCAAGGTGTGCGACCGCACGGATCTCGTCACCGAATTCGCCGTGCACGGGGACGACATCTTCCTTCTCAGCGCCAGTGATGCCCCGCGCTTCAAGGTCGTGCGGACCTCCCTTGATCAACCCAGCATCACCACCGCCCATGTCGTCGTGCCTCCGGGTGAACGTGTGGTCGACTCGCTCGCTGTGGCTCAGGATGCCCTGTACGTGGGCATCCTCGCCGGTGTGCCGAACAAGATCCTGCGCGTGCCGTACACGGATGGCCCCGTGGAAGCCGAGATGCTGGAACTCCCCGCAGACGAACCCGCAGCAGTCGTCGCCGCCTCAAGCCCCCTGCTGCCCGGGGTTTTTGTCAGCACCCGCTCTTGGACGCGTGCGGGCCGCCTCCGCCACTACGATCCCGATGCGCGTGCGCTGCGCGACACAGGCCTCCTCCCCACCGGAAAATTCGACGCCCCGGACTGGCTCACCTCCACCGAGGTGATGGTGCCCAGCCACGATGGAGTGTCCGTGCCGCTCTCCATCCTGCATCGGCGCGACCTCCAGCGCGACCACTCACACCCCGCGCTGATCTCGGGCTATGGCGCGTATGGCTTCACCGCACCGATGCTCTTCAAACCGGTCAACCTCGCATGGCTGGAGCGAGGCGGCGTCCTTGCCATCGCTCATGTGCGCGGCGGCGGCGCGTTCGGCAAACAATGGCATCACGCAGGGCGCAAGCTCACGAAGCCGAACACATGGAAGGACTTCATCGCCTGCGCGGAGCACCTCGTGCACGCAGGCTACACCGCCCCCGAGCGCCTTGCCGGACAGGGCGGCAGCGCGGGCGGCATCACCATCGGACGCTCCATCACCGAGCGACCCGATCTCTTCGCAGCCGCCCACATTTCCGTCGGCTGCACGGACATGGTTCGCTTCGAGACCACGCTCAATGGCCCGCCCAACATCCCCGAGTTCGGATCCACCAAGGATCCGGCGGAGTTCCAAGCCCTGCTGCGCATGAGCACGCTTCACCAGATCAAGGACGGGACGGCGTACCCCGGCGTGCTTCTCACGCATGGCATCAACGATCCGCGCGTAGAACCGTGGATCTCCGCAAAAACCACCGCTCGCCTGCAGGCCGCCTCTTCCAGCGGGAGACCGGTCTTGTTCAGAGTCGATTACCACGCCGGACATGGGATCGGATCCACCCGCGCGCAGCGCCATGCGGAACTGGCTGACGTGTGGTCCTTCCTCCTGTGGCAGTTCGGCGACCCGGCATTCCAACCGGCACGCTAAGCTGCGAAGCCTGCAACGCGCCGGTTATCGGCCGTCGTTTACCGTCCAGTTCAGGATGCGCGCCGCGTGTCCCTTGCTCTTGGGATCGGCATCGGACGCCACCTTGAGACGCAGCGTGTGGCGGCCATCGGGAAGCGTGTCGGCGAACATCACCGTCCGCGGATAATGCAGCCCCGCGCTGTGAGCGTGCAGCAGGTTCACCTTCACGGGTGCGCCTCCATCAATCACGGCTTCAAGCATCCCTGCATCCGGACCGGCAACGACGAATGCGCCGATGGCCGTGCCCTCGAAGGCGAGGGTGAGTTCGGCTCCGGGCTCCACCGCCTCCAGCAGCGGATCCTTGGTGAAACGTGCGCGCTTGCCGCCGGGCAGCGCCTTCCAGTCAGGCACCTGGATCTTCCACCCGGTGCCAAGTTGAGCCGCGGATAGTTCGAGGAAACGACCCCTCCCGTAATTCATCGGATCGAGCACTTGAGGCAGGACGTGGGGAGATTGGGGATGCGCTGGGTCGATAAGCGCCCTCCAACTCGCGTCCATGAGTTCGCCGATCATGTCCGCAGCGATCCGGTTGCCGAACGGGGCGGGATGGACGCCGCCGAACTTCTTCCAGTCGAACTCCCCGGCTGCGATGCGTGTGGTGACGGTCTTTGCGAGGTTGATGGTCGGGATTTGATAGCGCTCCGCCACCTCGGTGTGCGCGGCGACGGGCAGCGGCACGCGTCCCGCGTTGTACTCAGCCATGGAGTGCTCGTTGAGGAAGAAAGTCATCACCACATCGGCCCCCGGATTGGCGGTGCGGAGGTGACGGATGATCCCCTCCATGCCGCGAATGCATTCCTCCCTGCTGTGATGCGCATCCTGATCGTCGTTCACCGCGAACTCAACGAAGAGCAGGTCCACCGGTCCCTTTGCGAGGATGTGATCCTTGAGGCGGAACGCGCCTGTGGTAGAGCAGGTGGAGGAAATCCCTGCCGCAGTGAAGGTGAATTCCGTCTTGGGGAAGCGCTTGCCAAGCATCTCCATGATCATCGGCCGGTAACCTTCCATCTCCGTGATGGAGCCGCCGAGGAAGGCCACGTGACCCTTGCCTGTCTTCTCAAACTGGAAGCGCGAGTTGTCCAGTGTCCCCCGCGCGATCACATTCACATCAGCTGCGAAAGCGCTTGGGATGGGGAGCGCGAGCGCGATGCCCGCAACGAGAGGGAGCGCGATGCGCTTCAATAGGTTGGTCATAGGGGGAGGGTTCTCAGCGAATCCTGCAACGGAGCGGGGCGGAAAGGGAATCAGTTTCCAGACGGTCGCTTACTGCCGGCGGGAGCTGAAAATCCCACGCTGCTTGCCAGTTGATCAGCACAGGCACGAGACCTAGGGTTGCGCGGCAAGAAGGCAGGCCGTATCTCCACCCCTTTTCATGAGCAACACTCACGAAGTACTCGAAGAAGCCCAGCACGCTGCACACGGCGGACACGGGTCGGACTCATTCATGAACCGGGTGGGCATGACGATGGCGCTGATCGCCGCGGGCCTCGCAGCCGTGGCGCTGATCGGACACCGCAAGCACAACGCCGTGCTCCAACTTCAGGGAGACGCCAACCGTCTGCTCACCGAGTCCGCCGCTCTCAAGGTGGAGTCCAGCAACACCTTCTCGCGGTTTCAGGCAAAGAAAGGCCGCATGGAGGAGCAAGGCCGCGCGATCACCTTCACCAAACTCTTCACTCTCGCGCCGGAGAGCGCCGCGCTGCGGGAGGCCGAGGTGAAGCGCTGGGAAGGCTACATCGCCAAGAACAGCGTGTCTGAGAAAGACGTGAAACTCGACGAAGCCGGCTTTCCCGCAAAGAACGAGGATGGCTCTGAGAACGACACACTGGGTGCGCTCATCGTCTTGGGCAAACGCCTCAACGCACAGGCTGCTGAAAAGGCGGAGCAGGCGGTCCACATCAACGAGGAGAGCGCGCATGTGCACCATCAGGCGGATGGCCTCGACTGGGCCCACCTCACCGTCGAACTGGGCCTCGTGCTTTGCACGGTCAGCATCCTCACTAAAAAGAAGGCGTTCTGGATGGCTGGCATCGTCTCCGCCCTCGCAGGTGGAGCCCTCGCACTGTCCGCCCTCGGCATCTTCCACTAAGGCCATAGGCTGCTGGTTGCGCCAGCGTGAAGGACTCGCGGAAGGCGCGTGGAATCGCCCGAGGCACGCCCCGTTTAATGACTTCCCGATTCCGAGGCAGACCTCCGGGGGATTTTCACCTATAGCCGCTGCATGCCCGTCGAGTTTGCCCATCCCCACGGACGTGATCACCATCATCCGGAGTTGGTAGGATTGCGCGCGCTATCCCGCGAGTTCCCGAACATCGACCGAGCGATTGCGGAAATCGCGCGCCTGTCTGCCGAACTCACCCTGCCCATGGGAACGCTGCATGTGATCAGCGACATCCATGGTGCGGACCGCAAGCTGCGGCATGTGATCAACAACGCTTCCGGCAACCTGCGCCCCCTCGTCGAACGACTACTCAAGGACCGGCTCCCCGCCCGAGAGTTCGACGATCTGGTGATGCTCCTCTTTTACCCGGCGGAGGTGGTCGCACGGCTCCAGACCAGCCTCAAGACTGCGTCCGAACAGAAAGCCTACGCGAGCCGCACACTGGGACATCTGTTCACCATCGTCCGCGAACTGGCCTCGCGGCGCAGTCTCAACGGGGTGCTCAAGGTTTTTCCTCCGCAGTTCAGCGACCTGCTTCAGGAGATCCTCCACGCCCCGTCAGCGGAGCGGAACCCGCGCTATCTGGAGGCGATCATCGACGAGCTCGTGGAGCGGGGCCGCGTGCTGCACCTCATCCACCTCACCGGCCGCGTCATCCGCAATCTGGCGATCGACGAGTTGGTGATCGCCGGCGACTGCTGGGACCGCGGACCGCGGGGAGACCGTGTGGTGGACTATCTCATGCAGCAACCCAACGTCTCCTTCGTCTGGGGCAACCACGACATGGCATGGCTGGGAGCTTGTCTGGGCCACGAGGCCCTCATCTGCCATGTGCTGCGGATCTCGCTCCGGTACCGCCGCCTCTCCCAACTCGAGGAGGGCTACGGCATCCCGATGCAACCGCTCGAAATGCTCGCTCGCACGGTCTACGGAGACGACCCCGCCACCTGCTTCGTCACCAAGGGTGAGGGCATGCGCGAAGCCACCACCATCGCCCGCATGCACAAGGCCGCAGCCATCATGCAGTTCAAACTCGAGGGCCAGATGATTGCGCGCCATCCCGAGTGGGAAATGGACAACCGCCGCCTGCTCCATCTCATCGCGCCGGACGGCACCATCACGCTGGAAGGCGTGCGTCATCCCCTGCGGGACACCCACCTGCCCACGATTGATCCCGCCGATCCCTACCGCCTCTCTGAGGAGGAACGCCGCTGCCTCGATCGAATCCGCTCCTCCTTTCTCTCAAGCAAACCGCTCTGGAACCAGATGCGCTGGATGGTGACTCACGGGTCCATGTACCTGCGCCGCGAGGAAAACCTGATCTTCCACGGATGTCTCCCCGTCGATGAGGCCGGAAATTTCCTGCCGATGCACATCGACGGCAGACAGGTTGCAGGCAGGGAGATGATGACGGCCATCGAGCGTGTCGTTTACCGCGTGCTCGAATCCCGCGATCAAGACGGGCTCGACCTTCTCTGGTACCTTTGGAGCGGCCCGCGCTCGCCCCTCTTCGGCAAGGACCGCATCACCACCTTTGAGCGGGACCTCATCGCGGACCACGCCGCCCACACCGAGACGAAAAATCCGTACTTCTCTCTTATTCACGAGGCGTGGTTCTGCGAGAAGCTGCTGAAGGAATTCGGCATGCCGCAGGACACGGGTCTCGTGGTCAACGGACACGTGCCGGTGAAGATTGAGAAAGGTGAATCGCCGCTGAAACGCTGTGGCAAAGCCATCACGATCGACGGTGCGTTTTCGGAAGCCTACGGCGACCATGGGTTCACTCTCGTCATCGCGCCGAATGGCACCTTCCTTGCCAAGCACCATCACTTCGAATCCGTGGACGCCGCGATCACAGAGGGTAGCGACATCGTGCCGACCGTCACCGCCGTGCGCGAGTGGCCCACGCCCAGGCGGATTGCCGACAGCGACTGCGGTGCAGAACTCCGGCAGATGATTAGCGTGCTCGAGCAACTCGTCGCCGCCTACCAGTCCAACGCCATCCCACAGTCCGGGAACTGAGCACCGAGGCCGATTGAGCCGGCGTGCGGCCATCGTCTCCTCAATCCACCCCAAGGTTTCCTCACTACAAAAGGACGGAGAAACTCGAGGCCTTGAGTGCTGCCAGAACACGACGGTGCTCCGTCACGCTCAGCCCCGGCACGGCACGCGCCCCGGAAGGACCGCCACGCAGCGCCTGATGCAGGACCGCCAGCAGCAGAGCGGGCTGCTCTTCCACCGGCCGTTCGGTGAGGGGAAACTCTGCATCAAGGATCCACGCGACCTCGTCCGTGGATTGGCAGAGTTCCTCCGTCCAGCGCTCGATGGTCTTGAGCGGCGGCCCCTTGAAGCGCTGGCCGATGAGCTTGAGGATCTGGGCGCGCTCGGAAAGGTTGAGGAGAAGGGCCACGAAGAACCTGTGCTCGACATCGCCGATCATCGATCGCATCGCCACCAGCGAATCACGGCGCACGATCTCGCCGAGCGTCGCGAGAAACTTCGGGGCCCAGCGCGGGAAGCGGGCGGCGAAAACCTTCCAGCACGCATCCCATGCGCCAAGCCCGCGAAGGTGGGCCATGCCATTCTGCAGGATGAAGAACGCCCGTTCGCAGTCCAATTCCGCGAGCATCGCGAGGACGAGGTCCGGATACGCTGGATCCTCGGTTTTTTCGAGTACGTCGAGGAGTTGCTTGCGACGGGTGGTGAGGGCGTCGTGATGGAAAGGATTCACCGCCACATGCGGAGGCAGGTACGTGTACTGCGGGCCCGTGCCAGGATCGGTGTGGGTACGCACCACGACCGTCACTGACGGAGTCTCCAGATGAAAGAGCGAGTGGATGTAGCCGCCGCCGGAGACGATCGGCACGGTGGTTCCCCGCTCTAAAAGGTGCGGCGACTGCATGCGAACCTCTCCCACACTGAGGTGCGGGGTGATGGGATCGGCGTTCCTAAACTCGAAAAGGGAGTGGAGGCTTGAGCCCGCCAGCACATGGAACGCACCTGAGAACTTGTGCTGGTGGATATCCGTGGTGCCCTCCAACCAGAACAGCACCTGAATGTAAAAGCGCGGATCGTCGTAGACAATCAGTTCAGGCTGCCCGAAGCCGGATGCGCCTTGAAAGGGCTGCGCATCGTTGAGCAGAAACTCGCGGGTGAGCATGGCGAGGTCCACGTGGTCCGCTGGCGGATTCTCCCCAAGGGCTGCGCATGCAATCTTCGGGAACGCGGCGAGTGAGAAGTTCGCCTGTTTCCAGCGCGTGAGCACGGTCTGACCGAGGGATTGGAAATAAGGGAGCATGAAGGGGTGGCGACCGCATTGAACGGGCGTTGGCAAATCCACGCCATCCAAAACCATGAAAGCGCGGCAGCAGGAACCGCCCTGGATCTCAACGGGAATCAGTTGGTGAGGGCGGCGCGTTCGTTTTCGAAGCCGCCGGTCTTCTCGAGGAAATAGTCGTAACCGCCCGGATAGGCCGTGACGGTTCCGTTGTTCACGTGGATCACCTTGGTGGCGATTTTGCGGATGAAATGCACGTCGTGGGAGATGAACACCAGAGTGCCCTCGTAATGTTCGAGGGCGAGGATGAGGCTCTCGACCGTGTGGATGTCGAGGTGCGTTGTCGGCTCGTCCATCAGCAGCAAGTTCGGCGGATCGACCAGGAACTTGATGAGGTTGAGGCGCGTCTTCTCGCCACCACTGAGCACTCCCGTCTTCTTGTAAATGTCGTCCTTGCGGAAGAGGAAGCTGCCGAGGATTCCACGGGCCTCGTTCTCCACGAGTGTGGGTGCGGCATCCATGACCTCCTGGAGGACGTTCTTGTCCGGATCGAGGGTGGCGGCACGATGCTGGCTGAAGTAGCCGATCTTCACGTTGAGCCCGAGCTTGCGCGTGCCCTTCTGAAACTCCAGTTCGCCGGCGAGGATCTTCAAAAGGGTGCTCTTGCCAGAGCCATTGGGGCCGACGAGGACCGTGCGCTCGCCGCGCTCCACGTCCAGACTCAGGCCCCGGTAAACCTGAACCGGTCCATAGGCCATGTGAATGTCCTCGAGCGAGACCGCCTTCGCCCCGCTGCGCACGGGCTGCGGGATCATGAAGCGGAAGGGTTTCTTGGGCGGAGTGGGCTTCTCGATGAGATCCATGCGCTCGATCTGCTTGAGCTTGCTCATGGCCTGAGAGGCCTTGGAAGCCACCTGGCGGAAGCGGTCATAAAACTCGCGCAGGGAGGCGATCTCTTTCTGCTGGTTCTTATAGGCAGCCGCCTGACGCTCATAGGCAGCCTCGCGCTGCTCAATGTAGGCACTGTAATTCCCCTTCCACTCGAGCAGACGACGCTCGGAGATCTCGAACACGTTCTCAATCAACTCATCCATGAACTGACGGTCGTGGGAGATGAGCAGGACGGCACCGGAATAGGTCTTGAGGTAATTCTGCAGCCAGAGAAGGGAGACGAGGTCGAGATGGTTGGTGGGCTCGTCAAGCATGAGCAGATCGGGCTCCATCACCAGCAACCGGGAAAGATGGGCGCGCATGACCCAGCCGCCGCTCATGTTGCGCGCGGGGCGGTCGAAGTCGGCCTCCTTGTAACCAAGGCCGGCGAGCATCTTCTTGGCACGAGCCTCGACCTTGGGATCGCTGAGCGCCTCGTGCTTTGCGTGAGCCTCGAGGTATTGCGGCCCGTCAACGTCACCGGCGGTCTCCAGTTCACGCAGAGTCCGGTCGAGGGCTGCGAGGTCGCCCGCACGCCCGGTGGCGATATCCAGAACGGTCTCGTCACCGACAGCCTCAGCTTCCTGGGGCAGATAACCGACCATGGTCCACGCATCGCGCTCCACCGTGCCGAAATCGGGTTGGTCGCGCCCGAGGATGATGGAGAAGATCGTGCTCTTTCCTGCGCCATTGGGCCCCACCAAGGCAACCCGCTCGCCGTAGTTCACCTGGAGTGCAGCGTTCTCGAAGAGGACGTTGCCTCCGTGGGATTTCTTAAGGTCGCGGATGGTAAGCATGGGGAAGAGCGCGGGATCGTGGAAGCGGACCTAACTACGCGCGAATGGCAGCGGTGTCCATGCGTTGTGATGGCATGTCCCCGCGACAACGAATACGCGGGGCAGGCGAGCCATTGCACCTAGGAGCACACCGAGGCACACCGAGGCACATTGGCAGCGATATCCCAGACAGGGGCGCCGCACTTTAGAACGTCAGCTCGAGGCCCTCCCGGGCGAGCATGACCTCCGGACCGCCGCTTGAAGGGCAGCACCGCTCGACTGCTTCCTGAAACGCTTTCTCAAGGGCATCGTCATTCCTCGTGGGCTCATGGTGGGTACAGACGATGCGCTTCGCGCCGACCTTGAGGCCGAGCTGGATAACACTGTCAAAAGTCCCATGCCCCCAGCCCCGCTTGGAGGGATACTCGGAGATGGTGTACGCGGAATCAGCCACCAGGAGATCCACACCTCGGATGAAGTCTTCGAATAAACACTGCTTCTCGTCCAGCATCGCCTGATAAGCCGGATACTCGGGATCTTCCGGGTCGTAGATGTTGAAGTAGGGCTCGTGATCCCCGGTGAAGAACATGGAACGCCCGCCGGAATCGATCCGGTAACCGAGGTTGACCACCGGATGATTAAGGAGGTGACCCGTGACCGTAGAATCGCCCACTTGGACGGGCTGACCGACCGTGAGCGTCTCGTACTCGAGCGTGGCCCTCAACTCCGCCTCGCGGACCGGGAAGTAGCTGTACTGGAGCTGGACATTCATCACCTGATCAATCCCAGACCCGGCCACAATGTCGTAGGGTCCGTGAATCCGGATCACGTTCTTGGGGATGAAAATCGGCACGAAGAGCGGGAGGCCCTGGATGTGATCCCAGTGGGTGTGGGAGATGAACACATGCGCGGTGAGCGGCATCTCGCGCAGGAGGCTGTGGCCCAGTGGGAAAATGCCGGTGCCACCGTCCAAAACAATGATCGTGTTGTCCTCTGTGCGCACCTCGATACAGGTGGTGTTGCCACCATAACGCAGGGTGGCGGGCCCTGGCGCCGCGAGCGAGCCACGCACCCCCCAGAAACGCACTTTCATTCGCCACCCCCCACCTGAACGAAGGTTTGAGCCTCGCTCACAATCGCATCCAACTCACCGAGCCGCGCGCAGATATCGTCGAAAGATGCCCCAAACCGATGGGGAGCAGCCACCTTCTCTTCGGAACGCCAGACGTGTCCGCTGGTGCCGATGGCAAACTTGCGACTGAGTTGGTTGGCCACAATCAAACAATCGCGCATCGGGTTCGGCGCAGCCTCCAAGGAGTGATGGTCCCGGATGCATTCCACCATCGGGCGGGAGAACTGCCATTTGGTGGTGAGCATGGCCCCCACGAAAGCGTGGTCCGCACCAATGATCTCAGCCTCAGCCTCGTGCAGCGAGATGCCCCGCTCATTAGCTATCTCCAGCGCCTTAACGAACTCAGCCGTCATAAACTGAGCGAACACGGCCTTGCCAAAGTCATGTAACAAACCGGCGATGTAACAGTCGCTGGCCTCTATCTCCCCCCGTGCATAGTTCTTGGCGAGACGGCTCGCAATCCCCGCAGTCACAAGCGAGTGGAGCAGATATCCTTCCACCTTGAAGTGCTCGGTGTCGAAGTGCGGCAGGATGCCCACTGCAGCAAAGGAAAGGGCGAGGTTTTTGATCGTGTTGAGTCCGAGGTAAATCACGGACTGGCCCACCGAATTGATCTTGGAGGGCATGGCGTAGAAGGCCGAGTTGATGACTCGCAGGATCTTCACCGTCATCACGGGATCCTTTTCGATGACCCCCACCAAATCCTTGGGCTGGCAGTTGATGTCGCGCGTCAGCTCGATGATCCTCTGCACGCTCTTGGGAAAAGCGGGCATTTTTTCAACCGTAGCCGCCAGCCGGCGTTCAACTTCCGGAGTGATCGTTGTCATGAATTAAGCTCTAAATCGCGGCTCATCTACTAGTTGAGAAATCTTAATACAGCAAAAAGCTGGGGTGCAACCGCTCATATGAATGCCCAAGGGCAAAAGCGTCGATATTAAGGCACCAGCCTGAGCACCCGGTCGTTATAGCTATCGGTAATGTAGAGCATCCCGTCGGGACCCACCGTCACCCCATGCGGCCGCCTGAGCGCAGTCTGAAGCGGTTCCCCACCAGTGGCACCCATCCCTGCTTTGCCAGTACCCGCGACCCGCGTGACCATCCCCGTCGCCGGTGAATACCGACGCACGACATGGTTCTCAGCATCCGCAATCAATACCGATCCGTCCCGGTCCATACAGAGGTGCTTGGGGCCATTGAAGGTGGCTTGGAGGGCCGGACCGCCATCGCCGGAATCGCCCGCTTTTCCAGTGCCGGCCACCGTCCGGATGACTCCCGCCGCATCGACGTGGCGAAGGGCGTTGCCACCGCGTTCGAGAATGTAGAATCCGGAGGCCCCATCGGCCACCACTGCGCGAGGGTCAACCAGCGGCGCCTGCCGGGCGGGAGCGCCATCCGAGGGCACGCCGCGCTGGCCGTTTCCAGCGACGGTCTCGATCATGCCGCTCGCAAGGTCCAGTCTGCAGATGCGCCGATGACCGATATCGGCCATCAAGAGGTGCCGTCCGGAGGGCTCGAGGGCGATCTGGATCAGCGTGCTGAAACGCGCATCCAATGCCGGCTCGCTATTCGTTGTGGCTCCCGCGGCGGATGCTCCAGCACCCACCCCTCCCGCAAGAGTGCGGATGATGCCGGTGCGCGCATCGACACCCCGCAGCAGGTTGTTAAAGCTGTCACACAACAGAATGTCCCCCGCCGGAGTAACCGCGAGGTTGTGGATGCCGTTGAAGCTGGCGCCAAGTGCAGGCCCTCCGTCGCCCGAAAGCCCCTTGGCCCCTGTCCCTGCGATCTGTGTGAGAATTCCAGAACGGTCCACCTTGAGAACGCGGTTTCCCGAGGTCATTTCCACGACGAGCATTTCGCCAGAGGGGAGGAATTCCACTCCGAAAGGCTCCTTCAGGCGACAGGAGAGGGCGGCCGCATCTTTCTCCGTCTGACCGCCGCCTGCCACCAACTCAAGCGTTGCCGCGCGGACCTCACCAATTCCAAAGGCAGCCGCAGCCGCAAGAATCGCGAGGGAAGAAAGACGGAAGAAGGGGGATGTTCTCATAAGAAAGCGAGCGCGCCGTAGATTACTTCAGCAGATCGGCCACCTCCGCCTGTACCTCGGCGATCTGGTCGAGGCGCAATTGGGGATCGGGAATGACAAACACCTCTCCGGACTTGCTGTGCTCATAGACCCGCGTGAGCCCGCCATCGCTGGTCGTCTTGGTCTCCACTTCCTTCAGCAGACGTTTGCGCTCAAGCATCACGGCAAGGATGAAACGGACCCGCCCCAAGTCAGGAGCATCATCGGCCATGTAACGGCGCAAAAGATCCTCGGCGGTCTGTTTTCCCAGTGCTTCAGGAAGCGGAGCCGCAGGAGGCTCGTACCGCGAGCGCCAGAAGGAAAAGGGCAGCGGCTCGAGAGCTTTTCGTTCCTCCCATGCGCCCTCGCTGAGATCTTCGCGACGGAACACCCCCTTCTCATCATAAAGCACCGTGTAGAACGCCTGCCCCTCTACAAATGGGGCGCCTGTGGCCGCACATTGCTGGGCCCTCGATTGAATACTCCAGTCCGTGATCATAGTCAGTGAGCTATCGGCGCCCGAAACCGAACGTCGGCAGGTCGCGGTTGGTGGATCGATAATACAACAGCACCATGCCGATGCATGCGAAGAGGGCGTTCGGCAGCCAAGCCGCAACCTCCGGGGCGATCCGGCCCCCCTTCCCAAGGGCAAGACAGAAGTTGGTGGTGAAGGTCATCGCAAAGAAAAGGCCGATGGAAGCCGCCACCCCGCCAAGAACAGCGCGCCGCGAGTAGACGATACCCAGAGGAGCCGCGATCAGGACCACCACCAGACACGACCATGGCAGCGCCCATCGATAGAGCAGATACGTGCGAAACGGCGCAAGCTGGACCACAGGAGAATCGGCGTTCACCGCCAGATGATCCCGGAGTTCAGGAATGGAAAGATCCTGCGCCTGCACGTGCGACCCCGTGATTCGCTGCGGAGTCTCGCTCCAGTCGGACACCGTCAACTGATCAAAGGGCACCGAACTCGCGACATCCCCCTCCGGCGTAAAATCGACGACCAACCCACTTTGAAGCTCCCAGGAGCCGGCTTCCGGGCGATAGACCGCCTTTTCCGCAAACCACCTACGGAGGATGCCCCCCTCGGCGTCATGCTGGGTGATATGGACCCCCGTAAACTCCGGGCTCCCCGGCACCAGCTTCCGGATGTACCATGTGCGGGCGTTTAAGCGGTCCCGGAAAAGATACCCATTTACCACCGCACGTTGCCGCGGTTTCTTTCCCTTGAATGCATCCGGGTTCATCTGCTCGAGAGCCGCCTTTCGAAAGGCGTCAGCGTGAGGGGCCATCTCATAGTTGAGAGCGAGACAGCCAACGCTCACCAGCATCCCGATGAGGAAGAGGGGGAGCAGAAACCGGAGCACGCTCCGTCCAGCACCGAGAATCGAGATAATCTCGTTAGAACGCGACATCCTGCTTAACATGAAAAGCAGAGCCAGAAGCAACCCCACCGGAAGCGACATCACCACGGTCTGCGGAAGCTGCATGAGATAAAAACCCAGCACCTGCGAGATCGGAGCCCTAGCCTGAATGAAGTCTGGCCCGTTGTCGCTCAGATCAACAATCAGCCAGATGGAGATGAAACCCAGGAAACACAGCAAGAAGGGCTCAAAAAAATTTCTGAGAATGTAACGATCGAGAAGACGCACGGTTCTTGAAAAAACTTCTGGGGTGGTTGAGGGAGGCGGAGAGCGGCCCTTCAGGACCGTTGGTTGCGAAGAAACCTCAGTTTGCTCGACACCGCCACCACCGCAAAAGCAATTTGGCGTCTTTCTTGCCTTAATGGAATGATTTCCTTGAGCGAAACCCCGGGTCCCCTGAACGAGTTCGTCGAGCAGGTGCGCGCCATTTTCTCAGCCGATGGACTGCTGGCGAAGGCGCGCAACTTTGAATTTCGCGCCCCCCAACAGGAGATGGCTGTTGCCGTGGCGCAGGCGCTCACCCAGCAGCGGCATCTCGTCGTTGAAGCCGGTACGGGCGTGGGCAAGTCCCTAGCCTACCTGCTGCCCTCCATCCTGTGGGCGATTCAGAACAAGAAGAAGGCCGTCATCTCCACCTACACCATCAATCTTCAGGAGCAGCTGGTCTACAAGGACATCCCCATCCTGCAGAAAATCCTGCCGGTCGAGTTCGAGACGATGCTCTGGAAAGGGCGCCAGAATTATCTCTGCCCGATGCGCTTGGAACGCGCACTCGCCAACGCCGGTGAGCTCTTCACCAGCCCGGAGCAGGCCGAACTCCAGCGCATTTGGGAATGGGCCCAGACCACCCACGACGGCTCGCTCTCCGACATGGCCGTGGAGCCCGACCCCCAAGTGTGGGCACAGGTCTGCAGCGAACAACACATCTGCACCGCCAAATCCTGTAGCCACAATCCCAAGTGCGGATACCAAGCCGCCCGTAAAAAGCTGCTTTCCGCAGACGTGGTCGTCATGAACCACACCCTCTTCTTCCTCAACCTCGCCGGCACCGGTCAGGCTGAGGAGAACGAGACCGGCTACCTCTTCGCCAACGATTTCGTCATCTTCGACGAAGCCCACACCCTCGAACAAATCGCCGCACGCCAGATCGGCCTGGGGGTGTCCCAGTATGGATTGCGCTACACCCTCCAGCGCCTCTACCACCCCAAAACGCACAAGGGTCTCTTCCAAGTGCTGCGCCGCCCCGACGCAGTCCGCGAAGTTAGCTCCCTGCTCGAGCAAACCGACGCCTTCTTCGAAAAAGTAGCCACTCACTCCTCATTCAAAAAAGGACGCGAGTTCAGAGTCCGCTCCCCCGATTTTGTCCCAGACACCCTCACCAATCCTCTCGCGCAGTTGCAGAAACTCATCGTGGAATGCCTTCGCTCCCTCGATGACGAGACCGCCAAGTCCGAACTTCAAGACCTCGGGCGCCGCGTACGCGATGCGCGCTCCGCACTCGCCGCATTCCTCAAGCAGGACACTGATGACTTCGTCTACTGGGTCGAGCAGTCCGGCAAAGCCCAGAAATCCCACACCCTCAACGCCGCCCCGGTCGACGTGTCGGAACACCTGCGGGCACTCCTCTTCCGCGACAACCACGTCTGCGTCATGACCAGCGCAACGCTGTCCGTCGGCGGTCAGGACCTCGCCTACTTCCGCAACCGCGTCGGCGCCACCGAGATCGACTCCCTCCAAGTCGGCAGCCCTTTCGACTACCAGCGCCAGATGCATCTCTACATCACGCGCAAAATGCCCGACCCAAGGGACGCGGGATACGAGGCTGCGCTCGCTGAAAAAATCGAACATTTCGTCCAACTCAGTCAGGGCCGCGCCTTCGTCCTCTTCACCAGCCACAAGGCACTCCAAAACCTCGCCTCCGCCATGCGAGAACGTCTGGACGACCTCGACTACAAACTCATCGTCCAAGGCGAGGGTATGCCGCGCCACCGCCTCATCGCTGAGTTCAAAAAAAACCAGCGGCATGTCCTCTTCGGCACAGAGAGCTTCTGGAGCGGCGTCGATGTTCCGGGCGAAGCCCTCTCCAACGTCATCATTACGAGACTCCCCTTCGCTGTGCCGGACCATCCCCTCATCGAAGCCCGCCTCGAGCACATCGAATCTCAGGGCGGCGACCCATTTGCCGAGTATTCGCTACCCGAGGCGATCCTCAAGCTGCGCCAAGGCGTCGGCCGCCTCATTCGCACCCAGACCGACCACGGCATCGTCGCCATCCTCGACCCTCGGATCCTCACCAAGAGCTACGGACGCGCCTTCCTAAAAGCCCTGCCAGCCTGCCCGGTCGACATCGTTTGAACTCAACATTCAAGCACGCCAAAGGACGGTAAAAAAGGGGCTCCAGCAAACGCCACCGCAACCGCCCTCCCTCCCGCCCCCCCCGCGCCCCCGACCCAATCACCGCAAGGCCAGCAGTGCCAGAGGTGCGGGGACCCGACCCGGAAAAGCAGGGACCTCTACCAAGCACCGACACCGGCGATGGAAACACCCAGAAACGGCCACCCGGATCCGTAGAGCCCCCGCCCGAGCCAAGACCCGGAGAGATACGACCCGCCATAGGGTGAATAAGGCGAATACGACGAATAAGGCGAATACGGAGCAGACCAATACCCACCCCCGTACAACGGGAAGTGCGACGAAGAACCGTATCCATAGTAAGGCCTATAGTATGGGTGCTGATGGAGTCGGTACCCATAGCTCCCAACATAGCTCCCATCGTAGTAGGGAGCGTAGCGGGACGCATAATAGGGAGCCCTCCCCCAATAGCCATACCTGTGGACCGATCGATGGCCGCGCTCCGCATAACTGGCATGCCCATACACATTCCTATGCCCGTGGGTACGCCCACGCCTTCCTTCCGCCGCCTCCACCGTCCCAGTTGCAAGGAGCACCACCGCCAGCGCCACAGCACCCCACGGCGTAAGTCCCCCACCACCCCCACCGCCGCACCAACAGCCCCTGACCTCCCCACGCGCATTCCCCATCCCCTCCTGCATCATCGTTCCCATATCAGTATCCCCCTTTTCCTCTTTTGGACCGCTGACGGCGCCAAACATTCAATCTTGAGTCTCACTAAATGTCCGACACCGCAGAGTGACCACGCCCACGCGCCCCAGAATCCACAAGCGCCCGGCACGCCAACCCTCCGAACCACGGACCATCGTCCTCCCAAGCAGCTTCGCTGCCGCCTTGGCCCACCCACGTTGCACCTCCAAAAAGGGCGTGCAGGACTCCTCCAGACAAGTCTAGCCTCCCACGATCATCTATGAATATTTACCGCATTTCCGCCGCCATTCTCTGCCTCCAAGCGCTCCTCCTCCTCCCCGCCCATGCACATCCCGGACATGGAGTGCTGGATTTGAGATCAAACGGGCTGCATCAAGGCCATGAACTGGAGATTTCCTGCATTCTAGGCACCATTATGCTTCTCGGCGCGGCCACCATCATCCGCAGATACACAAAGAGATAACCGTCTCTCCACGAGTCACAAACGAAACAAAACTCACTGCATAGCTCTTCAAAACGGCATTTTGTTCACATTTTTTCCTAGTGACCTGCCTAATTGCTGTGCTACACCGTAAAAAGATCTGCCTTTACCGGCAGCCAACCAACCCAACCGAAACAACCTCAAAAACACTCATGACAAACAACAACATCGCCAAGATCTGCACGGTTGCGGCGGCCCTTCTGGTGCCGACCCTTACCTTCGCAGGCACGACCACAGTCAAGCCCTCCAAGCAGCCCGTTGAGCAGATCAAGGAATCTGCCATCTCCGCTGACCTCGGAGTCAACGTCGTCTCCGAGTACATCCTCCGCGGCGTCGTTCAGGAAAACCAGGGCGTCATCGCCCAGCCCTTCGCTGATTTCTACTTCCGCCTCTACCAGGGCGACGGAGCGATCAACAAGGTCTCCCTCAACCTCGGCCTCTGGAGCAGCATCCATGACAAGAACGCTGGAGCGGGCACCACTCAGAACTGGTACGAGTTCGATTACACCATCGGTCTGGCAGTGACCTTCCTCAAGGATTTCACCGCCACCCTGTCGTATCTCGAATACCTCAGCCCGAACGATGCCTTCCTGACCTCCCGCAACATCAACCTCAACCTCGCGTATGACGACACCGACCTGCTTGGCGCTTTCGCCTTGCACCCGCACGTGGCCGTCCTCGCTGAAGTTGGTGGTCCTGGCTACTCCGGCATTTTCGCGCCTAACCGTTCCAACGGTTGGTACTACGAGGCTGGGATCGCTCCGAGCTACAGCCCCTGCGAAGGCCTGACCCTCACCCTCCCGCTGACCCTCGGCCTCGGTGACGACCGCTACTACAATGGCGACACCTACGGTTACTTCTCGGCTGGCCTCACCGCCACCATGCCTCTGACCTTCGTTCCTCAGGCATACGGAGTCTGGACCGCTAACGCCGGCTACACCTACTACAACCTCGGCGACGAAGCAGCGAAGACCGACGCGCGCAACGACGAAACCCACCATGTCTTCCAGGCTGGTGTGACCGTCGCCTTCTAATTCGTTCCGACTCAACTGAGTCGGAGTCAAAAATCCAAGCGCCCCGGCCGTAAGGCTGGGGCGCTTTCTTTTTACCACAAGCTTCATCACAGGTACGGCTCCGTAGGCGCCAGTGCTACTCAGCGAAGGCAGCTAAGTTGCTGTGAAATCGAATCATGACCTGCGCTCAGACCTGCGCAAGCTCAGCCAACCGCTCTCCCAAAACCCGCGCCTCCCACTGACCACTGGCATTGGGCCGGTGCAGGTACCCGTAATTCAGCACCGAACCGCACTGCGCGAAGAGCAGCCGCGACACCCTGCCCAAGGGGCCCATGGCCATGACGCTCACCGGCACCCGCCGTCCAGGGGCCAGCAGACCGAGAAGCGACCCAATATCGCCCGGCCTCCTCGCCATGGCAGCCAGCTTGAAGACGTCCGCACCCGCGTCAGCAGCCTGCGATGCGATTTCCGCGAGCTTCGCCGGGGAAGGCGTGGACTTGAAGTGATGACTGGATAACAGCAGCGAAGCCCCGATCGACCGCACCCTCCCCGCCATGCTTGCCAGCGCCTTGATGGAGCGCAGTTCAATATCCACCACCGACGCAAAGGGGAGGAACTGACTGTAAAGCGCCTCTCGCTCCCCTAACGAAAGCCGTGCCGCCCCACCCTCCGCGGGATGCCGCACGGTGACCAGAAGGGGACAGGCAATCCTTCCCACCGAACGCAAGAGGGGCCGTGGATCGGAAGCAAAGTGGTCCACGCGCAGCTCCACGAAATCGACACTGCCGCGCTCCAATTTCAAAGCCTCACGCAGTGAGGCGGGGGAATGCACCGTGGCGACCACGCGGGGCCGCCCCTGAAATTCACTCGAATTTTCCTTCATAAGATATTGCCTGCTAATGGCACCCCGGCGTGGATGCTTAGCCGCAGAAACACCGATGCTCGATCGAAGACAAGAACTGAATATCCAGTGGCAGAAGTTCCTCGACGGACTCCTGCTCGCAGCGGCGCTTTGGGGCGCACACCGCCTGCGCTTCGAAGGCATGCCGATCGGCCCCTTCGCGGACCGCCCGATCGCGCCATTCCCGGAATTCCAATGGCTGCTCTTCGTCGTCGCGCCATTCGGACCATTCCTCCTTGGCCTTCAGGGCTTCTACCTCCAAACCCTCCACAAACCTCTCTGGCGGGCCGCCGCACAGGTCGTGCGCAGCGGACTCTGGCTGGCTCTGCTCGTGGCGGCGTGCGCTTATCTCCTGCGCCTGAGCGTGCCCAGCCGCGCGGTGATGCCCCTCTTCGCCATGCTCGCCAGCGCCGTGCTTCTCACCCGCGAACGACTCACCAGCCACTGGATGCGCCGCCGTGCCGCGTCGCTCGCAATGCGCGAACCGGTGATCCTCGCGGGCACGCGCGCCGACACCGAGCACTTCCGCGCCAGCCTCACCGAAGATCAACGCTCCCAAGTCGACATCGTGGCGGAATTCGACCTCGCCCACCAACCCGTCGCGGAACTGACCACCGCCCTGCACACGCACGCGGTTTCACGTGTCATCTTCGCCGGCGGCCACAGCGCCCTCAACAAACTGCAGGAGGCCATCGCGGCCTGTGAAGTGGAGGGGGTGGAGGCATGGCTCACCGTCGACTTCATTCGCACCTCCATCGCCCGCCCCGCCGTGGATCTCTTCGGCTCAAGCCCCATGCTGGTCTTCCGCACCACGCCCGAGGTCTCATGGGCCCTCCTGCTCAAAGCCGTCATGGACAGAGTGGGAGCCGCTGTCGGGCTGGTGCTGGGCGCGCCCCTGTTCGCCGTGATCGCCCTTCTCATTAAATGCACCTCCCCCGGCCCTGTCTTCTTCCGGCAGGAACGCGGCGGTCTGCGCGGACGTCCGTTCACCCTCTACAAATTCCGTTCCATGCATAGCGACGCGGCCATGCATCAGGCGGAACTCGAGGCCTTCAACGAAATGAGCGGCCCCGTCTTCAAGCTCTCGAGCGACCCACGAGTCACCGCCCTGGGCCGCTGGCTGCGCAAGACCAGCCTCGATGAACTCCCCCAGCTCTGGAACGTCCTCCGGGGCGACATGAGCCTCGTGGGCCCGCGCCCCCTCCCCCTCTACGAACTCGCCAAGATCTCCTCCGGAGCCGAACGACGCCGCCTCAGCATGAAGCCCGGCCTCACGTGCCTCTGGCAGGTCAGCGGCCGCAGCGACGTGCGCAGCTTTCAGGAATGGGTGCGCCTCGACCTCCAATACATCGACCAGTGGTCCCTGCGCCTCGACCTCCTCCTGCTCCTGCGCACCATCCCCGTCGTCCTCCTAGGCCGCGGCGCCCACTGACACGCCTTCACCAAAGCCGCATTTGGGTGACGCCCTCACGCTTGCGCACACGGCACCTTTGGGGGACATTCCCCGCCCTCCATGCGAGACGAAATCCAGCGGCGCCGCACCTTTGCCATCATCTCCCATCCGGACGCGGGCAAGACCACCCTCACCGAGAAGCTCCTCCTCTACGGAGGCGCCGTGCAGCTCGCCGGTTCCGTCACCGCCCGCAAAAACGCCCGCGCCGCCACATCGGACTGGATGGAGCTTGAGCGCAAGCGCGGCATCTCGGTGAGTTCCACCGTGCTGCAGTTCGACTACCGAGGCTACCGCGTGAACCTCCTCGACACCCCGGGCCACCGCGACTTCTCCGAGGACACCTACCGCGTGCTCACCGCAGTCGACGCCGTGGTCATGGTCATCGATGCGGGCAAGGGCATCGAGGCTCAGACCCGCAAACTCTTCGAGGTCTGCAAACGCCGCGGAGTCCCCATCTTCACCTTCATCAACAAGTGCGACCGCCCCACCCGCGAGCCCCTCGCTCTCCTCGATGAACTCGAAAGCGTCCTCGGCATCGGCGCCTTCCCGGTCAACTGGCCCCTGGGAACCGGATTCAGCTTCCGCGGGGTCTTCGACCGCCAGAAAAACCAGGTGCATCTCTTCGAAAAAACACCGCAGGGCGCCTACCGCGTCCCAGTGGAAGTGGGCGGTATCGACGAACCCTTCGTGCGCGAACGACTCGAACCGGACGATTTCAAGAAGGCCGTCGAAGAACTCGAGATGCTCGACATGGCCGGCATGGCTTACTCCAGCGAAGCCGTCCAGCGGGGCGAACTCACCCCCGTCTTCTTCGGCAGCGCCATGAACAACTTCGGCGTCCAACTCCTCCTCGACGCCTTCCTCGAACGCTCCAACCCACCGCAGCCGCACACCGCCAACGGACGCGTCATCGAGCCGGACTCCCCCGCCTTCTCCGGCTTCGTCTTCAAGATCCAAGCCAACATGGATCCGCGGCACCGGGACCGCATTGCCTTCCTGCGCATCTGCTCCGGAAAATTCACCCGCGACATGACCGTGATCCACGGCACCACGGGCAAAAAGGTGCGCCTCTCCAGCGCCCACAAACTCTTCGCGCAGGAACGCGAGACCGTCGACGAAGCCTACGCGGGCGACGTCATCGGCCTCGTCGGCCACTCCGAATTCGGCATCGGCGACACCCTCACCGAGGATCCCTCCATCCTCTACCGCGAGATCCCGCGCTTCGCCCCGGAATGCTTCGCCTTCCTCCACAACCCGAACCCCTCCAAGTTCAAACAGTTCCGGCAGGGCGTCGAACAGCTCCTTCAAGAAGGGGTGGTCCAGGTGTTTGAATTGCGCGACAGCTTCCAGAAAATCCCGCTTCTCGCCGCCGTCGGCCCCCTCCAGTTTGAGGTCGTCCAGTACAGGCTCGAAAGCGAGTACGGCGCCGAGAGCCGGCTTGAAAACGCCCAGTGGCAATGCTTCCGCTGGCTCTCACCCGACACGGACATCCCGGCCCTCAAGATGCCCACCGGCTGCCGTGTCGCCCACGACACCACCGGCAATCCGGGCGTGCTTTTCCCGAGCACCTGGACCGAGCGCTACTTCGGCGAAATCAACGCCGGCATCGCTCTCCACTCCATCCCGCCGACACAAGCACAGGAGGACTGAGCCAGTCGTCGTGCTGCTTCAAAGCCGCTTTTCAGAAATACCGCCTCTCCGGACAGGCTCTAAACTAAAACCCCAACCAAGTCCCCGAGGACCGCCTCTAGAACTAACTTAGACGTCCCGGATCTTGGCTCCGCTGACCGTGCCGCCTCTAGGGTTCGCATTTGATTGCGGGAACCCTCAGCGCGAAGATGAAGCGGAGGTATGGGACTACGATTAAGGTCGGTCGTTAGTCACGCGTGTTCTTGTCCGCCTCTTCCGCGACCTGCCGCTGCGACTCTTGATTGGCCAAATCCTGAGCCGCCATCAAGCCCTTCGTCACGAGGGCCGTCACCATCACTCCAAGGAAGAACAACGAGATAGCGTATTCCATCTGTTAGCCTCCTTTCCGCGTGTTGATCCCGTTAGCAAGGAGAACTACGCGGACACCGACCCAAAAACTGAGAATGCTGGGCACCCAAATGCCTACATACAATCCGTATTCGTGACTGAAAAGAAACCAGAGAGCAACACTGGCTACGAAGCTGACAAACGCGCTAATGAGGAATGGATAATCAATTTTATGAAACATAGAGCGTGAAGATGCAGGGATGCGATCGAAGTAACTGGATGGAAGATTGGGCTTTTTTCACAAAAAACATCCCTGAACATCAACGGATTCGGTGCTGCCGAAGATTCCCGGGGTCGCCCGGAGACTAACGTTCCCGGAACCGCCTTCACTCACAATTTTTTGCATGTGTCGCTGTTTAAGAGAAGGGTCGCAGGCTCCGCGGTTCTGGTAGTTTTCTAGCGGTCTTCTGTTCTAGAGCGACTGGAGTCGGCATGAATGCGAACCAATCAAAACGACACAAAGACTCCGCAAAATCTTTGCAAAATCCTCATGTTGCGGATCCATCGCTTCGACGAGAAACGCTCTCATTGAATCGGCGCCATTTAGTCAACGTCTTCTTTGAATACTAATGGTAATTTCACTTACGCGTCCGTACTCGTAAACGAGATGAACCAGTAGGGCGGGCGGTCCTGCAACAGGTTTAATATCTGACCCTTTTTGCGGCGTTCGTCCACCGGAAAACAGCACCAGCGTTGCAGGCTTTCTGCTTTTGCACCCAGTCTGCAAGGGACAGGCAATCCATCAAAAAACGTGTTGACCCGTCGCTCGATGTGGGTGAGGGGTGAGTCCATGAGGGCGAGGCGGGTGTTGGCGGAGGAGGGATCTCAGGGGGCGTGTTATCGCTGCGTGACGCGGGTTGTGGACCGGCGGTTTGCACTGGGCGATCATCCGGAGAAAGGCACGGTTAGGGACAGGCAATCCATCAAAGTGCGTGTTGACCCGTCGCTCGATGTGGGCGAGTGGTGAGTCCATGAGGACGAGGCGGTGGCTGGCGGAGGAGGGATCTCCAGGGGCGTGTTATCACTGCGTGACGCGGGTGGTGGACCGGCGGTTTGCGCTGGGCGATCCGGAGAAGGAGAAGTTCGTGAAAATCCTGCGGGCATACGAGGAGTTCTGCGGGGTGGAGGTCCTCACGTTCTGCGTGATGAGCAACCATGTACATATGCTCGTCCACGTGCCACCAAGACCCGCGCCGGACTCCCTGCCAGACGACGCTGAACTCGTGCGCTTGGTTCGCCGTGCGGATCTGTGCTTTCCCGCCGATGAACTGGAGGAGCGACTGCGCGCAATGCGCACGATGGGCGATCATGCCGGAGCTCAAAAGTTGCGGGAACGTTTCCTGCGCAGGATGTGGAGCCTGAGCGCGTTCATGCAGGCGGTGAAGCAGCGTTTCAGCCAGTGGTTGAACACCCGCGATGGGCGGGCCGGGACGCTTTGGGAGGGACGCTTCAAGAGCGTGCTCGTGGAGGGGACTGGCCGAACGCTTGCGACCGTGGCGGCGTACATCGATCTGAATCCGGTGCGCGCGGGCATCGTGCGGGAACCCGGCCACTATCGGTGGAGTGGGTACGGCGAGGCGATGGCAGGCCGCACACTGGCTCGTCGCAGACTGCGGAGGGTGGTGCTCGGAGTGCTGGTGGACGATCTGCCCGTCCAATCTGCCCAACCCGCGATAAGGCGCGTCGGCCAGAGCAATCATCAGCACAGTCGCGTTCATAGAACCGAAAGCGAGATTCGTAAGGAGACGCGCCGCGTGCTGTCGGCGTACCGGATGTACGTTTTCGACACCGGAGTGGAACGGGCCGCAGAACCATGCGGACCGGGAGGACGGAGAGGACGAGCGGGCCGCCGGGGCATGACAACCCGGGAGGTGGAGGCGGTCCTTCATGCGGGCGGACGTCTGGATTTCTTCGAGGGGATGCGGTGTCGTGTAAGGTATTTCACAGACGGGTGCGTGCTGGGGTGCCGGGCGTTTGTGGAAAGGTTCTTTGGGAGAAACCGGGAGAGGTTCGGGGACCGACGAGAGAGCGGTGCACGCGAGTTGCGCGGATTGGAAATGCCGTGGCTTTTCACTGTCCGGGATCTGCGGCGCGCACCGATTCACCGGACGGACCCCAAGGCATAAGGCACGATAACGCAAACGACCAGAGACGAACGAACCTGCATCTCCATCGTCCCGCCACCCGGCCACTCTCTGACCGCTTCCGGTGCGGCGAACGTAGAAACAAACTGCCAGCAGATAGACCGGTCCGATCGGCCGGAGGGGATCTATTGAGGCACGCTCGACAGGACGCCAACCCGCACCCGGAAGCTGGGCCCCGTCCGAATGCCACTGTAATAGGGGAGGTTCAATAGTTGAGATTGCCTTCTCCCCCTCCCCTGTTTCCTGCTAAATAGGAAATCCCCCCGTGACTCCCCCACGACAGATTTGCTTATTACTCGTGCTTCCTCTTTGCGGCCTCGCGGCAGAGGCGAAGTTCGAGGGCGGCGCAGCCTCCGTGATCGCGTCGCACTGCATGGAGTGCCACGGCGAGAAAAAGCAAAAGGGCGGCGTCGATTTCTCCCAATTAAAGACCACCGACGCAGCCCTGAAACGCTGGGATGTGTGGCGCAAGGTTGCCGAACAAGTCCGCGCCGGCGAGATGCCGCCGGAGGAGGAACCACCGCTCAAGGCTGGGGAGAAACAAGCGTTGCTGGACTGGATCGGTGAGAGTTTTGACACCTCCAAACATCCGCACCCCGGGCCGCCGCTGATGCGCCAGATGACGCGCGCTGAATACGCCCAGACGATGCGCGACCTGCTGCGCATCAACGCCGACCCAGCCTCCCAGGCCGGCATGCCCAATGAGAACGTGCCGAGGGGCTTCGTGAATCAGGCCGGCGGACTCACGATCGAGCCTTCGCTAATGGAACGATATTTCGAAGCCGCCGACCTCGGACTCGACGCCCTGTTCAAGGACAACGGCGCGCGCAAATCCCTCCTCGGCACTCCCGATGAGACGGCGGCGCCCGCGGCATCGGCACGCAAGATCCTGACTGCATTCCTGCGCCGTGCCTTCCGACGCCCGGTCTCGGCGAATGAAGCCGAGCCTTTCGCACGTCTTGCGGATGCCGCACTCGCCAACGGCGACCCATTCGACCTCGCGCTCCGCAAAGCCATGAAGCCGGCGCTGGTCTCGCAAAACTTCCTCCTGCGGATGGAATCCTCGCCGGCAAAACCGGGCGAAGTCGCGCGGATCAGCGATCACGAACTGGCCGTCCGCCTCTCCTATTTCCTCTGGGCCACGATGCCCGATGACGAGTTGTTCGCGGTGGCTGACACCGGCACGCTGGCACAACCGGAGGTTCTGGAAAAGCAGGTGCGACGCCTGTTGGCGGACCGCAAGGCGGAGACGCTGACGCGCCACTTCCTCGAGCGATGGCTGCAGTTGTATTCCATCGGGAAGGCGCTCCCGAGCCAGAACTCCTTCCCCACTTACACGCGCAGTCTGCGCGATGCGATGGAGCGCGAGACGCGGATGTTCTGCGACCACATCCGCAAGGAGGATCGCAGCCTGCTCGACCTCTTGGATGCGGACTACACCTTCGTGAATGCCGAACTGGCAAGGCACTACGGACTGCCGGCGCCCGCGGGCCAGGAGTTCATCAAGGTGACGCTGCGTCCCGAGGATCATCGGGGCGGCGTGGTCGCCATGGGAAGCATGCTGACCATGACCTCGCACACTGATCGCACCAAGCCCACGGCACGCGGCAAATGGCTTCTGGAGGTCCTCCTCGGAACGCCCCCGCCACCGCCTCCAGCCGCCGCGGGAAGCTTCGCGCCGCAACCCAAGGACAAACCGGCGCCGGCGAACTTCCGAGAAAAGCTGGATCAGCATGCGGCGGATGCGAACTGCGTGGGCTGTCATCGCCGTGTGGATCCGATGGGCTTTGCCTTGGAGGAATATGATGCCGTCGGAGCGTGGCGGGCGAACGCGGGCGGCCAACCCTTGGACAACGTCGGCAGACTGCCGGGCATCGGCGAATTCAAGGGCATCGAGGGTCTGCGCAAGGTGCTGCATGAAAAGCAGCCACAGTTCGTGCGCAATGTCGCGGCCCAGGCGCTGAGCTATGCCTTGGGCCGCGATGCCGACTACTATGACGAACCGGCGCTCGACCAAATCACTGCCGCGCTAGCAAAGAACGACCACCACTTCTCCACCCTCATTCTCGAGGTCGCCAAGAGCTTCCCTTTCCAACACCGCAAATCCGAATGAACCCACAGCATCACCGCGCCGCCCCCGCGCCGATCACCCGTCGTTCCTTCCTCCGAGGCGCTGGCGTTCTCGCCGCGCTGCCCTTCCTTGAATCACTCGCACCCACCGTCCTGCGCGCAGGCTCGCGCGTCCCGGTCAAACCGCCCGTGCGCTTCGGCATCTACACAGTGACAGGCGGCACGGTCACCGAATCCTGGGTACCCAAGACGGAAGGCGTGCTCGGCAAGCTCCCATCCATCCTGCGTTCGCTGGAGCCGCATAAGAACGATCTGCTGATCCTCTCCAACCTCTCCCAGTCCGGCGGGAGCGACGGCAAACTCAACGCGCACGAGCACTGCGCCTATTTGCACCTCACGGCCTCCGACATGGTCGGGAAGTTGGATGGTCGCCCAACCGCGACCCAATCTATTGACGAGCGGGCCGCCGAGATCATCGGCGCGCAGAGCCTCCTGCCCGCTGTGCGCATGGGCTACTCGGGCGGCGAGACGTCCTTCTTCTTCGATCGCCAAGGCCGCTCACTCCCCGTCGAGCGCAATCCCCGCACGGCTTTCGAGCGGATGTTCAAGGGCAGACAGTTGGTCGCCCCAAACTGGGCGCGCCGCCTCGCCACATCCGCACCCGAATCCACGACATCCGGACAGCGCAGCTACGACACGCAGGTGGTGGACCTCATTCTCGAGGACGCGCGCCGCACGCAGAAGAAGCTCGGCTCCGCAGACCAAGCCAAGCTCAACGAATACCTCGAATCCGTTTCCAGCATCGAGACCCGCGTGCGCCGCGTTCAGGAGCGCATCGCCATCGAGGCCCTCGACATGAAGGATCCCGGCCCTTCCAATCCGCACCTCCCCGCCAACTTCCCCGCCAATACCGCCGCGCAGGATCAAATGATGCGCGCTGTGGGACGCAATCCGGCAGTGCACGGTGAATACCTCCGAATCATGGCCGACCTCATGGTGCTCGCTTTTCAAACCGACACCACGCGCGTTTGCAGTCTCGGTCTGGGCGATGACGGCGCGTTGTTCCCGGGCGTCGTCACCGTCGGCTACGAGCATCACGCGCACACGCTCGAGCACCACGGAAATTCGGGTCGCGTCGAGGATGCCGACCCCGTCGCGCGCGAAGGCCTCCGGCAGATCCACGCATGGTATACCCAATTTTTCGCAGAGGCCGTCGCCAAAATGGCTGCCATCGATGAAGGCGGCAGCAGCCTGCTCGACAATACGGTGATGCTCTACACCTCCTACATGTCCGACGGCGGCCACGGTCGCACCAACTACCCCGCGCTGCTGGCAGGTCGTGCCGGCGGCCTGCTCAAGCCGGGACGCCACATCGCTTTTCAAAAGGACACGCCCGTCGCCAACCTCTACGTCGAACTGCTCGACCTGCTCGGCGACCGCTCCGGAGCGTTCGGCAACAGCCTCACCTCCAAAAAGGCCGCGTATGACGGGCGCCTCCCGGGGTTGGTCTGACATCAGCCCAACCGATCCCCGCGATGCCCGACGCCGCTCCTCCGTCACCGCCTCTTCCACCGCTCACCGGCCCCCTCTTTCTTGCCGCCGGCGAGAACGGCCTGCGCGCCGTCTCGCGAGACGGCATCGAATGGACACATCAACAACTCGATCGCGAAGGCGTGCTACTCCAGCACGCCTGCTTCGGTCAGGGACGCTGCTTGGTCTTCGGTAAATTCGGCGGCGACAGCATCGGCTGGACCACCGCTGATGGCGCGACATGGGATCCATTCAAGCTCAACTCCCATGCCTATGTCGGCGCCTTCGGCCCTGTATTCTCAACCGCCGGACAGTTCCACATCATCACCGAAGACCGGGGCCCCGTGCCCGGTGAGATCACCTCCGCCGACGGCAAAGCATGGTCTCCGCGCAAACCCATCACCGCCGACCGCAAGGGCATGATTGGGTTCGATCCGAACCTGCGACGCGTCGCTCAAGGCAACGACCGCGTCATCATCGTCGGCGATTACGGTTCCCGACTCGCGCGAAAGGAGAGCGCTGAACTGTTTGAGATCGCCCCCGGAACACTCGCCACCAACACGCTCATCGACGTCGCTTTCGGCAACGGCGTCTTTGTCGGCGGCGGCATGCACGGCCTGTGTATGCGCAGCGAGGACGGCCTCACTTGGACCGACCGCACGACCGGCGAAGAGGGCGAGCACATCAATGCCATGATCTGGGACGGCGGCCAGTTCGTCGGTGTCGGCCAGGGCGCCACCTACCTGTCGAAGGACGGCAAAGCCTGGCGGCGCGAGCCCAACGAGAACGCACCAACGGCCGCGGTCTTTGGCCAAGGCATTTTTGTCGGCAGCCTATGGCCCGGGAAAATCATGCGCTCCACTGATGGCATCCGCTGGAAGCAAGTGCACGAGTTCCCACTGCACATCCTCGCACTGGCACATGGCAGGCTCGGCGCATGACAGATCACCCCCTGCCGCCGGCGGGCAATCCATCCTGACTCATCTCGTGAAAACCACCCTCGCACTCCTCTTCCTCTTCACCCTCGGCGCTCACGCAGCAACTCCAGCGGACATCAATGCGCTCACGGCCAAGGGAGTCCGTTTCAAGATCGAAAAGGACGGCACCGTCACCGAAGCATCGGTCGGAGGAAAGGCGGCGGTCACCGTGGAAGACTACGCACTCATCGGTTCCATGCGCACGTTGAAGCGCGCCGATGTCAGCCCGGAATCCGCCCGCTTGAACGACGACACCGCGAAGTCCATCGCGCCCCTCGACCAGCTCGAGAAGTTCTTCGCCAACGGCGCAGAGTTGAGTGATGAGGGGTTCAAGGCCTTCGCGGGATGGAAGAGCCTGAAGTCCTTCGGCCTCGATCACTGGGGCTGGTACGCGCCCGGACATCTCCCGCAGAAAGCACCTCTCGGGCCGGGCCTCGCGCACCTCGCCTCCTGCCCCCAACTCGAGCACGTGCGCCTCGGCGGCTGTCGCGTCGATAATCGCGTGACGACTGCGATTGCCCAGATCAAGTCCGTGCAAAGCGTGGACCTCCAACACACCTACGCCGTCACCGACGCAGGCATGCCCGCGCTCAAGGCGCTGCCAAAGCTCCGCGTCATCAAGCTGAGCCCGCAATTCAGCCCGCGCATCACCGATGCGGCGCTCAGCGTTCTCGGTGAAATCACGACGCTCGAAGAGATCGAAATCAACGAAACGTGGCTGACCTACGACAAGGGCTTCACGCACCTCAAGAAGCTGCCATCAATGAAAACCATCACGCTGACCAAGGTGATCGCCACCGAAGCCGACATCGCGAGGTTGAAGGCGGACCATGCGTCCGCGGAGATCAAATGGACGCAGCCCGATGAAACCATCACCGCGAAAACGAAAGACCAGTTCCAGCGCTTCTGGGAGAAGCAATGAACGAGCAGCGCTCAGGCTCTCCGATCCACCCCCAGCCGCAGAACCTCCAAAAGACAGGCCCTGTCAGCGTCAGCCGGGATCTGTGCTGAACCTTTGATTGATCTGATCCGGCACGCTGCACCTCATTCGCTTTCTCTTGAACGACGCTGAGTCCGTTTGGGCGCTGCTTTTCACAGCCCACAATCCGTCGGCCGAGACAGCGCTCCGTGCTATTTTGGCTGGATGCTTGCGCTCAGGGTAAGCCTTACCCAAAGTTATCCGTTTTTATGCATAAGACCTCCGACATCAATGTCGTGGAGACCCGGCCTCTCCCCTCGCCAGCCCAGATGCTGGCTGCGCTCCCCAAGACCGAGGCACAGGCCGATTTTATCACCCGTTCCCGCAACGAGATTAACCGGCTCATCTTCACCCATGACCGCCGCTTTCTGCTGATCATCGGCCCATGCTCGATCCATGACGTCGATGCCGGGCGCGAGTACGCCCGCCGACTCGCCGCCCTCGCCCGCGAGGTTTCCGACAGGATCATGGTCGTGATGCGTGTGTACTTCGAAAAACCCCGCACCACGGTCGGATGGAAGGGCCTTGTCATGGACCCCCACCTCGACGGCAGCCACGACATCGCCGCCGGCCTCACTCTCGGGCGCTCCTTCCTCGGCGAAGTACTCGACCTCGGCCTGCCCACCGCCACCGAGTTCCTCGACCCCATCACGCCCCAATACATTGCCGACCTCGTGTGCTGGGGTGCCATCGGCGCGCGCACCACCGAGTCGCAAACCCATCGCCAACTCGCCTCCGGCCTTTCCATGGCCATCGGCTTCAAAAACGGGACCGACGGCAACCTCCAGACCGCGGTGAACGCGATCAAGGCCGCAGGCCAACCGCAAACCTTTTTGGGTGTGAGTCTGGAAGGTGCGGCCTCGGCCATCGTCACCCGTGGCAATCCCTACTGCCACATCGTGCTTCGCGGCGGCTCGGCCGGTCCCAACTACTCTCGCGAACACATCATCAAGACCGAGGAAGCCCTCACTAAGGGCGGGCTGACGCCATCGATTTTGGTCGACGCCTCCCACGACAACTCAGCCAAGAAACCGGAGCTGCAACCCGACGTCATCCGCGCCCTTCTGGAGCAGATCACCGCCGGCAACACCTCCATCATGGGCGCCATGGTCGAGAGCAACTTGGAAAGCGGCAGCCAACCCTTTCCGCAGCCGAAGGAAAATCTCCGCTACGGCGTGAGCATCACCGACGGCTGCATCGGCTGGGACATGACCGAAAAAATGGTGCGCGAAATCCACGCAGCCCTCGCTCCGCACTTCGCGTAAAACGCGCAAAGCATCACGTATATGGCGGGACCTTCCCGCGCCTCAGTCTCAACGCACGGCGCTCAGGCCGTACCCCGGCCGCATCACCGGCAAAAACAAATTCCCAAGCAAGGTGGCAATTCCGATCCGATGGGCTCCAACCGCCCGCAACGCGGCGGTAAACACAGTAACTGGATGGGTGTGGCTCGATGGAGCGTGGATCGTCCGCTGACGCGGCCACGTGCCTCCGGGCACCACCGACGCACACAGCGTCCTCAGCGGTGCACACGGACTCCCGACGCTGTGCGCCATGACGAGGCCGCAAATCAACGCCATTGAATTCAACGGCAAGCACACCTCCGCCAGATCAGGCACCCCGCCACCGCGGAAAACCTCCGCGCAAGACTCGACGAAACCCGCCGTACACGCTTCAAGGCTTCCTGAGTCACAGCCCCCAGACCGTGACGAGAAATCCTGCGCAGGCAGACGAAGCGTCGTCACCCTGTCGCGAAGCGCCACCGCCAACTCCAAAACACCGATGCATTCCCCACTTCGACTCCCCCTTCTCTCCGCATTTCTTCCACTCCTTGCAGCCCTGCTGTTCTGCGGCAGCCTCTGCGCCGCAGAGCCGCTCCTCGAAAAATCGGACGTCTTCCCGCCCGCATTCAACGGCATCGCCCGCTACCGCATTCCGGGCATCGTCGTGACAACCAAAGGAACCGTGCTGGCCTACTCGGAAGCCCGCAGGAACAGCAGCTCCGACTGGGGCGAAATCGAGGTGCATCTGCGCCGCTCCACCGATGGGGGCAAGACGTGGCAAACGCCGCAGCACACCGCCCATTCCGGCGCACGCTTGGAAGGTAATCCTCACAAGAAAGGAGACGGAGAAAGCGAGCAAACGGTGAACAACCCCGTGGCCATCGTCGACCGCGAGACGGGGGCCATCGAGTTCCTCTACTGCATCAATTACGCACGCTGCTTTTCCATGCGCAGCACCGACGACGGCCTCACATGGAGCAAGCCGGTGGACATCACGCCCTCGTTCGAACCCTTCCGATCAAAATACGACTGGAAGGTTATCGCCACGGGTCCAGGGCACGGCATTCAACTCAAGACGGGCCGCCTCGTGGTTCCCATTTGGCTCGCCTATGGCAAGACGGGCGACCACGCCCCCTCGGCCGCCGCCACCCTCTTCAGCGATGACCATGGCAAGACCTGGCAGGCCGGGGATCTCTGCCTGCCGAACGAAGGCGACTTCGCCAACCCCAACGAAACCATGATCACGGAACTGTCGGACGGCCGCGTCATGCTCGTCTCGCGGAGTGTTTCCAAAGCGAACCGCAAGCTCGTCACCACCAGCCCCGATGGCGCACACCACTGGACCACGCCGGTCTTTCATCCCCAACTCTGGGAACCCGTGTGCATGGCCAGCATCGTCGCCCATCCATCAAAACCCGGCACGCTGATCTTCTCCAACCCGCACACGCTCAAGCTCGACAAGGAAGGCAGAGAAGTCCCCGCCGGCAGGGGTAAACGGGAAAACCTCAGCATCAAACTGAGCCGCGACGATGGAAACACATGGCCTGTGAACAAGGTGCTCGATCTGGGAAAGGCCGCCTACTCCGATCTCGCCGTCTTACCCGATGGCACCGTTCTCTGTCTCTACGAGGCCGCTGAAACCATCGTCTGCGCCCGCTTCAATCTGGAATGGATCACCGCACCATGAGTTCTGCTGCCAGACCCCGCGGTGGCTCAGATCTTCGCCGCGCATCCTCCAGACCGATCGCAACGCCCCCCCCTCTCCCGACGCATGCAGTCGGATCATTGCGCATGAGCCTCAACACAGGGCCCGCTGGCGCCCTCGCTTCTGGTTGATCCGATAAAGGGGGAGATTATTAATCCGGCCATTTAAGACCCTCGGTAATTATGCGGTGCACGCCATGTCCCGATGCTCGGCGAGCGAGGGATGAAGCCATTACGCACTGCCCAAGCGTCACCAAATCGACCCGCGCGGCCGCTGGTGTTTTGTGGCCGGCTTAATAGCATCCCTCCTGAGATCGCTGAGTTTCATCCCGCTCAAAAACCTGAGGCGGCCCACTCTTCACTTTCCACCCCCATGTTCCCTCCCCGCCTGCCTCGTTTCTTACTTCCCGTACTCGCTTCTTTACTCGCCCCGGCGCTCCTGCAGGCCGCGCCGCCGGTAAAACCCGCTCGACCGAACATCCTCGTCCTCTTCGCGGACGACCAGTCTTACAAGACCCTCTCCTGTTACCCGGAAGCGCTGCCGGGCGTGAAGACCCCGCACATCGACAGCCTCGCTGCGACCGGAGTCCGTTTCCACGGCGCATTTCTCGGTGCGTGGTGCATGCCCTCCCGCGCGGCGATGCTCACGGGTCGCTGGCCGCACGGCGTGGAATCAATGCGCATGGCCGGCAAATATCCCGCCAGCACCTATGACCCGCAGCAGTGTCCCTTCTGGCCGCGCACCTTCCGCGACCACGGCTACACCACCGCACAGATCGGCAAATGGCACACCGGCATCGATGCAGGCACCGGCCGCGACTGGGACTGGCAGATCGTCTGGAACCGCCCCCTCCATCCCGAGAACGCCGGCCACTATTACGACCAGCAACTCCTCTCCTTCAACGGCGAGGAGCGCATGACCACTGGATACTCCACCGACAACTATTCCCAGTGGGCCGCGGAATTCATCAAGGGTGCTCACCGCGATCCCGCAAAGCCGTGGTATCTGTGGCTGTGCTACGGCGCCATCCACGGCCCCACCACCCCGGCCCCGCGCCACAAGGGAACTCACAAGAACGACGAGGTGCGCGTGCCCGCCGACATCCTGCCTCCGCGCGAAGGCAAACCCGATTACCTCAACCAAACCCAGGCGTGGACCCTCGGATCCAACGGCGAAATCCTCGCCGGAAAAAGCGGGGAGACGTTCGGCGACGAAAGCACGAAGAAGAAGTCCACTTACCAAGACTACATCCATCAAGTGAACGAGTGCGTCGAAGCTCTCGACGAAGGCGTCGGACGCGTGATGACTGCACTCAAGGAAAGCGGCCAACTCGAAAACACGCTCGTCATCTACACTGCCGACCAAGGCTTCTCCATGGGCGAACACGGCTTCCGCACAAAGCTCGCCCCTTACGATGCTAACTACCGCAGCCCGCTCATCGTCTCGATGCCCGGCACCCTTCCTCAAGGTGCGAACTGCGCGCAGTGCGTCACCAGTCCCGATCTTGTGGTCACCATGCACGAGTTCGCCGGCATCCAACCCGCATGGCCCATGCACGGCCGCGACATCACCCCGCTTCTCAAGGAACCCTCATCCGCGTGGCCCCATGTGACCTTCTATGAATTCTCAGGGGAACACTTCGGGCGCAATGTCGCGCAGATGGTCAACGCCACCCCAGCCGATGCCGCGTACCATCATGTGCCATGGTATGTCGTCGCACGCGACGAACGATGGAAGCTCATCCATTACCTCCAAAAGGGACAGGGCGAGGAACTCTACGATCTGCGCAACGATCCCGAGGAACTCACCAACCTCGCCTCCCAACCCGCCAGCCAACCCGTCATCGAGCGGCTCAGAACCGCGCTCAACGCTGAACTCCAACGCACCGACGCCGGGTTCTCCATCCCGTAAAATCCGGCCCGTCCCGAATGGCACTTAGTTATTGAGCGTCGTACATTACGGTGACATCCGGAAGGCTCACTCTCTGGGCGCGGCGCGGTCACCCTATTTCGCGATCCTGAATAGGTTAAGAGTGAAGGGCATCGGTCGTCCTTTTTGGAGGGAGCCCGAGCAACCAAAAGCCACTCGCACCTTCAGCATGCCGGAGGCATGGGAGCCATTAGCCGGCGGTGGACGCAGGGAACCGCCGGATCACAGTTTCCCACGCGACGCGCCCCGGTAGCGGGCGCGAGAAGGGCGATGATGCGAGCGAGTTTTGCCTACCACTTTCGGCTCCAATACTTGCACACGTCCGCGCACCTTCGTCGTCCCAAAAACCACGGTGAAGCCCCTTGTCGAAATGCCATTCCGGCCTGTCGCCTTCGGAAGAGCTTAGGCGCTGAATCCCGGGACCCCGCCCCTGCCGCTCGCGAAGGCGTCCACGTCGATGCCCAACCGCTGAAGCATCTGCACGTACAGATTGCACAACGGCGGCGGCTTCACCGGATCGAAGGCCAGATGCTGCCCGTGCTTGAAGCCGCCGCCCGCAAGAAACACGGGCATGTTCTTCGTGTCATGGCTGCTCGCATTACCGAGGTTGCTTCCAAAATACACCATCGTGGATTCCAGCAGCGTCCCGCCCTTCTCGCGTGTCTCGTGCAACTTCCCAAGAAACTCCCCAAGCGCCTTGAACTCCGCTTCCTCAACGAGCCCAAGCTGCCGGAGCTTCTCCGGATCCTTGCCGTGATGCGACAGGTTGTGATGGTCGATCGTCACGCCGTCGATCGGCACGACCAAACCCGTCCCCTGTAACTGCAGCGTGATCAGCCGCGTGCTGTCGGTCTGCAGAGCCAGATGCATGAGGTCGTACATCAACCGCGTGCGCCCGATCAGATCCGCATTGTTCTGAATGTCCACGGGCGGCGACACCTCCACCTTCGGCTTCGGCTTGTACGCCCACTCCTCCCCCTTCACCAGTTTCTGCTCAAGCTCGCGCACGCTGGTGAAGTACTCGTCCAGTTTGTCCTGATCCCGCCGCCCAAGCCCTGCAGCGAAGCGCTTCGCCTGCGCATTCACCGTGTCCATGATGCTCTGGCCCTGGCGCAGCTTGCCCACCTGCCCCTCAATCTCCTTCTTCGTTCCATCCAGGAAAAGCCGCGCAAAAAGACGGCTCGGCGAGCCCTCGCCCGGAATCTGCACACCGCCGCGTGTCCATGAAATGCTGCCTCCCATCGTGTTGAGCACAAGGCTCGCATACCGCGTCTCAGCGCCCATGCGCTCCGCGGCAAACTGATCCACCGAGACGGTATTACGAAAACTCGGCTGCCCGGGATGCGGCGCAGCCGTCAGGAACGAACGCTCCGAATCATGCCCCCCATCCACATCGGGATGCGAAAGGCCGCTGAACACGGTGAAGTGTTCACGCAAATGCTGCAGCGGCTTCAGGTACTGCGTGGGCGTGTAGCCGCGCCCCGTGTCTTCCGGAAACAGATACTCCGAGTGAATCCCCAGCGGTGTCATGATCGCCACCATCCGCCTGCGTCCCGCTCCTCCCCCCACCGCCTCCACCCTGCCCCGCATCGCTTCCAGCAAAGGCACGGCGAGCGCCACTCCGGCGCCCCGCAGAAAGCATCGACGATGAATGGGATGAGAGTTCATGAGGACGGGGTTATTTGTGCTGAAAAGCGCGGCTCTGCACCACGAGATGAACCAGTGTGCGCAGACCATGGTTGCTCTTGCCCGCGCTCGAAACCAATTCATCCATCTCCACCCGGTCCGCAAAGTCCGGCCCTGCCCCCGTGGCATACGTGAGCAGCTTCCCCGTGACGCAGCGTGCGATCTGCGCACGGTCGGCGAGGAGATGCTTCTTCAATTCTGCAAGCCCCTCGAACGTCCTTCCATCCGGCAACGCGCCCGATGCGTCCACCGGAAGCCCGCTCTTGTACTGCACCCGCCGGCCCTCGATCTCGAGCTTCACCACCTCACCGTTACCCGCTGTGCGATAGCTCGTGCGCCAACCGCCGATGACATCGTAGTTCTCGAGCGCCAGCCCCGGCGGATCCATCCGATCGTGACAGCCCGCACAGGACTCGCGCTCACGATGCAAGGCCACCTGCTCGCGCATCGTCTTGGCACCGCGAATGTCCGGCTCAATCGCGGGCACATTGGGTGGAGGCGGCTTCACCGGTCTGCCCACGATGTTTTTAAGCACCCAGTTGCCTCGGATCACGGGCGAGGTGTTCGTGCCGTTTGCCGTGACCTTCAACACGGCAGCCTGCGTCAGCACTCCCCCACGGTGCATCTCCGGCGTCAGCGCCACCTTTCGAAAACCCTGCCCCTCGATTCCCTCGATCCCATAGTGACGCGCAAGGCGCTCGTTCAGAAACGTGAACTCGCTGTCCACCAAGTTCGCGACACTGAGATCTTTCACAAGGAGCTCCGTGAAAAACAGGCGCGTCTCCTTCAGCATCGCATCCTGCAACGCATCATCGTGCTCCGGATAAAGCTTCTTGTCCGGTGTCGTGAACTCAATGTTGCGCAGGCCTAGCCACTGCCCGGTGAAGTTCTCCACAAAGCGCATGGATCGCTCGTCCTTCAGCATCCGCTCCACCTGTCCCCGCAACACCGATGCCTCATGCAACGCGCCCCGTGCCGCCAACCCCGCGAGCTCCTCATCAGGCGCTGAGGACCACAGGAAATAGCTCAGCCGTGTGGCGAGGTCATGATCGCCAAGCGCACCCGCCCGCTCCCGCATGAACAGAAAGTCCGGACTGCAGAGCATTCCCTTGATGCCGCCGCGCAGCGCTTCCTCAAAGGGTTTGCCGGCGTCCATGGCCGCCTGCACGAGCTTGATGTACGGCTGCACATCCTCCTCCACCACCGGTCGGCGGAACGCACGCGGCGCCAGCCACCGCAACGCGCGCTCCGCATCAGCCAGCGTGCCCTTCGCCAGCTCCACATCTCCGAGCAACCGCTGACAGCCCACCGGCGGCCAGTCCTTGATCAACGGCCCCTCGATGTCCACCGACCGCACGGCGATGCCCGGCCCCTTGTACGCATCCACCAACTCCTGTGTGGCCAGATTGTGCTGCCCCAGCCGGTAGGGGAACGGGCGGATGCTCCCCTTCAGCGGCAGATGCTCGACGAACTCGATCACCGTGGGCTGGTCCTCCGGCACATCATAAAGACCCACGAGCCGCGTGTTCAGGCTGCGCGTGTCGAAGGATCCACCAAAGATCTCCAGCGTCAGCGGCTTGCCCCCGCTTTGCACCGCATAGCTCGTCACCCGGAACCGATAGTTGCCTTCCAATGGCGCCTGGAACTTCTCAAGCCGCATCGGCTGGAAACCTGAGTTGAAGAAGATGTACGTGCCGTCCTCGAGCACCCGCACACCCGAGGCCAGCCGATAATCCCACTTCCCGTTGTTCGTCTCGGGCTTGCGGATGTTGTTGGGCTCCATCGTCAGATGCCACGTCTTGGTCTCGGGCCTCGGCCCCTTCACCAGCACGGCATCCAGCGCCGCATCCGCCGCCACCAGATAGCGCTCCATCAACACCGAGGACACGCTCAACGCCTCGCCGATGTTGTCAAAACCCAGCGCCGTCGTGTCCTCCGGCAGAAACCCCTTCAGGTCCACTTCCACCCCCAGCATGTCGCGCAGCGTGTTCTGGTACTCCTCCCGATTGAGCCTCCGCAACACCACCCGGCCATCCGCCGCACGCTGCTTCTCAGCAGACGTCAGCAACGCTTTCCGAATCTCCCCGGTGAATGCCGCACGCGCTTTCTCGCCCGGCTGCGCCTTCTTGGGCGGAGGCATCTCGTGATCGCGCACCCGTGTGAAAACCTCCTCCCACCTCCCCGCATTCTCAGGCTTCCCGGGCTCGAAGGGCAGGGTATCCAGACGCAGACCCGCCTTCGCCTTGTCCTCTCCATGACAGCCGATGCAGTGCTCCTCCAAAAACGGACGCACATCTCCAGCCCGCAACGGCAGGGAAACCATCGACACGGCAATGCCGATGAGCATGCCGGTGCGAATGCACGAAACAAGATGCGAGGGGTGGCGCATGAATCGTTCCGAGTGTGCCCCCGGCCCGCACGGCAGGCAAAGCCAATCCCCCAATCCCTGCCCCCTCAGCTACGCTAAACTGCGACCTACCGCGTCAACTGCTTCTCCATCTCGTCGGTCGCAGCGCACACGAGATGCAGCGAGGTCAGCAGCGACGCCGCACTGGCACCGGCAGCGATCTGCACGCCAAAGGTGAGCGCGGACTGCACACGCCCCGAACCGCGCAGGATCCGCCATGAACCCATCTTCATCTCCGCGTTGATGACCAGCACCGCATTGGCCAGCTCCACATCCAGAAACCCGTCAAAAAACACCGCCGGCGAAAACAGCTCGCGGATCTCCATCGCCCCGAACTGGCTCGTTTGCGAGCTCACCACAATGATCTGTTTGCGCCCCCCCTCCGTCTCGAATCCCACGCGCACATCGCCGTCGTCGCCCACCTCGTGGTTGAGCTTCAATTCTACAAGCAGACCTGTCACACGGGGATCAACTGGATTAGCTGCGGACATAGACCAGAGGTGGTGGTTGGAAATGCGCGCCCGCCGGAACCTCCGGCTACCGAGCGACCTGCAGCATCCTAGCCCAGCCGAGGTCCAACACCAGCCCGATCCCGCGGCACGCGACGCACCAAGTCCTCCCCCAAACAAGGGGATGACTCCGGAACACACGGCGATAGAAACTCAATCATCCGCCCCCGCCTGGACTGTACCCATCCCTTGCCCATGAAGACTGCCTTTGTCCTGTCCCTCCTTGCACTGCCTGCCCTGCTGCCTCTCTCCACCGCATCCGCTGCGGTGCCTGAGAAGATCCTGTTCAACAGGGACGTGCGTCCGATCCTCTCCGACAACTGCTTCTTCTGCCATGGGCCGGACCCCAAGCACCGCAAGGCCAAGCTGCGCCTCGATGTCCGCGAAGAGGCCATCGCAAAGGATGCGTTCATCCCCGGCGACGCTGCAAAGAGCGCCCTCGTCGAGCGCCTCTTCACCACCGAGCCCGACGACCTCATGCCGCCGGCCGACTCCCACAAGAAGCTCACCGCCGATCAAAAGGAGATCCTCAAACGCTGGATCGCGCAGGGGGCGAATTACCAGCAGCACTGGTCCTACGAGCCTCCGCAGAAGGCTCCCGCCCCCGCAGGCCGCAACGCCGTCGACGCCCTCGTCCAGCAGCGCCTCGCCGAACTCAAGCTCCAGCCCTCGCCCGAGGCCGACAAGCGCACCCTCGTGCGCCGCCTCTACTCCGACCTCCTCGGCATGCCACCCACACCGGCCGAGGTTGCCGCCTTCGTCAACGACTCCGCACCCAACGCCTACGAGAACCTCGTCGCACGCATCCTCAAGAACCCCCACTACGGCGAGCGCATGGCCATGGGCTGGCTCGACGTCGTCCGCTTCGCCGACACCATCGGCTACCATTCCGACAACGGCCGCAACGTGTGGCCCTACCGCGACTGGGTCATCCAAAGCTTCAACCAGAACAAACGCTTCGACCGCTTCACCCTCGAGCAGGTCGCCGGCGATCTCCTCCCGGACGCCTCGCAGGAATCGCGCATCGGCTCGGCATTCAACCGCCTCCTCCTCTCCACCGAGGAAGGCGGCGCACAAGCAAAGGACTACGAAGCCCGCATGCTCACCGACCGCGTCCGCGCCATCGGCGCCGCATGGATGGGCCAGACCACAGGCTGCGCACAGTGTCACGATCACAAGTTCGACCCCTTCACCACGCGCGACTTCTACTCCCTCGGCGCCTTCTTCGCCGACATCAAGGAACCCATCCTCGGCAAGCGCGAGGAAGGCATGCTCGTGCCCTCGAAAGAAGAGGCCGCCAAGCTCGACCAGTTGCGCGCACGCGCCGAGGAAGCCGCCGCGCAACTCGAACGCAACACCCCGCAGACCGCCGAGCAGCAGCGCGCATGGGAAATCCTCCACGCCAACGGCCCGGCCGACGTCGCATGGACTCCCCTTCCCCCCACCAAACTCCACGCGGACCGCGGCTCCAAACTCGTCGACGATGGCACCGGCATCATCTCCGTCAGCACCGACGGCAATGCCGCCTCAGACACCTACTTCGTCACCATCCAGACGCCGCCCGGCCTCACCACGGGCCTGAAACTTGAGGCCCTCACCGCCGAGTCCCTTCCCAAATCCGGCCCGGGCCGCGCGCACAACGGGAACTTCGTCCTCAACGAGCTCACCGTGAAGGACGGCAACACGCTCCTCAAGATCACCGAAGCCACAGCCACCTTTGAACAGAGCGGCATGACCGCCAAACTCGCCATCGACGGCAAATCCAACGACGAGAAAAAGGGCTGGGCAGTCCTCGGCAACACAGGCAACGAAAACTCCCTTTACCTCGAACTCGAAAAACCCGTGGAAGGAGGCAAGACCCTCACCGTTCTTCTCCGCCAAATCTACGGCGACAATCACACCCTCGGCCGCTTCCGTATCTCGGCAACAGGCGCACCCGCTCCCGTCCGCGCACCGAACGTGCAGATCCCGGCCGCCATCGTGAAGGTCCTCAAGACCCCCACCGAGAAGCGCACACCGGATCAGGCAAAGGCGCTAGCCAAACACTTCCGCTCCGTCGCGCCGGAATTCGCCACGCAACGCCAGCAGGTCGCCGCAGCGCAGGAGGCGCTCACGGAATTTGAAAAATCCGTCGGCCATTGCATCGTCTCTGTCAGTTCTCCCCAGAAGCGCACCGTGCGCATCCTGCCCCGTGGCAACTGGATGGATGAGAGCGGCGAGCCCATCAAGGCAGCCCTCCCGCATTACCTCCCAAAACCAGACACCGGAGATCGCGAACTCACGCGCCTGGACCTCGCACAGTGGCTCGTCTCGCGCCAGAACCCGCTCACCGCCCGCACCGTGATGAACCGCCTTTGGAAGCAACTCTTCGGCACGGGCCTGAGCAAGGTCCTTGATGACCTCGGCGCCCAAGGCGAGATGCCTCCCAATCACGCCCTTCTCGACTGGCTCGCCTGCGAGTTCATGGACAGCGGCTGGGATTTCCAACACATGGTGCGTCTCATCGTCTCCAGCGCCACGTACCGCCAGACCTCCACCGCCTCAGCACAACTCGCCGCCGCAGATCCCTACAACCGCGAGAACGCCCGCCAGAGCGCCTTCCGCATGGATGCAGAACTCGTGCGCGACACCGCGCTCACCCTCTCCGGACTGCTCGCTCCCAAGATCGGCGGCCCCAGCGCGCGCCCCTACCAGCCCGAGGGATACTGGGATAACCTCAACTTCCCGCGCCGCACCTACGCAAACGATTCCGGCGAAAACCAGTACAGGCGGGGCCTCTACACATGGTGGCAGCGCTCCTTCCCCCACCCCAGCATGACCGCGTTCGACGCGCCGAGCCGCGAGGAGTGCTGCGCAGAACGCAACCGCTCCAACATCCCGCAGCAGGCTCTCGTCCTCCTCAACGACCCCACCTACGTCGAAGCCGCACGCTCCTTCGCCGCGCGCATCCTCGCCAGCGGCCCCGCGAGCGCCGATCAACGCATCGAATGGGCATGGCAGCAGGGCCTCCAACGCAGCCCGCGCGCCGACGAACTCCAGACCGTGCGCGCGCTCTTTGAGCAGCACCTCGCACGTTACCGGCAGGATCCCGCGGCCGCAGACGCACTGCTCAAGACGGGCATCGCTCCCGTGCCCGCCGGCGTCGACAAGGCGGAACTCGCTGCGTGGACCCATGTTGCACGCGTGCTTCTCAACCTCCACGAGACCATCACACGCGCCTGATCGCATGGAGCGCGCACAGCTCACCAGACGCGCATTCCTGCGCCGCGGCTCCCAGGGACTCGGTGGCGTCGCACTCGCATCGCTCCTCCATCCCGGCCTGCTCCGCGCTGCTCCGCAACCCGGCGTCCTCGGAAAACTCCCGCTCCCGCAGCGGGCCAAGCGCGTGATCTGGCTCACCATGGCCGGTGGTCCCTCGCATCTCGAGACCCTCGACCACAAGCCGGTGCTCGCTCGCATGAACGGCACGCCGATGCCAGAGAGCCTCACCAAGGGGCAGCAACTCGCACAGCTCCAAGGTCAGAAGCTCGTGTGCCTCGGCCCCCAGTTCCCGTTCTCCAAGCACGGCCAGTGCGGCGCCGAACTCAGCTCCCTCCTTCCTCACCTCGGCTCCGTTGCAGACGAGATCTGCATCGTGCGCTCGATGACCACCGAAGCCATCAACCACGATCCAGCCCACATGTTCATGAACACCGGCTCCCAAATCGCCGGTCGCCCCAGCATGGGTTCGTGGGTCACCTATGGGCTCGGCAGCGTGGCCGAAAATCTCCCGGGCTTCGTCGTGATGGTCTCCACCGGTGAAGGACGCACCCCGCAACCCATCGCCTCCCGCCAGTGGAGCAGCGGCTTCCTCCCCAGCCGTTTCCAAGGCGTCCAACTGCGCTCGCGCGGCGACGCCGTCCTCTACCTCAACAACCCGCCCGGCATCTCGCGCACCCAGCAGCAAAGCGACCTCCAAGCCATCAACTCCCTCAACAAAAGCCACGACACGCTCGTGCGCGACCCGGAGATCGCCACCCGCATCGCCCAGTACGAGATGGCCTTTCAGATGCAGGCCAGCGTCCCCGATCTCATGGATGTGCATTCCGAAGGCAAGGCCGTCACCGACCTCTACGGCTGCACTCCGGGCGACGGCTCCTTCGCTTCCAACTGCCTGCTCGCGCGCCGCCTCGCCGAACGCGGCGTGCGCTTCATCCAACTCTACCACCGCGACTGGGACCACCACAGCCTCCTCCGCGAGGAACTCCCGATGCGCGCCCGCGAGGTCGACCAAGCCTGCGCCGCACTGCTGCGCGATCTCAAACAGCGAGGCTTGCTCGAGGACACCCTCGTCGTCTGGAGCGGAGAATTCGGGCGCACTCCCATGATGCAGACTGGCAAGGGCCCCATCGGCCGCGATCACCACAACAAGGCCATGTCCATGTGGCTCGCAGGCGCCGGCGTCAAAGGCGGCCTCACCCATGGATCCACCGACGACCTCGGCTACGCCGCCGCACAGGACGTCTGCACCGTGCACGACCTCCACGCCACCATGCTCCATCTCCTCGGCATCCCACACGATGCCTTCACCTACAAGTTCCAGGGCCTCGACGCCAAACTCACCGGCGTCGAATCCTCCAGCGTCCTCCACTCCATCCTCTCCTGACACCTCCCCTCCCTCTCCGGAACTCTTTCACCCTCCAGCACCGCCCTTCATGAAACCCGCCGACTCCCTCGCAGCCGCACGCTTTAACCGACGCACCTTCCTTGGCAAAACCGCCCAGGGCCTTGGCTCCGTCGCACTCGCATCGCTCCTGCGTCCGAGCCTCCTCCATGCAGCCCCGCAGGCCGGGATGCTTTCCAAACTGCACTTTCCGCAAAAGGCCAAGCGCGTCATCTGGCTCTCTATGGCGGGTGGTCCCTCCCACTTGGAAACCTTCGACCCAAAACCCAAGCTCGCCGAGATGGACGGCCAGCCCATGCCCGAGAGCATGACCAAGGGCCAGCAACTCGCTCAGCTCCAAGGCCAGAAACTCATGTGCTTCGGCCCCCAGCATCCCTTTGCCAAGTTCGGCAAAAACCAGACAGAGATCTGCTCCCTCTTCCCGCACCTCGGGTCCGTCATCGACGACATCTGCCTCATCCGCTCGATGACCACCGATGCCATCAACCACGATCCCGCGCACATGTTCATGAACACCGGCTCCCAAATCGCCGGTCGCCCCAGCATGGGCGCATGGGTCACCTACGGCCTCGGCAGCATGGCCGAAGACCTCCCGGGCTTCGTCGTCCTCACCTCGCTCGGACAAGGCGGTCAGAACCAGCCCATCGCCGCACGCCAGTGGAGCAGCGGCTTTCTTCCCAGCCGATTCCAAGGCGTCCAGCTGCGTTCCGGCGGCGATCCCGTCCTCTACCTTGGCAACCCTCCCGGCATCACCCGAAGCCAGCAGCAAAGCGACCTCCAAGCCATCGGCTCCCTCAACAAAAGCCACGACGCGCTGGTGCGCGATCCGGAGATCGCCACCCGCATCGCCCAGTACGAGATGGCATTTCAAATGCAGGCCAGCGTCCCGCAGCTCATGGACGTGAGCGCCGAAAACCCCAAAACCCTCGAGCTCTACGGATGCAAGCCGGGCGACGGATCCTTCGCCTCCAACTGCCTGCTCGCACGCCGCCTCGCCGAACGCGGCGTGCGCTTCATCCAGCTCTACCACAAGGACTGGGACCACCACGGCGGCATCAAGCAGGGCATCGAACTCAAGGCCGCGGAGATCGACCGCGCCTGCATGGCCCTGCTCACCGACCTCAAACAGCGCGGCATGCTCGACGACACGCTCGTGGTCTGGGCCGGTGAATTCAGCCGCACCCCCATGTCCCAAGGCGGCTCCGGACGCGACCACCACAACAAGGCGATGTCCGTCTGGCTCGCAGGCGCGGGCGTCCGCGGCGGCATGGTCTACGGCGCCACCGACGACCTCGGCTACGCTGCCGTCGACAAGGTCTGCACCGTGCACGATCTCCACGCCACCATGCTTCACCAACTCGGTATTCATCACGAAGCCTTCAGCGTGAAGTTCCAGGGTCTCGATGCGCGCCTCAGCGGCGTCGAAGGCGCCACTCTTCTCAAGGATATCCTCGTCTGACGCCTGCGCTGAGCAGCACCCATCCCCCGCAGACCACAGCACCGCTGCTCCGTCCGAACCCCGATCCTTACGGATCCTCAGCGGATTTGCGCGCGGCGATGTCACCTGCCGTTTCGGTGAAACGCCCCCGGTTTCCCGCTGCCACTTTGCCACGGGCCGTGCTATCGAATGCACCGCCCACCGGGCGCACCGCCATGCACCTTCACGAATACTCCGCCGCAGCCACGCCCACCATCCCCGCCATCAGCTACACGGTCCTGCCGCCCATGGACTCCGCGGTTTCCGAACGCGTCCTCTGGAACCAGCAGGCCCTGCTGGAAACCGACTACCCGGCCACCACTCCCGCGCTCGCCGCATACCATCTCAATCTCGCCCCCGGCAGCCCGCTGGAAACCGCGGACGCGGCCACCTCGGTGCTCGTCCGCTTCCACTCGGGCGAAGGCGTGCTTCACATCAGCTCCACGGATTCCGCGCCAGATACCGCCGCCAAAACGTGCACCTATGCGGCCGGGGACGTGATCGTCATTCCGGGCACCACCCGCATCCGTTGGGAAGCGCACACACCCACCCGCGGCTTCGTCGTCACTGACGAACCCCTCCTCCAATACCTCGGCGCCACGCCCACTCGGCAGACCATCGATCTCGTGAAGTACCCGCACACGGAGATCCTCGCCGCCGTCGCACGCTTCCGCTCCCAGCCCGGCGCAGCAGCTCGCAACCGCTGCGGCGTCATCTTTGGCCAGGAATCCACGCGCGCCACCATGACGGTCTCCCGCACCCTCTGGTCGCTCTTCAACATCCTGCCTGCGCATGCTGTGCAGAAGCCGCACCGTCACCAGTCCATCGCCGTCGACCTCGCCGTCGAAGGCAGGCCGGGCGTCTACACCCTCATGTCCCCGCGCATCACCGCCGAGGGCCAGCTCATCGATCCCATCCGCGCTGACTGGGTCTCTGGCGCCGCCTTCATCACCCCTCCGGGCTGGTGGCACAGCCATCACAACGAGACAGCCGAGGACGCGATGGTGTTCCCCGTTCAGGACGCGGGCCTCCACACCTACCTGCGTTCGCTCGATATCCAGTTCTTCAAATAGCAGCCGCAGCGCGTCCACCGCGCCCCCCTCCTGCACACAGTTCATCCCCCCCACCCCATGCGCCCCACCCCCCTGCTCTGCGCTCTCCTCCTCTGCGCCACAACCCTCCACGCCGCCGAACACTGGCCCCAGTTCCGAGGCCCTCACGGAACCGGACGCGCAGATTCCGCCAATCCCCCCACGCACTTCGGCCCCGAAGAGAACGTGCTCTGGAAGACTCCTGTGCCTTCCGGTCACTCCTCCCCATGCGTCTGGGGAGACCGCCTTTTCCTCACCGCCTTCGACGGCGCGCACCTCCAGACCCTCTGCATGGAAGCCGCCTCCGGCAAGATTCTGTGGAAAGCCGATGCCCCCTCCGAACGCGTCGAACCCACCCACCGCATCGCGAGCCCTGCATCCCCCACGCCCGCCACCGATGGTGAGTTCGTCTACTCCTACTTCGGCTCTTTCGGCCTCGTCGCACACGACTTCTCAGGCCGCGAACAATGGCGTCTCCCGCTCAAATCTCCCGTCGTCGAGTTCGGCACCTCCGCATCGCCCGTGCTCGCCGATGGCAGGCTCTACCTTGCTTGCGACTCCGACGAGGGCTCCTTCCTCACCGCTCTCGATCCGCGCACCGGCCGCACGCTCTGGCGCACCGAACGCCCTGAGTTCCGCCGCAGCTTCGCCACCCCGGTCCTCTGGAAACACAGTAGCCGCACCGAACTCATCGTCCCGGGTTCGATCTGGCTCAAGTCCTACGACCCCGCAAACGGCCGCGAACTCTGGACCTACTCCGGCACCTCGCGCGTCGCCTGCAGCTCCCCCGCCATCGACGGAGAAATGCTCCTGAGCGCCAGCTGGAACGTCGGTGGAGACGACGACAGCCGCGTCTCCATGGAACCTTTCAACACGCTTCTTAGCACCCTTCAGAAACCCGCAGACACCGTCCTCACCAAGAACGATCTCCCCAAGGGCCCCGTCGCCGACCGCTTCTCCCAGATGGACCTCAACAAGGACGGCCTCATCACCCGGGAGGAATGGGAAGGCATGCGCTCCATGTTCGCGCGCGCCGGCAATGCCCTCCTCGCCCTGCGTCCAGGCGGCTCCGGCGACATCAACACCTCCCATCTCGCGTGGAAGAGCACGCGCAGCCTCCCCTACGTCGCCTCCCCGCTCGCCATGGACGGCCGCGTGTTCACCATCAAAAACGGCGGCCTCGCCTCCTGCTACCGCACCACCGACGGCACACCCCTTTTCCAAGACCAGCGCATCGACGCACCCGGCGACTACTACGCGTCGCTTGTCGGTGCAAACGGCCGCGTCTACATCACCTCGCAACGCGGCATCCTCCACGTCCTCGCAGCCTCCGACCAACTCCAGATCCTCAACAGGATCGACCTCAAGGAACCCGTCTTCGCCACCCCGGCACTTGTCGGCGACGTCCTCTTCCTGCGCACCGAAGGTCATCTCTACGCATTCCGCGAACCGCGCTGAACCGAAGGGCTCGCCATCGCCCCGTTCCCTCTGCACCCTCGCGCCCGCATGAAACCCTTTCACAACCTCGCGCAGATCCAGTCCCCGGACGGCTCTCGTATCACGCTGCACGAGCACGACGGCCAGTACTACATCAAGCACAACGGCCGCCAGCTCATGAGCACCATCGCCACGGTCTCTGAGCTCCTCCTCGCTGACTACGGCTGCCGCAACCTGCGCCACGCCCCCGAACCCCGCATCCTCATCGGCGGCCTCGGCCTGGGCTTCACCCTCAAGCGCGTCCTTGAACTCGCCGGCCCGCGCGCCGTGGTCCATGTCTCCGAGTTGCTGCCCGAAGTCGTCCAGTGGAACCGCGAACTCCTGCGCCACGTCAACGGCCGCCTCCTCGAAGACCCGCGCGTCGAAGTTCTCGTGAAAGACGTCTTCAAGGTCCTGCGCGCGACCACCGCCGAAAACGCCTACGACGTCATCCTCCTCGACACCGACCACACCCCCTCCTCCTGGGTCACCTCTGCCAACGCACGCCTCTACGACCGCGGTGGTTTCCAATCCGTCGCGCGCGCCCTGCGTCCCAACGGTCTCGTCGCCTACTGGTCTGCGCAGGCCGAACCCGAATTCGTCCAGCGTCTCGGACGCGCCGGATTCCACGTCACAACCTTCGACGCCAAGGCGCACCCCACCGCCAAGCGCGCAGCCCACCGCATCTACGTCGGCGAACGCATCCCAGCACCCGCCCCGGCCGACGACATCCCAAAGCCCGCAGCTGGCGCACCCCGCCGCGGATCACGCCCAGCCCACCCGCCGTCGCACTTCCGCTCAAAGCGACAGGGATCCCGATCATCCGGACGGTGATTGGCTCACAGCGGCAAAGCGGAGCCGGGTTCAACCGTGTAAGGAGCCGGGATATGCCGCTCGCGGCCGATTAATCCTCTTCCGCGGATCGATCACGTTCATCCCGTATCCCCTGAAGCCGCCCGTCTCCCGCACGGCCGCGCCCCTGAGTCTGCACGCGCAATCAGCGCAGCCTGGCAATCAAACTCACGGAAGGAGCGACGCTCGGCCTCAGTGGCCGGATCAACGCGGGGGGCTGCGCCATCGGAAGGCCGCGTGCGGTCCCGACTTTGTGCGGGCCGAATGCGTTTTCAGCTGCGGAAAATCTCACGCAGGCCGACGCGCCGTTTCGCGAACGCAGATTTGATGCGTACACCCACTTAATTCCATGGCACTGTTCATCTTGTGCCAAGGAAACAAGCGTCGAATTTCGAGAACTCCGCGGAATGCTGTGCCCGCTCCCGCGCGGCTCAGACTCTCACCCCCCCTCCTAGCCGCGCCCCGCGTGTCGCAAGGGAAGCCTGCACGCCCCCGTTTCCGGGACAAGGCCGAGATCAATCCCCCGTCTGAATCCAGTCCGCACCTTCTCTTCTTCTGTGCAACGCAATGTCTTGATACTGGCCCGGGGGGGCTCCTCGGATGGATCTCAAACGCAGACGCTTTATCTGGCCCAGAACCTTCCCCAGCATGGTTATCAACCGCATGTCGTGCTCGATGGCGAGGGCACCACTTCAGACCAACTGCGTGCCGCCGGCATCGCAGTGACGATTTCGCCGATGCGCGGATGGCGCTCCCTGAAGGGTTTCCTCCTCCGGCCACTCGATGTGGGCCGCCTGAGACGCTTGGTGGCGAATGTGCGTCCCGTGCTCGTCCATGCGTCAGACGTCTACAAGTGTCGCTACGGGCTTGCCGCGGCGCGTCATGCGCAGGTCCCGGTGGTCTCGCACGTGCGCGGACCACTCAGTCCGCGCGACATCCGGAAACACGCGCTTGATCAGGCGGATGCTTTGAGCCATCGCTGCGCGCCATGCCCGCGCACTGCAGGAGGGGGATCTCCCGCAGGCGCGCATTCATGTGGTGGATGACGGGGTGGATTGCGACACGTTCTCGCCCCTGTGCCGTCGCGATGAGACGTTTCGCCGGGAGTTTTCTGTGCAGAAAACTCCCACCGTGGGGTTGGTGGGACGCGTCGAGGAATTCAAGAAGGTCCGCGATTTTGTGCATCTGGCCGGGAACGTTCTTAAAACCGGATTGAAGGTGAAGTTTTTCATCGTCGGCGAAATGCAGCGCAACGAATACGGCGCCTCAGTGGAGGGAGATGTGCGCGCCATGGGTCGCGAGAACGACATCATCTTCACCGGGCGTCGAAACGACATGCCTGCGGTCCTTGCCGGGATGGACGTCCTTGTGACCCTGTCCGGAGGTTCGGTGATGTTTGAGGCGCAGGCAGCCGGCACGGCGGTGCTGAGCATCAGCGGGGCCGGCGCGTTTTCCGATTATACGCGCCACGGGGAAACCGCCATTTGTCTGCAAACCAGCGACATGGCGGCTGCAGCAGACACACTCAGCGACTTGCTGACCGATGGCGCGAAGCGGACCGCCCTGACCAACCGGGCGCGCAGTGATGTGGAGAGCCATCTCAGCGTCGCGAGCATGGTCGAAAAAACCGCCCGCGTTTATGACACCTTGCTGGCGGCGGAGCGCTGAAGCGCCAACTCCCTTCTGGAGAGCGTGGTCCCCCGGAAGATGTAACGCAGCGCGTTGCGCAGGGGAAGGAACGGGCTCTTGAGCCTTTCCAAGACCTTCCTCCTCCTGCCGCGATGATACACCTTTCGCAGTGCTCTTCCCCAAGAGGTCTTGTCGAGACCACGCGCCACCGCGCCTTCATACAGTTCCGCCCAAAGGGGCAGGGCAGCACCTGAGTGCACCTTGATACGGCGCAAGTCCGCCTCGGAGATGTCTCTTCGGAACGCACCGGGCAGGGGCATACCCGCAAGACGGCACGCCAGAATCGTGCGCACGCACTTCTCGCACACACCACAATTCTCCGAACTGCTCGCGCCCACTCCAAAGCAGACACGAAGGTTCGCGAGCGCCTCGGGCCATTCTTTTAAAAGCGCCAGCTTCTCAAACCGCGTCGCCTCACCGCCCTCGTCTTCAACCGTGAAATGCCGGCTCGACAACTCCCGGTCAATCAACGGATGACTGCCCCACACAAACTCCAGATGGCCGTAGGGGATGTTGTTCGGGATGAGCGCACCGGCGAACTGTCGAGAAAACAGACGAAAGCCGGCCCCCAGTTCCGTGCCGAAGCTGTGCGCCCACAGCATCCGCAACTCGCGGAAATTCGTGCGCACGGTGATGACCGGAAGGTTCAGGCCTGAGACCATCGCGCGCGCGGCGCGCTCGACACCCGCGAAAAGCGCATCGCTATGCGGTTGATCAAGCAAGATGTCAAAGCCGTGCATGAGCACGACCGCGCCCGGGCGGCGCGTCCTGCGCCCGGCAGCAGCACTCAGTTGCCTCCACAGGGTGTAACAAGAATCCACCCCGCAGGAGAGCGGCAGCACAAACGCATCGCTCGCAGGGGGCGGTGCCTCCGCCTCCTCGTCCGCCGTGAAAACCACGGTCTTGTACCGGCTTGGCGCCCAGGTTCTCCAGATCGCCGCATAGCGATCGAGACTGGCCAAAAGTGACGGAGAGACGCGCCCCTGAATGTGGACGACGCCTCCCTGCTGCATGAGCGGCATCATGAAAGCCACGACAAACGGGTCCGCCGAGGTGTCCAGCGCATCCGCCCACCGCGCGGGTACTTTCCACCAAAGCCGCTGCGGTGCACCGGCGCCCTCCAGCACACCGGAAACCGTGGTGATGTCGCCCCTCGTCTGCAGTGGCTCGACGAAGAGGCGCATGGAATTCACGGCCGCGACGCTAATGCCCCGCCATCCATTGGCAAGCTTCGTACGGGGCGCGCCGAGCACCTTTCGACGCCCTTCCATGGACTGCGGCTTCCTTTGCTGGCCGGTTCAGACCGCGCTGCAGCAGGGTGATCCTCCGTTCCGCTTCGCCAACGCGGATGCGGTTAGCGTCACCAGTCGCGGTCCGCAGACTCAGACACCCCCGTGAGCAAGCCGTGCAGGCGCGCGTACGAATCAATTCCCTGAATGCGAAGGGAGACAGAAGCAGATCGTAGGGGCTGCAAGGGACAGGCAATCCATCATGGACAGCGCCGCAAGCGCGGCAAGGGGGCCGCGAGCTCGGCAAGGGTCGCGAGGAACAAGGGCCTCAAGGGACAGGCAATCTATGGGCCGGCAACCCTGGGGCCACAATCACGGCAAGGCCCGGCAAGAGACAGGCAATCTATCAAAGGTCGCCGAGGTGGGAGGTGGTAGCGCGAGGTGGCGGGTGGGAGCGCGAGGTGGGGACAGGCAATCTATCAAAGAGCGCGTTGGCGCAAGGTAGGGACAGGCAATCTATCAAGGCTATGACCGTGTATTCCACGCCAGGCAGCTATCACAGCAAGCCCGGCGCGACATGGATCGCGGGCCGCGTGACCACGGACGGCGGCAAAACCTGGGCGCCTGAGCGCGTGATTGCGCGGCATCCGGACTGTCAGCCCTCCCATCCCTCCGTGCTGACCGCGCGCGATGGCGTGGTCCACGTGTTCTACCTCGGATTCAAGAAGTGGAAATGGATCGACGAGAATCCGGCGGATGAAACGCAGAGCGACATGTGGACCGCGCGCAGCAGCGACAACGGCGCGACATGGAGCGAACCCCGGCTCATTTTCCAAGGCTACACCGGCACGAGCAATGGAGCCGTCGAGACGCGCAGCGGCCATCTCATCGTCCCGTATTCGCATTATGTGAAAAACCCCGGCCGGCTCGTGTGCCAGACGTCGGTGTCCACGGATGGTGGGAACCCATGGAGTCTCAGCAATGACATCGACATCGGCGGCGCGGGCAACCACGACGGCGCACTGGAACCCTGCGTGCTCTCACTCAGGGACGACCGCGTGTGGATGCTCATCCGCACCACGCACAAGGTCTTCTGGGAATCCTTTTCCAGCGACGGCGGCAGGACGTGGTCCGCCGCCCGGGCCACCACCATCGATGCCACGTCCGCGCCCGGACATCTCACGCGCCTCGCCGATGGCCGCATCGCGCTCGTGTGGAATCGCGCGGAAACCAAGCGCACGGAACTCCACCTCGCACTGTCCGCAGACGAAGGCAGAACGTGGACGCCGTCCCTCAACCTGGCGCAAGGCACGCCCGGCGGAGCCACCTATCCCTTCGTCCTCGAGGTCGAACCCGGAGAACTCTGGATCGGCTATCACAACGTGCCGAAGGGCTGGAACTTCCCGCGGGCCCGGCACCTCCAAGGCGGGCCCGGCAAGGGACAGGCAATCTATCAAAGATCGCCGAGGTGCGAGGTGGGAGCTCGAGGTGGCGCAAAGTAGGGACAGGCAATCTATCAAGGCTCGGCAAGCGGGCTGCAAGCGGCCCGGCAAAGCGGCCCGGCAAAGGGACAGGCAATCTATCAAAAAACGCGATTGACCAGTCGCTCGATGTCGGCAAGGGCAAGGAACAGGCAATCTATCGGCAAGGGCAAGGGACAGGCAATTTATCAAAGAGCGCGTTGACCAGTCGCTCGATGTGGGCGAGTGGTGAATCCATGAGGACGAGGCGGGTGTTGGCGGAGGAGGGTTCTCCGGGGGCGTGTTATCACTGCGTGACGCGGGTGGTGGACCGGCGCTTTGCGCTGGGCGATCCGGAGAAGGAGAAGTTTGTGAAAATCCTGCGGG